>NZ_JAUUUU010000001.1:0-845110 GCF_030676955.1 Porticoccus litoralis | reverse complement strand
GGGTTCTACCCCGAATTTACGGACACTTTAAAGAAGGCCATAATCATGGCTAAGGAGTGTTTGTTATGTCTAAACGTAGAAAATATAGCCCTGAGTTTAAGCGGGGCGCAGTCGAGCAGCTAAATCAACCTGGTGTCACTTGCGCTCAGGTGGCTAGAGAACTGGGTATAGCCCAAAACATGCTTTCTAGATGGCGTAGTCAGATAGAAGAAGCTGGTTCAGAAGCTTTCAGTGGAACTGGTAGTCCTCGAGATCAAGAAATGGCAGCTCTCAAGAGAGAGCTATCTCGCGTTAAAAAGGAGCGGGATTTTTTACGCGAAGCGGCGACGTACTTTGCCAGGGAATCGAGCTGAAGTATCAGGCGATTCGACGTTGCTGCGGACAATATCCTGTCAGGCTTATGTGCCGCTGTTTAGGTGTTTCACCTAGTGGATATTACGACTGGTCTAAAAGACCCTTGTGTAAGACTAAGCTTGAAAATAAGCGCCTACTAAGCAAGATCGAAGATATTCATGAAGATAGTCGAGGCATTATTGGTGCGCCTAGAATGCATGAAGATTTATTGGATGATGGAGAGTCTGTTAGCTTAAATCGAGTGGCTAGAATCATGGCCACAAATGGACTGCAAGGCTGGCCTAGAAGAAAGAAGCGCAGCATGCGTGGCAAGGTGCAGATGTACTCCCCTGCAGTTGCAAATCATCTTAACCGTGATTTTTCAGCACTAGAACCAGAGACCAAATGGGTCACTGACATTACTGAGATGAAAACGGATGAGGGCAAATTGTACTTATGTGTCGTCATGGATTTATATCACAAGATAATTGTTGGTTGGTCTATGCACCATAGGCAGGACCGTCACATGGTACTCAAGGCTGTTGAGATGGCGCATTGGCAGAGACAGTCCAGCGATAAAGTCATATTGCATTCAGATCGTGGAAGTCAGTTTAGAAGCTACGTCTATCAACGATTCTTGAAGGAGAAGAATATAGTCAGTTCAATGAGCGCAGTTGGACATTGTGGTGATAATGCGGCTTGTGAGGGCTTTTTTGGAATGATCAAACGTGAACGATTAAATCATACACGTTATCCAACTCGAGATGCTGCTAAGGCAGATGTTTTTAATTACATAGAATTGTTTCATAATCCGAGGATGCGACGCCGAGTGGCTAAGCAAGATTTAAGGATTCAATCTTTATTAAACCGTCCGTAAAAACGGGGTAGAACCCGAATTAGATAGAAGAACGATCTTTTTTTCTGAAAGGATGTCATGTTAGCCAACATTATCTACAGCGCTGATTATTCTCATCATTCGACGCAACTAGTACATCATTTAATTTCGTGTGCTTTCACTGAAAAGGGTTTGCCGGTTAGTGAACGATTTCTTATGGGGGAGAGCGCTGAGGGAAATCTTGGAAACATACAAAGTCTAGCCAGCCCTAGGGTTGCACGGAAAAAAGGCATTTGGCGCTATCTGCCAAGCCCTTTGACCAAAAAGCTTGTCCATTTGGTAATGGACAGCTCTATTGATGTTGTTATCTGCGATGGTCCTGGTGTTATGAGACCTTTTATTCCCGTTTTAGAGCGATTGGAGCATCTCAAGTTGATGATTGTGCTTCATGGTTCGCCCAGGTTTCGGGATTCCGATGTTAGGAAACTGATCAAATATAATAACAGGATAAGGTTAATTCCTGTTTCGAGGCAGCTGGCAGGTCAAATAGCTTGCCAGCATCCGCAGTTAAAAGGCATGGTGAGGTCAGTATCTAATACATTAATGCCAGAGTTCGAGCGTAAATTATATGCTCGTGAAGAGGCGCGAAATAAACTCGGATTGCCGAACGACGGGTATATCTCGGTTATAGCATCGCGCTTAACTCGAAAAAAAAATGTAGAGTTTGCTATCAGGGCTTTTGCTAAAGGCGCAGGTGAAGGGCGCTACCTGGCAATCATGGGAGATGGTCCAGAGCGTGAAGGGTTGCGCCAGCTTGTGGCGTCATTGAGGCTTGAGGAGCATGTGTTCTGGCTGGGCTGGGTAAGCTCAGGGCATCAATATTTGAAAGCCTTTGATCTTTTTATTTCAGCTTCACTGGAGGAAGGCTTTGGTTTGTCTTTGCTTGAAGCCCATGCTGCGGGGTTGCCCGTTGTCTGTAGTCGAATTCCCGCCCATGAAGAAGTCTTAAGTAAAGAGGCATATTTTTTCGATGTTGAAGACCTTGAGGGTTGTGCACAGATGATAGCGACAATGCCTCCTCCGATAGGCTGTTGCAACCTAGGAGAACGGCATGATGAATTTGTGAGGGGTTACCTGGATATCTATTCAGAATTGTCGAGTTGTTAAGAGAGTTTACTCTCACCAATACATACACAAACTATAGAAATATCTCTATGCAAAACTTTCTTGACGATAAGCTGTTTAAAGCACTTTTCTTTATCATGTCGGTGGGACTCTTTATTCAATTGGCGGGTAAGACTTTTTACAGTTCAAGCAGTGCCAATGGTGTCCATGTTTATTTGTTGCTAATACTTCCATCCCTTATTCTGGTCGTTGGCGCAGGGCTGAAGAAAAAAAACTTTTTGAGTTCAGAGGCCATATTTTTTTTAACCGCAACAGGATTTTTTCTTTTCTTTTGTTCATTGTCGGCAGCATGGAGTGATACTAACGAATCGGTTGCCTATGTCTTACGTAAAAGCTTGGTGATTATGCTGTATCTTTTTGGCGTTATTTATCTTGTTACAGTGGCAACATGGCAGCAAATAAAAACATTTCTCATCTTCCTTTGTTATATATCAGCATTGGGGGCTGTTATTTCTCTAGGTTATCAGTTGCTTGTGCTTGATGAATCGTTGGGTTGGCGTACGTTCAGAATTTATAGCATGGGATATAAAGGATGGATAGATATCGGATACCCGGTGATAGCAGGAATCTACTTTGGTTTTTTTGCAGTATTAACTGTGGTTTTGTTGGGTTTGAGGGAAGAGTCTAAACTACAAAACTTGCTCTTATTGGTAGCCATTCTGGTTATGCTGCCCTATATATTTCAAACATTTTCAAGAACATCATGGGTCGCTGGTGCCTTGGCTGTTGTATATCTGACGGCGGTCTATCGTCACCACACTATCTTTGCCTTGGGTATTGTGTTTGGTATTGCCTGTGTTGTTATGGGGGTGATTTTTTACGATGAAATTGTGGTTGAGTTGACCAAAAAACAACTTTCTGGACGTCCGATTATTTGGATCTGGACTTTGGGCGAGTTTCTGAATCATCCTGTTGTTGGTCATGGTTTTGATCACTCATTTTGGCCTGAGAAGCCATTTGCGCATGCGCACAATTTCTTTTTACAAGTTATGTTTGAACAGGGATTGGTTGGACTTTTCTTCTTTCTGGCAATGTTAAGCTCTGTATTTGTTGCTGTTTGGAAACATAGGAAAGCTAGATGGGTTTTAGCCAGTTTTTCTTTAGTGGTTTATATCTTGGTAGCTATGCAGGTTGAAATTCAGCATGTGATTACGCGTCCGGGTCTCTTCTGGACGGTTTTTTGGTTTCCCTTGGCATTAGTCATGGGATTGGTTAACCGGGTCTATTTTAATCAGGCTGAGCAAAGTGAGATTTGAACCTCGTATTCTTTGAGATGAAAATAATTCAGGCTAAAACAGAATTCCACGTATTTTCATCTCGAGACCTTTGCTATCTTTGGGCTTAAGGTATGCTTGGAGAAAGCTATGAAAGTGTGGCTTGAGTTGCCCGGTATCTTCTGTATATCGGGCAAGGTGCTGGAAGTTCCTGAGTCGTAATTCCTCAGATAGTTGCTGTTTGTAGACCTTCATGTCGGAAACATCAATCAAGCCAAGACGGTTTTCCTGTGAGATTACAATATTGCCCATGTGCAGCGATCTGAAATAAATCCCCTTGTCATGTAGTTCGCGTATAAATTTTCCCAGTTTTTCTGTAATGATCAGGTCGAGTGTCCCTAGTTTTCTAAGCGTCTTACCCGTCAACGGGTAATAGTGCACCGCCGTACGGCGAATGGAGGGGATGCGATACGACTCAATGACGGTTACCGTAGGTATGCCTTTTTCCACCAGCTTACTGACGTTTTTTACAAAACGTTTTGAGTATGGGTAAAACACGGCTGAAGAAAATAGCCGTTTTACGCGGAATAGTTTGAGGTAGGTACCGTCCGAGAGTAGCAATACCTTATCACCATAACGATCAGCCTCTATCACCGTGGCTCCCTCACGAAGGGCGTTATAGTCGTCTCTGGAAAGCTGTTTCATGGTGTTCTGATCCCGTTCATGGCGGCATTATAAAGGTGCCCCCTATGGTAAGATACCCGCAGTTTTTTACAGGACGGTTTTTGATGAAACTGACGGTTCCCCGTTTTGATAAGGCACAGGTACTGGTCGTTGGTGACCTGATGCTGGATCGTTATTGGCATGGTGCGACTTCCAGAATATCGCCGGAGGCACCAGTTCCCGTGGTCAAGGTCGGTCAGAGTGAGGACCGCATTGGTGGAGCGGGTAATGTCGCATTGAATATCGCATCCCTTGGAGCGGGGGCTTCGCTTGTATCTGTGGTCGGGCGTGACGAAGCAGCCGATGCGTTGAAAGCACGGCTCGATTCGGCAGGTATTTATGCTGACTTTCAGGTGTCAGATTCAAAACCCACCATCACCAAGCTTCGTGTGATCAGCCGTCACCAGCAATTGCTGCGCCTGGATTTTGAAGAAAATTTTGACGCAGTAGACTGCGATCAGTTGCCGCAAAAAGTGGCTGCACTACTCAACGGTATCGGTGCCTTGGTGCTTTCAGACTATGCCAAGGGGGCGTTGGTAAATCCGCAACCTTTGATTGCGGAAGCGAAAGCCGCAGGGGTTCCTGTATTGGTGGACCCGAAGGGGAGCGATTTTGAGCGCTATCGCGGTGCTACCTTGCTAACGCCGAATCTTGCTGAATTTGAAATGGTGGTTGGGCACTGTGCCAACGAGCAGGCATTGGTAGAAAAAGGTGCGCAATTACTGGAAACACTTGATATTGAAGCATTGCTGATTACCCGCAGTGAACATGGTATGACCCTTTTGCGGAAGGGGCAGAGAGAGCTGCACTTGCCGGCACGGGCGCGGGAAGTATTCGATGTCACCGGTGCGGGGGATACAGTAATTTCTGTTCTCTCGGCAGCGCTGGCGGCTGGGGAGGCATTACCCGAGGCTGTTGCTATGGCCAATATCGCAGCTGGTATTGTGGTGGGTAAATTGGGAACCGCTACGGTGAGCATGCCAGAATTGCGTCGTGCCATTCAGCAGGAGCAGGGCTCGGAGCGCGGTGTGGTCAATGAAGAACAGCTCATGGTAGATGTGGCTGATGCTCGGGCCCAGAACGAACGAATCGTGTTCACCAATGGCTGTTTCGATATTCTCCATGCCGGCCATGTCGGTTATCTGGAGCAGGCACGCAAGCTGGGCGATCGGCTGGTGGTGGCCATCAATTCAGATGCCTCAGTAACCCGCCTGAAGGGCGAGGGCCGCCCCATTAATCCTGTGGATCGCCGTATGGCGGTTCTGGCGGGATTGGAAGCGGTTGACTGGGTGCTCTCCTTTGAGGACAACACCCCAGAGCGCCTGCTGGAGTTGATCCGCCCGGATGTTCTGGTGAAAGGGGGGGATTACAGCCGCAGTGAAGTCGTGGGTTGGGAAATTGTCGACGCCTACGGGGGTGAGATTGCCGTGCTGGATTTTCTGGATGACTGCTCCACGACCGCCATCGTCAACAAGATACAGAGTAAATAGCGGCTTTATAGACCCCGCGAGGCCTGAACAGCCTTGCGAACATTCGTCGCCAAGTGCTCAGGGTTAATCGTGCCAACAATGGCACTGCTGACCCCTTGGTGAGCAAATAACATATCAAACGTTTTCTGTATCGGGTCTTCTCCCGCCAGGGTTGCATGCCCGCTGGCCAGCGCTTTTTTTATCAATACACCTTTGTGGTGCTCACGGCAGTAGTCAATGACGGGTAACTCGTCATCGTATTGCAGATTCCAGGTAACCATGACGCCATCGGAATGTTTTGCTGCCAGCAACCCGCCGGAAACAGTTTTACTCGACATGCCAAACGCGCGAATTTTGCCTTCCGCCTTTAGGGCTGCCAGTGCATCCAGGGTGCCAAATTTCCGGATAATGGTTTCGTCATTACCATCGGAATGCACCAGCACCATGTCGATTACATCGGTGTTCAGGCGCTGTAGGCTGCGCTCGATACTGAAACGAGTGTGCTCCGGGGTGAAGTCAAACCAGGACTGTCCATCGTCAAATTCTTCCCCCACCTTGCTGCAAATCACCCACTGATCCCGCTGCCCTTTCAGCAGGGTGCCCAGCCGCTGCTCACTATTGCCGTAGGCCGGTGCTGTGTCGATGAGGTTGATACCTAAACTTTTAGCAAGTGACAGCAAAGCTGCAGCCTGGCGGTCATCGGGAATGACAAAGCCCTCGGGATATTTCACTCCCTGGTTACGGCCGAGTTTCACCGTCCCCAATCCCAGAATGCTGATGTCGAGGCCGGTGCTGCCAAACGGGCGTAAGGGTAACGGATCAGTTTCCAAAGGCGGTCTCCCAGGGACTGGGCGCAAGCGGCGGTCTGCTCAGAAAATCCAGACGGGTGACGCCTTTGTCTGAAAGATCAGGGTTTGGCGGGGGAAGCAATGCCATCACTTCATCGGCAAGGTTGGGAGATAACGTGAGCTTGGTGGGCCAGGCCACAATCAGGTTGTTGTAGACATCTGTGTGACTGGCAAAGGCTTTGTCCGGGCGTGCAAAGTGGCGTTGTTTTGGCTCAGCTCGGTCCACTGGTAGTGTTGCCCAACGGGCATCACTGAGGTCGACCCACGGCATCAACGTGTGCAACTCGCGCTTTGCGGCAGCAATGACTTCTGAAGCGCTTTGTCCGGCGCCCTTTTCGGCAAGGCTGCCACCCAGATACCAAACCTGGCTGCTATCGTCGCAGGGGTGGCTGGAGATCGTCAGGCGGGGGGTGGTCTCGGCGCCCAAACAATGTCCATAAAAGCGATGCGGGTAACGGTGCTTGATCATCACCTGCTGCAACGGTCTTCTCTGCATTTCCGGCGATGTAACCTGCAAGGCGTTGAGAATGGCCTCGTTACCCTGTCCGGCAGTCAGTACCACCTGTCCCGGTGACAGGCGCCATGTTCGTTCTCCGTCGTGGAAATCAATGGCCAGGGTTTGCGGGTTCTCTTTATGCCATGTGGCTTTGGACCAGTCGATTTGATAAATGCGCCCAGCGCAATTGTCAGCCAGCACTTTGATGACCGAGGGAACATCCAGCACCAGATCCACTAATTGATAAAGACTGCCGCTGAACTCCGGGTGCTGGAACAGTTGTGGGCGATCTTTTTTACCGACCTTGTTGACTCTTCCCCGTGTGGCCTTGCTGGCTAGAAATGTCGACATCCGTGACAGTGCACTGCTGCTGGACCACAGATAAAAATGGTCGCTGAGAATAGACGCTCCACGTAGATCAACATCCCCTTCCCCGGCCAGGCAGGCTTTCCAGTGCTCTGGCATATCGGCGATGGCTTCGGAGGCACCAGTTAATGTGCCGCTCAGGGTGTATTTGATGCCGCCATGGATCATGCCCTGGCTGGCAACGGTCTGGTCACTGCCCAATGCGGTCTGCTCAAAAAGTAGGGCATTGTAGCCAGCGTTGGTTAGTCGGTTCAGCAACCACAGGCCGGCGATGCCGCCACCAATAATGGCAATGTCGCAATGGAGGTGTTCTGAGGGTTCAGTGGGTGCCATAAAGACTAAAAGAACTCCGCAAAATATCTAAAGTAGAAATGATAAAACCACTGAAACGGGGCTTATCAACAGATGGGCTAGTATACCCCGCACATTCTCATTATGCTTTCGGCAAAGTCCTGCACGCTGCTATTCGCTGGAGAGATCGTTGGCTCGCCTTGCATATTCCCTGCTTTTTTACCTATTAACGCCATTTATTTTCTTGCGCTTGCTATGGCGTAGCCGCCGTGCGCCAGGGTACAGAAAACGCTGGGGAGAACGCTTGGGGTATGTGACACCCATTGCGGCTTCGAGGCAGGTGATCTGGGTGCACTCTGTGTCTGTCGGCGAAACACTGGCGGCTGTTCCAATGATCAAAGCCTTGCAACAGCGTTACCCGGACGCGCTACTGGCAGTGACCACCATGACGCCCACGGGCTCAGCTCGGGTCAAGGCAGAATTTGGTGACAGCGTTTATCACGTCTATGCACCCTACGACCTGCCATGCGCCGTGAACCGGTTTTTGCAGCGCGTTCGCCCGCAACTTCTGGTGATTATGGAGACGGAGTTATGGCCAAACCTGATTCATTGTTGCCGTCAGCATGGCACACCGGTTGTGGTTGCCAATGCCCGCCTTTCGGAAAAATCGGCTAAGGGCTATCGCAGGTTTAGTGCGCTCACCGCACCCATGTTGGCAATGGTCGATCGGGTGGCTGCCCAGCACGAGGATGATGGTGCACGTTTCCGGTCTCTCGGCCTATCCGATGAGCAGTTGACCATTACAGGTAATATCAAGTTTGATCTCAGTATTGATGAACCGCTTAAGCAGCGGGCCGGGGAGTTGCGGGCAGAGTGGCGTGGCAGAGAAGGCCGGCCTGTCTGGCTGGTTGCCAGTACCCATGCCGGCGAAGAGGAGATTGTGCTCCGGGCATTCAGGCAGTTGTTAACGGTTTTTCCATCACTGTTGTTGGTCCTGGTACCCCGCCACCCGGAACGTTTCCAGGATGTTGCCCAACTGTGTGAGGCCCACCGTTTCAGGGCAGTAAAGCGCAGCCTTGGTGGCGTACCTGGGGAAGGTGATCAAATCCTGCTTGGCGACACCATGGGGGAGTTACTGCTTTTCTTCGGAGCTTGTGACATTGCTTTTGTCGGCGGCAGTCTGGTGCCAGTGGGTGGGCATAACCTGATTGAACCAGCAGCCTGGCAAAAGCCGGTACTTAGCGGCCCACACCTGTTTAATTTTTCGGAAGCCTCGCGCTTGTTGCTGGAAGCTGGGGGTATGGCTATTTGTGCGGATGATCAGGCATTGGCGGGAGAGGTGAGGCGTCTGCTGGAATCCCCGGAATCGGCTGAAAGCATGGCCACGGTAGCCAAACAGGTGGCGGACAATAACCGTGGCGCATTACAGCGTTTGCTGGACGTTATTGAACACCAGCTCTCGTCACAGTGATCGCCGGGTCCAGCCAGGCGTTCAGTTCGTAAATATCCTCGGGGCTGAGTTGGCCCGCCACTTCCTTAAGACGCAACAGGCTATCAATGTAGTCGTAACGTGCATTGGCGTAATCAGTGCGTGCCTGATAGAGGTTTTGTTGAGCCACCAGGACATCGACGATATTGCGGGTTCCGGCTTCGTAGCCCGCCTGAGTAGCCTCCAGTGCACTGTCCGCAGAGGTAATGGCCTGGCTCCTGGCTTTTACCCGTGCGGTATTCGTGACCACTGACAGATGCTGGGAGCGTGCCTGCTGAACGGTATTGCGCTGCGTGCCAATAAAAAGCTCATCGGCCTGGACATATTGCTGAAAGGCTTGACGGCGCTCGGCACTCACTAGCCCCCCGGTAAAAATCGGCACAGTCAGGGTCAAACCGATAGCGTGGCCTTCCTGGTCAGTTTCTGACGGGCTGACAAAGAAATTGTTTGTTTGTGTGTCCAGCCCGCGGAATTCACTGTCTGTCTGATCGTCGTAGTAGGACAGGTTGCCTGTCAGGGTTGGTGCATGCTCGTATTTTTTTGATTTGGCATTTTCATCCGCAGCGTCGCGCTGATATTTGGCGGCCTGCAAGCTGAAATTGTTTTGCAGGGCAAACTGTACCCAGTCCTCACGGTTGAGAGGTTCCGGTTGCACTACGGGAAAGTCTGCTACCAGCCCAGCCAGGTGCTGGTGGGGCTCGCCCGTCAGCACGGTCAGACCTTCAAAGGCGATATCCAATGCACCGCGGGTTTCCAGGGTATTCACCCTTGCATTGTCGTAGGCTGCCTGGGCTTCGTGCACATCGGTAATTGGCAGCAATCCCACTTCAAAACGTTCTTTGGTTTGCTCCAGTTGCCGTTGGATGGCCTTTTCCTGGGCCTGCGCGGTTTCCAGATTTTCCCTGGCGCGGAGCACCTGGAAATAAGCATCAGCGGTGCGCAGAATCAGAGATTGCTGGTCAGCGGCAAACTGCAACCGAGCCTGATCGCTCAGGGCTTTTCCCTGCTGAAAACTGAACCAGGCGGGAAGGTCAAAGATCGGCTGTGACAGGGTCAGGTAATACCCTCGTGAGTCCGTATCGGTATGTCCTTTGCGACCAGGTTTAAATGTGGAGTTCAGGGTTGTAGTGCTGGCGCCATTGGTTTCCAGTTCTTCATATTCACCCGTTGCAGTAATCTGGGGAAGTAGTCCGGCCCTGCCAATATTTCTGGCTTCCTGGCCGGCCAGGTAGGCGGCACGGGCAGCGCGCAGTTGGGGGTCGTTTTTGACAGCCTGCTCGTAGATCTCCGAGAGGGTGTTGGCCAGCGCCGGAGTGAGGCTTAACGAAGCGGCCAGAAAAATGACAAATTTGCAGAAGCGCATTGACAATCCTTTAGGTCAAAGGGTGGCGAGAGGGTTCGAGTCTAGCAGATTTTGAGTTGCTGGACAGTCAAGGGGCCTCTGTGTAGGGTGGCTTTAAAGCTCTCCTTGACACGGCTTCAGCGCTGTCAAAAAAACCGGAATCTGTAACTTGAGATAAGACATGCAACCGCAGCACCAGTTCAATGAAAGTGACGTGGAAGTCCAGGATAGACAGACGGTCTTTCAGGGGTTTTTCAAAATGATTCGGCTGCGTCTACGGCACAAATTGTTTGCCGGTGGCTGGTCTGAGCCGATGGACAGGGAGTTGTTCGAGCGCGAACCCTGTGTAGGCGTACTTATTTTCGATCCCAAGCATCGATTAATTGCCCTGACGGAGCAGTTTCGTGTCGGTGTAATGGGGCAAGGGCAGAACCCCTGGCAGTTCGAGGTGGTCGCCGGTATTTCCGAACCGGGTGAGACACTCCCGGAAGTGGCACGTCGGGAAGTGATGGAAGAGGCCGGGCTGGAAACTGATGAGCTCATTGCCATGTGTGATTACTGGGTCAGCCCCGGTGGCAGCAACGAGCGGATGCATTTGTTCTGCGCTCTGGTGGATCTCACGGATGCCGGTGGAGTGTTTGGTGTGGCACATGAGTCGGAGGATATCCGTCTGCATGTGTTTCCCGAGCAGCAGGTGTATGAGTGGCTTGATCAGGGGCTGCTAAATAATGCGGCGACGACCATCAGCCTGATGTGGCTGCAAATTAATCGACAACGGTTTTTGTGATGGACTATGCTGTTTTCTGTTGTCGATGGGACAACTTGGCAAAATGTGATTTGGTGCGGTGACGGACAAACGAAAAATACGCTACAAAGTCGACCTGAGGGGGTACATGGCAGATTGCGATGCCAATTACTTCCGCTTGATGAAGTTGTTTCCCGAGATGACCCGGGAAGCGGCAGAGCGGAAGGTGGGTTTCAGCCATGACCGCGACCATGAATTACGCTTTGTGGTTCGCGAGAATACGCCTTATACCACCCTCATCGAGCTTAGCCAGGTGGCCAGTGCCGGGAATAATACAAACCCCTGGTTTCGGCTGCCGGTGATGAAGTTGCGGTTGTATCATGATGCGCGTGTTGCTGAAGTCGTGTCATGTGATGGTGTCAGGCATGTCAAATCACGTTACGGGTACCCGAACCGCAAAATGTACCAGCAGGATGAGAAGGCGCAGTGGAACCGCTTTCTCGGCGAGTGGCTATCCCATTGCCTGGCGCGGGGATATTACCCCGAGCCCCTGTTTGGCGAAGCTCCCTAACGACCTTTTGGGTCAAGTGTCTGTACGCAGTCGGTATAGGGAGAAGAACATTGTCACTTCATTCGCCTGATCATAGAGCTATCAAGCTGGTTCAGTTGACAGATTGCCATCTTGGCCAGGATGACCAGTTCGTCTTGGCGGGTATCAACACAGCGGAGAGTCTGAAGGCCGTGATGAGTAGACTCCACGGCGAACTTGCAGACTGTGATTTGCTGGCCATCACCGGCGATATTGCCGCCGATGGCGAGGCTGGTGCCTACCGGCTATTTGAACAAATGCTGCCGACTATTCCCCCGTTGGCCTGGTTGCCGGGGAACCACGATAACTTTGATGTCATGCAGCAGGTCATGGGACAGCCTTTTCAGCGTGTCGTCCAGTTGGGCCGCTGGGTGGCGATATTCCTGGTGAGTGCCGTGCCCGGCCAGGTTGCCGGTAAACTGGCCGCCTCCGAGTTGACTCTTCTGGAAAAGCTGCTTGCCGAGTACAGGAATCATCATGTGGTGTTGTTTGTGCATCATCCGCCAACATCAGTTGATTGCCGCTGGCTCGACAAACAGCGCATAGAAAACCATTCTTCGCTCCACCGCCTGCTGCAGCAGGCGGATAACATTCGTGGCGTATTCAGTGGCCACGTCCACCAGAACTACCTGTCTGACTGGGATGGCATTCCTGTCTATTCCGCTCCCTCCACCTGCTTTCAGTTTGCCCCCGCAAGCGATGATTTTGAGCTCTGTCGCCAGCCGCCGGGTTATCGCTGGATAAACCTCCATGAGGACGGCTGTATCGAGACGGGTGTGGAGTTTATCGATGGGAATAATTGGCAGGCGGACCGGCACTGCATAGGTTATTAGTATCGATCCACTGTCCATTTTCGTGAAAGCCTGAATCTGCCGGGGAGCAGTTCTTATCCATTACCATATCCCGCTATAATCACTGGCTTCAGTCACAGCGATGAACCGCCTGGTATGGCATTAATTTATATTCACGGGTTCAACAGTTCGCCCGCATCCCTCAAGTCCCGCCAGACTGCAGAGTGGCTTTCCCTCCATTACCCTGACGTTCCCTTTCACTGCCCCCGGTTGAACAATGAGCCGGACAAAGCCATCAGGCAGTTGCAGGCTTTGGTTGAGTCGGCCAAACAGCCGGTTGGCCTGGTGGGGAGTTCCATGGGGGGGTATTACGCAACCTGGTTGGCAGAGCAGTATTCCCTGCGAGCGGTGTTGGTCAACCCGGCGGTGATGCCGTATAAGATGATGCTTGATTACCTGGGTGAAAATGCCAATTACCATACCGGTGAACGCTACGTGCTCGAACAAAAGCATGTGGACGAAGTTCACCGTCTTGAGGTGAGAACACCTCTACATCGGGACCGCTATTGGGTATTGTTGCAGACTGAAGACGAGGTGCTGGATTATCGACAAGCCGAAGCCAGGTACGACGGATGTCGCATGACCATTGAGCAGGGCGGCGATCACAGCTTCCAGCATTTCGAGCGCTTTCTTCCCGACATTTTTGACTTTTTGCAGTTGTCACCGGAGATCCATGAATAACTATACCGCAGAAGATATTGAAGTCCTCACTGGGCTCGACCCGGTTCGCAAGCGGCCGGGTATGTACACGGATACGGCGCGCCCCAACCACCTGGCCCAAGAGGTGATCGATAACAGCGTCGACGAGGCCCTCGCGGGTCATGCCAGTAAAATCGATGTGGTGTTATATAAGGATGGCTCGTTGTCCGTCTGTGACAACGGGCGAGGCATGCCGGTGGATATTCACCCGGAACAGGGACTGCCCGGCGTGGAGGTGATCCTTTCCACCCTGCATGCGGGGGGCAAGTTTTCCAATAAAAACTACCAGTTCTCCGGCGGTCTGCATGGCGTCGGTGTGTCTGTGGTCAATGCGCTTTCCAGCAAGCTGGAAGTGACTATCCGACGCGGCGGCAGTGTCTACCGCATGGGTTTTTCCGGCGGCAATAAAGTGACTGAGCTGGCAGTGGTGGATAGCTGTGGCCAGCGCAATACAGGCACTGAGCTGCGTTTTCTCCCCGATCCGAAATACTTTGATACGGTCAAATATTCCGTTTCACGGCTGAAGCATGTGTTGCGCGCCAAGGCAGTGCTTTGCGCTGGCCTGGAGGTGACGTTCAAGGATGAGGCCAGTGGCGAAACCGAGAACTGGTGTTACGAAGACGGGCTGGCAGATTATCTTTGCAGCACAACGACCGGTTGGGAGGTTTTGCCCACGACGCCGTTTGTTGGCAGCTTTGCCGCGGAAACCGAAGCGGTGGATTGGGCCCTGCAATGGTTGCCAGAGGGTGGTGATTTAACCCAGGAAAGTTATGTCAACTTGATCCCCACGCCCCAGGGAGGCACCCATGTCAACGGACTACGCACCGGGCTGCTGGAAGCCATGCGTGAATTTTGCGAGTTCAGAAACCTGTTGCCCCGGGGTGTCAAGCTGACGCCCGATGATATCTGGGATAAATGCTGTTTTGTGCTTTCCTCCAAGCTGACAGACCCCCAGTTTTCAGGGCAGACCAAGGAGCGTCTTTCCTCCAGGGAAGCCGCGGCCTTTGTATCCGGGGTGGTCAAAGATGCCTTCAGTCTCTGGCTAAACCAGCACACCGAGGATGCCGAACGACTGGCAGAGCTTTGTATTAACAATGCCCAGCGTCGGTTGCGCGCCAGTAAAAAGGTGGCGCGGAAAAAGGTCACTTCAGGACCGGCGCTGCCCGGTAAATTGGCAGACTGTTCCAGCGATAGCCCTGAACTGGGCGAATTGTTTTTGGTGGAAGGTGATTCGGCAGGAGGCTCTGCCAAGCAGGCCCGTAACCGGGAAAACCAGGCCATCATGCCGTTGCGTGGCAAAATTCTGAACACCTGGGAAGTGGACAGCCAGGAAATTCTCGCCTCCCAGGAGGTGCACGATATTTCCGTAGCGCTCGGAATTGATCCCGGTAGCGATGAGCTGGATGGCTTGCGCTACCACAAAATCTGTATTCTGGCCGATGCGGACTCAGATGGACTGCACATTGCCACGCTGTTATGTGCGCTGTTTGTCAGGCACTTCAGACCGCTGGTCAGCGCTGGCCATGTGTATGTGGCCATGCCGCCGCTGTATCGCATAGATGTGGGTAAAGACGTCTACTACGCCCTGGATGAAGGCGAGAAACAGGGCGTTCTCGATCGTATCGAGGCCGAGAACAAGCGGGGCAAAGTCAATGTGCAGCGCTTCAAGGGGCTGGGGGAAATGAACCCCATACAATTGCGGGAAACCACCATGGACCCGGACACCCGCCGCCTTGTTCAGCTCACCATCGAGGCGGGTGATGACACCAATAGCCTGCTCGATATGTTGCTGGCGAAAAAGCGCGCAGGGGACCGCAAGGAATGGCTGCAACAGCGCGGTAATCTTGCGGATGTCTAGGAGCATCCTGTGGTCACGATGACAGCCCAGTGCTATCAATGTGGCGTTCAGTGCAAGGAGTGAATCCATGAGAGTTGTTTCAAGAGTCGCCAAATATCTGATCATCAGCCTGCTTGTTCTGCTCGTAGTGGTGATTACGCTGCTGCCATTTGTGGTGCGCTGGCAGGCGGAAACCTGGCTGAACAGGCAGGGCCTCGAAGCCTCCATTGGCTATATCAGTATCCGACCGATAATGGGCTCCGTACAAATTAACGATGTGCAGGTGCGTGCTGCCAATGGTGAGCAATTGGCGGTGAATGAACTGCTCGTCAATATTGCCTGGCGGCCATTGAGCGATCAGTGGCTCCAGATTGAGGAGCTGAAACTGGATACCTTGGCGATCGATCTGGTTCAGGGCCCAGGCATACTGCGTATCGGCGGAATCTCTATTCCGACAGGTGATAGTCCCGATGCCGTGGCAGAAGCAGAAACGAGTAGTTCGGGGGGCGGCATTGACAGGATATCCCTCGAGCAGCTCAGCCTGAACAACCTGGATATCTGTTATTCCCGTGTCGATGCAGCAAATCTAACGTTGGCGAATCAATGTGCCCATCTCGGCGAGCTAACACACACCGGGGAACTTGACCTCAAGTTGGGGGAGGACGGCGCACTGTTGGTACCGGGAATCCAGTTACAAGAGCTGCGCTGGTATGACCGTCTGCAGCCGCTTTCACTGCTTGCCATCGACTCTGTCAGCCTGGTCAATTTGGTCAGCCCCGATATGCGTCTGTGGCACCTGGATAACCTGGCTGTTGAAAGTATCTCGTTGTTACCGGAAACAGACCGGGCGTTACAACTGGACAGGGCAGAACTGCAGGTGCTGTCAGCTTCTGACAATATCTCGGTGGAGAAACTGTTGCTGGGAGAGTTATCGGCGCAGTTACAGTTGAGCCAGGAAGGGCAGCTGACGTTTGCGCCAGCGATCATGGAAAGAGTGACTGCTTTGTCTGACACTCCGGCCAAAGATCAGTCTGAAGCAGAGCCTGTCAAGTCTACCCCTGTCGCTTTAAGTCAGTTTTCCCTGGGGCATGTTGCTGTTGCTACTGACCGTTCATTGCTGGCGATGTCAGGGTTGAACTTGCAGGGACTTGGCCTGGACGGTGCCGAGGTGTCACTGGAGGGCTTGCAGCTGGCCAAAATGGTGGTATTGCCCGGGGCTGACAAAAGTGCCCTGTCTCTGTCACAGCTGGATGTAGCGGGGCTGACGGTTGGTGAAAAGATTGAGCTGGACAGTATTGCGTTAGGCGATACACAGCTTCATTTACAGACGCTGGACAACGGACAACTGGCATTCGCTCCGACACTCATGGCACAACTGATTCCCGAGAGCTCGTCAGAAGCTTCGACTGGCGATGCCGAAGTAGAGGTCTCGCCGACACCTCAAAAAACATTTTCTTTGGGAAGTCTGAAAACATCACAACTGCAGATTATGGCGGAGCAGGAGCTGCTGTCTTTGGATGCCCTGACCTTGCAGAGCCTGACCGCTGGCGCCGATGTTGTTGGTCTGGAAAGTTTCCGCGTCGACAAGCTGGCAATTATGGCGCCCGTTACTGAGGTGGAGGGTGTCGAGCACTATGTGCGAGTACCCGCTGTATCCCTCAAAGGTCTGTCAAAATCGCCGTCGGTACTGGCTCTGGCACAACTGGAAATTATTGATCCGGACATCTTTCTGCATCGTGATAGCGATGGCCAATTGGTGATGCTCGAAGAATTAAATCGTTTTATCGGTAAGGCAGCCGGAGAAGCTCCTGATGAACCCGGTGAGAGCTCTCCGTCAGACGGTGGTGATCCCCCCATGCAACTGCAAATCGGTGAAGTCCTGATTGGCCAACAGGGGCAGGTTCGGGTTCTGGATGAAAGTGTTTCGCCGGCATTGTCTCAACAGTTTTCAAAGCTGGGCCTGTCCATCCAGCATCTGGATGCCACCCGTCCCGATAAGGGGGCAACCCTCAACTTTAACCTCGGGGTTAACCGTTTTGGTTATTTGAAGCTGGCAGGTGATCTCGCCCCCTTTGGCGACCACCTTAATACAAGCATTGATGGCGAACTCCACGGGGTTGATGTCCGTAATCTGTCCGGTTACGCCGGGAAGTTCATCGGTTATCACCTGGATAATGGCTCGGTGGATGCGGACATCGACTTGGCTGTGAGGGAAGATAAAATTGATGCCGAGATTACAACCCGGTTTCATGAGCTGAAAGTCTCGCCCTTGAAAAAGGATGAACTGCCGGAGGGAGCAGAGGAGCTGGGCGTGCCTCTGGAGTTTGCGCTTTCACTGTTGCGAGACAATGACGGCACGATTGAGTTGAAGCTGCCCATAGGCGGCAACATCAACGCACCAGAGTTTTCTCTCAGCAAAATTATCAACAAGGTGTTGTTCAAAGTTATCGCGGAAAGTGTGGTCAACTACTACCTGCCATTCGGGTTGTTGGCAAAATCGTTAATCGGGGACAGCCTCGCCAACCTGGCATTTCAGCCGGTGCCCTTTGCTCCAGGCATGGCGGCTCTGGATGATCCCGCCCATGAAAACCTCAACAAAATTGCGCAAATGCTCAAGGCCCGACAGCAGCTGCATCTTCTGTTTTGCGCACCTTCCACACGCCAGGACTGGATGAGTGTCTATGCCCAGGATGGCGCCAAAAATGCCGATAAAGCGGAGCAGAAGGATACAAACAAAAATACACAGGAAGAGGTCGCAGCGTCCGAGCCAGTCATCACTCCCGAACAGGTAACGGCCATGAAACAGTTGGCGGATCAGCGTACCGAGGTTGCCAAGGCCTATCTGGTGGATGCGGGGGTGAAGCCAGGACAGATGATTCTGTGCACAGGTGCATTTGAAAAAGCGCTCGACAAGCCCCCGGCGATGACCATTTCCATCGGGCAATAATCAGTAAACAGACGGACAAGTACATTTATGACAGACACCACGCCCATAAACCCCGCAATAGAGCAGGTTGCGCTGCGCAACTATGCGGAAAAGGCCTACCTGGACTATTCCATGTACGTGATCCTTGACCGTGCACTGCCGCATATTGGCGATGGTTTGAAGCCAGTGCAGCGACGGATTGTCTATGCCATGAGCGAGCTGGGTTTGAAATCCACCGCCAAATACAAAAAGTCAGCGCGCACGGTGGGGGATGTGATCGGCAAGTTCCACCCCCACGGCGACAGCGCAGCCTATGAAGCCATGGTATTGATGGCACAGCCATTTTCCTATCGCTACCCATTAATTGACGGGCAGGGTAACTGGGGGTCTGCAGATGACCCGAAATCCTTTGCCGCTATGCGTTATACCGAATCGAAGCTCGCGCGCTTTGCTGAAGTCCTTTTATCTGAGCTGGGACAGGGGACGGTCGACTGGAAGCCGAACTTCGATGGCACCATGGATGAGCCGGAAATTTTGCCAGCCAGGGCGCCCCATGTTTTGCTGAATGGCACCACCGGTATTGCGGTGGGCATGGCTACGGATATACCACCGCATAATCTGCGGGAAGTGATCAGTGCCTGTGTGCGTCTGCTGGATGAGCCGAAAGCTACTGTGGCCCAGCTCTGCGAGCATATCCAGGGGCCGGACTATCCTACAGAAGCAGAAATTATTACGCCCCGTGATGACATTCTGAAAACCTATGAAACAGGTCGGGGTAGCCTGAAAATGAGGGCGGTGTGGCAGCGGGAGGATGGGGATATCATCGTTACCGGGTTGCCGTATCAGGTGTCGGGTGCCCGGGTGCTGGAGCAGATTGCGGCCCAGATGCAGGCCAAAAAACTGCCGATGGTGGCGGACCTGCGGGATGAGTCCGACCACGAGAACCCGACCCGGTTGGTCATCGTACCGCGCTCCAATCGCATTGATGTCGATGGCCTGTTGAACCACCTGTTTGCCACCACTGACCTGGAGAAGAATTACCGGATCAATCTCAACATGATCGGCATTGACGGTCGTCCAGAGGTCAAGCCGCTCAACACCATTCTCAGCGAGTGGCTCAGTTTCCGCACGGCTACCGTGCGGCGGCGGCTACAGTATCGGCTGGATAAAGTGGATCACCGCCTGCACCTTCTGGAGGGCTTGCTGATCGCTTTCCTGAATATTGATGAAGTGATCCGCATCATCCGCAATGAAGACGAACCAAAGCCCGTACTGATCAAACGTTTTGCCCTCAGCGACGTGCAGGCAGAATACATTCTTGATACTAAGCTGCGGCAACTGGCGCGCCTGGAAGAAGTACGTATTCGTGCTGAGCAGGAAGAGTTGGCTGCAGAAAAAGCCGAACTGGAAAAAATTCTCGGTTCGGCAAACCGCTTGAAAACCCTGATACGGAAGGAGCTGATGGCGGTGGCTGAGGATTTCGGTGACGCGCGCCTGTCGCCCCTCGCCAGCCGTGAAGAAGCCAGGGCGTTCTCTGAAACAGAGCTGATGGTGTCCGAAGCGGTGACCGTTGTCCTGTCCGAGAAAGGCTGGATTCGGGCGGCAAAAGGCCATGATATTGACCCGGGCTCGTTGAGCTATAAATCCGGTGACCATTATCTTTGCTCGGCCAAGGGCCGCAGTAACCAGAATGCCATCCTGCTGGACTCCACAGGACGAACCTATGCACTTTCCGCCCATAGTCTGCCCTCCGCCCGAGGACAGGGAGAACCTGTGACCGGGCGGCTCAATGCGCCGTCAGGGGCAAACTTTGTTGGTGTGTTGATGGGAGATGACACTCAGCCAGTGCTGATGGCAACGGATGCCGGTTACGGTTTTGTGGCCACGCTGGCAGACCTGCAAAGTAAAAACCGGGCAGGCAAAAATGCGCTGTCCATTCCCAAGGGTGCGCGTGTTCTACCACCGGTGAGAATTGCCGAAGCAGAAGGCAGCTTGGTGGTTGCCGTGAGCAACGAAGGGCGTATGTTGGTCTTCCCTCTGGATGAACTGCCCCGGCTTGCACGGGGTAAAGGCAACAAAATTATCAATATTCCCTCCTCACGGGTGCAAAGCCGCGAGGAGTTTATGATAGGTATTGCCGTGGTGACGGCTCAGCAACAACTGCTAGTGCATTCGGGCAAGCGTTACCTCAACCTGAAGTCGGCGGATCTTGAACACTACCGGGGTGAACGGGGCCGTCGGGGCAACAAGTTGCCAAGAGGTTTTCAGAAAGTAGATCGCGTAGAAGTGGTCGGCATGGATTAATCCAGTCACTTCTCTTTTAGAGTAAACAGATTAAATTTGTTTACCTAAAAAAGGCTTTTCACTATATTGAAACGCACTCTGCCCTAATATGCAGACCATACACAATGACCGTGAGGATAAACGGATGGATAACAAAGTACTTTTGATCATTGCTTCGCTGCTGTTGCCACCACTGGCTGTTTTTCTGAAGAAGGGTGCTGGTAAGGACCTCGTCATCAATATCATCCTGTGCCTGTTCTTCTATGTGCCAGGTATCATTCACGCGCTTTGGGTTACCCTGAACTAATGAAATAAATTCATCATCTTTTCACCTGGCTCACTGATGAGACAGGTGTTTATACAGTCGTTATCTAAGGAGGAAATAATGGAAACACTAGGAAACATGATTTTGTATTACGGCTTCAAGGTGTTGATGGCAATTGTCATCCTTGTTGTTGGTAAATACGTGGCCAAATGGTTGAGCAAAACCGTTGAAACCATGATGCGTAAAAAGGAAGTGGATGTTGCTATTCAACATTTTGTTTCCGCCCTCGTTTATTACGCACTGCTGGTGTTTGTGGTAATTGCCGCACTGGGTCAGGTGGGGATTCAAACGGCCTCCTTTATCGCAGTTATCGGTGCCGCGGGTCTGGCCGTTGGCCTGGCTCTGCAGGGTTCACTGGCCAACTTTGCCGCCGGCGTGTTGATACTGATGTTCAAGCCCTTCCGCGTGGGTGATTTTGTTGAAGTGGCCGGTGTAGCTGGCGCTGTATCAAAAATTCTGGTGTTTACCACCGAGCTGAACACCGGTGACAACAAACGTGTGATCATCCCCAATGGTCAGGTAATGGGCGGAACAATCACCAACTTTTCTGCCAACGATACTCGTCGGGTGGATCTCATCATGGGTATCAGCTACGGCGATGACATCGATAAAGCCAAAGCCGTCCTTCAGGAAGTGGTCAGCGCCGATGAACGCGTGCTTCAAGATCCAGCCCCGACCATCGCCGTGGTCGAACTGGCAGATAGCAGTGTGAACTTTGTCGTTCGTCCTTGGGTGAACAAGGCAGACTACTGGGGTGTGTATTTCGGACTCACCGAAGCGGTTAAAAAGCGTTTCGATCAGGAAGGTATTTCCATCCCCTTCCCGCAGACCGATGTTCATCTGCACAAGGTGGCCGACAATACCTAGTTGTTATCATGAAAAAGGCCCCGTTAGGGGCCTTTTTATTGGACTAATATAACTAAAGCAAAGGGGACTTTTTATGGGTGTTATTTCCTGGATTATTCTTGGCCTCATCGCAGGCATGCTGGCGAAATGGATTATGCCTGGCAAAGATGGTGGCGGGTTCATCATGACAGCGCTACTTGGCATTGCGGGGGCTTTTGTTGGTGGCTGGGTAGGCTCAATCCTGGGGTTTGGAACCATGGGTGGCTTCAGCCTGGGTAGTATTGCCACGGCTACCGTCGGTGCGATTCTGATCCTGTTGGTATACCGTCAGATCAAGGGATCGGGTTCAACAGAGTGATACTGTAAACAGCGAATTGTCTTAACATCAGGAGGTGGAAAGATGAAGGTTATCAAATCAATACTGGTTCTGAGCCTGCTTGTGTTCGGGGTCTCATCGCCGGGTTTTGCCAAGCAGGATGGAGGCGGTGGCAAGGGTGCCATGAAAGAGAACGCCCCCATGATGAAAGACCGTGACCACAGCCGCGACATGAAGATGGACCGGGAAATGCGTGAGGAACACCAGCGCAAGATGGACAAAGGCATGGAAGATCATGACCCCATTCGCGACCGTGAGAAGGAAATGAAGCAAGACAGGGAGATGAAAGAAGAGCGGGAAATGAAAAAGGATATGGAAAAACAGCGCGAGATGAAGTCTGAGCAGGAGCGCAAGGAACTGGGCCAGGGGTCAGAGCAAGGTCAGGAAATGCGCGAAGAGCATAGCCGCAAGTGGTGGCGCTTCTGGGAGTGAGCCGGCCTCAATGATTAAAAAACGCAGCCAATGGCTGCGTTTTTTAATGTCTTACCCTCAGCAACCCAACGATTACCTTTTACATTTCCTATTGCATATAACGCTTAAGTGTGGGGCGGAGGTGCGACAGCACCGGAGTCCCGCACCACTTGATTGTTAGGCTCCCAATGTATGTAAAGTGGTAGCCCTGTAAGTTCCCCAAGCATGAGTCCATCTTTAAGAGCTGCTGCTTTAGCGTCACCTGTACGAATTGGGGTATATACTCTTGCAACGTAATTCAAGCTCCCTGACCGATCATGCCAAATATTTTTTTCGTATTTGCTAGTCAACGTGACATATGAGTTAAACAAAAATGAATCTCTGCCGTCATCATTTTTTAGGAACCGGTGCAAAGTAATACTTTTAAAGTGGGTAAGAGGAATTTCTTCTTTCCATTTAATCCATAGCCATTTTTTCTCTTTTATTACGGACTTTTTATCGGTGTCGATATATTGAATATTTTTAGAAAAAATAGACCAAATGCCAATGCAAAGAGTCAATAAACCAACAATGCCCCAAAAGATTGAGCCATAATCTACGGCGCCCAAGGTAATTGAAATACCAAAAAGAATTGGTATTGGGGATATTAAAACTGCCAAATGCCTTTGGCCTTTATTCTGTAGATATTTCATCAGTAAAAAAGCCTAACGCCTAAAGCAGCGGCGCAATTATGCGTCCGCTGGCTTTATTTGTTAGCTATTTTCTTACGAGCACTATTTTGGCGAAGGAAACATCGTCTGTTTTTATATTTCTATATGAAAACGCACCTTCTAATTGCTTCCCGCCCTGCACAACTTTTACCAATAACGTTGCAAATGAAATACGTCTTCTATCTGAACTCTTGAGCGTCATTGATGCATAACCTTCCCATAGTGATCCTTCTAAACTATATGTTAACTCTCTTTCTTCATCTCCTGAGGAATGCTTTAAATGAGCGCTCCCGGTTAGTCTGTGGGCATTTTGCTTAAAGTTAAGCGTCAGGCATCCATTGCTTATCTCAGTTGCTACCTCATGCTTCCAAGTACCGTTTAAATCTACACCTTCATATCTTATTGCTTGATACCACGGGATAACTATTTTTCTAAAAAATTGAGCCAGTAAAAATAGTATCCAAGCTGTAATTACACCACTAAAAACACTTATAAAGATATTTAGAATCAATTCGGTCTCCATTCGGTATAGCTAACAGTCTGTTAATGAGGCCTTCGGCCTCATAATAATTATTAAAAGGCGGCCGCTGTAATATATTAGGCTGGCGGTCATGCTGTATTTAACCTTTTGTTATTTCATCTGTTTTGTATCTTCTGTGGGCGGAGCTTGCTATTACAGTGGTCTTCAATGGTTCGATGGCCATTGTTTTTGCTAAAAAAGCGGTAGACGGGTTTATATAGCTGGTGTGTTTGAAAAGAAGTGCGATCATGCGGCGTTACCGTTCCCTGGTTCCGTTGGAGTTCCTGCGAGCCAGGTGCCTAAGGTCGCCGCAGGGTTTCGTGCTTCATTCGATTAAACGCGATATCCCTTTTCATGGCAAGGCAGCCCCGGAGTTGCTGCCTGGAGTCGATGTTGGTAGTTTTTCGACGCGGGCCAGTGGACGAACCCGGAATGGGGCAGGCAGGGCTGGAATCAGCGATTGCGGTCGAAGCGCCGGCGGCGGCGGTAGGGGAACACGTCGACGATTTTGCCGTTGCGGATCTGTTCCTGTAGTCCCCACCAGAATTCCACATCGTAGATATCGCCGTGCATTTCCTCAAACGCTTTTCTGGCCCCCGGGTTGCCGGAAAAGAACAGCCGGAATTCTTCGGGGAAGACGTCATTGGCGGCCACGGTGTACCAGGGCCGCAAGGACATTTCCTGTTCTTCGTTCTGTGGTTCCGGGATGCGGCGGAAGTTGCAGTCAGTTAGCGGGCAGATTTCGTCGTAATCGTAGAACACCACCCGCTTGTGACGGGTGACGCCGAAGTTTTTTAACAGCATGTCGCCGGGGAAAATATTGGCGGCGGCCAACTGCTTGATGGCGTTGCCATATTCCTCCATGACGCCGCGGGTGTCCTCTTCTGAGGCTTTATGCAGGAACAGGTTGAGGGGTGTCATGCGTCGTTCGGTGTAGAGGTGCTTAATGATCAGTCGGTCGCCTTCGATATGCAGCAGCGAGGGTGCAACTTTCTGTAATTCTTCCATCAGCTCGCTGGAGAAGCGGCTGAGGGGGAAGGAAAAGTTGGCGAATTCCTGAGTATCGGCCATCCGGCCAATGCGGTCGTGACGGGATACCAGCGTGTATTTGCTACGCACGATTTCGTGGGTGACTTCTTTGGGTGGATCGAACTTGTCCTTGATGATTTTGAACACGATGTCGTAGGACGGCAGGGTAAATACCGACATCACCATGCCTTTGATACCCGGAGCGATCACAAACTGGTCCTGGGAGTTGCGCATGTGGCTGACAAATTCCCGGTAAAACTCGGTCTTGGCGTGTTTCGGAAAGCCGATGGAGGCGTAGATCTCGTTGTCGCCCTTGTGGGGCATCAGTTGCTTCAAAAAGTGCAGGTACAGGTAGGGCAGTGGCGCATCCACCATGAAGTAGGTGCGGGTAAAACTGAACACCACGCTCATCTCTTCACGGTTAAGGATAGCGGTGTCCACAAACAGCCCGCCCTTTTCGTTGTTGAGAACGGGCAGCACGATCGGAAAGAAGCGGTCGCCGTCGACAATGCGGCCGATGATGTATGCGGCCTTGCTTCGGTAAAACACCGACTCGAGAATATCGAATTTCAGTTCCCCCAGGGGCGAACTGATATGGGGTGCAACCTGTTCATTGAATTCCTGGGCAATGGCCTGCACGTCTCTGGACAGATTCTCCCAGGGGGTGGAAAACTCGGCATCAAGCAAGATTTGTTCGATCAGCGCGGCGATATCGGAATTGTTTTCGTAACGGACGTAAATGCTGTACTCCGCTTCCGGAATAGAGGCCATCTGTGACGACAGCACGTAAATCAGGTCGTCGTCGATCTTGTCGTGATCGTTGATGTAGCCGAACACCGAGTTGAAAAAAGTTTCGGCAATTTCGTAGTTGGGAAAGTTGAACACCAATTGCGTGTAGACGGCCTTGGCCTGGCGCCACAGCTCCAGGTCGGTGATGTCCTTGTTGGTGACGGTCGCCAGCAGCTCTGACACCTGGCGCACCTTGGCTTTGTACAATTCCAGGCGTTCCACATTAGCCCGCTGCACCGCCTGCCAATCTGCCTTCTCGAAGCGTGCCTTGGCGCCAAGTGTCATGTTCAGGTAATCCGCAAAATAGCTGCGAAAGCCGTTAAGGATGGTTTTTGACATCCGTCGGGCGGTGCTGTTGCGGAAGAAAATTGCGTCGGGACAGGTCATGGCAATCCGGGTTTATTCATCAAGGTTGAGTGAGGCTTTGAGCTCGGCCAGGTGCTGTCGTGAGGCTTCACGGCTCAGTGCCGGTTTATCCTCGCCATCAGTTACCGGCTCCGGTAACGCCAGTTTTTCCCCACGAGCAAGTTCCCGGCTCAGGCGGCGATAATGTTCCAAAAAAGCGGGGTAACTGCTGCTTTCCGATTCATTGCTGAGTCGGTGCCAGCCCGTTGCGAGTCCCGCATGATAGACCAGCGGATGTGACCAGTGGAATGCAACTTTCGGTGAGGGGGCATTGCAGGCTTCAAGGTAGGCCTCTCTCGGGCCTGGCAATCCTTCCGGGCCATGGACTTCTTCACAACACTGCAACATGCGGTTCAGGGTGGGCAGATAGTCCGATGTTTCAATCACCCGTTTTGCGCCAAGTAGGATCTGATCGCTGCTGAAATGCCCCAGGGCTTCAAGCCACAGGCGTTTTGCCTGATTCAGGAGTTCAGTATCCCCGTAGGCGCTGTAGAACTGGTTGTGGTAATTGAGCCGGAAGAGCGCGAACACCTGGTTGATGGTGTCGATCAGATGTGGCGAGCGCTCAGGTGTTGGCCCAGCTGCGGTCCTGGAGCTCGTCGACGAGGGTGCGAGATCGCGTACTGTCTGGTCGATGAGGTCGTTGCTGTTTTCCATGGAGTGGGTCCTGATGATTGGCCATTGATTGACGGGACCACGCCCGTTTTACCTGCTGCAGAAACTTGGTGTTCCAAGAGCCATAGAGTTGTCCGCTTTCTCGCCAGTAAAGCACAAATTCGGCCACCAGGCTCTCGGCAAAAGGTCGCGGAATATTGGCCAGCGTCAGCACGTCGTAGAGTTCTTCGCTGGGTCGCCAGTTGGCCGCCAAGGGTTTCGGCAGTGTGTCGTGTTCCATGGCGCTGGTAAAGCGCGCCCACTGGCGTTTGACGTGCATGATGAAACGCGAGTTCCAGGTACTTGAAGAGTCACCCCGTTCCATCCAGTAGAGCACAAACTCGGGGATGGCATCCTCCACAAAGTTACTGTTGATACCGGCCTGGCGGGTGAGAATTTCCAGTGCATCTCGGGAGGGTTGCCAGTCCCTACTCATGGGTGTTTCCTGGCTGCGACGAGCATCCTCCGTTTGTTGTGAACGCCACAAGCGCAGCACATGTTTAATAAATCTTGAGCCCCAGCTGTAGCGAGGTTCGCCCCGCTCTGTCCAGTAAGTGACAAATTCCGGAATCTGTTCCCGGCAGAATTCAGGCGGGATGTTGTATTGAGCCAGTTGCTGTATGACATCGGCTTCAGGTTGCCAGCCGGGCGCAATGGTTTTGCTCGAGCTGTGTGCCCGAGTGACGGGTTGTTCAATGGGTTCGGAGCTTTTCTCGTTGAAAGCAAAACGCAGCTCGTTGCTTTCCAGCAGTGGTGCCGAGGCGATCAGCAGAATTCCCTTATCTCTGAGGCTGGTGGCAATGCGTTGCAGGTCCTGGGGTTGCCAGAACGGCAACAATTCCGTTAATTGCTTGATGTGGGCGGTCGCCCATTGATAGTCACCCTGTTTCTCAGGTTTGTGATGGCTCAAAAACTCATTCAGTGCCTGTAAAAGCACGGTTTCTTCCAGGCCGATGGTTGCCGCCAGGGAGGGAGAAATGACCAGGGGTTTTTCAGGAATCAGGGACATGGTGACACTCTATCAGAAACCCCCCGAAAAATTTAAGCGCTGTTCGGTGAGATGTTGTTTTGTATTGGTGAACACTCCCGGTAGAATCGGGCGCAAAAAAACGATAACTCTTTGAATGGGCAATAGATGAAGCAATGGAGAAACACTGTCCCAGGGAGATGGGCTACTCTCGAGACGGGAAGGATCCTGTTGCCAATACTTGCCATACTGATGGTACCCCAGAGCCGGGCAGATGACAGTCTGACCGAAGATGATTTGATGGGGGATATTCCGGTAGTGCTTTCCGTTACCCGCTTACCCCAGTCCACCACGGATACCCCTATGGCGATCACAGTGCTTGATCGTGCCATGATCGAGGCCTCTGGATTTATTGAAATCCCCGACCTGTTGCGGTTGGTGCCCGGTTTTCAGGTGGGATTGAGCTGGCGTGACCACCACACGGCTGTGACCTACCACGGTCAGTCCGATGGTTTGTCGCGGCGCATGCAGGTATTAATCGACGGGCGGGTGGCGGTTGGTTCCCTCTTTGGTCTGGTGGATTGGGACCGCCTTGGCATCACCATCGACGACATCGAACGCATCGAAGTTATCCGTGGTCCTGCGGGTGTGGCTTACGGTTCCAATGCCTTTACTGGAGCGATCAACATCGTTACCCGTGAAATTTCCCTGAACCCCGGTTGGCGTTTCACTGCAGCCAGTGGCAGCCGCGATACCAGTTTGGTCACGGCTCAATATGCAGAGACCGGTGACCGTTTTGATTATCGCGGTTCAGTGAGCTATTACCATACGGACGGCTTCAAGGGTGTAAATGACCAATCCATAGCCCGTTCGGCACGGTTCCAGGGGCGTTATCAGATGGATGCCTCCACACATCTGGATTTTCAGCTCGCTCGCTCGCAAGGTCCCTGGGGACGGGGAGGAGCAGGTACCCTACTTGACCCTGTCGGCCATAAAAATGCAGAAGAACAGAATGGTAACTTTCGTTTTACCCATGTCAGCACGCCGGGAAATGAATGGTACGTGCAGTTTGGTTTTAGTACCTCTGAGGAAGCCGACGATTTTTTTATTGCTCCGTTGTCGGCCATTCTTGGGGTGGCTCCAGCGGATGTGCCTTTGGTGTTGCCTGGTCAGCTGGATCAGCCGGTCCTTGGTCATACCTTCGATTACCAGGTTTACCGCAAGGATTTTGAGTTTCAGCAACTGATCAGTGGTGATCGCTACCGACTCGCTTGGGGTGGTGGTTACCGCCGGGATCAGTTGAATATCCGTGAAATTACGGGTATCAAGGAATGGACCGATATGGAAACCTACCGGTTTCAGGGCAATATCGAATATCGGCTTACCGACGACCTGTTGCTCAACATGGGTGCCATTCGTGAAGACAATGATATCAATGAAGGTGAAACTTCCTGGCGAGTCGGCCTGAATTACACCCTGTTGCCTGGTCATGTACTGCGCAGTTCTGTAGCACAGGGCTGGCGACAGCCATTCCTGTTGGAGAACAGCCACAATGTTGCGCTTAGGCTTGAGGATGGAACCCCGCTGGACACCGTGCAGCTGGCCCCGAATGGACTGGATGCCGAGCAACTGACCAGTTACGAGCTGGGCTATATCGGTCGCTGGTTTCGGGGGCGTTTGAGCGCTGAGGTGAAGTTTTACCGGGAGGAGTATGAGCATGAGGTGGAATATATCTGGGATCCCAGCTATCCGGAATTGGTTTCTTTGGCTAATCCCGGAGCCATTCTTGATGTCAATGGTGGTGGCACCGTTATCGAAGGGTTTGAAACCGGTGTTCAGTGGCACCCTGACGATCAAACCCATGTGTGGTTGAGCTACGCTTATGCGGATGCTGACCATGCCTGTGACCCCATGGCTTTCCACAATTTCTTCTGGGAAAACAGTGCAACTCCAAAACATACGGCAAGCTTATTGGTGGCACGAGATTTTGGTCAGGGCTGGCAGGTGAGTGCGGGCTATTACTATCTGGATGAAATGGCCTGGATTCTATGGGGTGCTGATACCGACTCCTATGAGCGTGTTGATCTGCGCCTGGCAAAGCATATTCGCTTAAATGGCTCAGACCTGAAGCTTGAATTGATCGGCCAGAACCTGGGTGGTGATTATTACGAGTTCAATGCCCTAAATAAATTTGAGACTCGCACTTTTATGCGCGCCACCCTGCAGTTTCACTGAGCAGAAAAATACCACTGTCGTGCTAGACTGAGCCCGGTTTTAAGGAGTGCAGTGTGGCGAAAAAGAAAACCTCCGCTTACGTGTGCAACGACTGTGGCGCGGATTACAGTAAATGGCAGGGACAGTGCGGTGAATGTGGCGCCTGGAACACCCTGGCCGAAATTCGACTGAGTGCTGTTGCATCTGGGTCATCGAGAACAGGCAGCGGTTTTGCCGGTGCTGCCGATGGGGTTGTCAGCACCCTTGCCGAGATCGAGCTGGAGGATATTCCCCGCATCACCACCAATGTCGGTGAGTTGGACCTGGTGCTTGGTGGTGGACTGGTGCCGGGTTCCTGCATCCTTGTGGGTGGCGAGCCGGGTGCAGGCAAAAGTACCCTGCTGTTACAGACCCTCTGCAAACTCGCGGAATCCCTTTCCGCCCTCTACGTCACTGGTGAAGAGTCTCCCCAGCAGGTGGCCATGCGTGCCCATCGCCTGGGATTGCCGACCGATAAACTACAGATCATGGCAGAAACCTCCGTGGAAACCGTCTGTGGCACCGCTGCCCGCCTGGCTCCGAAAATCCTTGTGGTGGACTCCATTCAGGTGATGCAGATGGAAGACATTGCCTCCGCACCCGGCAGTGTGTCACAGGTACGTGAAAGCGCCGCTATGCTGGTGCGCTTTGCCAAGCAGAGTGGCACGGTGTTGCTGCTGGTAGGCCATGTGACCAAGGATGGCAGCCTCGCTGGCCCCAAAGTGCTGGAGCATATGATTGACTGTTCACTGATGCTGGAAGGAACCAGCGATAGCCATTTCCGTACCCTGCGCAGCCACAAGAACCGCTTTGGCGCGGTCAATGAGCTGGGGGTGTTTGCCATGACGGACAAAGGCTTGCGTGAAGTGGCAAACCCCTCCGCCATTTTTCTCCAGCGTGGCGACGAAGTGGCCTCCGGCAGCCTGGTGATGGTGGTTTGGGAGGGTACCCGTCCCTTGCTGGTGGAATTGCAGGCGCTGGTGGATGACAGTCACCTGGGCAACCCGCGCCGGGTTACCGTGGGTTTGGAACACAACCGTCTGGCCATGTTGTTGGCCGTACTGCATCGCCATGGCGGCATCATGGTCGGCGACCAGGATGTGTTCGTGAATGTGGTGGGTGGCGTTAAAGTGCTGGAAACCAGTGCGGACCTGGCGTTGATCCTGGCAGTTATCTCCAGCTTCCGCGACCACCCTTTGCCCCGCGATCTGGTGGTGTTTGGCGAAGTCGGCTTGTCCGGTGAAATTCGTCCGGTACAGAACGGTCAGGAGCGCCTCAGGGAGGCCGCCAAACACGGCTTCAAGCGCGCTATCGTGCCCGCCGGCAACGCGCCGCGGCAGCCCATCAAGGGCATGGATGTGGTGCCGGTACGCAAGCTCACCGATGCCCTGGATGCCCTGGGCTAAAACTTCCGTCAATTGACTTTGCCGCCACTGCGGCGTAAATTCCCGACCCTTGCTTCGGCAACAGGTTCTCGGCGCGCCATTCAGTGCGCCGGGTGAAACGGGAAATCGGTGCGTTTTTATTGCTCTTTTTTCAATGAGTTAGCTATTCCGATACTGCCCCCGCAACGGTAATTGAGTGAATCCTCTCAGGGATTCAAGCGCCAGATCACAACGCCACTGTGCAACTGCATGGGAAGGCGATCTGGCAGGGAAACCGCTCATAAGTCCGGAGACCGGCCTGTCGCTATGCAGACGAACCACGGGGGGTGGTTGCGTTGGTATTGGCGATTTCCGCCTCTGCACCAATCGTTTCTCCGTGATCTGACCCACTCAATGCGTTCGGGGCTGAACGTCGGAGAACATTATGAACAAAGCTGTACTTGCCGGTTTGCTGGCCATTTCCTCTATTGCCGCTGTCCAGGCAAACGAATCCAACAACGAATCATCCACCCAGTTGCTGGGATTGCCGGAAGTCGTCGTGACGGCTTCATTGACACCGGTGCAACTCCTTCAGACAGGTAGCTCTGTCACTGTCATTTCCTCGTCCGAAATCGAAAACAGCCACGCTGCTGTGGTCAGTGATCTGCTGCGCAATGTGCCCGGCGTGGCCATCAACCGTGGCGGTGTTCTGGGTGCTACCACCCAGCTGAGAATGCGCGGTTCAGAGGGAAACCATGTGCTGGTGCTGGTAGACGGCATGGAGGTCAACGACGGCTCCCAGGGTGATGAATTCAACTGGGCGCATATGCCGGCGGCGGGCATCGAGCGGATAGAAGTCGTGAGGGGCGCTCAAAGTGCGCTCTGGGGTAGCGATGCCGTGGGCGGAGTGATCAACATCATCACACGTCAGGCTACCAGTGGAAGCCAGGGTGATGTATTTGCAGAAGTTGGTAATCATGGAACCACCAACAGTGGTTTCAGCCTGGGTGGACGCTCCGAGACAGCACACTTCAATCTGCGGGCATCCCACCTGGCCTCTGAGGGCGAAAACATTTCCCGCCATGGTGGCGAAGAAGACGGTTACCGCAATACGATGCTAAATCTGAACGCCGGTTGGCGTCCTCTGGATAATCTGTCCCTGTCCCTGCACGGTCGTCAAACTGAAGGGGAAAATGAATTTGACGGCACCGATTTTGTTACCACGGGCTTGCCGACAGATGAGGACAGCGAGACGGAGTTTCGTCAGCGCTTTGTTCGCGCCCAGGCAGATTTGTCACTACTGGATGACCGCTGGCAGCACCGGGTTGCGGTTGCCGTTAGTCGTCACGCCAATGAGAACTTCACGGATAGCCTGTTAACCGGTTCTAGCAATAGCCGCAAAAAACAATACAGCTACCTGACCAGCTTTAGCTGGGATGATCAGAACCAGCGCCTGTCACTGCTGGTTGAGAGGGAAACCGAGCAGTTCTCCCAGCGTGGCCCTGTCTTACCCTGGGGTGATCCGAATCAGGATCGTGACCGCGAAACCAATGCTGTGGCTCTGGAATACCGGGTCGTGCTGTGGGAAGACCTGACCCTGGGTGCCAGCCTGCGTCACGATGACAACACCGAATTTGATGACGCCTATACCCGGCGTTTTGATGCCAGTTACCTGATTGCTGAAACCGGTACCCGCCTGCGTGCAACCTGGGGTACGGCCGTGAAAAATCCTACCTTCTCAGAACGTTATGGATATTTCACTTCTTTCGTGGGGAATCCTGATCTGAAGCCTGAGAAATCCACCAGCTGGGATGTGGGCGTTGACCAGTCTCTGTTTAATGAGCAGCTCCAACTTGGCCTGACTTATTTCAAGGCGCGCCTTGAAGACGAGATTGATGGCTTTGTCTTTGATCCAACGATTCCTCCGTTTGGTGCCTACACGGCGGAAAACGTTTCTGGTACCAGTTACCGCGAGGGGTTGGAATTGACTGCACGAGCCGCCCTGTCGCCCACCGTGACCCTTAAGGGCAGTTACACCTACACTGATGCCACCGAGCCGGATGGTTCTGGCCGCGAGGTGGATGAGTTGCGCCGCCCCCGCCACTTGGGTAGCGCCACCCTGCAGTGGGAGCCGAATGCCAAGTGGTCACTGGCATTGAATACGCAGTACAACGGCCACCAGGACGACGTCTTCTTTCCACCCTGGCCCAATCCCGAACAAACGGTGAACCTGGACTCATTTACCCTGGTAAACCTGAGTGCCAGCTATCGTGTGACACCAGCTCTGACGGTATACAGCCGCTTTGAAAATGTCCTGAATGACAATTATGAAGAGGTTTATGGTTTCGAATCCCTGGGTTTTGGTGCCATGGTGGGTATTCGATATAGTTTCGCCCAGTAGTGTTTAGGGTCCAGTAGTTTAGGGAGCAGCACCGTGACTGATCTGAGTGTGAATGGCAAAACCCGCGTACTGCTCTCCTGGAGCAGTGGCAAAGACTCTGCTTGGGCGCTGTATCTATTGCAGCAGGATCCCTCTGTGGAAGTGGTTGGCCTGATGAATACCTATAACCAGGCATTTGAGCGCTCTGCTATTCACGGTGTTCGCCTGGAACTGGTGCGCGCGCAGGCAGAAGCGGCAGGGTTGCCGCTGATTGAAATTCCGCTACCCTGGCCTTGCAGCAATGAACAGTATGAGCAGGCTATGACGGAGGCGCTTGCCCAGGCTCGACGTGAGCTGTCGCCGGATGCGGTGGCCTTCGGTGACCTGTTCCTGGAGGACATTCGTGCCTATCGGGAAAGCCGTATGGCGGATACGGGGCTGGACTTGCTGTTTCCTGTGTGGGGTATCCCCACCGATCAACTTGCACAACAAATGGTTGAGGCGGGCCTGCAGGCCTATCTCACCTGTCTGGACCCGAAAAAAATGCCAGAGGAGCTGGCAGGATCGCTGTTCAGCAATGCTTTTCTTGAGCGCCTGCCTCCCGATGTTGACCCCTGTGGTGAGAATGGCGAGTTCCACAGCTTTGCCTGTGATGGCCCCATGTTTAAGAAACCAGTGCCTGTCACCGTGGGCGAGACCGTGACCCGGGATGGCTTTGTGTATACCGACCTGATTCCTGTCGTGGCTTCTGGAGCCTCGCAGTGAGAATCGTCTCCCTGCTGCCCAGTGCCACGGAAATAATCTGTGGCCTCGGGTTGCGGGACAGCCTGGTGGGGGTGACCCACGAGTGCGATTATCCCGCCGATGTGCTGGGGCTGCCGGTGGTCACCATGTCCCGTATTCCCAAGGGGCTCAGCAGTGCTGAAATCGACGCCATGGTTAACAGCCAACTGGAAACCGACAGTGCGCTCTATAGTTTGAAAACCGATGTGCTGGATGCACTGGCTCCGGATCTGATCGTCACCCAGGCCCTTTGCGATGTCTGCGCTGTGTCCGCCGATGAAGTCAATGCCATTACCTGCCAACTGCCCGGAGAGGTCGAGGTGGTGAATCTGGAGCCTACCTGTCTCAACGATGTGTTGGATACAGTGTTGCTGGTCGGAAACGCCGCCAGTTGCACTGAAGTGGCCCACCAGTATCACGCCGGGTTAAAGCGGCGGGTGGAGGCGGTGGCAGCGCGTTCCGCAACCATTGCCAAAGAGAACCGCCCCAGGGTGGCCATTTTGGAGTGGATTGATCCGCTGTTTGACAGTGGGCACTGGTACCCGGAACTGATCCAATTGGCGGGCGGCACGCCCTGTTTCGGAGATCGTCACGGCCCTTCACGACGACGTAACTGGTCAGACCTGCTGGCCGCTGCACCGGAAGTCCTGCTGGTCGCTCTCTGCGGGTTTAATCTGCACCGCACCGTACAGGATCTCCCTCTGCTGACAAACCAGCCTGACTACGTCATGCTGCCAGCTGCACAAACGGGGCAGGTCTACGCCGTGGATGGCAACCGGTATTTCAGCCGTCCCGGCCCAGGCCTGGTGGACAGTCTGGAAATACTGGCCAATCTGTTACACCCGAATACTCATCCCTTGCCAGGTGGTCTGGCCCCGGCAATGTGTGTCTCCAACGAGGAATGGTCATGACCGACAAACACAAGAACAAGATGCAGAAGCTGAAAGAAAAGGTGGATGCAGGCATTGCTGCGGCGGATCAGGAGCGTGGAGTCATGATCGTGCTGACCGGTGACGGCAAAGGTAAATCCAGCTCGGCCTTCGGTATGGTGATCCGCGCCCTGGGTTACCACTACAAAGTGGGAGTGGTGCAGTTTATCAAGGGGGAACAGCTTTCTGGTGAGGAGCTGTACCTGCGTGATCAGTGCCCGGAAGTGGACTTTTACCAGATGGGTACCGGTTTTACGTGGAATACCCAGGATCGTGAGGGTGATATTGAAGCCGCTCAAGCCACGTGGGCGGTGGCCAAAAAAATGCTGACAGATGACCGTTATCATCTGGTGGTGCTGGATGAGCTCACCTATATGCTGAGCTTCAATTATCTCGATGAAAGTGAGGTACTGACCACCCTGAAGAATCGCCCGGCCAACCAGAGCGTAGTGGTGACAGGTCGCGGTGGCGGTTCGGCACTACAGGAGATTGCCGACACCGTTTCAGAAATACGTGAAGTCAAACATGCCTACCGGGCTGGTATCCAAGCCCGCCGCGGTGTGGATTTCTGATTGTTCAGGTTGCCGACGATTCATGCATAGGCTGCCTCCCCGAACGTTTCTGACTGGCGCGTGGCTGTTGCTGGTGGCAGCAGTCGTGCTGGGATTACTGAGTGGCCCGGTGAGCATTGCCCCTGGCAAATTGCTGGAATTGTTTTCACGGCAATCGGATATGGATGTGCGCATTCTGCAGGATCTCCGCCTGCCCAGGGTGCTGCTGGCGATGCTCGCCGGTGCCTGTCTGGCCAGTTGTGGTGCCGTGATGCAGGGGCTGTTTCGCAACCCACTGGCAGACCCGTCATTGATTGGTGTGTCCAGTGGCGCATCACTGGGTGCCAGCGCAGTGATTTTCTTTGGCGGCGTCGGTTTCCTGAGTGGTGTCTTTGAACTTACGGCGATTGCTGCTGGTGCCTTTATTGGAGGCCTCGTCGCCACGGCGCTGGTGTATCGGCTAGCGTCCACCATTACGGGTACCTCGGTATCCACCATGTTACTTGCGGGTATCGCCATTACTGCTCTGTCCGGTGCGGCCACCAGCCTGTTCGGTTTTTTTGCCGACAATGAAATGCTGCGGCGCATCAGTCTGTGGCAGATGGGCAACCTGGACAGCGCCAACTGGAGTCGTGTGGGAATTATTGCCGTAGCGGTGTTGCCGTTGATGGTCTTATTGCCCAGGGAGGGCAGGGCATTGAATGCCATTTTGTTGGGGGAGTCCGAAGCACGTCATCTGGGTATTGCGGTGGAATCCCTGAAGCGCCGTCTGATCCTGCTAACAGCGTTGGGTGTGGGGGTGGCCGTGGCGGTGTCCGGAGTGGTCGCCTTTGTGGGGCTGATCGTGCCGCACCTGGTGAGATTGATGATCGGGCCGGATCACCGTTACCTGATTCCCGGCTCGGCCATTCTCGGGGCCGTGCTGCTGTTGCTGGCGGATACCGGAGCCCGCTCGTTGATGGCCCCCGCAGAATTGCCCACCGGGGTAGTGACGGCCCTGTTGGGTGCGCCTTTTTTTGTGGCCCTGCTGTTACAGCAACGCCGCAAGGTGCTGGAGTAACACGATGCTGCTGGCCCGCAATCTGTCACTTAACGTTGCTGGATTTTCCCTGCTGCGAAATATCAACCTGAACGTTGAGCCGGGTAAAGTGACGGCCGTTATTGGTGCCAATGGTGCCGGTAAAACCAGTCTGTTGCGCTTGTTGACTGGCGAGCAGAAGGCCAGCGATGGCGAAGTGATGTTCAACGGGCGTGGTCTCGGAGATTGGCAGCCGCAGCACCTGGCCCGGATGATGGCGGTGCTGCCTCAGCATTCCCGGTTGGACTTTCCCTTTACCGCCAGGGAAGTGGTGACCCTGGGACGCATACCACACGCCACAGGAATTGCGCGCGATGCCCAGATTGTTAACGATGCGCTGCAGGCGGTGGATGGCGGGTATCTGGACAAACGCTATTACACACAGATGTCCGGCGGTGAAAAACAGCGCGTACAGCTGGCGCGGGTGCTGGCCCAGATCTGGGAGCCGGTCGACGATGGCCAGCGAGTTCTGATGCTGGATGAACCCACATCGGCTTTTGATCTTGCTCACCAGCAACTGACCCTGACCATCATGCGCAGCCTGGCTGAACAGGGCGTGGGGGTGCTAGTGGTGATTCACGACCTCAACCTGGCGGCACGCTGTGCCGACCAGTTACTGGTGTTGAGCTGTGGAGAAATTGCCGCCAGTGGCGAACCGGGGGAAGTGCTGACCCCGGAATTGATTCGCGATGTGTTCCATGTCGAGGCAACCATCGCCGTTAATCCTCTCACCGGCACGCCCATGGTACTTGCCTGAGATGGGGCGATTATGGGCAATATTGGCCCTGATAGTGGTCAGCCAGGCGCAGGCTGGCCCGACAGTGGTGGACGATCTTGGCAATAAGATCAGCCTGCAACAGCCTGCAAAGCGCATTATCAGCCTGGCGCCTCATCTCACGGAAATTGTTTACGCCTTGGGCGGGGATGAGCAGATGACGGCAACCGTAGCCTGGAGTGATTTTCCTGAAGAGGCGAAGGCACTGCCAGTGGTGGCCTCCAATAACAAAATCAATTATGAACTTCTGATGGCATATCAGCCTGACCTGGTGCTGGCCTGGCTGAGCGGCAACGGCGAAGGCATTATCGGCCGTCTGAAATCACTGGGTCTGAATGTCTATGTGAATAAACCGCGACACTTGCAGGATATTCCTGACACGCTGGAAAAGTTGGGAGTACTGCTGGGGCGCGAAGCAGAGGCCAAGCGAGCCACTGGCGAGTTTCAGGCGGCACTCAGTGAGCTTTCCCGCCAGTACGGCCAGTCCACCGAGGTGGATGTGTATTACCAGATCTGGCAGGCGCCACTGATGACCTTTGGCGGCAGCCATCTGGTGTCAGATGTGCTCACACTCTGTGGCGGCAACAACGTGTTTACTCAAACCGCGGGGTTGGTGCCCAAATTGGGTGTGGAATCGGTGCTGGCTGTGGACCCCGATGTCATTATCATCGGTCAGTACACGGCTTTGGAGACCGCTTATGCATACTGGCGACAGTGGCCGGAGTTAAGTGCCGTGAAACATGGACGTATCTACAACGTGGACCCGTATCTGCTGCACCGCCATACCCCGCGTATTGTTCAGGGTGCCAAGCAGTTGTGTGAAGCTATCGATCAGGGTCGCCGTCCTCTCCCGTAAAACACCATAAAAAAAGCCGCCATAAGGCGGCTTTTTTCAGATTGCTACCCGAACAGGGGATTACAGATCGTAACCGCGTTCGTCGTGTTGCGACAGATCCAGGCCCTGAACTTCCTGCTCGTCGTCGACACGCAGACCGACCATGATGTCCACCAGCTTCAGAATGATAAAGGTCACAACGGCGGTGTAGACGAATGTACTCAGCACTCCGATGACCTGAACTTTGAACTGTGAGGTCATGGTCATGCCCTCGGCGTAGCCCTGGCCGCTGAAAATACCCAGCTCTGCGGAGGCGAAAATACCGGCCAACAGGGTGCCGAGAATACCGCCCATGCCGTGCACGGGGAAAACATCCAGCGAGTCATCAATTTTAAATTTCAGTTTTACCAGCTGGGTGGCGAAATAACAGACGATGCCCGCGGTAAAACCGATGATAAGTGCACCGCCGGGACCCACGAATCCTGACGCGGGTGTGATGGTGCCGAGGCCTGCCACCATGCCGGTAACAATACCCAGTACCGATGGTTTGCCGTGTTTCACCCATTCCATCAGCATCCACGCCAGCGAACCGGTGGCAGCGGAAATGTGTGTCACCAGCATGGCCATACCGGCGTCGCCGTTGGCGGCCAGTGCCGATCCGGCGTTAAAGCCAAACCAGCCCACCCAGAGCATGCCAGCACCGGCAACGGTCATAGTCAGGTTGTGTGGCATCATCGGTTGGTGTTGGAATCCGCGGCGGTTGCCAATCACCAGTGCGGCCACCAGTGCGCCGACACCGGCAGTGATGTGTACAACGGTACCGCCGGCAAAATCCAGCAGGCCCATTTCACCCAGCCAGCCGCCGCCCCAAACCCAGTGGGTGACGGGCACATAGACCGCCAGCAACCAGATGCAGCTGAAAATCAGTACCGCAGAAAATCTCATGCGCTCGGCAAATGCACCGACGATCAGAGCCGGGGTGATAATAGCGAAAGTCATCTGGAACATGGCAAAGACAGATTCCGGAATGTCTCCCGACAGGGAGCCTTCCATCACATTGCCCAGCATGAAATTGCTCAGGTTGCCAATCCAGGCATTGGCTGAGCCGCCATCGCCAAAGGCAAGGCTGTAGCCACAGATCATCCAGATTAGCGATGCCGCGCAGGTAATGGCAAAGCACTGCATCAGCACCGACAGGGAGTTTTTAACTCGCACCAGCCCGGCATAAAATAGTGAAAGCCCGGGTATGGTCATAAACAGCACCAGGGCTGTGGCGGTAATGATCCAGGCGGTGTTTGCACCATTGAGTTCGTCGGCGTGGGCCATCAGTGGTGACAGCAACAGCAAAACCAGAGCCGCTCGAATCGATAAGAGAGTTTTCGTTATTGTCATAATGTTAATCCCGTTTTCTGCACCATAGGCAGTGCATACAAGACCCCATCAGACCGGGGCGTTTGTTATTTTCAGCCTCTGTTGGGCGTGCGCCGTAAGTTTCTCAAAAGCTGTGACAGAAATCTAAAAAAATGACTATGATGTCCATCATTTTTAATGGTGCTCGGGTAATTCCCGGTCATAGGGGCGGTTTCGCCGCCGGTCGCCCATGTGCAGACTAACGTGCCAGCTCCTTTAAAGGGCATATACTAAAGACAGAGAAACCTGTCGGAGAAGATTGTCGCGGGCGGGATGCAAAGGTGGTTGCTGCAGCGATGGTAATCCGGCACAACGAGGAGATTTTGATCATGGCAAATGAAGAACTTCGTGACCAGCTGACTCAGTTACATGACGAGCTGGAAAAGGCCAAAAACATTTCCCGGGAAGAGCGGGATGTATTTGGTAACCTGATGTCCGATATGGTGAAAATTGCCCAGGGCAGTGAAATGCCCGAAGAGCATCATCTCACCCTGCGTGAAAAACTTGAGCAGAAAGAAAGTGAATTCGAAATCGATCACCCGCGCCTGGCTGGAGTGATTCGGCAGGTTCTGGATGCGCTGAATCGCATGGGCATCTAATAGGCAGTTGTGTAGCATGATGAAGTATCGCGCCATTGGTCTGCTGCTGGGTAGCAGTCTGTTGGTGGCTTGCGCCTCCCAGAGTACCCCGGACGAACCCTACGTCGGCTGGGTGTGTGATGGACCCCGCAACAGCGGCAACTGGTCCTGCGTTATGCAGGGCGAGAACGGCGATAAGGCAATAGCGGCTACACCTGCAAGTAGCACCGATTCAGCGGTCGAGCCGGAACAAGTTTCGACACCCGTAAAAGCGACACAGGTTGTCGGGTTGCCCAGCCGGGATTGGCGTGAACAGCTACCCAGCATGACGGCGACACCGCCGCATCAGGAGGGGGCTCGGCCAACCGTGAAGCCGACAGTAAAGCGCTCGCCAAGGGTGGCAGAGCCCGTGTCAGAGGTTTGGTCGGAGCCGGAGAAACATAGTCCGTCCCAGCCAGTGGTGGTCAAGGCCATGGCCGAGCCCTTGCAGCCGGTGAAGGGAATAGATGTTTCCGGTGCCCGCTCAGGGTATACCCTGCAACTGGGTGCATTCGCCGATAACGATCAATTGCAGAGTTTTCTCTCAAGTCACAAGCTGGCGGATTTGCCGGTACATCGCTCCCAAACCTATAGCCGGAAGCAACTCTGGCAGGTGTTGACCTGGGGTGAATTTGCATCCCCGGAAGAGGCTCGTAGTGCCTGGCGCAAAATATCCGAGCGTTATCCCGGTATTGAGCCCTGGGTCAGATCAGTCAGCTCACTGGATAACACAGCCCAAGCTGCCGCAGAAGTGGATGGCTAAACAAGCCACAAACAAACCTGAAAAACTGACTGTCTATTTCGACGGAGCCTGCCCGACCTGTGTGCGTGACCGGGACAACTACCAGAAACTCACCGGAAAAAATAACAATGTCTGCTGGGTGGATATCACCGGTGCAGATGACACGTTGAACGCTCTGGGTATCGATCCCCGCAAAGCGCTCACGGAGTTGCATGTGCAGGATGAACAGGGCAACATCAGTTCAGAAATTGATGCCTACCGGTTGTTGATGGCGCGGGCGACACTGCTCAAGCCGATCGGTTGGCTGATTGGCTTGCCGGTCATACGACCACTGGTCAGTCGATTGTATCGTTGGTGGGTGCACCGCCGACTAACCCGAGAAGGAAGAATTTGATGGCGTCAAATAGCCCGGTGACGGTGGGCAACCTTTTTTCAAATATCCCGGTCATCACCATGGATGAGTTGTTCGAGGATGTGATTGTCACCGACTTTACCCGCATTCAGCGCATTATCTCCCGCGGCCAGAGTTCACCCGAGGGTTTCTGGTACGACCAGCCGGAAAATGAACTGATTATCATCATGCAGGGGCGGGGTAAGCTGGAGTTCGACAACGGCGAATACATGACCATGGAAGTGGGTGACTATGTGGCCATTCCGGCCCACCGCAAGCACCGTGTGGCCTGGACTGACCCCGACACAGAAACCATCTGGCTGGCGGTTTTTTACTAAACCCGGCTAGCCCAGCAGGCGAGCGCCAAGCAACCAGCTGGCCATTGATCCCGCTGCCAGAAACCCGCCTGAATACAGCAGGGCTCCGCGCCGAAAACGGCTGCTGAGCTGTTCCTGTTCGGCACTGCCAATAATGAACGGCAGCCCTTCGTGACGGGGTTTTGCCAGTTGGTGCTGCAGGGGTTGCCCCGATATTTCTGACTGTTGGCGTCGTGCTTCATCCAGAGCCGCCTCGCGGACAAGCTGCCATTCTCTCGCATCCAGTTGTCCATCGTTATTGTGATCAAATTTTTCCAGCAGTGCGGCGAAATCCCCTTTCCAGGTGCGCAAAATGTCACCCTGTATCTGTTCCGGGGTGAGACTGCGCTGGCCGGCACGGTCGCTGACGAAATCACCCAGGGCATAAATAGGGTCACCCTCCAATATCAGGTATTCCGTATAGCGGTAGCGGCCCGAAAAACCAATGGATGTCTTCAGGCCGAGAAAATTGTTCCGGTGTCGGGGCGGCACCAGCAAGCTGACGGGGCGGCGTGTACTGCCATACCAGACATGATGGTGTCGGCAGCTGATATCTGCGCCCTCGGGGTCAATTTCACAAACTCCAGTATTGTCGCGTAGGTTGAAAGGCTGTTGGTAGGCGTGCTTCTCCACGGTCACCCAGTGGCTGGATTTGCCGGAACGCTGGTATTTCTCAATGGTGTAACGCCACCAAACACAGGGTGAGCCGCTCAGCGGGGATGAAAGTGTGATGCCCCGGTTTTCGGCCACGCCGATCAGTTCCGTATAGCCCTGGCTGGCGGAGCGAATTTTCGATGTCGGCATATCCTCGATCAGACGCGCACGTTTGAACTGTCGATGCCCTTTTCTCAAGCTGAAAAGAGAAATGCCGGCGGTGACGGCTAGCCACAGAGCAAACTCCATCGACGGCATATGGCGCACACAGTCGGCACAAAACAGGCTGGTCAAATCCATTCAGGCTAAGCCCATGGGTTGGTATCCGTCACAGCGGTGTTAACAGAGACTGGTAGAGTGACGTGAAGGGCTTCAGGAATGAAACAGCCCCTTGATGTCCACATCGGTTGTTTCCTCATCACTGAATTCCAGCAACTCTTTCGGGCCAAACTTGAAAAAATTGGCCACCAGCACATCTGGAAACTGTTCAATGCGAGTGTTGTTCTGGTTGACCACGTCGTTATACAGCTCGCGGCGGTCGGCAATGCCGTTCTCCAGGTCTGAGATACGAGCTTGCAGGTGACGGAAGGAATCGTTGGCTTTCAGGTCGGGGTAGTTTTCCGCCAATGCAAACAACTGTCCCAGGCCTTTGCGTAGAGTGGTTTCTGCAACACCCAGTGCGGCAAGGTCGTTGTTGGAGGCGGCGTTGGAAACCATGTTGCGAGCACTGATGACGCGCTCCAGGGTAGCCTGCTCGTATTCCATATATTCCTTACAGGTGGCGACCAGCTTCGGCAGCTCCTCATGGCGTTGTTTGAGCAGAATATCAATGTTGGACCATGCCTGAGAAACACGGTGCTTCAGAGCCACCAGATTGTTGTAGAGGGTAATGATGTATCCGGCGACGAGTATCACCAGGCCCAGAAGAATAAAAATAAAAACAGTCATGGCGCGTCCCTGAAAAGATTCCGGTTTTCAGAATAGGTATTTTGCCTGAAGTGGGCAACTGTCTGGCGGGGAAACGCGCAGTGGATCACAGCTGCGGTTTCTATTTGGGCCCTGAAATTCCCGCACCACCGGTAGCGGCGGTGCGGGTAAAGACCATGATCAGCTTTTCAGGCGCTTGTATTTCATGCGCTGGGGTGTGGCATTTTCGCCGTTGCGCTTGATGAAATCTTCATGGTACTCGGTGTAGTCGCCCTCGAAGAACACCACTTCACTGTTGCCCTCGTAGGCGAGGATATGGGTGGCGATACGGTCCAGGAACCAGCGATCGTGAGAAATCACCAGCACACAGCCGGGAAAGTTCTGGATGGCTTCTTCCAGGGCGCGCAGGGTTTCCACGTCCAGGTCATTGGATGGTTCGTCGAGCAGCAGCACGTTGGCACCCTGCTTCAGGGTATTGGCCAGGTGCAGTCGGCCGCGTTCACCGCCGGACAATTCGCCGACGCGCTTCTGCTGGTCGCTGCCTTTGAAGTTGAAACGACCCACGTAGGCCCGTGACGGTACCTGGTAGTTGCCGATATGCAGGATGTCCTGGCCATCGGATACTGCTTCCCAGACTGTTTTCTTGTCATCAAGATTTTCGCGGCTCTGTTCCACAAAGGCGACTTCCACGGTCTCTCCCAGGGTGATCGTGCCGCTGTCTGGTTGTTCGGTACCGGCAATCATGCGCAGCAGGGTGGATTTACCGGCGCCGTTACCCCCGACAATACCCACCACAGCGCCCTTCGGCACACTCAGGGTGAGGTTGTCGATCAGCAATTCGTTGCCAAAACTTTTGCACACACCGTCAAGTTCGATCACTTTGTCCCCGAGGCGCGGACCCGGTGGAATATAGATTTCGTTGGTTTCGTTGCGGGCCTGGAATTCCTGGGAATTCATTTCGTCAAAGCGGGCCAGACGGGCCTTGTTCTTGGCGTGGCGGCCTTTCGGATTCTGGCGTACCCATTCCAGTTCGTGCTTGATGGTGCGCTGGCGGGCATCTTCCTGCTTCTGTTCCACTTCCAGGCGTTGTTCCTTAGCTTCCAGCCAGGTGGTGTAGTTACCCTCGTAGGGGATGCCGTGGCCACGGTCCAGTTCGAGAATCCAGCCAGCGACGTTGTCGAGGAAGTAGCGGTCGTGGGTGACCGCGACCACGGTGCCGGGAAATTCCTCAAGAAATTTTTCCAGCCAGAATACAGATTCCGCATCCAGGTGGTTGGTGGGTTCGTCGAGCAAAATCATGTCGGGTTTTGACAGCAGCAGGCGGCACAGCGCGACCCGACGCTTTTCACCACCGGACAGCTTGGTGACGTCCGCATCCCACGGCGGCAGACGCAGGGCGTCGGCAGCTACCTCCAGCGTATGGTTCAGGTTGTGGGCGTCCCAGGCTTCAATAATGTTTTCCAGCTCGCCCTGGCGTTTTGCCAGCTTGTCAAAATCCGCATCCGGTTCCGCGTAGGCGGCATAGACCTCATCCAGTCCCTTCAGGGCGTCCACCGCTTCGCGCACACCGTCCTCGACATTGCCGCGCACGTCTTTTCCCGGGTCAAGCTGTGGTTCCTGGGGCAGGTAGCCGACCTTGATGTCGGGCATGGGCCGGGCTTCGCCCTGAATATCGGTGTCGATACCGGCCATAATTTTCAGCAGGGTAGATTTACCGGCACCATTCAGTCCCAGTACGCCGATCTTGGCGCCGGGGAAGAAAGACAGAGAGATATCCTTGAGGATCTGGCGTTTGGGCGGAACAACTTTCCCCACCCGGTTCATGGTGTAAACGTATTGAGCCATTGGGTAACTTGCCTGAGTCTATTTATCTGTGTTGCGCCGGAAAATTCCCGGCCCTGAGCAAGTTTGGGATTGTAGCGGAAACTGGGTATTGCCAGAAGCTATCGGCAGAATGAAAGAAGCCGGGCGAAAAAGCCCGGCTTCCCATATCGCGGCGGGTTATACCGCGCGATTACACAGCGGGTGTGTTATTCAATATCCGACAGCAACTTCGGATTGGTCACCAGCTTGCGAACGCCGTGCGCGTGGTCCTCGTCAAAGGTGTTGCCCTTACACCATTCGCCAACTGTGTTGATATCGAGCTTGGCACACTGGGGCCGGACACTCCAGGTGACCTGGTAGGGTGAACAAACCGCTTCGGTGTAACTCGGGCCGGTGGTGGAACCCAGGAACTGAACCGGTGTACCGGTGTTGGTGGGCAGGTCGCTGGCCTGTTCCAAGTCGTTGAAGTCAAGGGCGTTGGGGTCATTCACCAGGGTGAACACCTGGGTTTCAACGCGCAGTTCCGGGTTGCCACATCCTTTGGAGAGACATGAACCCAGCGTTGGCCCAGGCTCGACATCACAGGAGGTGTGTACCCAGTGTACCTCGATGGTATCACCCGGTTTCAACTCGCCGTGATCACCTTTACAGATCGACTCCTTGGTGGGAGCCAGTTCTGCTTCAGAAAGTTCTTTGCTGATACCGCACTGGTATCCGCCGCCGTAGCCGTGGTCACCCTCTCCCTTATAAATGGAGAAAGCCTTGGCCTTGTGTTCGGCACCTTCGTGAAAGTGGATGTTACACAGGTTCATTTCCGAGGCGGGTTTTGCCAGAGAAAATTTTACAGGGTTATCCCCGTCCTTCTGGTCGATGTCGCGGGGAGTTTGGGGGCCAAACCCTTCGCATGTTGCGTTGCTGGCTGATTCTCCTGCGTGGGCGGTGCCGAGCAGGAATGTGAGTGACATGAGTGCAATAACTACCTGTTTCATAATAATCTGTCCATTTTTGTATTTATTTGCAAGCAAATAATAATCGTATGTTAATAGTTGTAATTTGTTGTAAAAGTTAAAAAATTGAGGTGTAAAAATACATTTTTAGGGGAATTTATTTCAATCATCTGTCGGCTGTTTTTTGTAAAAAAATGTATCTTTTGGGGGGTTAAATAATTTTTTTACGACTTGGTTAATAGCTAGTGAAAGAAAGGAAGCAGCGAATACAACAACTATTAACATAGAGTGGAAATTAAAATTTTTTAGCGTCTATTTTTTCCTTCTTGCTATACAGTCTGAGACGGGCTTTGTGCTCTCTGATAAAGAAATTCTATTCACCCCATAGCACTAACAAAATATCGCAACAGCTATTTGCCAACTATATTTCTATCCCGGATAGATCATAAATCGAGGGGAAACAACTCAATGAAAACGATAACTATACCTGTGTTGGCGGCATTGGCCGTCATCATGTCGCCGGTGGCGACAACGGTGCATGCTGAACCCATGCACGCGGATACCATGTCCAATGAATTCTGGTGGCCAGACCGGCTGGACCTCGGCGCGTTGCGTGCACATGACGCCCGCTCCAACCCGATGGGCGCTGATTTTGACTACGCCAAGGCCTTTGAAAAGGTAGACCTGGATGCGCTGAAAGCGGACATCGCCAAGGAAATGACCACCTCGCAGGATTGGTGGCCCGCTGACTGGGGCACCTACGCAGGCCTGTTTATTCGCATGGCCTGGCACAGTGCCGGTACCTACCGGGCGCAAGATGGCCGTGGTGGTGCTGATGGAGGTCAGCAACGTTTTGAGCCGCTGAACAGCTGGCCGGACAACGCCAACCTCGACAAGGCGCGTCGCCTGTTGTGGCCGGTGAAGAAAAAATATGGTCGTGATGTTTCCTGGGCCGACCTGATGGTGCTGGCTGGTAACGTCGCGCTGGAAAAAGCGGGCTTCAAGACATTCGGCTTTGCCGGTGGTCGTGCCGATGACTGGGAAGCTGACCTGGTGTACTGGGGTCCGGAAACCAAATGGTTGGATGACAGCAAACGCTACAGTGGCAAGCGTGATCTTGAAAACCCGCTGGCGGCTGTACAGATGGGTCTGATTTACGTGAACCCGGAAGGCCCTACCGGCCACACCGGTGACCCAATTGCCGCCGCTGCGGATATCCGTGACACCTTTGGCCGCATGGGCATGAACGACGAGGAAACCGTTGCCTTGATCGCCGGTGGTCACACCCTGGGTAAAACCCACGGTGCCCGAGGTCCGGGTAAGTGTGTTGGTGCAGACCCGGCTGGCTCGGCTTTGGAAGAGCAGGGCTTGGGTTGGAAAAACACCTGTGGCAAGGGTAATGCTGAAGACACCATTACCAGTGGTCTGGAAGGTGCCTGGACACCCACGCCTACCCAGTGGACCACGGCCTTCCTGCAAAACCTGCTGAACTTCGAGTGGGAAATGACCAAGAGCCCGGCGGGTGCTGTGCAGTGGATTCCCAAAGACAAGGCCCTTCACGAATTGGCCCCGGATGCTCACATCGAAGGTAAACGCAACCCGATTGTGATGTTGACCACAGACCTGTCACTGCGTGAAGACCCTGCCTACCGCAAGATATCCGAGCGTTTTGCCAAAAACCCGGATGCCTTCAACGATGCCTTTGCCCGTGCCTGGTTCAAATTGACCCACCGCGATATGGGTCCAAGTGCCCGTTATGTGGGTGGCGAAGCGCCCAAAGACGTGTTGATCTGGCAAGACCCGGTACCGGCGGTTGATCACAAGCTGGTTGATGATAAGGATGTTGCCAGCCTCAAGGGCAAGATTCTCGATTCCGGTCTGACCGTGCCTGAGCTGGTCAGAACTGCCTGGGCCTCTGCGTCAACATTCCGTGACACGGATATGCGTGGTGGTGCCAATGGTGCGCGGATTCGTCTTGCTCCCCAGAGCAACTGGGCGGTGAACGATCACGACGAGCTGGTGAAAGTGATTGGCAAGCTGATGGCTATCCAGAAGGATTTCAACGGTGCCCAGAAGGGCGGCAAGAAAATCTCACTGGCTGACCTAATCGTGCTGGGCGGTGCTGCAGGCATTGAAAAAGCTGCCAAGGATGCGGGTCATAACGTGACCGTGCCCTTCCATCCCGGCCGCACTGATGCTTCTCAGGAACAGACAGACGTAGAGTCCTTTGCCTACCTGGAGCCTGCCGCTGATGGTTTCCGTAACTACTATGGCAAAAACAGCCGCCTGTCCCCTGCAGAGATGCTGATCGACAAGGCAGACCTGCTGAGCCTGACCGTACCGGAAATGACCGTGTTGGTAGGTGGTATGCGTGCGCTGAACGCCAATGCTGGTGGCAGCAAGCAGGGTGTGTTCACCGACAAACCCGGAACTTTAAGCAATGACTTCTTCGTCAATCTGCTGGACATGTCCACCCAGTGGCAGAAGTCTGATAAAGCAGGTGTTTACGACGGTGTTGATCGCAGCTCCGGCAAGAAACGCTGGTCTGCTTCTCCGGTAGACCTGGTGTTTGGTTCCAGCTCTGAGTTGCGTGCCGTTGCTGAGTTCTACGCGGCGGACGATGCCAGTGGCCAGTTCGTTAACGACTTCGTTGCGGCCTGGACCAAGGTGATGAATCTGGATCGTTTTGAAATGTAATCATCACTTCAAAATAGCCTTGGTAAGCCAGAGTTGACATCAACAACTGGCGATGCCACCCACAACAGGGCCCTATAGGGCCCTGTTTTTGTTGAGGTAAATCAGTAAAGGTGCGAGTTTTTTCTGTGTGATGGATCGTCTTTGTTCCGCTCTCGGCCCTATCGTTGGATAATGATTTTCAGTCCCCAGGAGCTTCACCATGCACGATTTGTCATTGCTGGCCATTATCTGGCTGGGAGTTTTTGCCGCATCTTTTGCTGCCCACCACACCCGGCTGACCCCAGTGCTCTGGTACCTGTTTTTCGGTGCGATCATGGTCAATCTCGGTTGGCTACCGGAACAAATGCCGGTCTTTATCCAGGATTTTTCGGAGTTGGGCATCATTCTTATCATGTTTGCCCTGGGGTTTGAGGAAAATACCGGCAATTTTCTCAGCAGTATCAAGCGAAGCTGGGGTATCGCCTTTTTTGGCGCGGTGGCGCCATTTACGGTGGCGTATTTTGCCACTCTCTATTTCTGGGGCGACAACAACATGGCCCTGCTTTGTGGGTTGGCCATGACCGCCACAGCCGTCTCGCTGACCATGGTGTCACTCAAAACCGAAGGGCTCAGCAAAACCCCGGCAGCCACCGGCATTATGACCTCTGCGGTGTTGGACGACATCGCCTCCCTGGCGCTGGTGGCCGTGATGGTGCCCATGGCCACAGGGGAGGCCAGCCTGTCGTTTGCGGGTATCGCGCTGGTAGTGGGTAAAGCGCTGATGTTCTTTGTGCTGATTACCTTTCTCGGTGCCTGGCTGTTCCCCGCCAGTGAGGGTTGGGTTGCGAGAATTCCTTTTATCGGCCATTTCAGTCTGCGTCAGATCTTGTCCATGGCGCGCGGCGAATACACGGTGCTGGCGTTGCTACTGGTAGCGGTTCTGGTGGCGATTACCGGGCACCATTTCGGTTTTCACCCAGCAGTGGGAGCCTACATGGCGGGCCTGGTGATCAAACGGGAATACTTTGACTTCCACCCAGGTGAACAGATCGACTTTCACGGCCAGGCCAAACAGATTATCGATAACGTGGCTTTCTCATGGATTGGCCCCGTGTTTTTTGTCTCTCTCGGCACCAAACTGGTATTTGATTTCGACGTATTTATTTCCGTGTTGCCCCAGGGCTTGTTGTTATTCGTTGGCCTGTTTTTGGGTCAGGTGCTCTCCGCATCACTTGCCGCGCGCTATACCGGCAGTTTTGATTGGCCTGCGAGCTGGATGATCGGTTTCGGCATGCTGGGACGAGCCGAGCTGGCGTTTGTGGTCATGGATATTGCCTATGTTCAATACCACATCATGACGGTCGACGCCTTTTACACACTAATGCTTTGTGCCTTTCTGCTAAACGTTTCCGTGCCGCTCACCATCCGTTGGTGGAAGAAAAAATATGGTGAGGCTGCTTATACCTGATGCCAACAGCAGTTGTTGTGTTGTGTTGCTCAGCTATTAGAACGTTGCCGGTGGGCGGTGAAAAGTAACAGTTTTTCCAGGGCGGGGTTCTGGTATCACCGGCTTTTCCAGATTCTGGCCACGGCCCGCTCGTTGCCCAGCCAGCCAACAATTTCGCACACTGAGCCCACCACAAAAAATACCGTGGTGGGAAGAAGCCCGGCGGTAGCCTCTGCAGTGATTGACGCGAACAGGCAGCCGGATGATAGCAGCAGAAACAGAAGGCCCAAGGCAATCAGAATTTTTCGGTGGGATGATCGATAAACGAATTCATCGCTGCCAGATTCAAATGGGTTAAGCACCGGGGCAAACAGTTTTCGGAGAAGTGCTCTCATGATGGGCCTTGATCAGAGTAAAAAAGAAGGCGTTCATCATACCGCAATTGTCGTCAGGCACGCGGTGATTCAACAACGAGAGATCATTGTTATTGGGTGGCGTCAGTGCAGATGCGGATTGCAATAGGCGGTTAACGGGGACTGAACGTAATAACCCGAAACGTTGCTATACTCTGGCACGCTCAAAAAAAGGTGGGAGTGAGTAAATGCAGATTAAAGATAAAGTTGCAGTGATAACAGGTGCGGCCAGCGGCATTGGTCAGGCAGTTTCTACTCTGCTTGCCGAGCGTGGCGTGAAAAAAATTGCCGTGGTGGATATGACCGATCGTATCGACGCGGTGGCTGCGGATATCAATGCCCAGGCCGGGCGCGATGTCGCCGTGCCATTTCAGGGCAATGTCACCGATGCCGAGTTTCGCCAATCGGTGTATGACCAGATGGAAAAGGATCACGGTGTCGTCAGTATCTGCGTACCTGCCGCCGGTATCACCCGCGATGATCTCGCTGTTCGCGTTAACAAGGAAAGCGGTAAGGCCAGCATTTACCCGCAGGAAAATTTCGAAATGGTGGTCAACGTCAACCTGATCGCCCCGGTCTATTGGGCCATGGAATTGATTGCCCGCGTTGCCGAACATCGTGCCGCCAACGGCCTGAAAAAATGGGCTGCCAGTGAAGGTGTGCAGGGCACAGTAATCTTTATCGGCTCCATTTCATCCCAGGGCAACAAAGGGCAGGTGTCTTACGCTTCCACCAAGGCGGGGCTGGAAGGTGCGGCCTCGACCCTGGCCAAAGAGGCCACCTTCCACGGTGTGCGTTGCGGTGTGATTCACCCCGGCTTTACCGACACCCCGATGGTGCGAGCCATGGGCGATGACTATATCGAGAAATATATTCTGCCCTTTACCCAGCTGGGCAGACTGATCAAACCCGAAGAAATTGCCGATGCTATCTGCTTTATGATTTCGAACTCAGTGGTTTCAGGTGAGCTCTGGGCGGATGCGGGGTGGCATCCTTCGGCTTGATAGGGAATGAAATGTTGGTGCGGTGAAGATTTTTGTCTCGCACTCAGATAAAAAAGCCGCGCATTGCGCGGCTTTTTTTTGCAGGACGGATTGTAATCAATTTTTGCCTGTCTTTCGTAGATCTATCATTGGAATGTTTTCACCTCCGGCATAGACAGGAAGAACGCCATTCCACTGTTCGACCCTCTTCAGTTCGATGTAGTTGGGCGACTGTGCCAAAGTTTTATTGATGACATTAATCTTGTAGGCTTCTGCATCAGCCAGCTCTTTAATTTTCTGTGCTTCCAGTTTGGCTGCCTTAAGTTCAGATTCTGCCTGCTTGACTTTCTGATCCTGCTCCGTGGCAAATCGCTCTAACTCAGCTTGCTGCTTTAAAACTTCCTGCTCTCTCTTCTTTGTTTCGGTGATGGCTGTTCGAATAACCTCGGGCAATTGAACATCACGTATGAGGATTGTTTCTATTTGCAACCCTTTTGGTGCTAGAAACTCTGCCAGACCGAGTTGCAGGGTTTCCTGTAATTGCCGCTGAACCGCCTCCTTAAAAAAATCTTGGGATACAGCAACACCCTTGCCTTGTTCACGAAGAATGGATCTGAGTTTTGGGATCATATGTACTTGAATTAATGCTTCCGTTGTTCCGGTATTTCTTAATATGTCAGGGGCCATCTCACCGACAGTCCTGTATTGGACCGAAACATCCATTTTTGTGATGAGCTTGTCTTCTGCTGGAATGCCCGCAGTTTCCAGGTGAGTTTTTTGTCTTAAATCAAATGCGGTAAATGCCAAAAGTGGATTTACAATATGCAAGCCTTCGCGATAGTTGTTGTCTTGAACTTTTCCAAATAGGGTGGCAACTTTCACATGGCCAGCAGGCACTGTGATCACGACCGACATCAAGAGCAATATGGCAGAGACCACCCAGCATAAATATCCGACTATATTGATCCTTCTTTCAGTGGGGGTTCCATTTGATTTATTTAAAACGATAATTGTCCCAATTATTAAAAATAAAACTGCTAAAAATAATTTTGTCATATCGAAACATCCTTTTTTCTAAATTAATCGCTATACCATTAATGTTGGTTATTTTGTTTTATTCAGATTTTTTTCTTAAGAGTTCTAGCGGGAGGTCCCCAAGTCCTAGTATTCGGTCGCCTGAAAAGGACATCGATACCCTCATTGAAGCTGGTGACCCTGTAAAAAATATAACTACACCATCGCCGTAATTTGTATCTTCTTTTGGTGTATAGCTTGCTGCTGGGAATTTATCGCCCACGTTGTAATAAACAGTTGTAGTGGGATCTTTTTTAAGAAACTCTGTGATGATTGCATCTACTTGGCCGCTGCCTGTTGGTTCATATCTGGCGACAGCAATAGCACTTGACTGTTGTATTTGTTCATCAATGCTTAACTCATGAAAAGAGAGTGGGCTCTTTTTAGTTGTTGTAGTACTTTTTGATTGAAGCGAGGTAGATTGCTCTTGTGTTATTTCGACGTGATGGTTGTTTAAGTGTTCAAGTAGTGACTCCGATAGTAAAGGCTGTATAAAAAAAGTCGCTAGAAACCACAGAACAATAAATGAAATAGTGAAACCTGCTCCAAATACTAAGCCATTAATAAATTTTTTGAACACGCATATTCCTTTTTGCATACTGTTCACGGTTAAGTCGTGGCAGAGCTATACGACTAGATAGGCTGTACGTTGACGTAAGCTCTACGAGGCTAAGCCAGGTGTCTGAAAAGGTGATTTGTTTCAATTAGAAATGACATCCTGTCTCATTCTTTTTGCCTCCCTGCCGTGTTGTGATGTCATGAGAGACATCACAATTGGTTATATTTCGGAAATATAACCTATCGAACCATCAATGGGTATAAACAACAATTTTGAAATTGCGGGTTACCCCTGCACCGGCTGATCAAATCCCAGATTGCCCATCTCGATACCACGACGGAAGTCGCGCATATGTTTTTCCATCCACTCTTCGGCCTTGTCCTGATCGCCCGCACAAATGGCATCGTAGACATGTTGGTGGGCAACCAGAATGCGTTCACCCGGTGACAGGGCGCGAATGATGGCGCCCCAGGCGGGGTAGAACAATTCGTTGAGGGGGGCGCGGGCTAGCAGCAGGGCATTGTTGTGGGTGGCTTCGGCGACCAGGTTGTGAAATTCGATTTCTACTTTCAGTAGGGCGTCGTGGTCGTCCATCACCTGTTCGGTAAGCGCCAGGTTATCTGCCAGCAACTGCTTTTCTTCGTCGGTAGCGGACAGGCAGGCCAGTTTGCCTGCCAGGGGCTCTAGCCCCATGGCCACCTGCCAGAGTTCTTCGTAGGTGACCTGGTGCATCAACATGGCGGAACTGACGGAGCGGCCCACGGCTTCCATGCCCGGTAGGGTGACGACCAGCCGTTTGCGTCCGGCGCGGCCGAGGATGCCGCCGTGTTCCAGCAGGCGAATGGCTTCCCGTACGGTGGAGCGGGTGACGCCAAACTGTTCTGCTAGATCGGTTTCGGTGGGTAGCAGGTCTCCCGCGGCAATTTCACCACTGACAATGGCGTTGCGGATCTTTTCGCTGACCACTTTGTAGGCGGGTTGGTGGGCGAGGCGGTCAAAGCTGACGGATGTTGGCATGTTGTGTGGTTCCTTTGCGGGCTTCCGGTACCGCGATAGGTAATCAATAGGGCGAGAATAGCAGACTTTTCCATAATTGACATATTGTCCGACAATATGTCAGCATCGTTTGAGCTATTAATAATATGGGGGGCAAAGGCTTGGGTTCACCTTGCCCGAAATCCTTGTCTCGCCATTGCTATCTCGGGGGTAGCCATGACTGCTGTCATACCAGAACAACAGCAACAACCGGCGGCTGAAACCACGCCGCTACGCATTGTGACCGCGGCTTCACTGTTCGACGGCCACGATGCCGCCATTAATGTGATGCGGAGGCTGATTCAGGCCAGTGGCGTGGAGGTGATTCACCTTGGCCACAACCGCAGTGTTGACGATGTGGTGCGGGCGGCGATTCAGGAAGATGCCGATGCGATTGCCATCAGCTCTTACCAGGGCGGGCACATGGAGTATTTCCGCTACATGATGGCACTGTTGCAGGAGCACAACGCCGGGCACATTCAGGTGTTTGGCGGCGGTGGCGGCACTATTACCCTGGAAGAAATTGCCGAGCTGGAAGCGGCTGGGGTGAACCGTATTTACCACCCCACCCACGGTATGGAAATGGGTCTGACCGGCATGATCGAGGATCTGGTGGCTCGGGCGAGGCAGGCGCGGGCCGCGACGCTGTCGCCATCTTCCCCGAACATCGATGATGAAATTGCCGTCGCGCAGATGATATCAGCCATCGAGGAAGGGGCTGTGTCGGACGCCGAACTGGCGCGGCTGAAAAAAACCTGGCAGCTGGCTGCGGGGAACACCCCAGTGGTTGGTGTGACTGGAACTGGTGGGGCTGGCAAGAGTAGCACGGTGGATGAGTTGTTGAGCCGTTTTTTGTTGCATCGCCCGGACATGCGCATTGCCGTGCTGGCGGTGGACCCGACGCGCCGCCGTACCGGCGGGGCGTTGCTCGGTGATCGCATTCGCATGAACAGCCTGTCATCAACGCAAATTTATATGCGCTCCATGGCTACACGCCGCCAGCATCTGGCCACCAGCGAAATGCTCGGGGACGTTACCCTGTTTCTGAAATCTCTTGGCTACGATCTGGTGCTGGTGGAAACCGCCGGTATCGGCCAGAGCGATTCCGAGATTGTCGATCTGGTGGATTTCTCCCTGTACATCATGACCAGCGACTACGGCGCGGCCAGCCAGTTGGAAAAGATCGACATGATCGATTATGCCGACATGGTGATTCTCAACAAATACGACAAGCGCGGTGCCGAAGATGCCCTGCGGGATATTCGCAAGCAGTGGCAGCGCAATCGCAATGCCTTTGATGTCAGTGGCGACCAGATTCCGGTGTATCCCACCATCGCCAGCCAGTTCAACGACCCCGGTGTAAATCGTGCCTTCTACCATCTGTGCCGCTTGCTGGTGAACAAGGCAGGTCTGGATGAGCAGCGTTGGTTGCCCCCCTCCGGTGATGAGCTTGAGGAATCACGGTCTGTAGCGTTAATTCCCGGCAGCCGGGTGCGCTACCTGGCGGAAATCAGCGAAAGTGCCCGACAGGTGAAAGCCCGAAATGTGCAGCAGGCGGAACTGGCAGCCACGGCTTATCACCATTACCAGGTACTGGGTGAGCTGGATGATCCACAGCGCCCGGAACCTCTGGGGCTTTACCCAGCGTCCGCGTTAACCGACGGTGAAGTGGACAACACCTTGCGCACCCTGCGCCAGCGTTATAACGCGGCAGTTTCCGATCTCAGCGGTGAATCCATTCGCTTGTTGCAGGAATGGCCCACCCGAAAGGCTGGAGTTGAGGCCGACCAGTACTGTTACCAGGTGCGCGGTAAGGACATCACGGGTGATAACTATGTGGAATCCCTCAGTCACCTGAAGATTCAGAAAATTTCACCGCCGCCCTACAAGGACTGGGGTGAACTGCTGGCCTTCCTGCTGGCGGAAAACCTGCCCGGCAGTTATCCCTACACCGCCGGAGTCTTTCCCTATCGGCGCGCGGGGGAAGATCCCACCCGCATGTTTGCCGGTGAGGGTACGCCGGAGCGCACTAACCGCCGTTTCCATTACCTGTCACGGGGGCAGGCCGCCGCACGACTGTCCACCGCGTTTGATTCGGTGACCCTGTACGGCGCTGATCCGGACCCGCGTCCCGATATCTGGGGCAAGGTGGGTAATTCCGGGGTGTCGATCGCCACCCTGGACGATATGAAGAAACTCTATTCCGGTTTCGACCTGTGCGCGCCGACCACCTCCGTGTCGATCACCATCAACGGTCCGGCGCCGATGATTCTGGCGTTCTTTATGAACACCGCCATCGATCAGCAGGTGGAGAAATACCTGAAAGAAAATAATCTCTGGGATGAGACACAGCAGAAACTCGATGCCTGGTTCGGCGACAAACCGCGCCCTCAGTACGCCGGTGACTTGCCCGAGGGGCACAATGGCCTGGGTCTGGCGCTACTGGGTATCAGCGGTGACAAGCTGGTGGATGCCGAAACTTATGCACGCATCCGTGCCGAAAGCCTGGCGGCGGTGCGCGGCACTGTGCAGGCGGATATTCTCAAGGAAGATCAGGCCCAGAACACCTGTATTTTCTCCACAGCCTTTGCCCTGACCATGATGGGTGATGTGCAGGCATTCTTTATCGACAACAAGGTGCGCAACTACTACAGCGTATCGGTGAGTGGCTATCACATCGCTGAGGCCGGGGCCAACCCGATCTCGCAGTTGGCGTTTACCCTGTCCAATGGCTTTACGCTGGTGGAGTATTACCTGGCGCGGGGTATGAAGGTGGATGACTTTGTACCCAACTTCAGCTTTTTCTTTTCCAACGGCATGGACCCGGAGTACACGGTGATGGGCCGGGTGGCGCGGCGCATCTGGGCGCGGGCCATGAAAGAACGCTACGGGGCCAGCCCCCGCAGCCAGATGTTGAAATATCACATCCAGACCTCGGGCCGCAGCCTTCATGCCCAGGAGATGAGTTTCAACGACATTCGCACCACGTTGCAGGCGCTTTACGCGATTTTCGATAACACTAATAGTCTGCATACCAATGCCTACGACGAGGCGATTACCACGCCGACGACGGAATCCGTGCGCCGTGCGGTAGCGATCCAGATGATTATTAACAAGGAGTTCGGGCTCAACTTCTGCGAAAACCCCTGGCAGGGTTCGTTTATCGTCGAGCAACTGACCGATCTGGTGGAAGAGGCGGTGTACGCCGAGTTCGAACGAATTTCCGAGCGCGGCGGGGTGCTGGGAGCCATGGATACCATGTATCAGCGCGGAAAAATTCAGGAAGAGAGCATGTATTACGAGCATCGTAAGCACGATGGCTCTTTGCCGTTGATTGGAGTCAATACGTTCCTGCCGGAAGCCGGTGCTGAGGAAACTATTGAAGGCCGCGAACTGGCTCGTTCCGATGATGCCGAAAAGCAGCAACAGGTCGATAACCTCAATGCCTACAAAGCGCTACACCACGGACAGTGTGACGAAGCCCTGAAGCGGTTACAGCAGGTGGTGCTGAGTCGAGGCAATACCTTTGAATGCCTGATGGACGTGGCCAAGAGTTGCTCCCTGGGGCAGATGAGTGAGGCACTTTACCGGGTGGGGGGGCTGTACCGACGCAATATGTAAATTCCGGGGCCGTTTAGGGCATTTTTAGCGTGGGATTCACTGGTGGATTTGTGTACAATTCGCGCTCTTTTTTCAGGCCAACCACCAGTGTGAGATCCATGTTCGATAAAGACGTCACCATTGCCAGTTTTGACCCGGAAATCTGGGCTGCCATCCAGCAGGAAGAGCAGCGCCAGGAAGAGCATCTTGAGCTGATCGCTTCCGAGAATTACACCAGCCCCGCTGTTATGGCGGCTCAGGGTACCAAGCTCACCAACAAGTACGCCGAGGGCTATCCCCACAAGCGTTATTACGGCGGTTGTGAGTTTGTCGACAAGACGGAAGAGCTGGCCATCGAACGGGTCAAGCAACTGTTCGGTGCGGGTTTTGCCAACGTGCAGCCACACTCCGGTTCACAGGCCAACAGTGCCGTGTACCAGGCCCTGTGCCTGCCCGGTGACACTGTGCTGGGTATGAGTCTCGATGCCGGTGGTCACCTGACCCACGGCGCCAAGCCGAATTTTTCTGGCAAGATCTACCATGCTGTTCAGTACGGGCTGAACCCGGAAACCGGCCTGGTCGATTACGACCAAGTGGAAGCCCTAGCCCTGGAACACAAACCGAAAATGATCGTCGCCGGTTTCTCCGCCTATTCCGGCATCCTCGACTGGCAGCATTTCCGCGATATCGCCGACAAAGTGGGTGCTTATCTGATGGTGGATATGGCCCACGTAGCCGGCCTGATTGCCGCAGGCGTCTACCCGAACCCGATGCCGTTTGCCGATGTGGTGACGTCTACCACACACAAAACCCTGCGTGGTCCACGTGGAGGCATCATCCTCACCAACAGTGAAGATCTGGCCAAGAAGATCAACTCTGCGGTATTCCCCGGTGGTCAGGGTGGCCCACTGTGCCACGTGATCGCAGCCAAGGCAGTCTCCTTCAAGGAAGCCATGAGCGATGAGTTCAAGACCTACCAGCAGCAGGTTGTGAAGAATGCCAAAGCCATGGCGGCCACGTTCATGGAGCGCGGCATTAACATCGTCTCCAAGGGTACCGAGAACCACCTGATGCTGGTGGACCTGATCGGCAAGGAATACACAGGTAAGGATGCGGACGAGGCTCTCGGTCGCGCCTACATCACCGTGAACAAAAACGCGGTGCCCAATGATCCCCGTTCGCCGTTCATTACTTCCGGCTTGCGTGTGGGCACGCCCGCGATCACTACCCGCGGTTTCAAAGAGGAAGAGAGCGTGCAGCTGGCTCACTGGATCTGCGATGTGCTGGACAGCCTGGAGAATGGCACGTCTGAAGAAGTGATTCCGGCGACCAAGGCCAAGGTGTTGGAGATCTGTGGTCGTTTCCCGGTATACAGCTAAGCCTTGTTAAAGTCTCTCGTGGCCCCGCTTAGGCGGGGCTTTTTTGTCTTTCGCCCTATGCTGGCGAAACGGTGCTGCAGGCGGGCTGGCAGCCAAAATGTGGTACCATGCGCCCCAGTTCAAACAGGTGGCTTGAGCCATGCATTGTCCCTTCTGTAATGCCGATGAAACCAAGGTGATCGATTCGCGACTGGTGGCCGAAGGTGGTCAGGTGCGCCGTCGCCGTGAATGCCTGTCCTGCAAAGAGCGGTTTACCACCTACGAGATGCCAGAGCTATTGATGCCGCGGGTGATCAAGCAGGATGAAACCCGCGAACCCTTTGATGAAGAGAAACTGCGTGCAGGACTGCTGCGGGCGCTGGAAAAACGTCCGGTGAGCATTGAGCGCATTGAAGGTGCCATTTCACAGATTCAGCACCAGTTGCGGGCGACCGGTGAGCGTGAAGTAACCTCCCGTATGGTCGGTGAGCTGGTGATGGAACATTTACGGGAACTGGATGAAGTGGCCTATGTGCGCTTTGCATCGGTTTACCGCAGCTTCCAGGACCTCAGTGAGTTCCGCGCCGAGTTGGACCGCCTGGAGCAAAACCTACCTGAAAGCAGTAGGGATTGACGGTAATGTCAGACACCCTGGATGCCAGTCTCATGGCCAGGGCGGTTGAACTGGCCGCTCGGGGTTGTTACACGACTATGCCGAATCCCTCGGTGGGCTGTGTGATTGCCCATGGTGATCGGGTGGTAGGCGAGGGCTGGCATCGTCGCGCCGGAGAAGCCCACGCAGAGGTGAATGCTCTGGCGGTGGCCGGAGAGCTGGCCCGGGGTGCCACTGCCTATGTGACACTGGAGCCCTGCAGTCATCAGGGGCGAACCCCTCCCTGTGCCAATGCCCTTATCAAGGCTGGTGTCAGTCGGGTGGTCTACGGTATGCAGGACCCGAACCCGAATGTGTCGGGCAGGGGGCTGGAAGCGCTGCGTCAGGCAGGAATTTTGGTTGATGGACCCATGCTTGAAGCTGAAGCCATGACCTTGAATCCCGGTTTTATCAAACGACAGCGGCTCGGTTTGCCCTGGGTAAGGGTAAAACTGGCCATGAGCCTGGATGGTCGCACAGCTATGGCCAGTGGCGAGAGTCAGTGGATTACCGGGCCTGCTGCCCGCAGTGATGTGCAGCGTTTGCGGGCTCGCAGTTCAGCGATCATTACTGGTGTGGACACCGTGTTACTCGATAACCCGGCCCTCACCGTGAGGCCGACCGAGCTGAATCTGGAAAATGCAGCAGATATTGCCCGGGACCAACCTCTGCGGGTGGTGGTGGACAGCAAGTTGCGCACCCCAAGGGATGCACAATTATTGACGGATGGCGGCGACACGCTGGTGGCTAGTGCTCAAGGGGGACAGCTGCCGGGCGCTGAGGTGGTAGTGCTGGACAACGGCAAAGGCCAGGTTGATCTGACAGGGTTGCTGAAAGTGCTGGCCACCAGTGAATGCAATGAGGTGCTGGTTGAAGCTGGCGCAAAACTGGCAGGGGCATTTATTGCTGCAGGGGTGGTGGATGAGTTGATTATCTATATGGCCCCCAAACTGCTGGGCAGTCTGGCTCGGCCCCTGTTGGCACTGCCTCTGGAAAATATGTCCGATGCAGTGTCAGTTAAGATTGTGGATATTCAGCCCGTTGGGGATGACTGGCGTATTACGGCACATCCTGTTCCGGCACAGGGTATAAACTGAAAAGTCACTGACGCAAGTGGAGAAAGCATAGGTGTTCACGGGTATTGTTGAAGCAGTTGGAGAAGTGGCGTCCTGCGAGGAAAAGGGCGGCGATCTGCGGCTGCGGATAAAAACCAACGATCTGGATATGAGCGATATCGCGCTGGGTGACAGCATCAGCACCAACGGTGTTTGTCTCACGGTAGTGGAGCTGCCCGGAGATGGCTATGTGGCGGATGTCTCCGCAGAAACCTTGTCCCTGACCACGGTGGGTGACTGGGGCGTGGGTGCGAAAGTTAATTTGGAGAAGGCGCTGACTCCGCAAACGCGTATGGGTGGGCACATGGTGTCAGGCCACGTGGACGGGATCGGGGAGGTGGTAAGTCGCCATCCGGATGCGAGATCCGAACGCTTCAGGCTGCGAGCACCCCGTGAGCTGGCTAAATATATCGCCCACAAGGGATCCATCACGGTGGATGGCACCAGCCTCACGGTAAACAAGGTGGAAGGCGCCGAGTTCGAACTGAATATCGTGCCCCATACCCTTGAGAAAACGGTGATGGACACCTATAAAGCGGGTACCCGCGTGAATCTGGAGGTGGATCTGATTGCCCGTTACCTGGAGCGCTTGCTGCAGGGTGATGGTGCGGCAGATGCCTGACAGACAAATACACAAACAAGATTGACGGCAATTGTTTATGGCTTTGAACAGTATTGAAGAACTGGTTGCGGATATTCGTCAGGGGAAGATGGTTATCCTGATGGATGATGAGGATCGCGAGAACGAGGGCGATCTGGTGATGGCCGCTACTATGGTCAGGCCAGAGGATATCAACTTTATGGCCACCCACGGACGTGGGTTGATCTGCCTGACACTGTCCGAAGAGCGTTGCCATCAGCTCAACCTGCCACTGATGGTGGACTCAAACAAGTCTGGTCATGGTACCAATTTCACCGTTTCCATCGAGGCGGCCGAGGGTGTGACCACCGGTATTTCCGCTGCCGACCGGGCGCGCACCGTACAGGCCGCCGTGGCAAGCAATGCCCGCCCCCAGGATATTGTTCAGCCCGGACATATTTTTCCGTTGAGGGCAGAGCGCGGTGGTGTGTTGAGCCGCGCCGGGCATACCGAAGCAGGCTGTGATCTGGCGCGTATGGCGGGGTTCGAGCAGGCAGCGGTGATTGTCGAAATTATGAATGATGACGGTACCATGGCGCGCCGTCCCGACCTGGAGGCCTTTGCCGCCAGGCACAACCTGAAGATCGGCACCATTGCCGACCTGATCCACTACCGCCTGGTCACCGAGAAGACCATCAACTGCATCAACGAGCGTCCCATCCAGACCCATTATGGGGAGTTCGTTCTCAAGACTTACCTGGATAGTGCCCGCAACGAAAAGCACTTTGCGTTGGTGATGGGTGATGTGGCCAATGGTGAACCACCGTTGGTGCGTGTGCATATCAACAAGTCAGCCCGGGACCTGTTTGCCATGGAGCCCGGTGACGGCTACCGCAGCTGGAGCTTGTCCCGCGCTATGGAGAAGGTGGCCGAGGAAGGCCGGGGCGTGGTGGTGTTTATCTACTATCCGGAAACTGCCGATGATATCGATGCCAGTGTGGACGAGATGCTCAGCAACTTGCCTTCGCAGCCTCAACGCGCTGCGGATGTGGTTTATCAGCAGGTGGGTACCGGCTCGCAGATTCTGATGGATCTGGGGGTACATAAAATGCGACTGATGAGCGCACCCTTCAGGTTTACCGGGATATCCGGTTTTGATCTGGAAGTGGTGGAATACATTAATTGTGATTGATGGCTGAGCGTTAGCGCAGCCAGGAACAGAAACAAGTCGGATAACAGCATGAGTGAATACCGGCCCGATGAGGGCAGCTTTAATATCGATGGTGCCAGAGTGGCGATTGCCGTCGCACGCTGGAACAGCCAGATCACCGAAAGTCTTTTGCAGGGTGCGCAGCGTGCATTACTGCGCCATGGCATTGCCGAAAAGGATGTGCATGTCTTCCGTGTGCCGGGTGCCTTTGAATTGCCTCTGGCCTGCAGCAAGCTGGCGCAGTCAGGCCGTTTCGATGCGGTGATTGCACTCGGTTGTGTGATCCGCGGTGGAACGCCTCACTTCGAGTATGTCTCGGGGGAAACCACCCGGGGTATTGGCGAAGTCGCCCTGCGCGAAGGGCTGCCGATTGCATTTGGTGTGTTGACCACGGATACCCTGGCCCAGGCGCAGGAGCGTTCCGGCGACAATGCCGAGAACAAGGGTGAAGAAGCTGCGCTGACAGCGCTGGAAATGATTAGCCTGTTTCGCCAGCTATAGGAGCCAATACGTGTCACTTCCCTCTACCCGAAAGAAAGCCCGTCAACTGCTGGTACAGGCCTTGTATCAGTGGCAATTATCCGGCTCGGATCTGCACAGTATTGAAGCGGAATTTTTCACCGACAACGATATGCGCAAAGTGGACACCGAGTATTTTCGTGAGCTATTACACGGTATTCCAAAAAAGCTGGATGAAGTGGATGCGGCCTACGAAAGCCACCTCGACCGCCAGTCCAAGGATCTGGACCCGATCTCCAGGGCACTGTTGAGAATGGGTTGTTACGAGCTGTGTTTCCGGATTGATATTCCCTACAAGGTGGCCATCAACGAAGCTGTGAACCTTGCAAAAACCTTCGGCCCCACGGATGCCTACAAATACATCAACGGCATTCTCGATAAAGTGGCGGCTACCCATCGCGCTATTGAGGTCAAGGCCGAGCGGCGACGTTAATACGTCGTCGTACACCTTTTGCGGTGCCCCATGTCCCTGAGTGAATTTGCGCTGATTAAGCAGTACTTCTCTTCGGTGGGTGGCGCCGAGGGTGTGGCGCTGGGTGTGGGTGATGATGGGGCGGTGCTGGACATCACTCCAGACAAGCAACTGGTGGTCAGTGTCGATACCCTGGTCGCCGGGGTTCATTTCCCGCAGGATGCCGCGCCTGAAGATATTGCTCGCCGCACTTTACGGGTGAATCTCAGTGATATGGCGGCCATGGGGGCAGACGCCCGTTGGTTTACCCTCGCTTTGACTCTGCCGCAGGCCGAAGCCGATTGGCTGCAGGCTTTTTCCGAAGCGATGGCCGAGGATGCGCAATATTTTGGCTGTGCCCTGGTGGGTGGCGATACCACTTCCGGACCACTGAGTATCTCCATTCAGATGATGGGCACTGTTTCAAGGGGGCAGGCGCTGGTCAGGCGCGGTGCGCAAGCTGGTGATGGTGTCTATGTCACGGGGACCCTGGGTGAGGGTGCAGCGGCGCTGCAAGTCTTTTCTCCCGGTTGTTCCTACAATGACTCCCAGCGAGAGGCGCTGCTAAAACGGTTTTATCGGCCAGAACCGAGGTTAACCGTAGGCAGGAAACTGCGGGGAGTGGCTTCGGCGGCCATCGATATTTCCGACGGGCTGCTGGCGGATCTTGGGCATATCGCTGAGTGCAGTGGCTTGGGGGCTGAGCTACAGTTGCAACAGGTGCCAGTCGCACCGTGGCTGACGGAAGCTGTAAACCCAGACCAACTACAGTCCTGGGTACTCTCAGGCGGCGATGATTATGAACTGTGTTTTACCGTGCCTGAGAGCAAGCAGTCTCTCGTTGATGGCATGATTCATCGTGGAGAGTTGTTGGCGACCCGGATTGGCCTTATGACATCAGAACCTGGCATAGTCTGTCTCGATGCTGAGGGTCAGGTTCAGACGGTTGCCTGCAAGGGATATCGGCATTTTAATTGAGGCGGCTACGGGGTGTTCTCCCCCTGTTTTGATGTGCTCAACCGGCAGATAGATTATGGATCATCGCATTAACCCGAAGTTTTCCCAGCTGCTGAAAAACCCGGTGCATTTTCTGGCATTTGGTTTTGGCAGTGGTTTGGCGCCGAAGGGGCCGGGTACGGCTGGCACGGTGGTGGCGCTTGTGCTGTGGACGTTGCTGGCGACCCTGCCGCTCTATACCTATATCGGGGTGGTGGTTGCCGTGTCGCTGCTGGGTTTCTACCTCTGCGGTAAAACCGCTCGTGATATGGGCGTGCATGATCATCCCGGTATTGTCTGGGACGAGATAGCGGGTTACTGGTTGACCATGACTGCATTGCCAGCCACCTGGTCCTGGGCATTGGCCGGCTTTGTCCTGTTTCGTCTCTTTGATATTTGGAAGCCGTGGCCCATTAGCTGGCTGGACCGCCAGGTGCATGGGGGGGTGGGTATCATGGTAGATGACCTGTTGGCAGGTTTGTTCGCCTGGGTGATACTGTTTTCTGCGTCGCAATGGATGATTTAGGGAATTGCCGGGGGTGCTGGCCATGAAGGGACTTGTCGTAGCATTTGTGTTGATGGGGCTGTTCGCCAGTTCGTGTTGGGCGGCGGATATCCGTGTGAATGGCCTGTTTGGTGGCAGTGCAGTGCTGGTGATTAATGGCAAGCAGCGTTTGTTGAAGCAGGGTCAGACCAGCCCTGAGGGTGTAACGTTGATTGACAGCAACAGTCGCCGCGCTGTTGTCGAGCTTGATGGTAGGCAAATGACACTGGGCCTGTCGGACCATATTTCTTCCAGTTTTCAGGCCGCTGAAATGGCGGAGGTAAGAATCCCCCGGGCAGAAAATGGCCACTATTTTGTGAGCGGTTTTATCAATGGCCGTCCGGCAGATTTTATGGTGGATACAGGCGCCACTTCCATCGCCATGAATTTGCACCATGCCGAGCAGTTGGGCGTGAATTTTCGCCGCGGTCGCAAGGGCTCCGCCAGCACGGCGGGGGGCATCGTCAATGCCTACCATATACCGTTACAGAAACTGACTATCGGTAATATCACCCTGAACCAGGTGGATGCGACAGTAGTAGTTGGTGATTTTCCCTCACAGATTTTGTTGGGAAACAGCTTCCTCAGCCGTGTGGAAATGAGCGAGGAGGAAGGAGTGATGGTGTTGAGAACCAAGTTCTGATGAAATCCCTGTCGTGACAGAATCGTAAATGTGGTTCGGCAGCCCGTAAGTCCATTGTTTAGTATTGAAAATTACCGGCTTCACTTTACTCAATGTGTATCCCGGCTAAAATAGCCACCCGCCTGATCTTTAGGAGTCTTAAGTGACACTCCGTTTTGTTGAAAGCTCCAAACTTCCTACTCGTTGGGGCGTGTTTGATATTCATGGCTTTGAAGACACGGTCAGTGATAAAGAGCATGTCGCCATCACCATGGGTGATGTTGCCGATGGTGAACCGGTACTGCTTCGTATTCATTCCGAATGTCTGACCGGGGATGCTTTGTTCAGTGTGCGCTGCGATTGCGGTGCCCAGCTTGAAGAGGCGATGCGTCGGATCTCGGCTGATGGGCGGGGGGCCATCTTATATCTGCGGCAGGAGGGAAGGGGTATCGGGCTAATTAACAAGATCAAGGCCTACCACCTTCAGGATCAGGGTGCCGATACCGTTGAAGCCAATGAGAAGCTGGGCTTTGGTGCCGATATGAGGGACTACAGTATTTGTCGTTCTATGTTGCGTCACTTGAATATCGGTCAGGTAAGATTGCTGACCAATAACCCGCGCAAGGTCGAGGCGCTTCAGCAGTTGGATATTCATGTGGCTGAGCGTCTGGCGCTGCAGACCGGGCGCAATCCGCATAATCTGTATTACCTGGCTACCAAAGCTGGGAAGTTGGGCCACCTGTTTGATGAGCAGGGTGAGAGCGAGGGCGAAAACTGATGTTAGCGAAACGAATCATCCCCTGCCTTGACGTAGACAAGGGGCGAGTGGTCAAGGGTGTGCAATTTGTCGATATCCGCGATGCGGGTGATCCGGTTGAGGTGGCGAAACGCTATAACGAGGAAGGTGCAGACGAAATTACTTTCCTAGATATTACGGCCAGCCATGAAGAGCGGGATACCATGGTTCACACGGTTGAGCGCATGGCCAGCGAAGTATTTATACCTTTGACAGTGGGTGGAGGTGTTCGCACCCTCGAAGATATTCGTGCACTGTTGAATGCGGGTGCCGATAAGGTTGGGATTAATTCGGCGGCGGTAAAGAACCCTGAGTTTGTCAGACAGGCGGCGCAGCGGTTTGGTTCACAGTGCATTGTCGTTGCTATTGATGCAAAGCAGGTCAGCGGGGAAGGAGAGCCGTTGCGTTGGGAAATTTTTACCCACGGCGGACGCAATCCTACCGGAATTGATGCTGTGGCATGGGCTGTGCAGATGGCCGAATATGGGGCCGGTGAAATTCTTCTCACCAGTATGGATAAGGATGGTACCAAGACGGGCTTTAACTTGCCGCTGACGCGGGCTATCAGTGAAGCAGTAGATATTCCGGTGATAGCATCAGGCGGGGTGGGAAATCTTCAGCACCTGGTGGATGGCGTGGTAGAGGGAAAAGCTGATGCGGTATTAGCCGCGAGTATTTTTCATTTTGGGGAGTTCACCATCGCCCAGGCCAAGGATTATATGGCTGAGCGAGGTGTCGAGGTGCGGCGTTAATCCTGACCTATACTGCGTAGCGGGCCTCAGATGTGAAAAAGTCCAGCGCTTCCGGACCAGCTTTTTGCACAAATTCAACGTAATCTGATACTGCTTGCACAGCGCCTTCCTTGGAGTCAAATGGGCCAACAGCGGCACCTTCGCGAGTTGCAAAAAACCAGAAGTTGTGCAGTTTGAAAAACCGATCACTTCTTATGGCAGGTTTATGCTCGCTTTGTTCACCAGTTCTGGGCATTACCATGTTGTTTCCTCACTTTGTACACTGCCGTACTAATTCTTGTATTTTTATAATAGTTGCCACCTCTTTAATAAGCATAATTTAAAAAGAGGCTAAAAAGGCAGCAATTCTTCTTTTGTTAGCACAGTCCGTTGTAAACAGGGATTGTTTACATACTATCGACGCAAGAACAACAATCTTCATGTATTCAGCCTATTTTTTAGCCAAAAGTCAATGAGGCGCATCAAGCTGAAAGGCCCTTTGGTCTGCTTATGGCGCCTTTTGGTGTTTTTTGGCTGAAGTAAAAATATTCAGCCCTTTGAGGAGGTTAAGCGCTTCGTATAGCTGATTGTCTTCCTGTGAGAGATCGTCAGCGACCTCGGCTTGAGGGCTTTCCGTGTTGGAGAGATGTCCCGCCAGGTTCTCTTCTTTAATTTGCCCTCGGGATTCCAGCAGCCTCACCTCGGCAGGTTTGACCACAATATTAGGCTGGATACCTTCTGCCTGAATGGAACGTTTGCTGGGTGTAAAGTAGCGCGCGGTAGTGAGCTTAATGCCACGTCTTTCTCCCAGGGGAATCACCGTTTGTACGGAGCCTTTGCCAAAGCTGCTGGTGCCGAGAATCACTGCGCGGTTGTGGTCCTGTAGTGCGCCGGCAACAATTTCCGCGGCTGAAGCAGAACCTTCATTGATCAGCACGACTACTGGGAGGCCATTAAGAATGTCGCCGGGTTTAGCATAATACTTGGCGTTGGACGTGTTTAGCCGTCCTTCGGTATAGACCACAAGGCCTTGATCCAGCAGCGTGTCCACCACCTCTACCGAGGCATTCAAGAGACCACCGGGGTTGTTGCGCAGGTCGAGTATTACGCCTTTGAGGTTGGGATCATCTTTGGTGAAATTTTCCAGGGCTTGCCGGAATGATGTGCCGGTGTTTTCCTGGAACTGTGCAATGCGAACGTAGCCAAATCCGGGTTCCAGTATCCGTGAACGAACACTGTGAACCTGAATGACGTCGCGAATAACTTCAACCTCAAATGGACCATCGCGGTTGGGGCGAACAATGGTCAGTTTCAGCTTGGATCCTTTGGGCCCGCGCATGATTTCGATGGCTTCGCTGAGGCTCATGCCCTGCACCAATTGCTCATCCAGTTTTATGATCAGGTCCCCGGTCTGAATGCCAGCCCGTTCGGCGGGAGTGTCATCGATAGGGGTAATCACCTTGATAAAACCCCCTTCCATGCCGACTTCTATACCCAGTCCACCAAACTCCCCCGTGGTATGTTCCTCAAGGTCCTGGAAATCGGTTTCATTGAGATAGGCAGAGTGCGGATCTAGGCTGCTGAGGAGACCACTGATGGCCATTTCCAGAAGCTCTTTATCGTCAATTTCTTCGACGTAGGCCTGGCGAATCTGATCAAAAGCCTGGGTAAAGCGGCGTAGCTCGTCCAGGGGCATGCGCCCGTTGTCTTCCTGTTCAGTTGCCGCAAAGGCAGTAGCTCCTGAGAGCAGGAGGAAGGCAAAAAACAGCAACTTACTTAGTGAGTTCATGAACGATCCTGGCATTCGCCGGCGGCGTTGTGGTTTAGGGAGTTGTTGTTGTAGAAGTCTCACGCGCGGCATTGGCGGTAGTGAAGACTATTATCCTTTACGTGTCAGCCAAGTTTTTGGGTTTGTTGGTCTGCCATTATGGCGAATTTCAAAGTAAAGTGCATGATCCCGTTGCCCGCCACTGTTGCCGACCCTGGCGATGGCTTCACCGCTCTGTACCCAGTCCCCAGTGACTTTCAATAGTACCTGATTGTGCGCATAGAGGCTCATGTAGCCATCGCCATGGTCAATGATGACCAGCATGCCGTGGCCCCGCAGATAATCAGAAAAAATAATGCGGCCATGGTGTATGGCGTGAACCGGGGTTCCTTCACTGGCTTTGAGTAGCCAGCCATTCCAGGTGATATCTGCCGTTCGTGTGGCGCCAAAGTACTGGCTCAATGTGCCCTTAACAGGCCAGGGCAGTTTGCCCTTGCGACGAGAAAAGGGCTCGGTGTTTGTTGGCGATACCAGCTTGGTAATACTTTCCTCAAGGGTCCTGATAACTGTTTCAAGCCGTTTGTGCTCAGCGTGCAGTTGTTTCAGCGCTTGCTTTGAGCTCGTGATTTGGCGATCCAGGCGACCCAAGACCTCGCTGCGGATACGCAGGTTTTCCTCCAGCTGCTGTTGCTGTTCGGACAGTGCCACATGGCGCTGAGTGAGAGCAGCCTGTCTTTCGCCAATGCCTGATTCGACACGATGCAGTTCGCCCATGGTTTGCAGGTACTGTTCAATTTTTTCGGCGCGCGCCTTGAGGAAATAGTCGTAGTATTTCAGGGCCCTACTGACCTTATCCGGATCTTCTTGGTTGAGCAGCAGTTTGATGGATTCCTCGTTGCCCAGCCGATAGGCCGCTGTGATCTGTTTGGCGATCAGGTCCTGTTGGGCCTGGCGGGATTTTTCCAGTGAGGATTTCTGTGATTGCAGTTGCAGCAACTCGCTATTCAGTTTCTCCAGTTGGGCTTCCAGGTCGTGTATCGCCTGGTTGAGTCGTGCGGCGTCCAGTTCGGTTTTTTTCAGTTCCCTGGCAAGACGCTGTTGTTCCTTGCTGTCACCTTTGACGCTCTCTTCGAGCTTGAGGATATCCTTGCCGATCTGCTGCAGCTTCTGGCGATCCTCCTTTTCCCCGGCCTGTGTCGGGCAGGCCGCAGATAGCAGCAGAATTAACAGCCAATGCTGGAGCAGCCTCATTGGCGCCTTCTTCATTCTCTCTATGTGGTCAGTTGAGCAAGGGAGTGCCCGGTCATCTCGGCCGGTTGCGGCAAGTCGAGCAATGTCAGCATAGTGGGTGCGATGTCTGCCAGTGAGCCACCATCGCTCAGGGTGAGTTGTCTATCTCCAACGTAGATCAGAGGTACCGGTAGGGTGGTGTGCTGGGTATGCACTTGGCCGGACTGGAGATCGAACATTTGTTCGACATTGCCATGGTCTGCTGTAATCAGGCACTCTCCACCCGCCCTATGCAGGGCGGATAAGACTCGCTCCAGGCATTGATCTACGGCTTCAACGGCTTTAACCGCGGCATCAAAGACCCCGCTGTGGCCCACTTGGTCACAATTGGCGTAGTTGCAGATAATGACATCGAATGCTCCTCCTTCAATGGCAGCGACGAGCTGGTCAGTCAGCTCGTAGGCGCTCATCTCCGGTTTCAGGTCATAGGTGGCGACCTTGGGTGATGGGATAAGAATTCGTTCTTCTCCCGGGAACAGGGTTTCCTGGCCGCCATTAAAGAAGAAAGTCACATGGGCATATTTCTCTGTCTCGGCGATGCGCAGCTGGCTTTTGTTGTGATTGCCCAGGAATTCGCCCAGAGAATTGTGGATGTCCTGAGGTGGGAAGGCGCAACTGGTATGAATATCCGCCGAATACTCGGTGGTCATCACAAAGTCAGACAATGTCGGGTGTGCGATACGCTCAAACCCGTCAAATTGCTTGTCAACAAATGCCCGGGTTATTTCTCTTGCCCTGTCGGGACGGAAATTCATAAAGATGACGGTGTCCCCATCCTGGATGGTAACGGTATCTTCTCCAGGGGCATGGATTGCGGTGGGTAGTACAAATTCGTCATTTTCGCCGCGCTCGTAGGCTGCACGAAGGCCGCTGATGGCATCGGGTGCATAATGTTCGGCCTTGCCCAGAGTTAATAGGTCATAGGCCGCCTGCACCCGGTCCCAGCGGTTGTCACGGTCCATGGCGTAAAAGCGGCCGCAGATACTGGCGATACGACCTCGGCCAGTGTCAGACAGTTTTTTTGCAGTGCGCTGTAGTGAGGCTTCAGCACTGCGTGGTGGCGTGTCCCTGCCATCGAGAAAGGCGTGAACGTAGATTGCTTTGGCACCGCGCTGTGAGGCCAGTTCAACCATGGCATTGATATGTGATTCGTGACTGTGAACGCCCCCTTCAGAAAGCAGCCCCAAGATGTGTACGGCCTTGTTGTTGGCAATAGCTTGGTCAATGGCCTGGCAGTACACCGGGTTGGAAAAAAAAGCCCCTTCGCTGATGGCCTTGTTGATGCGGGTAAAGTTCTGGTAGATCACTCGCCCTGATCCCAGCGTCATATGGCCCACTTCACTATTGCCCATCTGTCCTTCCGGAAGGCCTACGGCCAGCCCAGACGTTTGAATAAATGTGTGCGGAGCCGTTTCCCACAAGCGGTCACGTACTGGAGTCTCAGCTGTATAGATGGCGTTGTATTCTGGATTGTCGCTGTAGCCATAGCCGTCGAGGACCAGCAGCAGAAGTGGTTTTTTTGCTTCTTTCATGATCTCTATGGAGTGGTCTTCTGGGGTGAATGATCCGCGAATCTTACCCGCAAAGTGTATTCAGTGCCATTGGTGGTTCCTTGAGCAGTATGCGGTGTGTATACTTTTGCGGCTTTGCTGGGCTGGGTGGTCCAGCTGGAACTTCCAAGAGGCTGTTGATAGTGGATTTTTTTGTTTTTATCAGTGAGCAGTGGGTGCTGGTCAGCGTGCTTATGGTGCTGGTTTACCTATTTGCCATCAATGAGAGAATCAAGAGTGGCAGGCCGATCTCGGTGCATGCTGTGACCCGCATGTTAAATGCGGAGGAAGCCATCTTGCTCGACGTTCGCGACAGTAAGGAATTCAAGGCGGGCCATATTGCCGGTGCCGTGAATATTCCCCATGCAAAACTAAAGGACAAGATTAGCGAACTGGAAAGTTATCGCGAAAAGTTCATTATCATCGCCGACAAGGTTGGTCAGCAGGCCGGGGCCGTAGGGCGGCAGCTGCAGCAACAGAATTTTAAGGTGTTCCGGCTGACGGGCGGCATGATGGAATGGCAAAACCAGAATCTGCCAGTAATCAAAAGCTAAATGACCCAGGTCAGGATCTACACGACACGCACCTGTGGGTACTGTGTAGCCGCCAAGAATCTGCTCGCCAATAAAGGCCTCAATTTTGAGGAGATTTCCGTTGATGGTGATCAGGCCAAGCGCAAGGAGCTAGTTGTGATGAGTGGCCGCCACACTGTTCCCCAAATTTGGGTGGGTGATGCGCACGTTGGTGGTTACGATGATTTGCGCCGACTGGAGCAACAGGGTGAGCTTGATCAATTGCTGGCTGCGCAGGGTTAAAGCCCCCAGCTGTCCCGACACCAAACTGTGTTTTAAATTATCTAACAAGTAATGATGTAACGAAGGTGGATACATGACTGAAGAAAATACCGGTAACGCTGTCGCCAATGAAGAGAGGGCAGAAAACCATTTTGCCATGCAGCGCATTTACCTGAAGGATCTTTCCTTTGAAACGCCGATGGGTGTGGAGGCTTTCCAGCGTGAAGTGAAGCCACAAATCGGTCAGGAGTTGTCGACCAAAATTGAGCAGTTAGATGAAACCCATTTTGAAGTGGTAATGACACTGACAATTACGGTGAAAGATAAAGACGATGTGGTCTTCCTGACTGAAGTGCATCAGGCAGGTATCTTCATGGTAAAAGGGCTGGAAAAAGCACAGATGGCGCATGTCCTGAACGTACTTTGTCCTGCAACCTTGTACCCCTATGCCAGAGAGGTTGTGGATAATGTGGTGGTCAAAGGTACATTCCCTGCACTGATGCTGCCGCCCGTGAATTTCGATGCACTGTTTGCACAGGCCCTGGCAGAAAGAAAAGCCAAGCAGGACGAGCAGGCTTCTGAGTCAGAAACTGCTCATTAATCGCTAAAAACAGATGGGGTGTAGCTTGCCTGCACCTCATCTCTTCAGCCATTCTCAAAGATCGTCGTCACTCATCCCCAGCTCTTTAAGCTTTCGGGTCAGGGTATTTCTGCCCCAGCCAAGCAATTCTGCTGCATCACGCTTACGACCATGGGTGTGATTCAATGCTGTTTCAATCAGCGCGCGCTCGAAGGTGGGGACTGCTGACGCCAGTATGTCATGGTGTCCGGCACTGAGCTCATTGTCTGCCCAGGAGCGAAGTTGCTGCTCCCAGCTTCCCGCTACATTATTTTTCTCTACCGGACTGTCTCGCAGTTCAGGTGGCAAATCTTCAATGTGCACTTCACGACCAGAGGCCATGACAGTTAACCAGCGGCAGATATTTTCCAGCTGACGTACGTTGCCGGGCCAGGGCAGCATGCTGAGGTAGTGCTCTGCCTCAGGGGAGAGTGTTTTGGGTTCTGTTTCCAACTCCTTGGCGGCAAGTTGGAAAAAATGCTGCATCAATTTCGGGATATCTTCGCGCCGATCTGACAGTGTTGGCAGGTGAATGCGGATCACATTGAGGCGATGGAACAGGTCTTCACGGAATCGGTTTTCCTCTACCAGCTCTTCCAGGTTCTGGTGAGTGGCGGCGATAATGCGTACATCGACTTTCACCGGCGTGTGACCACCCACCAGATAAAATTCTCCGTTGGCGAGCACGCGCAGAAGGCGTGTCTGAGCCTCGGGTGGCATATCACCGATTTCATCCAGGAACAGGGTGCCACCATCTGCTTGTTGAAAACGACCTTCCCGGCGTTGGGTGGCACCAGTAAAGGCGCCTTTTTCGTGTCCAAACAGCTCTGATTCAATCAGGTCATGGGGAATGGCTGCCATGTTCAGGGCAACAAACCGATTGTTCCGACGCGGGCTGTGATCGTGTAATGCCTTGGCGACCAGTTCCTTGCCGGTTCCGGATTCCCCGTTAATCAATACCGTGATGTTCGAGTGAGACAGACGGCCAATGGCCCGGAAAACTTCCTGCATGGCCGGGGCTTCGCCAATGATTTCACCGCTTACCTCCTCTTCTCTGGGCTCCTTCTCCTGCCCCTGCTCACCGGCAAAGTTGATGGCCCTCTGGGTGACAGCAATCAATTCTTCAAGATCAAAGGGTTTGGGCAGGTATTCGAAAGCCCCGCCCTGGTAGGCGGCAACGGCACTGTCAAGGTCAGAGTGAGCGGTGGTAATGATGACCGGCAATGAAGGGTTGGAAATATGAATTTTCTGTAACAACTGTAATCCGTCGATGCCAGGCATACGGATATCGCTGATGATGGTGTCCGGCTTGGTTTTATCCAGCTTGGCTAGCAGATCATAGGGATCTTCAAAGCTGGTTACTGTCATGTCAGCACGGCTAAGCGCTTTTTCCATCACCCAACGTATGGAACGATCATCATCAACTATCCAGACTTTGCGCTTTTCCATGTTTTAAATATCCAAAGGTAAATAGATGGTGAAACGGGTTTCTCCCTTCCCGTTTTCACACTCGATCAGCCCGTGGTGAAGGTTGATGGCGGACTGGGCTATGGGTAGGCCCAGTCCACTGCCTTCAGCTCGACCACTGATCATGGGAAAAAATATTCGATCTATCAGGTCTTCGGGTATACCGGGACCGTTATCGATAATGTCGATGCGACAGATCACTTTGTGATGCACCTTGCCAATGGTGAAATGACGCTGAATTTTGGTTACCAGTTTGATAGTGGGGCGTTTCTGATTGCTGTTACGCAGAGCCTGAATAGAGTTGCGTACAATGTTCAGGACAGCCTGGATCAGTTGTCCTCGGTCGCCACTGATTTCAGGGATGCTGGGGTCATAACTGCGCTTGATGGCGATGGCGCCACGGGTTTCGGCTTCTGCCAATGCCGCCACATGCTCTAGTACTTCGTGGATGTTGACTGGGACAAATTTAGGCATGGTGGTCGGCCCCAGCAGGCGGTCTACTAGGCTGCAAAGCCGATCTGTCTCCGCAGAAATAATATCGGTGTACTCCCGCAGCTCCGGTTCGTCACCCAGGTCTTCCGACAGTAACTGCGCTGCTCCCCGGATACCACCCAGGGGATTTTTGATTTCATGGGCAAGTCCCCGCACCAGGTTGCGAGTCGTATCGTGCGTAGTAATCAGCGCTTCTTCGCGGTTGATACGCATGAGCCTGTCCATTTGCTGCATTTCGAGCACCAGCATACGTGTCACCGATGTCTGGAGCGGGGTGGCAGTAAAATCTACGGTGATCTGCGACTGGTCAGGTAGAACCATGGTGGCTTGACGTTGGGTAAATGGGTGGTTTGACTCCAAAGCTTCCCGCAGAGAGGGCGTTGGCGAATCGTTTTCGGTAAACAGCGTGCTGACGGAGTTGCCACACAGACGCATTGCGCTAACCGCAAGCAGATTTTCTGCCGATGGGTTCAAATAACAGATTTCCAGACTGTCATTCAGCAGCAGAACGGCGGTGCTCAGGTTGTCCAGTAGTAAGTGGTGAAGCTGTTCGTCGGTCATTAGGATCAATTTATCGCTGGCTTACGGTGCGCTAAAAGGCCGTCGCCCTTTTATGGTTCAGTGGTTCATTAACTCAAAGCAAATAGCGGGCCAATTATGGTGTGCGTTAAGCCCCTGTAAACAGAAGGATTAACGATTATAAGTGTAGCATGGCGCACCATAATGGTGCGCCATGCTCATTGGGATTTTTTTGAAAATCGAACAGAGGCTATTTAGACCCCTGGGTGGCCTGTTGAACTCTTTTTGCTCTGTCTGATTTTTGTGTCTGAATGGCCTCTTTATTGAGGCGAGAGGCTCTTTTTACGAAAAATGTAACCTTGTCCGAGGTGGCAACAGAGTTTCCTTTTGTATCGATAACCCGGACTTGAACGTTATGTTCGCCTCTGATCAGTTCGTCGATAGAAAAGGAAGTGGCGTAGGCCGCTTCGCCGTAGGGCTGATTATTGTGGAGAAGTTGAATCAGATGGCCAGGCTGGAGAGCCGGTTCCATAAAGACCTGTACAACAACATTAAGCTGGCCTGGCGGGATGGTGGCATCTTGGGCTGGAGATAGAATGCTGACTTCCTTGTAACCGTTGCCGGTGTCGGATTTTTTCGGTTTTTCGGCTTTTGTTTTCAGTGCGGGCTGAGTGTTTATAGCCGGTAATTTAACCTCTTCGGCTTTGCCTTCTTTGGCCGTAGGGTTGTCGGTATAAGTGATATTGCCGTCTTCGTCGACAGTTTTGTAGACCTCTGCCAGTGCGGGCTGAGCGATTGTGAACGCCAGGGTAAGGGCAATTAAACGACAGTATCCACTCATCAGTAACAATTCTCCTTGTTGAGTCTTCTAAGACTAGCCTTCCTTTGACACAAGAAAAAGCCCGCCATTCAAAAATAGCGGGCTTTTTTTGTGTTTGAGAGAGCGGGCCGTATTAGCGGACCGCCGACTCTGTGTTGAGTATCGATTTATACGGAGTAGTACAGGTCGAACTCAAGCGGGTGAGTAGTGTGCTCGACACGGTAGACATCTTCCATTTTCAGTTCAATGTAAGCATCGATCATGTCGTCGGTGAAGACACCGCCCTTGGTGAGGAACTCACGGTCTGCATCCAGGGAAGACAGTGCTTCGCGAAGGCTGCCACATACTTGTGGTATGGCGGCTGCTTCTTCTGCGGGCAGATCGTACAGGTCTTTGTCTGCGGCATCGCCGGGGTGGATCTTGTTCTGAACACCGTCCAGGCCAGCCATCAACATGGCGGCGAACGCCAGGTAAGGGTTGGCAATAGGGTCGGGGAAGCGTGCTTCAATGCGCTTACCTTTCGGAGATGCAACGTAAGGAATGCGGATGGAAGCGGAGCGGTTGCGTGCAGAGTAGGCCAGCATTACCGGGGCTTCAAAGCCGGGGATCAGACGCTTGTATGAGTTGGTGCCGGGGTTGGTGAAGGCGTTCAATGCCTTGGCGTGCTTGATAATGCCACCGATATAGTACAGGGCAGTTTCACTCAGTCCAGCATAACCGTCGCCAGCAAACTGGTTGACGCCATCCTTCCAGAAAGACTGGTGGCAGTGCATGCCGGAGCCGTTATCGCCAACGATGGGCTTAGGCATAAAGGTAGCAGTTTTGCCATAGGCGTGGGCCACATTGTGTACGCAGTATTTCAGGATCTGAGTGTCGTCGGCTTTTTTCACCAGAGTGTTGAATTTAATGCCGATTTCACACTGACCAGCGGTAGCCACTTCATGATGGTGTACTTCAATATCAAGGCCCATTTGAGACATGGCTTCACACATCGCGGCACGAATGTCGTGCAGTGAGTCAATTGGCGGAACCGGGAAATAACCACCTTTCACGCGAGGGCGGTGGCCCATGTTGCCTTCGGCAAAGGTCTCACCGGTAGACCAGGCGGCTTCTTCAGAGCTGATCTTAACGAAGCTGCCGCTCATGTCTGAGCCCCATTTGATGTCGTCAAAGATGAAGAACTCAGGCTCGTTACCAAAGAATGCAGTGTCGCCCAGACCGGTAGTTTTCAGGTATTCCTCAGCGCGCTTGGCTACGGAGCGGGGGTCGCGCTCATAACCTGTCATAGTTGATGGCTCGAGAATATCGCAGCGCAGAATGACGGTTACGGCATCGGAAAAAGGATCCAGCATAGACGTGCTGTCATCCGGCATCAGTACCATGTCGGATTCGTTAATACCTTTCCAGCCGGCGATAGAGGAGCCGTCGAACATTTGACCGACTTCAAAGAATTCTTCGTCAACAGCACTAACGGGGATGGTGACGTGCTGTTCTTTACCTTTGGTGTCGGTAAAGCGCAAATCTACCCATTGGGCTTCGCTTTCTTTAATCAGTGTGAGGGTTTTGTTGGACATTAGCTCCTCCAGTTATGGATATCCAGATTGAATCGGGTGCCCGAAGTGACGGGACCACGATGATACAAAATAGTTAAATTGATTGTTGTTTCAGCTCAATTTGTGATTTAGCAATCAGTGTGCCAAATTGAAGCAAAAGTTATGCCAGCGGCGGCTATTAATAAAATCAATGGGTTATAGTTAGCACGCCGTATGGTTTGCGCCGTTATGCACCATAATAAAGCACAAGTTAAGCTAAAAGATCATATTTGGTGCGCCGTGCGCACGCTGTGGTGCTGTTTCTCATCATAAGCCGAATAGTACTTTTTTTGTAATATAATCTGCCGCCCCAATACCCATATGCAGTGAACCCTTTTCGCCATGCACTTTATCATCAAGCTGTTTCCTGAAATCATCATCAAAAGTACCCCCGTTCGTAAACGAATGACCCGGCAGTTACGCGAAAACCTTCGCAAAATGCTGCGTGCTATTGATCCGGCGATACAGGTTGAGCAGGACTGGGAAAAATTACAGATTATCGGCCCGGAAAGCGATGAGGTCGCGCTTCGTGTGGCAGATTTGTTGGCGCGAACCCCGGGCATTGCCAATTTTTCCAGGGTGCAACATTTCCCCCTGGGGAGCTTTGATGACATTCTTCAAAATACCCTGTCGGTGTGGAAAGAAAAGCTGAATGGTAAGACCTTTGTGCTTCGCGTAAAGCGCAGTGGCAAGCACGAATTCACCTCTGGCGACGTTGAACGCATTGTGGGTGGTGGCCTATTGCACCAGTCTGAGGCAGCGGGGGTTAGCCTCAAACAACCGGACCTTACTGTGCGCCTTGAAATCAAGCAGCAGGAGCTGTTTGTTATTGAGGAAACAACTAAGGGGTTGGGGGGGTTCCCATTGGGCTCACAGGATACGGTGATTTCACTGATCTCTGGCGGCTTTGATTCAACCGTTTCCAGTTACCTGACGACCAAGCGTGGATTGCGGACCCATTACCTGTTTTTCAATCTCGGTGGGCGTGCCCATGAGGTGGGGGTGAAGGAGGTGGCTTTTTATCTCTGGAGCAAGTTTGGCAGCTCCCATCGCGTGCGTTTTATTACGGTGCCCTTTGACGGCGTGGTTGGGGAGATTTTAAGCAAGGTTCGCAATTCCGAAATGGGTGTGGTGTTGAAACGCATGATGCTGCGGGCCGCGACACAGGTGGCCGAGGAAATGGGCGTGCAGGCACTGGTTACCGGCGAGAGTGTGGCCCAGGTTTCCAGTCAAACGCTGGCTAATCTGGCGGTGATCGACTCGGTAACCAAAACCCTGGTTCTGCGGCCACTCATTACCTCGGATAAAAATGACATCATCGATATTGCCAGGGCCATCGGTACTGAAGAGTTTGCCGCCAGTATGCCGGAATACTGTGGCGTGATTTCTGTGAAGCCGACGACTAGAGCCCGGGAAGACAAGGTTGTCGCAGAAGAAGCAAACTTCGATTTCTCCGTGCTTGAGCAGGCCGTGGCCAATAGCCGTGTACAAAATATCGATGAAGTCATGGAAGTTGATGCCAATGCCGTAGACGTGGAGATTTTTCAGTCGCCACAACCGGGTGCCACGATTCTGGATATACGCCACCCGGATGAAGTGGAGATGCGACCTCTGTCTATTCAGGGGGTGACCGTTGAGGCATTACCTTTTTTTGCAGTGCAAAACAAATTTCAACACCTTGAACAGAGTTCAAGTTACCTCCTTTATTGCGAAAAAGGGGTTATGAGTCGTTTGCATGCCGAACTCCTGCTCGAACAGGGGTTCCACAATGTGGCGGTTTACCGGCCTACTTCCTGATTCACGCACCAAAAAACACCTGAAGATCCAAGGCGTGTTCGATCGGGGTGCGCTCGAGGCCATGTGGTGGGCCGATGTGGGCGATGCTTTTCACTTGAGCAGGCGGTTATTGTGCCTGTAGTCATCTATTAGCGCGTATTCATGGCGTTGCAGCACTTTGTCACGGTTTTCTCAGAAATTGGACTGAAAATTGCTTTGGTAACGGGTACATACGAAAAACTCGTCTGTGAAACATTCTGTTGCCAGAGCAATTCGACCAGGCCCCTCACACCATTCACTACCCGGAATGGGACCCCTGGGCTGTTTGCGCGGAGACAGTCGATCAATTCTCCACCCAAAACCAGAGGATCCTCCCATGAGCGGAAACCAACCCCGAATGCTCGCCATTGCAGAAATCAATAACCGCGAGCCAATGCCTGTTGATATGCCGGAAGCCCTGAGCAAAATTTGGGCAACAGATGTGTTTAACCTGGCAACCATGGAAGAAGCATTATCGAAAAATGCCTTCAAAGCCATGAAAAACACCGTGCAAACAGGCGCCGCTCTGGATCCCGGCACGGCAGATGTCGTGGCTGCCGCCATGAAGGACTGGGCCATTTCAAAAGGGGTGAAATTTTTCTCACATATCTTCTACCCGATGACCAATGCCACGGCCGAAAAGCATGATGGTTTTATCATCACCAATTCCGATGGCGGCGCCATTACCGAATTTACCGGCAGCCTGTTGATCAAGGGCGAGCCGGATGGCTCCTCATTCCCCAATGGTAGTCTGCGGATGACCAATGCCGCTCGGGGTTACACTGCCTGGGATCCCACTAGTCCCGCCTACATCATGCACACGGACAATGGTGCAACCCTGATGATCCCCAGCGTGTTTATGTCCTGGACCGGTGAAGCGCTGGATAAAAAGATTCCTCTGCTGCGTTCCAACGCGGCGATGGATAAGTCGGCAAGAAAAGTGCTGTCGTTGATGGGGGAAACCGACATTGCCACCCTGAACTCCAGCTGCGGTGCCGAGCAGGAGTATTTTCTGGTGGATGAAAATTTTGCCAGCAGTCGCCCGGATCTGTTGCTGGCAGGTCGCAGTCTGTTTGGGGCTCCTCCAGCCAAGGGGCAGGAATTTGATGACCACTATTTTGGTGCTATTCCCGAGCGTGTACAGGTCTTTATGCAGGACCTGGAAGACAAGCTGTATCGGTTGGGAATTCCCGCGAAAACGCACCACAACGAGGTGGCACCTGGTCAGTTTGAAATTGCACCCTATTTTGAATCGGCCAACGTTGCCTCTGACCATCAGCAAATGCTGATGACTCTGCTCAAACTGACCGCCAAAAAACATGGTTTTCTCTGCCTGCTACATGAAAAGCCCTTTGCCGGTGTAAATGGCTCTGGTAAGCACGTTAACTGGTCAGTGGGAAATTCCACCCAGGGTAACTTGCTGGACCCCGGCAGCACCCCGGATAAAAACCTGATCTTCCTGTTGTTCTGCGGCGCCGTGATTCGCGGCGTACATGCCTATGGCCCCCTGCTGCGGGCTGCCATTGCGTCTGCGGCAAATGATCATCGCCTGGGAGCGAACGAAGCACCGCCGGCGATTCTTTCCGTGTACCTGGGTGATCAGCTGGAAAAGCTGTTCATGGATATCAAGGAAGGCAAGCTGAATGAAACGGCCAAAGGCGGTGAGATGGATCTGGGGCTTACCCAGATCCTCAAGTTTGAACGTGACCCTGGGGACCGTAATCGCACTTCACCCTTTGCCTTCACGGGTAATCGCTTTGAGTTTCGGGCTGTAGGCTCCTCGCAATCGGTATCCGGCCCGCTGGTGGCGATGAATACGATGCTTGCCGACTCCCTGGATTGGATCGCTGAAAAGCTTGAGGCCAGTCTGGCGGCTTCTTCCAATCAGACAGAAGCCGTTATCAAAGTGCTGCAGGAGTTGATGCAACAGCATGGCAATGTTGTTTTTGGTGGCGACGGATATTCACCAGAGTGGCACCGTATGGCGGTTGAAGAGCGCGGCCTGAAAAATATCCCCACCACAGCCGATGCGCTGCCAGCCCTGCTCGAGGCGGATGTTATTGAACTGTTCAAGAAAACCGGTGTGTTGACACCGGTGGAGTTGGCAAGCCGATACGAGGTGTATGCGGAACAGTACATTCTGGCCATCGAAGTAGAGGCAAAGCTGGTTGTCGATATGGCCAAGACGTTGATCTACCCCGCAGCCATGAGCTATCTCTCGGATTTGAGTAGTGCTATCTCGGGTGCCCGCGAAGTGGGCGTCGAACTTGATGCCACCGTGGTTAATAAGGTAGCTGCTGAAACCGGCGCCATGATGAAAGCGGTCGAGGAATTATCATCACTAATCGGTAAGCACGATTTTGATACGACAGAAGATCATATGAAATTCTGTGCCGATACCATTCGCGGCCTCATGGATGAGGTTAGAGAGCATGCAGATTATCTTGAGCTGGAGGTCTCTGACGAACTATGGCCGCTGCCAAAATACCGGGAGCTGCTGTTCTTCCGTTAACAAGCAAGAAAGCTATTCCTAGGGAAGAAGCAGGCCACCTGATCAGGTGGCCTGCTTTGTTTTCCTCCATCGGCATTGTGTCGTCGAATCAACATTACTTGAAAGCGGCAGAGGTTATCTCTACAGTTTCTCCGCCTTATGTAGTGAAGGAAAAGCTGAGTATGTTGGAAGTGCTGTTGTTGGCGGTTGCACTAAGTATGGATGCTTTTGCGGTATCTATCGGCTTGGGTGCAAAGCACCAGCGCCGACCTATGTCGTTAGCCATCATGGCGGGCATCTATTTTGGTGTTTTCCAGGCGTTAATGCCGGTGTTCGGTTACTTGGGGGGCAGGGGTGTGCTGGGTTGGGTAGAAGCTGCCGCACCCTGGATTGCGTTTCTGTTACTGGTGTTGATCGGTGGAAAAATGATTTATGAATCCTTTGCCGAAGGGGTGGAGGAAGATATCGCCACGATCACCCACCGAGTGATGCTGATGCTGGCCATAGCCACCAGTATCGATGCAATGGCAGCAGGATTTGCTCTAACTCTGCTGGATGTTGAGCCGCTGCTCGCCTGTCTGATCATCGGGGTGACCACGTTTTTTTTCAGTATGGCGGGTGTGCTTATTGGCACAAAAAGTGGCACCTGGCTAGAGAGCAAGGCGGAGCTTTTTGGCGGCGTGGTGCTGATTCTTATCGGACTGAAAATGATTCTCTTTTAATCAGCGTTTAACGGGTAGCAGGCTGGGGGAAATCAGTCAGTTTCCGCGCAGAAACTCTGGTTGCGGCCGCCTGCCTTGGCCCTGTACATGGCCTCATCCGCTAGAGTGAGCAAGTTAGCCGGAGTGTCATTTTCAGAAGGCAGGATACAGGCAACCCCAATACTTAGCGTGACCCATTGTGATACGGGGCTGGTGGGATGGGGAATTTCCAGTTTCTCTATGTTGGCACAGATACGCTCGGCAATTTTTGTCGCGCCCTTCTGCTGAATTCCTGGAAGAAGAACGCAGAATTCTTCACCGCCGAAACGCGTGGCGGTATCACTCCCCCGTAACAGACTGCGCTGTATCGTGCCTGCCACAGACTTCAGGCACTCGTCACCAACAAGGTGGCCAAAGTTGTCGTTGTATTGTTTGAAATAGTCGATATCAAGGAGGATCACCGAGAGGGGGGAACCTTCCCGGGCACATCGTTTCCACTCGGAGTCCAGATGATCGTTAAAATAGCGGCGATTGAAAAGTCCGGTCAGCTCATCAACGACGGCCAGTTCCTCCAGTTTCTTTTGCGCAATTTTCTGGTCTGTCTGATCCCGGATGGTTTCAACGACGGCAATCAGCTGGCCATGGTTATCGTAGATTGGACCTGCGTCAGCGGCCAGGTAAAGCCGTTTGCCGATGCGTGGCATGACGCACCAGTTTTCCGCTTTGTAACCATTTCCATACACTGAGGGTTGTGCTGATACGGTGTAAAGATTGTCCAGTTCATTCGTGCGGCCCTCAATGATGGTGTCTGCAAGGCAAAGACGATGATTGGAATAGAAGGCCTTCCAGTGATTGCTGGTGCCGATGACTTCATCGGCTGTAATGCCGGTAAGCCGCTCGCATGAACGATTCCAGATAATCACGTTGCCGTCAGTATCCAGCACAAAGGTAGCCGTCACCAGGTGTTGCATCAGGTTGATGGCAAATTCAGTTTGCTCGGGTTTGTTGATCATCCGGATCACCCTATTGTCATAATTTGCGGGAGATAATACGACTACTCTACTCTGCTGTCGATTATGGCGCTCAGCACTTAAATCATCGAATTTGAAGGCTACAGAAGTGCTGAACGAAGAAATATCTGTTTTCGGAGAATACAGCGGCTATAATCCGCGCCTGTTTTTTCCTGTCGAGAATTCCTGTGATCGAGAAACTCCGCAATATTGCCATTATTGCACACGTTGACCATGGCAAAACCACACTGGTGGACAAGCTGCTGCAGCAATCCGGAACACTGGACCGAAAGGCGATGGGTGCTGAGCGCATCATGGACTCCAATGACCAGGAACGTGAGCGAGGCATTACCATTCTGGCCAAAAATACGGCCATTGAGTGGAACGGTTACCGCATCAATATTGTGGATACCCCCGGGCACGCAGACTTCGGCGGAGAAGTTGAGCGGGTGCTGTCAATGGTGGATTCGGTGTTGCTGCTGGTGGATGCTGTCGACGGACCGATGCCGCAGACAAGATTCGTCACCCAAAAGGCCTTCGAGCAGGGACTGAACCCTATCTTGGTGGTCAACAAGGTGGACCGCCCCGGCGCGCGCCCCCATTGGGTAGTGGACCAGGTGTTTGACCTGTTTGACCGCCTTGGCGCCACTGACGAACAGCTGGATTTTCCCATTATTTATGCATCGGCATTGAATGGTATAGCGGGTAATGATCCTGAAGATATGCAGGAGGATATGACGCCGCTGTTCCAGATGGTGGTTGACCAGGTCAAGGCGCCAGAAGTGGACCTCGACGGCCCCTTGCAGATGCAAATCAGTGCGCTGGATTACAGCAGTTACGTGGGTGTTATCGGTATCGGCCGTATTACCCGTGGCAAGCTGAAAACCAATGAACAGGTCGTGGTGGTAGACCGCGAAGGCAAGACCCGGCGCGGAAGAGTGCTTCAGGTCATGGGGTACCGTGGGTTGGAGCGCTTTGAGGTGGACCAGGCCCAGGCGGGTGATATTGTCTGTATTACCGGCATCGACAAGCTAAATATCTCTGACACTCTCTGCCACCCGGATAGCCCGGAGGCGTTGCCGCCGCTCAGCGTGGATGAGCCCACCGTGAGCATGACCTTCCAGGTGAACGATTCGCCCTTTGCTGGGCAGGATGGCAAGTTCGTGACGTCACGTAACATCAAGGAACGCCTGGAGCAGGAGTTGATCCACAACGTGGCCCTGCGGGTTAAAGAGGGTGACAGCCCGGACAAATTCGTGGTTTCCGGTCGCGGTGAATTGCACCTGTCGGTGCTGATCGAAAATATGCGCCGCGAGGGCTTTGAGCTTGGTGTGTCTCGTCCGGAAGTAATCCAGAAAGAGGTGGATGGCGAAATTCAGGAACCGTACGAGCAGGTGGTGATCGATATCGAGGATCAGCACCAGGGCTCGGTCATGGAAGAGCTGGGGTTGCGAAAGGCTGAGATGACCAACATGGAGCCGGATGGCAAAGGCCGGGTCAGATTGGAGTTTATGGTGCCTTCCAGAGGCCTGATCGGTTTCCGTTCCTTGTTCCTGACGCTCACCAGTGGCTCGGGCATTATGACCAGTATTTTTGATCATTACGGGCCGGTGAAAGCTGGAGAACTGGCCGGACGCCAGAACGGGGTACTGGTTTCCATGATCAAGGGCAAAACCCTTGCCTATGCATTGTTTAACCTACAGGAGCGTGGCAGGCTGTTTCTGGGGCACGGTGCAGAGGTGTACGAGGGGCAGATTATAGGTCTGCACTCCCGCAGCAACGATCTGCCGGTGAACCCCACCAAGGCCAAGCAATTGACCAATGTGCGTGCAGCGGGCACCGATGAAAACCTGATTCTGACACCGCCGGTTCGCCATACCCTGGAGCAGGCGCTGGAGTTTATCGAGGAAGATGAGCTGGTGGAGGTGACCCCCCACCACATCCGCCTGCGCAAGAAGTTGCTCACCGAAAACGAGCGCAAGCGGGCGGGTAAAAATATCTGAGTTGTCACGAATAACATCAGAAGTGCGCCCCGGATAATGGGGCGCCGGCGCGGTAGATTCTCATTTCAGATAGGGGTAATGTAGCTCCACTGACTTTGACATGGATCCGCTGATGAGAACCTTTTATCCGCGTATTAAGCCCTATGCCACACACAGGTTGGCGGTGGATTCACTGCATACCCTGTATGTCGAAGAAGTTGGTAATCCTGACGGTATCCCGGTGGTGTTTGTCCACGGCGGTCCCGGTGCCGGTTGTACAGAAAATGACCGGCGCTTTTTCGATCCTGAAAAATTCCGCATCATCCTGTTTGATCAACGCGGCAGTGGTCGTTCCAAACCCCATGCAGAATTGCGCCATAACAGCACCCCTGAGCTGGTGGCGGATATGGAAAAAATTCGTATCAAGTTGAAGGTTGAGCAGTGGATTCTGTTTGGCGGCTCCTGGGGCTCAACCCTGAGCCTGATCTACGCTCAGGCACACCCCGGGCGAGTGATGGGTATGATTCTGCGGGGTATTTTTCTCTGTCGCCAGCAGGATATTCATTGGTTCTATCAGGATGGTGCCAGCCATGTCTTTCCGGATTACTGGAAAGATTTTGTCTCTCAGATTCCGCTGGCCGAGCGCCATAATCTCCTGGACGCCTATCATCAGCGCCTGACGGGCAATAATGAAATCGTGCGTATGGCGGCAGCCAAAGCCTGGTGTACCTGGGAAGGAAGGTGTGCCAGTTTTCACCCCAACCCCGATTTGGTAGAGCATTTGGGCAGCCCCCATACGGCACTGTCGATGGCGCGGATTGAAGCCCACTATTTTATTCACGATGCTTTTCTCGACGAGAACGAAATCATTCGGCAAGTTGATCGTTTAAGGGGTATTCCGGCCCTGATTGTGCATGGGCGGTATGACATGGTTTGCCCCGTTGATCAGGCCTTTGATCTCTGTGAGGTATGGGAGGAAGCGCGGCTTGAAGTCATTCGCGATGCAGGTCATGCCTCTTCCGAACCGGGCACATTGTCGGCCTTGATCGAGGCGACGGATGAGATGGCTAAAACACTGATGGATGCCTCCTGATCAGCTGTTTTCCCGCAGATATTTAAAAAGTTTGCGGGCGGCTGCGGGCGGCTTGTTTTGTGAGGCCTGTTTTTGTGCTTGGCGAATCAGTTGGCGTAGGTGCTGACGATCCATTCCAGGTTTTTCACGCATAAGTTCTTCTAGTGCGCTATCACCCTCATTCAGTAGTCGGTCGCGCCAGATTTCGAGTTTATGAAATTGTTGTCGAAATGCGACGCTATCCTGATGGAAGCTCTCCAGAGATTCGCGGATGCTGTCACTATCGATGACCCGCATCAGTTTGCCGATGTATTGAAGCTGGCGTCGTTTGCCTTCACGGTTTTTCAGGCGCCGAGCCAGCATCACTGCTTCTTCAAGGTCCTCTGGGAGGCTGATTTTTTCCAGTTTGGCCGCTGGCAGGTTTACCAGTTCTTCACCCAGCTTTTGAAGCTCGGTCATTTCCCGCTTGATCGCCGTTTTACTTTTCGGTAACTCCTCGTCCGGCGTGAGTTCGGGGAAGTCGTCTGTATTGCTCATGAGTGACTGTTTAACCGTAGAAAAGGGTGGCCAGCCCAAGGAATGAAAGGAAGCCGACCACATCGGTCACTGTAGTCAAGGCCACACTGCCAGCGAGGGCGGGGTCAATCCTGCAGGCCTTCAGCAGAATAGGCAGACCCGCACCTGCAATTGCGGCAGCCAGCAGGTTGATCAACATGGCGGCGGCGATAATTACGGCAATGGTAGGATCATTGAACCACAGTGCAGCTACGGCACCCATGATCAGTGCCCACAGCATGCCGTTTAGTGCCCCGACAGCGAACTCCTTGCTCAGTAACCAACGCATGTTGTTGCGGCTTATCTGTCCCAGAGCCATACCGCGAATCACCACAGTAAGTGTCTGGCTGCCGGCGACACCGCCCATGCTGGCAACAATCGGCATTAGAATGGCCAGTGCCACCACTTTATCGATGGTCGCCTCAAAGATATTGATGACCGCCGATGCGAGGATGGCGGTCATCAGGTTGAGTCCCAGCCAGATCGCCCGCCTCGGAGCAGTTCGCTTGACGGAGGCAAACGTCTCTTCCTCGTCACTTAGACCGGCCAAACCCAGCAGGGAGTGGGCGGCATCTTCCATGATCACGTCGACCACGTCATCAATAGTGATCCGTCCCAACAATTTGCGATCATCGCCGATGACAGGTGCCGATACCCAGTCGTGCTTTTCGAACAGCAATGCCACGTCTGAATCGGGCATGTCCGCTGCAATGGCTTCTACCTCTGTATCCATGATTTCCCGCACTGTGATATTTGGACTGGCGGTTAACAGCTTGGTCAGGGGCAGTGTGCCGAGAAAAGTATCCTCACGGTTGACCACAAAAATACAGTCGGTGACTTCCGGAATTTCTTCGTGACGGCGTAAATAACGCAACACCACATCAATGGTCAGATCGGGCCGCACCGTGATGGTGTCGGTATTCATCAGCCCGCCCGCAGTATCCTCTGCGTAAGTGAGTACTCGCTCAACACGCAGTCGATCCTGGCTGGTCATGGCCTGGAGCACTTCGGGAATTACTTGATCTGGCAGTTGCTGGAGAATGTCGGCGACATCATCGGGGTCGAGACCCTCGGTGAGGGAGGCCACCTCATGGCTTTCCATTTCGCTGAGGATTTCACCGCGCAGCTCTTCATTGAGCTCGCCGATGACTTCACCTTCAAGCTCGCCGTCGACGAGGTCCCAGAGTACCCGGCGGACCTTGGGTGGGGCCGATTCTATCTGGTCGGCAATATCAGCGGGAGTAAGATTATTGAGCATGTGCCGCAGCAGGCGCACATTGCTGGAGTGCATCAGTTCATCGATGCTGGCGAGCCGTGACAATTCGCTGACTTTTTCGTTGGACGCCTGCATTTAATGAAAAATCCCTGGCTCTCGGATGGATGGCCGATAGTTTATAGGGGGGCGTTATAAAATTACAGCGGAGTTGTTGGCTGAGAGGTTTATTGTTCTTCGTCAAAACGATTGGCGATCAGCTGTTCGACATCCCTGTGGGCACGCTCAGCATCGGAACCTTCAAAATGGAAATGTAAGGTGGTGCCCTGGGTGGCTGCCAACAACATCAGGGACATGACACTCTTGGCATCCACCATTTTTTCCGGCTCACGGCCTGTTTTGATGGCGCAGCCATATTTTCCGGCTGTCGAGGCCAGTTTCGCAGCCGCTCTGGCATGAAGGCCCAGGCGGTTAATTATTGTTAGTTCTGTGCGAATCAATTGCGACATGGGGGTCCCTATCTGGGGCTATTATGACAGCTCACGGTGCCTAACCTGTACATTGGGGTATTTCTGGGTGAAATGGTTACCCAGCTGATTGCAAATGTAAACTGATCGATGTTGCCCGCCAGTACAGCCAATGGCAATAGTCAGGTAGCTGCGGTTGTTTGCCCGAAATGAAGGCACCCAGTGCTCAAACAATTGCTTGAGCTCCTCCACCATGCTCGTGACTTCCGGTTGGGACGCCAGAAATTCGATCACCGCGGGATGGTTGCCAGTATGGGGGCGCAGTTCCTGTTTCCAGTGGGGGTTGGGCAGGCAGCGAACATCGAAGACAAAATCCGCATTGGTAGGTATTCCCCGTTTGTATGCGAAAGACTCAAACAGGATCGCCATGTCGTCCTTGCTGTCGGGAACAATCTGGTTTTTGATGGCGTCCCGCAACTCATGCAGCGTCATGTTGCTGGTGTCGATGTGTCGGTCGGCGATGGAAGCGATGGGGTTCAGCAGCTCGGTTTCCAGGGCAAGTGCCTGTTTGATATCGAGGTTGGCTGAGCTGAGCGGGTGCTTGCGCCGGGTTTCACTGAAGCGTTGAATCAGAACGTCTTTATTGGCATTCAGGAACACCACCTGGTATTCCACGCCAGAATCCTTAAGTTGATTCAGAACCTGGGGCAACTGTCCCAGGTCACTGCTCAAGTTCCTGACATCAATGCCAACGGCAATTTTTTCCAGCCATTGCCTGTTGTTGGGGTCGCTGGCGAGTTCAAACAGTCCCGGTAGTAGGCTCGCTGGCAGGTTGTCGATACAGGTAAATCCCACATCTTCAAGTACGTTGAGAGCCGTACTTTTGCCAGAGCCGGAGCGCCCGCTTACCACCACCAGTCTCATGGATGCTGTCCTCAGGTCTCGTTGACAGCTATGCGATACAGAGCGTCATTGGAATCGGCCTGCCGGAGCTGGTTGCGAACAGTTTCATCCTGGAGCAGCTCGGCAATTGCTGACAATATCTGCAGGTGCTGGTCATTTTGCTCTTCGGGGACTATCAAGGCAAAGATCAGGTCAACTTCTTCACCGTCAATGGAGTCGAAATCGACCGGTTCCTGTAATTTGATCAAGGCGGCCGTAATTTTTTCGCAACCGCCAAGGCGGCAATGAGGAATGGCAACCCCTTCGCCGATGCCGGTGCTGCCAAGACGCTCTCTTGATAACAGACCTTGGTAGAGTTCATCGGCGGTGACTGTGTCCATGCGTTCGGACAGGAAGCTGGACAAATTTTCGAGCACGCGTTTTTTGCTGCCGCCCGGAGCGTCGGCGACGACGTTTTCCGGGGGCAGTACATCAGTTAGTTTCATCAGGGGTTATCTACCGCGGGTTTTTTCCTTGTGTTTGATCAGCTGACGGTCGAGTTTGTCAGCCAGCGTATCGATAGCGGCATAGAGGTCTTCGTCTTCCGAGTTGGCAAAAAACTCACCACCGCTCACATGCACGGTCGCTTCTGCCTTCTGAATCAATTTGTCTACAGAGAGAATCACATTGGTGCTGGTGATGTGATCGTGATGACGCTCCAGCTTGGAGAGCTTGGTATTCACGTAATCTTTAATCGCATCAGTGATGTCGAGATGATGTCCGCTAATATTCATTTGCATGCGGTACTCCTTGGTTTTTGATTGTCGGATTAAACATTGGGATTGTAGCGTTTCCTCTCGCTGGAGGAGGGGATGCCCATCCCTTCTCGGTATTTTGCCACCGTACGCCGTGCTACCTGAATGCCCATATCCTGAAGCAGGGACGTCAGCTTGTTATCACTGAGGGGTTTGCCAGGATTCTCAGCACTGATCATTTTTTTCAGGATAGCGCGGATGGCAGTTGATGAACACTCTCCGCCGCTGGCGGTGGAGACGTGACTGGAAAAAAAGTATTTCAGCTCAAATACACCCTGTGGGGTGTCGAGATATTTCTGGGTAGTAACCCTGGAAATAGTGGACTCATGGAGTTCCAGTCGGTCGGCGATATCAGCCAGCACCATGGGTTTCATCGCCACGGGACCCTGTTCCAGAAAGCCCTGCTGCATTTGTACGATACAAGAGGCCACCCGCATCAGGGTGTCGTTGCGGCTTTCAATGCTGCGTAAAAACCAGCGGGCTTCCTGCAGATGGTTCTTCAAAAAGGTGTTGTCCTGGCTGGAGTCCGCTCGTTTAATTAATTGTGCGTAGTGCTGATTGATGCTGAGCTTAGGCGTGATTTCATCGTTGAGGGTCACCTGCCAGTGGTTGTCGACTTTGATCACTCTTGCATCGGGAACAACATACTCAATGTCGTCATTGCTGATTGAGTCGCCGGGATTTGGTGTCAGGCTCTGGATCAGCTCGATGGCGTTGGCAATAAAATCCTGGGTGAAACGGGTGTGCCGTTCAATTTGTCGGTAGTCCCTTTGGCCCACCAGCTCCAGATGATCCGAGACCAGAACTTTGGCTTCCTTGAGGAAAGGGGTGTCGGGCGAAAACTGGTTCAGTTGAATCATCAGGCACTCGGAGAGGCTGGTAGCGCCGACGCCCGGTGGGTCAAACTGCTGGATGCGATGCAGTACGGCAATGACTTCATCCAGCTCAATGTCATCGTCAAGAGCTGACCAGATTTCTTCGATTGGAATGGTCAGCATGCCCCGGCTGTCGATGGAGTCAATAATATTTTCGCCAATCAGATGGTCGGTGGGCGACATGGGTGTCAGGTTCAACTGCCACAACAAATGGTCCTGAAGCGATTCGGTAACACTGTGAACGCTGTCAAAATCATAGGTGTCATTGTTGTTGGAAAGCCGGGGGGTGGCAGGTGGCTGATAGATATCGTCCCAGTTAACATCTACTGGCAGGTCATTGGGGATTTTGTTTTCCCAATCCGTACCGTTCAGGTCGGTGGCTTCTGCTTCCGGTGCTTCTTTTTGAGGCTTGTCTTCTTTGCCTAACAGTTGATGTTCCGACTCTTCAGCCAGTTCAAGAAGTGGATTGTCGTAGAGGTTCTGCTGGATTTCCTGGTGCAAGTCCAGGGAGGAGAGCTGTAACAACCTAATAGCCTGTTGCAGCTGAGGGGTCATCGTCAACTGCTGACCAATTTTCAGTTGCAGGCTTGTTTTCATTAAATTACAACGAGTCTTTTCCGAAAAATGAGTATCTACAGGGAAAGTGTAGACCGCAGGGCGGTTGGATGACAAGCAAATTGTATGCCGCTTTGGTTGAATGTTGAGCAATCATCCGAAATTAAAGGGTGAAGTCATCCCCGAGGTAGATGTCCCTGACCTGCTGATTGGCAATAATCTCTTCAGGTACGCCTTCGGCAATGACTTTTCCTTCCCCGACGATGTAGGCGTGTTGGCAGATATCCAGGGTTTCACGGACATTGTGGTCCGTGATTAGTACGCCAATGCCCAGATCGCGTAGGTGGCGAATGATCTGTTTAATGTCATTGACGGAAATCGGATCTACACCGGCAAAGGGTTCATCCAGCAGAATAAAGGCGGGTTCCATGGCCAGAGCCCGGGCAATTTCCACCCGGCGGCGTTCCCCTCCGGATAGGCTCATGCCGAGGCTGTCCTTGATATGGGTGATGTGAAATTCCTGCATCAGGTGTTCGAGTTTCGATAAGCGTTGTTCTTTGTCCAGATCTTTGCGAGTTTCCAGGATGGAGAGGATATTGTCGGCAACACTCATCTTCCTGAAAACGGAAGCTTCCTGGGGCAGATAGCCAATGCCTTTACGGGCGCGCCCGTGCATGGGCAGATGTGTGATGTCCTCATCATCGATAAAGACACTCCCACCATCCTGTTCAACGAGACCGACAATCATATAAAAACAGGTGGTTTTTCCTGCACCATTGGGCCCCAGCAGCCCAACGATGGCACCGCTTTCAACACTGAGGGAGACATCGCGAATGACCGGCCGCTTTTTGTAACTCTTTGCCAGGTTGGTTGTCTTCAGGAGGGGCATTAATTTCCTTCCTTCTGGTTGCTGGGTGGAATCACCATCTGGATGCGCTGTTTGGGGTTGTCCCCCGAGCTGGCTTTGACGACTTCAGCTTTCAGGTCGTAATGGATTTTTTCACCGGTGATGGTGGTGCCATTCTGCTCCAGGCTGGCATTCTTCAGTAGGTCAATCCGGTCTGCCGCCAGGTGGTATTCAATGGTGTCACCACTGGCCAGAACCAATCCGTCCTCAGGTTTTGGCTGTTGCTGGTAGTGGGCCGGTTTGCCAATGCAGACAATGCGATCCACCTTGTTTCGCTCACTGTAGACAATCACTTTGTCTGCGCGAATTTTGATGGTGCCCTGACGGATCACCACGGACCCTTCATAAACCGTGGTGCCTTTCTTATCGTTGCGCTCTGCTTTGTCCGATTCAATTTTAATGGGCTGGTTGGCATCACTCTGCAGCGCATGAGACAGCGGTGCAGACAGTGACATCAGTACAATTAACAACAACCTAACGTGCACGGTGTATCCCCTTTACATTGGCAAGGAGTTTGAATACTTCTGAATCAAGGTCCGACCACATGCCTACCCCGGTTGTCTTGCCCTGTGCGGTGGTGATTGTGACATGGCGATCTGTCTCAGCGATATGTGTCTCGGGATATAAGACCAGTTTTTCTGTGGTTAATTCTTTTCTTTCTGTAGGACCGACTGTCTGCCAGGCGTAAACAGACCCGGTAAACACCGCCTGTTCACCGCCCTTGATGACAGTGCCTTTTTCTGCGGTCATGTGCCAAGGTTGGTCTTCCGGAGTTTTGCCAAAAGACACCATGTCGGGTTTTTCCACTTCCAGCCGGTTGGCTCGCTTGAAATGGCGAGCCTCGGTGGCCAGCATGCTATTGGCTTTCTCGCCGGTCTTGCTGTAGGTCAGCATGCTGATGTTTAGCATGTAGCTGTCTGCTTTGGGGAGACCGTCGCTGTCACTGACAGGCTTTTCCAAGAAGACCTCTGGCGGAGACAGCCAGAACAGCAGGAAAATACCTGACGAGCCCAACAGCATGATCATTAACAGAATATTTCGCATGGCTTACAGGTAACCCGCCAGTGTTTCTTCCAATTTTCCCTGAGCGCTCAGTAGCAATTCCGCCAGCTCGCGAACTGCCCCATGGCCTCCGCAGGCGCTGGTTTGCCAGAGTGCGTGCTCGGCAATAATCGGGCGGGCATTGGCAACAGCAACGCCCAGGCCTACTCGACGGATAACTGCAAGATCCGGCAGATCATCACCCAGAAATGCAATTTCCTGCATATCGTAATGGGATGTTTCCAGCATTTCATCCAGTGCGGTGAGCTTGTCTTCGCGGCCCTGAACCACCAGCTCAATACCCAGTTCGGTTGCCCGCCTCGATAATAACTGGGAGCTGCGGCCGGTGATAATCCCCACTTCGATACCATTTCTCTGCAGAAGTTTTATGCCCAGTCCATCCTGAATATTAAAGGCCTTGAGTTCTTCGCCCTGATTACCGTAGTACAGCCGGCCGTCCGTGAGAACGCCGTCAACGTCCAGAAGCAGTAAGCGGATATTTTTTGCGCAGTGAATCACCCGTTGGTTTTCTGGCGTCATGACTACATTACTCCTGCGCGCAGAATGTCGTGCATGTGGAGCACTCCGATGGGGTGGTGGGAGCTGTCTTCCACAACCAGTGCAGTAATTTTGAAATCTTCCATCACTTTGAGTGCTTCTGCGGCCAGCAGCTCCGGTTGGACAGCCTTGCAGCCGTGTCTGATCAGCTGCCCTACCTGACTGTGGTTGATATCAACGTCCTGATCCACCGCCCTGCGCAAGTCGCCGTCGGTAAACACGCCGAGAATTTCTCCGGAGCTGTTTACCACTGTGGTCATACCAAAGCCCTTGGTCGTCATTTCCAGTAGGGCATGTTTCAGTTGGGCGGTTTCCTCCACGCGGGGCAACTCGCTGCCGCTGTGCATAATGTCTTTGACTTTTAATAACAGCTTGCGGCCGAGGGCGCCGCCAGGATGGGAAAAGGCAAAATCCTCTGCGGTAAATCCTCTGGCTTCCAGTAACGCTATTGCCAAGGCATCGCCCATTGCCAGTGTTGCCGTGGTGCTGGTGGTCGGTGCCAGCCCCAATGGGCAGGCTTCGCTGGGGACGCTGACATCAAGGTGGGCATCGGAAGCGGTGCCCAGAACGGAGTCGGGGTTCCCTGTCATGCTGATTAGGGGGATCCCCATGCGCTTGATCAGCGGCAGCAGGGTAATAACTTCAGCGGTTGATCCGGAATTGGAGAGCGCCAGAACCACGTCCTTGTCAGTAATCATACCCAGGTCGCCATGGCTGGCTTCACCCGGGTGTACAAAAAAGGATGGAGTGCCAGTGCTTGCCAGGCTGGCAGCAATTTTTCGGCCGATATGGCCGGATTTTCCCATGCCAGTGACAATGACGCGTCCTGTACATTGCAGAATCAGCGAGCAGGCGTGTTCAAATGTTTCGCCGATGCGCGCCTCTAACAGGCTGACAGCCTCAGCTTCCAAGCGAATTGTGCGTCGAGCTGCCTCGGTAAGATTAACGGTGGACATTTTCTACCTAAAAATTTTCCGCAAGTATAGCCGCAACCAGTTGTCCCTGTAAGTCTCAACACTGAATGGCCACTATCTATAAAAATGTTGTGCTCTTTTATGCCGTCGTGCGCGTGTTTCGCAAAATTCGGGTCAATGTTATAGTGCACGCCGTTTTAATTGCCTGATATTGGCACTTGACTGAGACGCTGTGGTCGAAGACCTACCGGCAAGTAAGCCGAGCGGTTTCTGATTTGAGAATATTGAGAGAGGAAATCTGTGATGTACGTCAGGTTCAAGCACACAATAATGACCATCCTATTTTTTCTGCTGTCTGGAACAGCTTTGGCAGAGGTGGTAGAAAATAATGCAGAGCCAGTCGCTCTGGGTCCCCACGAGTTGGTGGAATCGGTGACGGGTGAGTTGCTTGAAGCGATCGGCAAACACCGGGAGTCCTTTGAACAGGACCCTGAGCCTTTCTTCGAAGAGTTGGGTTGTTTGTTGGGTAAAGTTGTGGATTTCCGCTTTATTGCCTACAACGTCATGGGGCCCTATCGCGCACAGGCTACGGATGAGCAGTTGAAGCGTTTTGCCGATGCCTTCCGCCGTGATTTGATCGAAACCTACGGCCGAGGACTGGTGTCCTACGGCGATGAAACCATTGTTGTCTTGCCTCTTGCGGATGAGCTGGGAGAGAAGCGTAAAGTCACTGTTGCCCAAGAAATTCATGGCGTGGACGGGGTGTTTCCTCTTTATTATTCCATGGCTCGCAACAAGAGCAACGAGTGGAAAATTACCAATGTCGTGATTAACGGCATTAACCTTGGCAAGACATTTCGCAACCAGTTTTCCCAGCGCGCACAAAAGTTCGGTGGCGATATTGACCAGGTTATTGACAGCTGGACAACTCAGGTGAGCACAGAGGCCTGATTGCAGATATGAATGCAGAAGAGGTAAAGGCGCGCCTGGTTGAAGGGCTTCCCGATTGTGAAGTGACCGTAGAATTTGACGGCTACTATTTTAATATTGTTGCCGTGGGTGAAGTTTTTCAGGGCTTGAGGAAAGTGCAGCGCCAGCAGAAAGTGCTGGGCGTTCTGCATGACCTGATTACTTCCGGTGAAATTCACGCGGTAAAAGAGGTGCAAACCTATACCCCTGACGAAAAGCCGTAGGTTTTTTCGTCCCACAGGTGGTTGTCGGCGACCTGCCTATACTGATCTCAAGGGTCTAGAATGGATAAATTGTTGATCTCGGGAGGTGGCCCGCTTTCCGGGGAAATCCGCATTTCCGGTGCTAAAAACTCGGCGCTGCCGATTCTTGCCGCCACCTTGCTGGCCGATGGTCCGGTGATGGTGTCCAACATCCCCCATCTCAATGACATCACCACCATGTTTGAGCTGCTGGGGTGTCTGGGTGTCAGTGTCGTACTGAATGAAAAGATGCAGGTGGAAGTGGATGCAACCACGTTGCATAGCCATGTGGCGCCCTATGACCTGGTCAAAACCATGCGGGCGTCTATTCTGGTTCTGGGTCCGATGTTGTCCAAATTCGGTGTCGCCAGTGTCTCGTTCCCCGGCGGTTGCGCCATTGGCAGCCGCCCTGTTGATCTGCACTTGCGTGGTCTGGAGATGATGGGAGCTGAGATCGAGATAGCTGGTGGGTATATTAATGCCAAAAGCCATGGTCGATTGAAAGGCGCTCACATTCTCATGGATACCGTCTCTGTGGGTGCAACAGAAAACCTGTTAATGGCTGCTGCGCTGGCGGATGGAACAACCATCATTGAAAACGCCGCACGGGAGCCGGAAGTAGTCGACCTGGCGAACTGTATTAATGCGCTTGGCGGCAAGGTCAGTGGTGTCGGTTCGACCACACTGACCATTCAGGGGGTCGAAACCCTGCATGGCGGGGCGTATCGAATCATGCCTGATCGTATCGAGACCGGCACCTATTTGGCCGCAGCAGCGGCCACACGAGGGCATATCAAGCTAAAGGATACTGATCCCCATACGCTGGAGGCTGTCCTGTTAAAGCTGGAGGAGGCTGGTGCCATTATCACGACAGGTGATGATTGGGTTGAGCTGGATATGCAGGGGCGCAGGCCCAAGGCAGTTAACTTTAAGACTGCGCCTTATCCGGCATTTCCAACAGATATGCAGGCACAGTTGACCACGGTAAACGCAGTGGCTGAAGGGGTGGGAACCATCACAGAAACCATCTTCGAAAATCGCCTGGTGCAAACCCATGAATTGAATCGCATGGGTGCGAAGATCAGCCTGGAAGGGAATACCGCAATTGTGACGGGTGTTGAGCGGCTCAAGGCGGCACCTGTAATGGCATCGGATCTCAGGGCGTCAGCCAGTCTGGTTATTGCTGGGTTGGTGGCCGATGGTGAAACCATAGTCGATCGCATTTACCATATCGATCGCGGTTACGAATGTATTGAAGAAAAATTGCAGCAGCTGGGCGCAAACATACGCCGTATTCCCGGTTGACAGCCCTCTGCCGATGAGTGTGTGAGTACTATGCAAATAACCATTGCCCTGACCAAGGGGCGAATACTGGAAGAGACATTGCCATTGCTTGCCCAGGCCGGCATTGAGCCGACAGAGGATATCAGCCGCAGTCGCAAGCTGGTGTTCGAAACGTCCCTCAGTGATGTGCGGCTATTGGTGTTGCGTGGCTCGGACGTGCCTACCTATGTGCAATTTGGTGCTGCGGATCTTGGTGTGTCTGGTAAGGACACACTGCTTGAACACGGCGGCGATGGTCTCTACGAGCCGTTGGATCTGGGGATCGCCCGTTGTCGTATGATGACTGCAGGCATTGCTGGGGAGCCTCCCAGGCAAGGCCGCATCCGGGTGGCCACCAAATACGTCAACATAGCACGGCGATTCTACGCTGAGCAGGGGCGGCAGGCCGACATCATCAAGCTTTACGGCGCGATGGAACTGGCGCCTATTATGGCGCTGGCAGACGAGATCGTGGATATCGTGGATACCGGTAACACCCTGAAAGCGAATGGCCTTGAGTCACGGGAAACCATCGCGGATATCAGTTCGCGCTTGATTGTGAATAAGGCGGCCATGAAGGTGAAGCATGTGCAGTTGCAGGGCATTATCGATAGTCTGCGCCAGGCGGTGGCCCGATAAACGATGACACAATCAGTGAACATTAAACGGCTTGCCACCAGTGATGACGGCTTTGACGAAAGCCTGCAGAAACTGCTCGCCTGGGAAACCGTTTCGGACAGTCGTGTAGAGCAGGTCGTTGACGAAATTTTGTCAGCCATTCGCCAGCGTGGTGATGCGGCATTGCTTGAATATACCAACCGCTTTGACCGTCGTGTGGCTACGGTTATTTCTGAACTGGAAATGACTCAGCAAGACTTTGTTCAGGCCCTCGATGCGATTAGTGATACAGAACGCGAGGCGCTGCAGCTGGCGGCGGACCGTATTCGCTGTTACCACGAGCACCAGCGACAGGATTCATGGAACTACAGAGAAGATGACGGTACTTTGCTGGGGCAACAGGTCACTCCTCTGGATCGGGTAGGTATCTATGTGCCCGGCGGCAAAGCCAGTTATCCCTCCTCGGTGCTGATGAATGCCATGCCTGCCAAAGTGGCCGGCGTTGGTGAGATTATTATGGTGGTCCCTGCGCCGGATGGTGAGTTGAATCCCCTGGTGTTGGCCGCCGCTGCCATAGCGGGGGTAGACCGGGTGTTTACCGTTGGCGGGGCGCAGGCAGTTGCGGCGCTGGCCTATGGTACTGAAAGTGTTCCCAAAGTGGATAAGATAGTTGGTCCCGGTAATATTTATGTCGCCACCGCCAAGCGTGCAGTTTTTGGTGCGGTTGGCCTCGATATGGTTGCTGGTCCTTCCGAGATTCTGGTGGTTTGCGATGGTGAAACAGATCCCGACTGGATTGCCATGGATCTGTTTTCACAGGCCGAGCACGATGAAGATGCCCAAGCTATTCTGGTCAGCCCGGATTCGGCTTTTCTCGACCGGGTGAAGAGTAGCATGGAGCAGTTGTTGCCCACCATGGAGCGTGCTGGGATGATTCGCGCTGCGTTGGAAAACCGCAGTGCGCTGATTGCCGTGAGAGATATGGATGAGGCTCTCGAGCTTATAAACCGTATTGCGCCAGAGCATCTGGAGTTATCTGTCGCCGAACCGGAAGCGTTATTACCTCGTATTCGCCATGCCGGAGCGATCTTTATGGGTCGTTATACGGCAGAGGCATTGGGGGACTACTGTGCCGGCCCCAACCACGTATTACCCACCTCCATGACGGCGCGCTTCTCGTCTCCGCTGGGCGTTTACGATTTTCAGAAGCGTAGTTCGATCATTATGTGCTCAGCCGAGGCGGCTTCCCGTTTGGGCAAAACAGCGTCGACATTGGCCAGGGGTGAAAGCCTGACGGCTCACGCACGCTCCGCTGAATACCGTATTCAGGACTGAGGTGCTGTGGTGAGCAATCCTTATTGGAGTGACATTGTTCGCGAGCTCGATCCCTATGTTCCTGGGGAGCAGCCGAAGATAGCCAATCTGGTCAAGTTGAATACCAACGAGAACCCTTACGGCCCCTCTCCGGACGTGTTGGCTGCAATCGCTACTGAGTCCGGAGATAACCTGCGTCTCTACCCGGATCCCAATGCCCTGGAGCTAAAGCAGGCCATAGCAGACTATTACTCCGTAGATGTTGATCAGGTCTTTCTGGGCAACGGTTCAGATGAGGTGTTGGCGCATATATTCCAGGGGTTGCTCAAGCATGACAGCCCCATCCTGTTTCCTGATATTACCTACAGCTTTTACCCGGTCTATTGTGGCCTTTACCAGGTTTCCTATGACCGGGTGCCGTTGGCCGAAGACTTTAGTATTGATGTTGAAGATTATTGCAGAGAGAACGGGGGGATCATTTTCCCCAACCCCAATGCTCCCACGGGTGTTCTGATGTCTCTGGACAGGATTGAATGGCTGTTGGAGAAAAACTCTGACTCGGTGGTGGTTGTGGATGAGGCCTATATTGATTTTGGTGGTGAGTCGGCGGTTACTCTCGTGAAACGCTTTCCCAATCTGCTGGTAACCCAGACACTGTCCAAATCCCGATCCCTTGCTGGGTTGCGAATCGGTCTGGCGATCGGGGATGTGGCATTAATTGAAGCGCTTGAGCGGGTCAAAAACAGTTTTAACTCCTATCCTCTCAGTCGCTTTGCCATCGTTGGTGGGGTGGCGGCATTTGCAGATGAGCAATACTTTCAGACCACGTGCCGGAGGGTGATGGATAGCCGCGAGCAGTTGGTGGGGCAGCTTGATGAGCTTGGGTTTCATACATTGCCATCAGCCGCAAATTTCATCCTGACTCGCCACCCGGAGAAGGTGGCAGCTGATCTGATGAGTCAATTGAGAGCGCGAGGCATTATTGTGCGTTACTTCAGCCAGCCGCGGATTGATCAATACCTGCGGATTACCGTGGGAACACCAGAGCAAAATGCACAACTCATCTCGGCATTAAGCGAGCTGGTATCTTCATAGCCAGCTGTTAGCTATTGGTGGTTGGGCGCGTTCCCGCCACCGCCATAATGGTGCTTTTCTCGCCGTTGCGAATCACTTCCAGTTTGACTGAATCCCCCGGAGACAGGTCGGCGATCAGGTTCATGCTGCGCTCGTTGTCCACCACCCAGTAATCGTTAATACGGGTAATGATATCCCCTGGCTGCAGTCCCGCCAGATGGGCGGGGCTGTTGATATAGATGTTGGTGATGACAAGTCCGGAGGGTGGGTCGAGATCAAGTTGCTGGGCGGCCTCGCGTGTGAGGGGCCGGGCTTCCACGCCGAGCCAGCCGCGAATGACGTAGCCGTGTTCGACAATATCCTTGAGTACTTTCATGGCAGTGTTGGCGGGAATCGCGAAGCCGATGCCGACGGAATAGCCGGTGCGGTCGAGAATGGCTGAGTTGATGCCCAGCAGGTTGCCGTGGGCATCTACCAAGGCACCTCCTGAATTACCGGGGTTGATGGCCGCATCAGTCTGAATAAAATTTTCAAAGGTGTTCAGGCCCAGGCCATTGCGCCCGGTGGCGCTGATGATGCCCTGGGTCACGGATTGGCCCACGCCAAAGGGGTTGCCAATGGCCAGAACGACATCGCCAACCCTGGCCTGTCCCGGGTCGGCAATTTTGGCGGGGGTTAGTCGGTCCAAGTCTACTTTTAATACGGCCAGGTCTGTATCCGGGTCGCTGCCCACAACTTTCACCATCGCCTCTCTGCCATCCTGAAGCTGCACGACAATTTCATCGGCACTGGTGACAACATGGTTATTAGTGAGGATGTACCCTTCCTGGGTAAGAATGACCCCGGAGCCCAGCGAGGATTCCATGCGCTGCTGTTGGGGAAGATTGCTGCTATTAAAGAAGCGCCTGAAAAACGGGTCGTCCAGCAGAGGGTGTCGTGTGCGTGCTAACGTTTTTTGGGTATAAATGTTAACGACAGAGGGTGAGGCCCGTTGCACGGCAGCAGAATAGGACACAGGGCCCTCCCAACTGTCGCTGACGTCTGGGGACAAGCCTCCGGTCTCCATGCCATTTTTATGATTGAGTGCCTGAGGGAATAACAGCAGTGCCACGGCAGCCATCAACAGGCCGGCGATGGCCGGCCAGCTGATGTAGCGTAAAATTTTATAAAGGGAAGTCACTTGCCCCTCCTCTCAGCTCAGGTCGGCCATTATGGCACAAAGCAGGCAATCTCGAATAACAGGGGCTGGCGCTATCCGGGTGCCGACCTGTTCTGTCAAAACAGATCAGCTGACTTTAAAGGTTGGGTCTTCCTCGTCGGTGACTTGTTGGGCGACATCATTGGCCACTTTGAGTTTGGGGCCGTCGAAAGTGCGGTTTTCATCTGTTAACCCATAACCTTCGCTGAGGACCCCGCCAGGGACTTTCGGCGCATAGTCTTTGGGCGCTTCAGGCAGTTCAGAGATGGTGACGCTATCTTTTTTCAGTTGTCCAAATCCTGCATCGACAATTTGTCGGCTGGTTTCCGGGTTAGCCAGGCGCATGGCTGAAGAAGACAGGTGTTCGTGAACATCGCGGTAGCTGAGAGAGAGGTCATTGAACAGTTTTGCTGTCTTGGCAAAGTGCTCGGTGATTTCGTGTTGATAATCCTTGAGCTGATCCTGAGCCTCTTTCAGTTTGTTTTCTGTATCCTTGCGCTGCTGCTCCTTAGGGTGAAGTGAGCGCCCAAAAATAAAGCCGATTACAAGGCCGGCTGCAAGGCATAATAGACCTGTAAATAACACGATTGAGTTGTCCAACTGGCTTCCCCTGGTAGTTATTGATACTTCAGATGTTATAGTCTGAAAGAAGGATGCGCGCTAGGCAACCGTTTTTCAAACTGAAACGGGCCGTGCCTGAGGGCGAATGGAGTGCCAGTTGCGAACTTTCTACGGCAGAGCTACAGTTCACGCCCTGTATTTTCCAATGCACTTTGACGACACCACTAGCTTATGACTCAGGCTATTTCCGGCAATTGTCTGTCCCCAAAACAGCGATATCAGAAAGATCTGCAGCAGCCAGGATTCAACTATGACCCTTCTCAGGAGAAGGCTGTTGCCATGTTGCAGTCGCTTTATGATGAGTTGACGGTTCCCGTTGCCAGGCAGCGTGGTGGCGTGTTGGGTCGCATGAGGCAGCGCTTTCGTTCCCCTGAACCAGTATTACCAGTAAAAGGACTGTACTTCTGGGGTGGTGTCGGCAGGGGAAAGACCTACCTGATGGACAATTTTTACGAGTCCCTGCCGTTTCGGGAGAAGATGCGCGCCCACTTTCACCGCTTCATGCGGCGCGTACATCGCGAGTTGAAGCAGCTGGCGGGTGAAAAGAACCCCCTGGAAAGAGTCGCCGACAATATTGCGGAAGAGGCGAGGGTTATCTGTTTCGACGAATTCTTTGTCTCCGACATCACCGACGCTATGTTGCTGGGTACATTGCTGGAGCATCTGTTTGCTCGCGGCGTGACGCTGGTCGCGACATCCAATATCGTGCCGGATCGGCTGTATGAAAATGGCTTGCAGCGACAACGTTTTCTGCCGGCCATTGCCCTGCTCAACCGTCATACAAGCGTGGTAAATGTCGATGGTGGCGTGGATTACCGGCTTCGTGCATTGGAGCAGGCCGAGCTCTACCATGCCCCATTGGGGCCAGACGCTGAGAGGGCTATGCTTGATGCATTTAACCGTCTTGCTCCTGCAACTGAAGAAGTGAAGGAGGCGGTGGAGATTGAAGTGGAAGGGCGCCGAATACCCTGCCGCTTTATTGCTGAAGATGTCATCTGGTTTGATTTTGAGGTGATTTGTAATATTCCCCGCAGCCAGAATGACTATATTGAGCTGGCAAAAGAGTTTCACGCTGTGCTGGTGGGCAATGTGCATCAGATGGGGCGAAAAAATGACGACCATGCACGCCGCTTTGTGAATATGGTGGATGAATTCTACGACCGTAATGTCAAGCTGGTGCTATCGGCGGAAGTGGATATGGTTTCACTCTATACAGAGGGTAAGCTCAGTTTTGAGTTTGAGCGCACCCGCAGTCGTCTCCTGGAAATGCAGTCCCACGATTATCTGGCTCGGCCACACCGCCCCTGAGCAGGGAGAAACCAGCTGTTTTCAGGGCCAGTTGCGGCGTTGTTTTATCGGCAAAAAATATCCTTGAAATGGCTGTACGCCATCTGTAAAATGCGCCCTCCTTTTGGGAAGGCCAAAAAGTTCAGGCAGGAAAAGATGAAAACATTTATTGCGAAGCCCGAAACCGTTCAGCGCGACTGGTACATTGTTGATGCTGCTGACAAGACATTGGGCCGTTTGGCTGCCGAGATTGCTTCGCGTCTGCGTGGCAAGCATAAGCCTGAGTACACTCCTCATGTCGACACTGGGGATTACATCGTGGTTGTAAATGCTGAGCAGGTTCGAGTAACAGGCAACAAGGCGAAAGACAAAATTTACCACCGCCACACCGGTTATCCGGGTGGCCTGAAGTCAATCAGCTTTGAAAAGCTGATTGATAAAGCTCCGGAACGCACTATCCAGAATGCTGTAAAAGGTATGCTGCCAAAAGGGCCGCTGGGTAGTGCTATGTTCAAGAAGCTGAAAGTGTACGCTGGCGCCGAGCATCCTCATACTGCTCAACAGCCACAAGAACTGAATATCTGACGGATAGTTAATTATGGCAGACTCTCAATACTACGGTACCGGTCGCCGCAAAACCTCTTCAGCAAGAGTTTTTCTGAAGTCTGGTGCCGGCAACATCACCATCAATAACCGCACTCTGGATCAATACTTCGGTCGTGAAGTGGCGCGGATGATTGTTCGTCAGCCCCTGGAGCTGGTAGACAGTGTCGAGAAATTCGACCTGAAAATTACCGTTGCTGGTGGTGGTAGCTTCGGTCAAGCAGGCGCTATCCGTCACGGTATAGCCCGTGCACTGGTGCAATACGATGAAGGTTTGCGCAGCAATCTGCGTAAAGCAGGCTTCCTGACACGTGATGCTCGTGAAGTTGAGCGTAAGAAAGTTGGCTTGCACAAAGCCCGTAAGCGCCCGCAGTTCTCTAAGCGCTAATTTGGCTTTGCATGTATATGAAAAACCCGGCTTTAATGCCGGGTTTTTTTGTTTTTCAAAACAACAAATTACCTACTTTTTGTGGGTGTTTGTCTTGTAAAAAATGGTGCTTTTCATTACTATTGCACGCCATTTTCCACAGATAAAAATTTTGCCAACCTTTGCTGTTAACGGGAGAGCGTCATGAGCAATGACGGTGTTAATCAGGGGCGTCGACGCTTCCTGACAGGGGCCACGTGTGTAGTGGGTGCTGCCGGGGTAGTTGGAGCTGCCGTTCCTTTTGTGGGTTCCTGGAACCCAAGCGCCAAGGCGAAAGCTGCTGGTGCACCGGTCAAGGCGAATATCGCCAAAATTGAACCAGGTCAGATGGTGACCGTCGAATGGCGCGGAAAGCCCGTGTATATCGTTCGTCGTACCCAGGAAATTCTCGATGGACTGAATGGTCACGACGAGATGTTCCGGGATCCAACTTCACTGCAGTCCAATCAGCCGGCCTACGTTGACGGTGTGACCCGTGCTATTCCGGGGCATGAAGAGTATCTGGTATTGGTTGGCCTCTGCACGCACCTGGGTTGTGCTCCGATGTATCGTCCGGATGTGGGCGCTCAGGATCTGGGCGGCGATCAATGGTTTGGTGGCTTCTTCTGCCCTTGTCACGGTTCCAAGTTTGACTTGTCTGGCCGTGTATTCACCGGGGTTCCTGCTCCAACCAACTTGGATGTTCCTCCGTATTCCTACGAGAGCGACAGTGTCATTGTCATCGGTGTGGATCAGGAGGGCGCGTAATGAATTGGTTAACTGGTTTGTGGGGCTGGGTCGATAAACGTCTTCCCGTGCAGCGGGCGTGGGATACCCACATGGGTAAGTATTACGCCCCGAAAAATTTCAACTTCTGGTACTTCTTTGGCGTTCTGTCGATGGTGGTACTGGTTATTCAGCTGCTGTCAGGTATCTGGCTGCTGATGAGTTATCAGGGTTCTTCTGAACAGGCGTTTGCCTCCGTTGAATACATCATGCGCGATGTAGATTACGGCTGGATTATCCGTTACATGCATTCCACCGGGGCCTCTGCCTTCTTTATTGTGGTTTATATGCATATGTTCCGTGGTCTGCTCTACGGTTCCTACAAGCCACCGCGTGAGTTGGTGTGGATCTTCGGTATGACCATTTATGTGGCGCTGATGGCCGAAGCTTTCCTTGGTTACGTACTGCCCTGGGGTCAGATGTCCTACTGGGGTGCCCAGGTGATTATCTCCCTGTTCGGTGCGATTCCCGTGGTCGGTGAAGATATCGTGCAGTGGGTGCGCGGCGATTACCTGATCTCCGGTATCACTCTCAATCGTTTCATGTCTCTGCACGTCGTAGCCGTGCCGATCATTCTGCTGGCCCTGGTGGTATTGCACATCCTGGCATTGCATGAAGTAGGTTCTAATAACCCCGACGGTGTTGAGATCAAGAAGAACAAGGATGAAAACGGTATACCCCGTGACGGTATTCCGTTCCACCCCTATTATACTGTTCACGATCTGGTGCCGATTGTGGTCTTCCTGTTCGTGTTTGCCTTTATTATGTTCTTCGTACCGGAAATGGGTGGTTATTTCCTTGAGCATGCCAACTTTGAAATCGCCAACCCGCTGAAGACACCAGCACACATTGCCCCGGTGTGGTATTTCACTCCGTTCTACTCCATGTTGCGAGCTGTACCAGATAAGTTTGCTGGCTTCATGGTGATGGCGGCGGCAATTGCCATCATGTTTGTGCTGCCCTGGCTGGATCGCAGCCCTGTGAAGTCAATCCGCTACAAGGGTAATTTCAGCCGTATCGCCCTGCTGGTGTTTGCTGCATCCTTCATTATTTTGGGCGTTCTGGGTGTGAAGGCGCCGACACCGGCCCGCACACTGCTGGCTCAGATCTGTACCATCCTTTATTTTGTGTTCTTCTTGGCAATGCCCATCTGGACCAAGCTGGAAAAAACCACACCGCAGCCGGAACGCGTTACCACCAATGGCGGATTTGGCCCCTGGAAATCGCTGGCAGCCCTGATTTTTGTGGCCCTGCTGGCTTGGCTGCCGCTGAAAGCGGTGGGTTCTGAGTCAGAGCATGAATGTGGCACCATCGCCTGTGACGAGTTTGAAGCGGATCTGTCAGATAAGGCATCTTTGCAACATGGCGCTAAGTTGTTCGTCAACTACTGCATGGGCTGTCACTCGGCTAAATATTCGCGCTGGGAACGAGTAGCCAGAGACCTGAAAATGCCTGCTGGCATGGTGATGGACAACCTGGTGTTTGCCGACCAGAAAATTGGTAGCTTGATGAGTATCGCCATGCCGGCGGATAAGGCCAAAGTTTGGTTTGGCGCTGCGCCGCCGGATCTGACACTGGTCGCTCGTGCTCGTTCTTCCGAGTGGGTTTACACCTATTTGCGCCACTTCTACAAGGATCCTTCCCGTCCGTTTGGCGTCAACAACAAGGTGTTTAAAGACGTGGGTATGCCACATGCATTGCTGGACGTTCAGGGCTTGCAAGAATGTGCCCCGGGCCCGGTTCATGCGGCCAACGGTGGGATCAAGCGTGATCCTCTGACTCGTGCAGAAATCCTGGAAGATGATTGCGGTCGCTATAGCCTGGTGACCGAGGGAACCATGAGTCCCGAGGAGTATGACGAAGCGGTTTACGATCTGGTTAACTTCCTGACCTATATTGCCGAGCCTATGGCTGAAGATCGCCAGCGTATCGGTATCTACGTTCTGTTATTCCTGGCCTTCCTGTTTATCTGGGTATGGCTGCTTAACCGGGAATACTGGAAAGGCATTCACTAATTTTTTATGGGGATGGCCGCAACAGCGGCCATCTTTTCTTTGTCAATCAAAATAGAGGTTCCAATATGGGGGTTGTTGCCAAACGATCTTCGATGACTTTTTTCTCTGATCCGTCCTGTCATTACAGTCACCGAGTTCGTATCGTGCTGGCTGAAAAGGGGGTAACGGTTGAGATTGAAGAGGTGGATGATCAAAACCTGCCCGAAGATGTGCTGGAGCTGAACCCTTATGCCTCCCTGCCAACCCTGGTCGATCGGGATCTGGCACTCTACGAAACCAAGGTAATGATGGAGTACCTGGATGAGCGTTTCCCTCATCCACCGTTGCTGCCTGTTTATCCGGTTGCCAGGGCATTGAGCCGTCAGTTTATGCATCGTATTGAGCGCGACTGTTGTAGTCAGATTGATATCATTATCAGCAATCCTGACAGCGCTGAGGCCGACAAAGCACGCAAAGAGCTCAGTGACAGCCTTTGCAGCATTGCTCCTATTTTTGCAGACCTGCCTTACTTTATGAGTGAAGAGTTTACTCTGGTCGACTGTTGTCTGGCGCCGATTTTGTGGCGTTTGGACAGTTTGGGTATTAAGTTGCCCAACAACCGCCAGGTAAAACCCTTACATGATTACATGCAGAGGCTGTTTGAAAGGGAGTCATTCCGCGAGAGCCTCTCTGAGCTGGAAAAAGAAATGGCCAGCTAGGTCGTTTTTGCGAAATGTTTAAAAAGGGACCTCGTTGTCCCTTTTTTTGTACAATGTCGGCCCATTTACCCGGAACCTATGGCGCGTATGAAAATGACATCAAACCGACCGTACCTGATCCGGGCTTTCTATGACTGGATAGTGGACAATCAATGTACGCCCTACATGGTGGTAGATGCCTACTTTCCGGGCGTTGAGGTGCCACAGGAGCATGTCAACGACGGTCAGATTGTATTGAATGTTGCGCCTAGGGCTGTGGCTGCCTTTGTTATGAATAATGATCAGGTAGCTTTCAGTACCCGTTTTGGCGGTGTCCCCAGCAATATTCGACTTCCTATCCAGTCCATCACAGGGATTTACGCGCGTGAAAATGGGCAGGGCATGGTATTTCAGCCCGAAAAAGATACGGATCCTGATCCGCAAGGACCAGGACCCAGTAAACCCAAGGCTGTAAAGGAGGGTAAAGCGGTCAAGCCAAGTGATAAGACGGTCAAGCCTTCCCTTAGAGTAGTTAAATAGAGGTAAAAATCATGTCAGATCCTATCGTAATTGTCGGTATGGCACGCACGCCGATCGGCAGCATGCAAGGCCAGTTCAGTGGTGTTCCCACGACACAGCTCGGAGCATCGGCCATCAAGGCGGCGGTTGAGCGTGCTGGCGTCGCTCCAGAGCAGGTTGATTCTGTAGATATGGGCTGTGTTTTATCGGCTGGGTTGCGTCAGGCGCCGGCGAGACAGGCGACCCTGGGAGCGGGTTTGCCCAACAGTGTCACCTCCACCACGCTGAATAAGGTGTGTGGTTCCGGCATGAAGGCGGTGATGAACGCTTTTGATAGCCTGACCCTGGGTAACGTCGATGTAGCGGTTGCGGGTGGCATGGAAAGCATGACCAATGCGCCTTACCTGATGTTGCAGGGTCGTAGCGGCTACCGTTTTGGCCACAATCAGATTTTTGACCACATGACCATGGATGGCCTGGAAGACGCATACAATGGCCAGGCAATGGGTCTGTTTGCCGAGCAGTGTGTTTCCAAGTATGGGTTTACCCGTGAGGAACAAGATGCGTTTTCCATTGCTTCTCTGGAGCGTGCCAATAAAGCCATTTCCGAGGGTAAGTTTGACAGTGAAATTGCACCTGTCACTGTGTCCAGCCGTAAAGGAGATGTGGAGTACCGTATCGATGAGCAGCCGGGTAAATCCAATGCAGATAAGATTCCACAAATGCGTCCAGCCTTTATCAAGGACGGCACGGTAACGGCGGCTAATGCCAGCTCCATCAGTGATGGCGCCGCCGCTCTGGTGCTCACCCGTCAGTCAGTGGCGGAAAAGCAGGGACTTAAGCCGTTGGCCCGCATCCTTGCTCACAGTTATCATTCCCAGGAGCCCGAATGGTTTACTACAGCACCCGTAGGGGCTATTAGTAAGCTGCTGGATAAAGTCGGCTGGACCAAGGATGAGGTGGACCTGTTCGAGATTAATGAGGCATTTGCCGTGGTTACCATGGCCGCCATGAAAGAGCTGGATATCCCCCATGAAAAGGTCAATGTTCATGGGGGTGCTTGTGCACTGGGACACCCCATTGGCGCGTCAGGTGCGCGTATCATCGTCACCTTGCTGGCTGCCTTGCAGACCTATGGTAAAACCAAGGGTATCGCCGGTATCTGTATCGGTGGTGGTGAAGCGACGGCCCTCGCGGTTGAGGTGCTGTAAAACGTCCCCCTGTAAAAAAACGGCCCATCAGGGCCGTTTTTTTTATGTCCAGGCATTGGCTAATCAATATATTCAAATACTTTTACGACTCGCTTGGCGCCTCGCGTCGTACTCGCCACTAGTGCGGCCTGATCTCCCGTGCTGCGGGTTACCAGACCCATCAGGTAGATGACACCACTTTCCGTAACCACCTTGATACGGGTGGATTTGATATTTTTTTCCGCGATCAGCTTGGAGCGTACCTTGGTTGAAAGCCAGACATCGTTGCTGCGGGATACCAGTGAAGAAGTGCCGGTAACCTGTAATTCATTATGTACCTGACGTACGCCCCGGAAGTCCCGTGCCGTGTTGCCGGCCAGAGTGCGCAAATCATTGCTGGCAACCTCGCCGGTCAGCAGAATCACGCCATTGTAGGCATTGATGTTTACATGGGCATGTTCCAGCTGGCTGCTCGCCTTTTTGATATTCACACCAATCAGTGTTTCCAGCTGCCAGTCATCAATGTCAGTGCCCAGTGAGGTATTTGTAGGGTCCGGCTTGATAGGTTCATCCGTAGTGGCGTGAATGATATTCGTGCAGCCGGTCAGGCCGATGACGCTGATCAGCAGCAAAGCTGCCAGGCGCTGGTACATCAGGCGGTTCCTCCAAATAGTTGTTGGTCAATTAATTCACAAAGACAAAAAATACTTAATAAATGTACTTCACTGATGCGGTGACGGTCGTCGTGGTCGACACGAATCTCGATATCATCGCCACTGAGGAGTGCGGACAGATCCTTGTCTCCAGCTCCGGTGAAACCGATCACAGACATGTCCCGGTCATGGGCGGTATGAATGGCCTGCACCAGGTTGCTCGGGTTGGTGCCAAGGCTGAATATAACCAGTACATCCCCTGGGCGGCCCAGGGTTTTTACCTGTCGACTGAAAATTTCACTAACACTGTGGTAGTGGCTGATAGCTGTGATCAGCGAGCAATCGTTGCTGAGGCAGATGGCGGGAAATCCAGGTCGTTCCAGTTTGTATTGCAGTAGCAGGGACTGAGTGAAAATTTTCGCCAGTGCCGAGGACAGGCCATTCCCGCAGCATAATACCTGGTGGTCCTGTACCAGTTGCTCGACAATTTTGGTGCTTGCTTTGGCAATCAGAGGAGCCAGTGTTTCACCGGCGGCCATTTTTGCCTCGATGCTCTGGTGAAACTGTTCGATAACACTTGATTCCATAGCTCTCTACAACGGTTCTCTGCGGCTAGCTAAATGCATTTTGTAGCCATTCTACCCGATAGCCATTACCGTTGTCGGTGTCTCTTTGCAGGCAAATGGCGTCAAAGCGGCAGGGGATTTTTTCCCAGAGTCCTTGAGCCTGCAAATAGTGTTGAGCGGTGGAGATGATACGCTGCTGCTTGCGGTGATCTATGCTCTGGGCCGCCGTGGCAAACCGCTCGTTCTGTCGCATTCTGACCTCCACAAACACCAGGGTATCCCCATCTTGCATGATCAGATCAATCTCGCCGCGAGTAGTTCGATAATTCTTCTCCAGGAGTTGCAAGCCTTGTTTCTCCAGCCAGGATCTGGCCCGGTTTTCAGCCATGGCACCCGCAGAAGGGTTCTGTAATTTTCGGTGCTTGGGTTTAATAGAAAATATCATTTGAACAATTCCTTTTGTCTGAAGGTTAATGATGCACCGGGTTCGGGTGTTTCAAAAGATCAGTGTGGCCAAAAATGGCTGGTGACTTGCCTGGTTGGCTCCGATCCCTCTAACATCCTTGTCTTGTTCTAGTGTAGGTGTCGTGATGTTCAAAAGCTCGTCCGTTGTCAGTTCGTTAGTTGCCCTAATGGTGGGATGTTTTATGGTGGCTGGAAGCTGGGCCGATGATGTTGCGGTACCAGATTATCAGCTGCCGGACCTTAGCAGCCTGGTGAATCAATTCGGAGAACCCTTCAAGGGAAGAGATGGTGATACCCTTGTCATGCTGGTTGCCGGGATGAAAGTCAAAGACATGGTTCGAGAGACATTGGCAGAAGTGGATCCCGGTTGCCTGCAGGACGGTCGCGTTATCTATCTGGCCAATATCAGCGGTATGCCGAAATTAGTATCAAAATTTATCGCCGTGCCGCGATTGCGGGATTTGGATTATCCGGTCTGGCTCGATTATAGCGGTGATGTTGCCTCTGGGTTGCCGTTCCATAAAGGACAGGTAACGCTGCTAAGTCTTGGCGATAGTCGCAAGGTCATCGAAGTGAGCTTTGCCGACTCTCAGGCTTATCTTAAAGAGCAATTATTGGTCCGTTGCGAGGCGAGTACAGAGAACCTGACTGATTAGTTGAGCTTCAACTGCTGCGCTTGCTTTACCCGACCGCCCCTGAACTCTGCCCAAGGTTGTTCCCTCATAATGGCGTGCTTGCGCTTGTCCAGTTGCAGTGTGCCTGTACTGCCCGACAGTTTGATTTCCGGCAGAAGCAGCATTTGCGGTAACCCCTGATGTAGGTGGTAAGCGTCAATTCCCAGTGCAAACAGATGGCGGTAGATGGGTTGCAGGTCCTGGGCCGGCTGCAGTTTTTCATGCCCGGCGCCAGGCAGTGTCCAGGGCATGGCGCTGAAGCGAATGGACTCCAGGTCCCGGTTGCGCCCCGGGTCCTGAACACCCGTATAAAGTTGCGATGTGCTGTAAATTTGCAGGTCGCTCGCGAACAGAAAGTCCAGGGTGGGCTTGATTTGTCGAGCCTGATCGGGATAGGCGACCATAAATACCATGTCCAGATCCTGGCGGCGCCGAGGCGTGAAGTTTAATGATTTCCCCAGTAGGCGTTGCAGTCGAGTCTTGCGTTCTTCGCTCTGGGTGATATGCAGGGTGGGCCGGAGGAGGGGGGCAAAATCGCTCTGTGCAGTCCCGTAGGCAGGTGCTTCTACCAGCGTTCCACCATGCTCTAGCCAGCGTTCACGGAACGCGGTGAGTGCCCTGTCTCCCCATCCGGAGTTGGGTGTTACGGTCAACGCAGTACGCTGACCCTCAACCCAGGCCCTGTCGGCGATTTGTCGGGCTTCATCACTGACGGATAGCCCAAACTGGTAAAAATTGTCGGGAATGGGTAAAGCCGGGTTTTCCAGATAATTGAGCGCGATGACGGGGACTGGCAGTTCTGTCAGCTGTATCAATTGCTCCACAGTTTCACGCTGAACGGGTCCAATGACCAGCTGCGCCCCTTCGGTGGTGGCCTGCTGATAGAGGGTGGCTATATCGGTGGCTCCCGCCGTGTCATAAAAACGGATCACTGGCGCTTTGGCTGCATAACCATAAGCTTCATACCATGCAGCGAGAAAGCCACTACGTATTGCTTTGCCTGCCTGGGCCAGTGAGCCTTCAAAGGGAAGCAGTACTGCAATGCTCTCGGGTAGCGAATTCGCAATTTGTTGAAGTGCCAGCAGACTGGCAGGCGGATCGACAACGGCGGGATGGGTTGGCCAACGAGTGCGCCATTGTTCTAACTGGCTTAGTTGTTGGTTGACGTCGCCCTGGCTGTTGCGTAACACATTGACCAGGTTATACCAGCCCAGCAGTGTGGTATCAGTTTCAAGTTCCAGCAATGAAGACAGGTGTGGTCCTGAAAGGTGTGTCAAAACCTGCCATAACTTCTCGTGAACTTCCTGCCTAGTGTTTTTGTCATCTACGAGGTTGGCCAGTGTGGCATAGGCACGAATGCTGTTTTCATCCTCGCCCAGTAGTGAGAAGAGATCGCCTCGCATCTGCAGCCAGCGGGTCTGTTGCTCCAGGGGAAGCCGGTAGATGATAGCTGTCATGCGGCTGTTGGTGAGCAGGTCGCGGGTTTCAAAAAACGCCTCATTTGCCAGTGTGAGCTCGGCAAACAGCAGAATAAAATCGCCATAGCGGTCATCCGGCAAGCCGCTGCTATCAATTATCTGCAGGGTGTTGAGTGCTTGCTGGGGCTTGCCCGCACGGTAAAACAGTTCCGCTGCTGTTAATTGGAGGAGCTGCCGTTCGGGTGTTATGCTCCCGGCGGCTTGGGAAAGCGCCTGCTCGGCCAGCTCCACAGGTGTTGCCTGGTGTTCCCGCACCGGCGTCACCATGCCGGGTTGACTGCACCCGACTAACAAGGTCAGGAGCCAGACAAGCATTACTGCACTTACACGGAAATTGGGCATAGGAAAACGTTCTTTATGGCTGGTGAATTGTATGTGGTGGCAACGCCGATCGGCAACTTGGGGGATATGGTACCCCGAGCGGTGGATGTTCTCCATGCTGTAGATCTCATTGCCGCAGAAGACACACGTCACAGTGGTCGTTTATTGAAGCACTTGGGTATTGATACTCCCATGGTGCCCTACCATGATCACGGAGAAGAGCATCAGTCCCAGCGAATTCTACAGACGTTGGGCCAGGGCCAAACAGTGGCCCTTATTTCGGATGCCGGCACGCCATTAATTTCAGATCCGGGATACCGTCTGGTCCGCAAAGCCCGCCAGTTGGGGGTGAAGGTTGTCCCTATTCCCGGCCCCTGTGCGCTAATCGCGGCACTCTGTGCCTCGGGTTTGCCCAGTGACCGTTTTTCCTTTGAGGGATTTCTCCCCGCGAAGTCTGGTGCCCGCCAGAAAAAACTGTCGGCTCTTGCCGATGATCCCCGCACCCTGGTGTTTTATGAATCTCCTCATCGTGTGCTGGACACGCTGTCAGATATGGTCGCGGAACTGGGCGCTGACCGAGAAGCAGTATTGGCAAGGGAGTTGACCAAAGCCTTTGAAACCTTTCTGGCGGGCAGTCTTGAGGAGCTTTGCCAAATGGTTGAAGAGGATGCCAATCAGCAGCGGGGTGAAATCGTTATACTGGTGAGTGGTGCCCCGGAAGTTGCCGTCAGCGAGAGCGAACAACGACGTGTTTTGGCATTATTAATGGAAGAGTTACCGTTAAAACAGGCGGCAGCACTGGCAGCAAAAATCACCGGCGGACATAAGAATGCTCTCTACCAGTTGGCCCTGTCCCTCAAAGGTTAGGCCTACAGGTTGCTGGCCATCGCGATAACGTCGGGATGAAGACGTTTCAATCCCGTTTCACCCGCACTTTCTGCCCCTCGGTTGCTGCACCACTCGCCGATTCCGGCAATGCCCTGTTTGTCCCTGCGATAATGGCTACCGGCCATTTCATAGACCCCTTTCCCCTCGGATGCGGCCTGCAGAAAGGTTCTCGATTGGCGCAAGTAGGCAACAATCGGCAGCGATAGGGTTTTTTCAAGATCATGAGCTCGTCGTGTGGCCGTGGGTGAGGCTGCAAAACGGTTGATGACCACCGCCATATTCTGCCGGGATGGCAGCATTCGTCGCAATTCCTGAACCGTGTGTGTGACGGCGTGGAGGTCAAATTCCTCCAGCACCACGGGGAGCAAAATGGCCGTGGCTTCTCTAAGGAGAGGGCTGAGATTGACCAGGTCAGGCCGCGCCGGCGTATCCAAAATCAATACTTCGGTATTTCTGGGTGGCTGAATGGCCCAGCTGCGAGTGACATTGAGTGGGCAGTTGTGTGCGTCGACCAGTTGTATGTGAGGGGCATTGTCCGGGCGGTTGAGCGCCCAGAAGACACTGGACCCCTGGGGGTCCAGATCCATTAATGTCGTAATCGCGCCCTGATGGCTGAAAAAACTCGCCAGATTGGTGGACAGCATGGTTTTGCCGCAGCCACCCTTTGGATTGACGACTACAATACGCTGCATTTGGATGATTCCTCGTCCCATGGAGACGCCTACCCTAGCCAACATTGCCTTGGTGAACTATCGATTAGGTCAAAAAATAACGAGTGTTGTGAATAAATAGGGGAGTTTTGGTGGGTTATCGCTGCAAAAAAAACTTATCGTGGTAATCTTGCCGCGGGAGTTGGCCGGGCAGCCGCCGCTGAATTTCTCTGCGCCTCCGAAGGTGGCACAGGGTTTTCAGGGGAGGAAAGTCCGGGCTCCATAGGGCAGGGTGCCAGGTAACCCCTGGGGGGCGCGAGCCTACGGAAAGTGCAGCAGAGAGTAGACCGCCGATGGCCGGCTTTCTTTTTGAAAGTATCGGCACAGGTAAGGGTGAAAGGGTGCGGTAAGAGCGCACCGCGCAACTGGTAACAGTTTGTGGCACGGTAAACCCCATCCGGAGCAAGACCAAATAGGAGTCCATTGGCGTGGCCCGCGCTGGACTCGGGTAGGTCGCTTGAGGTGTATGGTGACATGCACCCTAGAGGAATGGTTGTCCACGACAGAACCCGGCTTACAGGCCAACTCCCCTTTTTTTATTAGTTTGTTTACCTCGGGTGTACAGACTGTCTCTGAAAGGCTGCTGTGGCAGATTTAGATCACTGCGAGCCAGTTCTCAATTTCATTGGAATGATCAAAAAATAAACAATTTGTTTATTTTTTGTGCTCTTCAGTTTTTTCGTTCAATTTTATTAAAGTAATACTTTAACTGCGTTTTCTATCAAATTGTTTCTGAATGCGATATTGAAATCCCTGATTTTTGCTCTCGACAATTTTTCTGCAACTTATTGAGTTACTAAGACTTTTTTGGTGATTTTCTTCCCTTTGAAAGCCTTGACTTTGCTCTTGGTGAGCATATAGTGACGAAAAGTGGGAGAAAGTGGGGCAAAGTGGTTTTTTGTCCTTCAAGCAGTTTATTTTTGGCGGGATAAATCTGGCGTGTTCAGAGGCAGCAATGAAATCAATATCGATGCCAAGGGTCGTATGGCGATCCCGGCACGCTATCGCGCGGATATTGATGAAAGCTGCGGCGGAGCACTTATCGCCACTATCGATGTGCAGGATAAATGTTTATTGATCTATCCGCTGCAGGAATGGGAAAAAATTGAAGAGCAGATCGCCCAGTTGCCCACCTTTAATCCAACCACTCGCAAATTGCAGAGAATTCTTATCGGTCATGCCCGGGAAATGGAGCTCGATGGTAATGGTCGCATACTGATTCCGCCCGAGTTGCGTCAATACGCGCAGCTGGAAAAGAAGGTGATTCTGGTTGGCCAGCGTCACCGTTTGGAATTGTGGAGCGAAGAAAACTGGAATGCCGGTAGAGAGGATTGGCTGGCAGAGACCAGTGGTGATCTAGAAATTCCGGAAGAAATGCAGTCGCTGTCGTTATAACACTGGGGAACGTTTATGTCGGCACAGGTCGAGCACACGACCGTTTTACTTGATGAGGCAGTCACTGCCCTCATTGCCGACCCCGACGGATTCTATGTTGACGGCACCTTTGGCCGCGGCGGCCACTCCACCTTCATTCTTTCCCGGCTTGGATCTGGCGGGCACTTAATGGCGATCGATAAAGATCCGGAAGCCTGCAAGACCGCCCGGGAAATGTTTGCGGGTGACCTCCGCTTTGACATCGTGCGTGGCAGTTTTGCGGACCTGGCCTCCATGGTGGCTGAGCGGCAACACGCTGGTGATGTGCAGGGTGTATTGCTGGACCTTGGTGTTTCGTCTCCCCAGCTTGATGACGCCGAAAGAGGTTTCAGTTTTTTGCGAGATGGTCCGCTGGATATGCGCATGGACCCAGACAGCGGGATGAGTGCCGCCGAGTGGCTGGCTGATGCGCCGGAAGATGATATTGCTCAGGTGTTGCGCGACTACGGCGAAGAGCGCTTCTCGCGACGAATGGCCAGGGCGATTGTCGCTGCGCGCGCAGAGGAGCCGATTACGCGAACGGCGCAGTTGGCAAAGATTGTTGCCGAAGCGAACCCTGCTTGGGAGAAGGGCAAGCACCCGGCGACCCGGGCATTTCAGGGTATCCGCATTTTTATAAACCGGGAGTTGGATGACCTGGAGAAAGTGTTGGCATCGGTGTTGGATGTGTTGGCTATCGGTGGGCGGCTGGTGGTGATCAGTTTCCACTCGCTGGAAGATCGATTGGTTAAGCGGTTTATCCGGGAGCAGGAAAAAGGTAAGCCCATCCCTAAGGGGTTGCCGGTGATGGAAAAAGACATTGTGCGGCGTCTGCGCTCTGTGGGAAAGGCAGTAAAACCAGGTGTTGCTGAAGTGAAAGCCAATCCGCGGGCGCGCAGTGCTGTGATGCGAGTGGCGGAAAAGGTTGCCTGACAGTGCGGGTCGTAGCTCGCAGGCAGGCAGGTTGGTTATTTCCACTGTTGTGGTTGACGGTCATCGTGTCGGCCCTGTCCGTGGTGTATGTGAGCCACCTGTGTCGGCAGCTATACAACGAGCTCGCCAAGCTGGAGCAGGAGGCCAACGCGTTGCAGGTTGAGTGGGGGCGTTATCTGCTGGAGCAGAGCTCATGGGCCTCCCTCAGCCGTGTTGAGCAAATGGCGATCAGTGAACTGAATATGCGGGTACCTGAGCCGAGCGAAATTGTCATCGTTCGTACCGTGGACCCGTCAGACATGTAATAGGAGCAGGTGAACAGAGTGAAGCCGGGCAAGCTGACCATATCGCGCTGGCGCTACCTTCTGGTGGTGACGGTGCTGGCGACGCTGCCGGTGGCTGGACTCTGGCATATAGCTCAGCTTCAGGTAATGCCCGATGTAGATAAGGGCTATGAATTCCTGCAGGGCCAGGGTATGGCCCGAACGTTGCGCACCGAATCTATACCCGCCTACCGTGGTGTGATCACGGACCGGCGAGGGGAACCGCTGGCAGTCAGTACGCCGGTGGTGACCTTGTGGGCAAACCCGCAACTGGTCAATGTAGAGTCTCCGGCGCTGAAAGAATTGGCAAAAACTCTGGCGATCAGTCACGGGGAGCTGAAGCAGCGGTTGATCCGTTATGCCGGCAAGGAGTTTATGTATCTCGAGCGTCAGCTCACTCCGGAACAGGCGGAAGAGGCATTGCGTCTGGAAATTCCCGGCATCTACGGCCAGGGGGAATACAAGCGTTTTTACCCGGCGGGGGAAGTGACCTCACAGTTGGTGGGTTTTACCAATATTGATGACCATGGCCAGGAAGGTATGGAACTGGCCTATGACGAATGGCTGACTGGTGTGCCCGGTGCGAAGCAGGTTCTGAAGGACCTGAAGGGACGAGTGATTAAGGAGCTGGGTCTGCTGCGTAGTGAAAAAGCAGGTGAGAACCTGGCCCTGAGTATCGATCTGCGCCTGCAATACACGGCATACCGTGAGTTGAAAGAAGCTGTGAACAAGTTTCAGGCCGCTTCCGGTTCGGTGGTATTGCTGGATGCGCGCACTGGTGAAGTGCTGGCAATGGCCAATCAGCCATCCTTTAACCCCAATGACCGAGGCCAGTTGAATTCAGACGCCCTGCGCAACCGGGCAGTGACCGACCTGGTGGAACCGGGTTCGACCATGAAGCCCCTTACCGTACTGGCGGCGCTGGAGAGCGGAAAATACGTTCCGGAGACCGTTATTGACACAAACCCCGGGTATATCCGGGTGGGTCGAAAAACGTTTTACGATCACCGCAATTACGGCGTTATAGACCTGACCACGTTGTTGATGAAGTCCAGTCAGGTGGGAACCACCAAGATCGCACTCGACCTGGAACCGGAGCATATTCGCGAAATGTTTGCCCGGGTGGGAATAGGTGAAAGCCCGGGTACAGGGTTCCCGGGAGAGACGCCGGGAAGTTTGCCAGATCACCGTCGGTGGCGGCCCGTTGAGCGGGCCAATTTTGCTTTTGGTCACGGACTGTCCGCATCGGCACTGCAAATCGCCCAGGCCTATGCAGTACTTGCCAATAACGGCATCAAAAAGCCGGTTACGTTGTTAAAGACAGAAACGGTGCCGGAAGGTGTGCCGGTTGTGGATGCTGAGCTGGTGGCCAAGTTGCGCACCATGATGACCAGCGTAACCGGTAGTGGCGGTACTGCGACCCGGGCGGCGATCCCCGCTTACGAGGTGGCGGGCAAAACCGGCACTGTTCACAAGGTCGGTAAAAACGGTTACGAGAAAAATCGCTATGTGGGGATGTTTGCCGGCATGGTCCCGGCGGACAACCCGCGCCTGGTGGCTGTAGTGGTTATCAATGATCCAAAGGGCGGAAAATATTTCGGCGGCGAAGTGGCAGCACCGGTGTTTGGCAACGTGGTAGCCGATGCCCTGCGCATGCTGAAAGTGCCGCCGCAGATAAAGGCCTCCGAGCAAGTTACCAGTGTGGTGGGTAAAAAATCTGGAGGTGCAACGTGATGGTTGCCACACAGATGCATACAGGTGTGACCCTGGGTGAATTGCTGTCAGATTTACCTCTGCACGATTCACTGTCATCCCTCGTTGTTACGGGGTTGTGTCTCGATAGTCGGCAGCTGCGCCCTGGTGACCTGTTCTTCGCCATTCCCGGGCTGGCCGTTGATGGACGTGATTTTATCGAGCAGGCGAGTACTGCGGGGGCTGCAGTCATCCTTGCCGAAGCTGAAGGACTTCAGGTGAGCGGCGCCAACGTGATACCGGTTGCCGGTCTGAGCAGAAAAATCAGCGACATCGCCGGACGGTTTTATGGCGAGCCATCCGAGCACCTGACATTGACCGGGGTAACAGGAACCAACGGCAAAACCACCTGCAGCCAGTTGTTGGCGCAATTGTTCAGTCTGGCGGGGCGCAGTTCGGCAGTGATCGGCACGTTGGGTCACGGGACCTATCGGAATGGGGTGGTTACGCTGACGGATACGGGGATGACGACCCCGGACGCGGTTGTTGTGCAACAACTGCTTGCTGAATATGCCAGTGCCAATGTGGAATATCTGGCGATGGAGGTTTCGTCCCACAGCCTCGACCAATATCGCGTTGAGGGGTTGCGGTTCACCACAGCGGTATTCACCAATCTGTCGCGGGACCACCTGGACTACCATGGTGATCTGGTCAGCTACGCCCAAGCCAAGATGCGCTTGTTCAGCATGGTCGGACTGGAGCAGGCAGTAATCAATGTCGATGATCCGGTGGGTGCAGAAATTGCTGCAAATCTCCCGGCCGGCGTCGAATTGTATGGTTACTCCCTGAGCAATCCCGGTGCCGCAATTTCCGCCATGGATATCAAGCTTTCCCCCCGTGGCCTGGAGGCGACAGTTCACACCCCATGGGGTGTGGGGCAGTTATCGAGTTCGCTGCTTGGTCGGTTCAATCTGGAAAACCTGTTGGCCGTGGTGGCTGTGGCTTGCATTCAGGGGTTGTCGCTGGAAACAGTGTTGTCGCTCATTCCTCGCCTGCAGCCGGTGGTCGGTCGTATGGAGTTGGTGGGTGATGGCAAGGGGCCCCAGGTGGTCATTGACTACGCCCATACCCCGGATGCCCTGCAGAAAGCCCTGATGACCCTGCGCGATCACTGCGAAAAACAGTTGTGGTGTGTGTTTGGTTGTGGCGGCAATAGGGATGCGGGAAAACGCCCGCAAATGGGTGGTATTGCCGCTCGGTATGCAGATCGAGTCGTGGTGACTAGCGATAACCCGCGGCATGAAAACGCCGATGAAATTTTGAGGGATATTCTGTCTGGTATCACTGCCCAGGAATCAGTCGAAATGGTTGCCGATCGCGCTGAGGCTATTCGTTATGCCATTGCTAATGCGGCAGACGGGGATGTCATTCTGGTGGCGGGGAAGGGCCATGAGGATTACCAACTGGTCGGTGATCAGCGATTACCTTTCAGTGACCACAAGGAAGTCAGGCTGGCATTGCGTCAGCGCGGGGGGCGCCAATGATGCGGGCGCTAACCCTCTCTTCAGCGGCTCAGGAATTCGGCGGTACGCTGATGTACCCCGACTGCGGTTTTACCTCGATCAGTACCGACACCCGAAAACTGGCTGATGATGAGCTGTTTGTGGCGCTGAGGGGAGAACGCTTTGATGCCCACGAATTTCTGCCGGAAGTTGCTACCCGGGCCTGTGGTTTGGTTGTCGAAAAACCCATGCGGGATATCAATGTGCCCCAGTGGGTGGTTCCGGATACCACAATTGCCTTGGGGCAGCTCGCGCTGTTAAACCGGCGGCAATTTTTTGGTCCCGTGGTAGCGATCACTGGCAGCAGTGGCAAAACCACGGTGAAAGAGATGATCGCTGCCATTCTTCGGCAGTGCGGCCCGGTGCTGGCCACCAAGGGCAACCTCAACAATCAAATTGGTGTGCCACTGACGTTGTTGCAGTTACAGCCGGCTCACCGCTATGCCGTCATTGAAATGGGTGCCAGTGGGCCGGGGGAAATCGCCTATTTGTGCAGTCTGGCAAAACCGGATGTGGTGCTGGTCAACAATGTCATGCCCGCCCATGTGGCAGGGTTTGGCAGCATTGCCGGGGTGGCCACAGCAAAGGGCGAGATATACCAGGGTGTGGTTCCAGAAGGAACCGCGGTGATCAATCTGGATGAAAGCTGGTGCGAAGGCTGGCGCAACAGTGCTGCAGCGCCAGTGCTGACTTACTCGCTTAGCTCCGATAACGCCGATTTCCGCGCCCGCGACCTGCACTGTGATGCGCTCGGTTGCTTCAACTTCACACTGCTTGCCCCGGTGGGTGACGTGTCGGTCACGCTGCCGACAGCCGGGCGTCACAACGTCGCCAATGCCCTGGCCGCCGCAGCCTGTGCATACGCTGCCGGTGCTGATCTGAATGACATCGCCAAGGGTTTGGCCACAGTGCAACCGGTTTCGGGGCGCCTCAATCGCAAGGTGTTGAGCAATGGGGTGGTGGTTATTGATGACACCTATAACGCCAACCCCGGTTCGGTAAAAGCTGCCATTGATGTGCTGGCCGCACAGCCTGGCAAGCACGTTCTGGTGCTGGGAGACATGGGCGAGCTGGGCAGCGATGAAGCAAAAATGCACGCGGAAGTGGGTGATTATGCCGCCCGCCATGGAGTGGATCAGTTGCTTGCTGTAGGGCCACTCGGCATTCACACGGTTAAAGCATTCGGTGATCGGGGACAACATTTTGACGGCAAGGATGCACTGGTGAGCGCATTGCGGGAGTTGTTGGGCCCGGAGATGACAGTGCTGGTCAAGGGGTCGCGATACATGGCGATGGAAACGGTAGTGCAACAGATAACAGAGTTTGGGGAATCCTGATCATGCTGCTTTGGTTGGCTGAATACCTGTCCCAGTACTTCACGGCATTTGCCGTGGTGCAGTACCTAACGTTTCGCGCGATTCTCGGAGTATTAACGGCCTTGGGTCTGTCGCTGTTGTTGGGGCCGATGATGATCCGACGCCTCAATTACCTGCAAATCGGGCAGTCCGTTCGCACCGATGGCCCACAGAGCCACCTCAGCAAATCAGGGACGCCCACCATGGGTGGAGCCCTGATTTTATTGTCGATCTTTGTCAGCGCTCTGCTCTGGTCAGATCTCAGTAATCACTACGTGTGGGTCGTCATGATCGTCACCTTTGTGTTTGGTGCCGTGGGTTGGGTGGATGATTACCGCAAGGTGGTGGAAAAAAATTCCCGGGGCCTGCCGGCTCGCTGGAAATACTTTTGGCAGTCTGTCGCGGGATTGGGGGCTGCCATTTTTCTCTACAGTACTGGCAGTAGCGGCGCGGAAAATGAGCTGATTGTGCCGTTCTTCAAGGAAGTGGCCCTGCCGCTTGGCATGTTTTATGTGGTGTTGACCTACTTTGTCATTGTCGGCAGTAGTAATGCTGTCAATCTCACGGATGGCCTCGACGGCCTCGCCATCATGCCAAGTGTATTGGTGGCGGGTGCGCTCGGGGTATTTGCCTACTTGGTGGGTAATGTGCAGTTTTCAGAGTACCTGCATATTCCCTACGTCGCGGGCGCCGGGGAGCTGGTGGTGTTCTGTGCAGCGCTCGCCGGTGCCGGATTGGGCTTTCTGTGGTTCAACACCTATCCCGCGCAGGTTTTCATGGGCGACGTGGGCGCGTTGGCCCTCGGCGCAGCGCTCGGCGTGATGGCGGTGATCGTGCGTCAGGAAATTGTTTTTTTCATCATGGGTGGCGTGTTCGTTCTGGAGACGGTGTCAGTGATCATGCAGGTCGCGTCTTTCAAGATGACTGGCCGACGGATTTTTCGCATGGCGCCCATCCACCACCATTTTGAATTGAAAGGCTGGCCGGAACCTCGGGTGATCGTGCGTTTCTGGATTATTACCCTGGTGCTGGTGTTGTTTGGCCTGGCAACGTTAAAGCTGCGTTGATTAAGGGGGCGCGGAGAGTGGCAATGTCGCAATTGATAGCGAGTAGCAAACTGAAAGTGGTCGTCGGTATCGGCGTCACCGGTTTGTCTGTGGCTCGTCATCTGACTCGCCTCGGCGAGCGCTTTGTGATGTGTGACACCCGCCAGCAGCCCCCTGGCCTGGAGCAGTTGAAGGCGGATATGCCGGATGTGCCAGTGATGCTTGGCGAGCTGTCTTCAGATGCGTTGCTGACTGCGGATGAAGTGATTCTCAGTCCTGGACTGACGCGCCAGCACCCTGCAGTCCAGCAGGCGCTTGCGGCAGATATCCCCGTGATCAATGACATTGAATTGTTCGCTCGCAGTGCCAATGCCTCAATCATTGCGATCACTGGCTCCAATGGCAAAAGTACCGTTACCACCCTAGTTGGCGAGATGTGTGCGGACGCAAAAGTGGTTGCCGGCGTGGGTGGCAATCTCGGTGTGGCAGCGCTTGATCTGCTGCAGTCTGACGCCCAGCTTTACGTACTGGAATTGTCCAGCTTCCAGCTGGAATCGGTGCAGGCGCTCAATGCCGAGGTGGCGGTGGTGCTGAATATCAGTGCCGACCATATGGATCGATACAACGGCCTGTTGGATTACCACCAGGCCAAACACCGGATCTTTATCGGTGCTCGCCAGGTGGTGATGAATAGAGATGATGCCCTGACCAACCCGCTGGTCGGCGATGGGGTCAAACAGTGGAGTTTTGGGCTGGGTCAGCCGGATTTCAAGGGCTTCGGTTTACGTCAGCATGAGGGAGAGTCCTGGCTTTACTACCAGTTTGATCCGCTTATGCCGGAGCGGGAGTTGGGTATCAAGGGCCGACATAATTGTGCCAATGCACTGGCAGCCCTCGCCCTCGGCACGGCTTGTGGCTTGCCGATGGCGTCAATGCTCGACACGCTGCGCCGCTTCAAGGGGCTGGATCATCGCTGCCAGGTTGTTGGCGAAGTGGGCGGCGTTTCCTATATCAATGACTCCAAAGCCACCAATGTGGGCGCCACGCTGGCGGCGATCACCGGCCTGGCCCGGGGAGAGAACCTGATTCTGATCGCCGGGGGGCAAGGCAAGGGGCAGGATTTTGCACCGTTGGCTGCCGCGCTGCCCGGTGCCGTTAAACAGCTGGTGCTGATGGGTGAAGATGCTCCGGCCATTGATCGCGCCGTTGGTGGGCTGGTCGATACCGTTCACGCTACCAGCCTGGCGGCGGCGGTGGCCGCTGCCAGCCAGGTGGCCACTGCGGGGGATGTGGTGTTGTTGTCTCCTGCCTGTGCCAGCTTTGACATGTTTAGTGGTTTCGAAGATCGCGGTCGGAAGTTTGCTGCGGCAGTGGAGGCATTGCAATGAACATGCTGGCCCTGCAACTGATGCGCTGCTCGGACTTTGTACGGGAGCTGGACCGGGCGCTGCTGTTACCGGCATTGGCCATCGCCTCCATTGGTCTGGTAATGATCTGTTCCGCCTCCATCAGTTTCGCCGATCACAGCTACGGAGATGCCTTCTTCTACCTGAAGCGCCATTTACTGTTTTTGCTGATGGGGGCAGGGGTGGCCGCAGTGTTCCTCAATGTGCCGTCCCGCTTCTGGTTTCACTATGGTGTGCCTTTGCTGGTTCTGACTCTGCTGTTGCTGGTGGCGGTATTGATTCCCGGCGTGGGTCGCCGGGTAAATGGTAGTCAGCGCTGGATCCCATTGGGACCTTTGAATCTGCAGGTCTCGGAGATCGCAAAGTTCGTGATGATTCTATTCACAGCGGGCTATCTGGAGCGCTACCAGAGAGAGCTGCGGGAGAACTGGCGGTATTTTGCCAAGCCGATCGGGCTGCTGGGCGTGGTGGCTGTGTTGCTGTTGCTGGAGCCGGATTTTGGTTCATCGGTGGTGATGGCTGCGACGGTGATGGGCATGTTGTTTATGGGCGGTGCCAGGGTCTGGCAATTTACCCTGATCCTGCTTGCCGGGTTGGGTGCCATGGCATCAGTGGCTCTTCTCTCTCCTTATCGTCTACAGCGACTCGTGACCTTTCTCGACCCTTGGGCGGATCAGTATGACAGTGGCTACCAGTTGACCCAGTCTCTGATTGCGTTTGGTCGTGGGGAATGGTTGGGCGTGGGATTGGGTAACAGCGTGCAGAAACTGTTTTACCTGCCGGAGGCACACACGGATTTCGTGTTTGCTATCTATGCCGAGGAGTTTGGTCTGCTGGGTGTGGTGTTGGCGATTGCGCTCTACGTCCTGCTGGTATCACGGATTCTACATGTGGCCCGTCGGGCTGTAGCCCAGGAAGACTGGTTTGCTGCTTACAGCTGTTTTGGTATTGCCACCATGCTGGCGGGGCAGGCCTTTATCAATATGGGTGTGACCTCAGGGTTGCTCCCCACCAAAGGGCTGACGCTGCCATTTATCAGTTATGGCGGCAGCAGTTTATTGATGTGTTGTGCCATGGTGGCACTGGTATTGCGGATTAACCGGGAGATGGATGATGTCCCGGCGGTTGCGAGACAGGTGAGACGTGACAGAGCGGAGATGTAACAAGGTGGTGGTGATGGCCGGTGGCACCGGTGGTCATGTGTTCCCCGCACTTGCGGTGGCACAGGCACTGCGCGCCCGTGATGTCGCCGTATCCTGGTTGGGCACCCGGCGTGGTATTGAGGCAGAACTGGTCCCCGCCAACAACCTGCCGATCAATTACATCGACGTCACTGGCCTGCGTGGCAAGGGTATCCTCAAGTTGATCTGGGCACCGTTGTTGCTGACCCGTGCTCTGTGGCAGGCGCTGGGCGTTCTGCGCCGCGAGCGCCCGGATGCTGTTCTAGGGCTGGGCGGTTTTGCCTCAGGCCCAGGTGGCGTGGCGGCCAGGCTGTTGGGGATTCCGCTGGTGATCCACGAGCAGAATGCCATTGCCGGTACCACTAATAAATTACTCGGCAAGATAGCCAGTCGTGTGCTCGAGGCTTTTCCCGGCGCGCTACCCCGCGGCGAATGGACCGGCAATCCGGTGCGTCCTGAAATCAGTGCTTTGGCGGAACCCGCGCAACGTATTGGTGCGGAAGATCGGCCGCGGCATCTGCTGGTGCTCGGTGGCAGTCTTGGTGCCCTGGCCATCAACAAGTTGGTACCCGAAGCCCTGGCGCTGATGCCGGAAAATAAAAGACCGTTGGTGCGTCATCAATGTGGTAAAGCCCATCAGCAGGTGACTGAAGAGGCGTATCAACAGGCTGGTGTTGAGGCAGATTTGGAACCCTTCATTGCCGATATGGCGGAAGCCTACGGTTGGGCGGATCTGGTGATCTGTCGTTCGGGTGCCCTGACAGTATCGGAGCTGGCGGCAGCCGGCGTGGGTTCTATTCTGGTGCCGTTTCCGTTTGCTATCGACGATCACCAGACCCACAACGCCCAATGGCTGGTGGATGGTGAAGCCGCTGAAATCATCCAGCAGTCAGAGCTGACGGCAGTGGCGCTGGCCGAAAGGTTGCAGGCCCGATTGGCCGATGACCAGCTGTTAGTCCGGATGGCGAGCAATGCCCGCAAGCTGTCCAGGCCACATGTGGCCGAAACAGTGGCGGATATTTGTGAGGAGGTGTGCCGTGGGCGCTGATGGTTTTCACCCGGTTCCGGAAATGCGCCGTATCCGCCGCATACACTTTATCGGCATTGGCGGCAGCGGCATGTGTGGTATTGCCGAAGTTCTGTTTAACCAGGGCTACACGATCTCCGGTTCTGACTTGGCAGATAACAGCAATACTTCCCGTCTGCGTCGCATGGGCGTCACCATCATGATGGGTCATGCCGGATATAACGTCGACGGTGCCGATGTGGTGGTGTTGTCCTCGGCGGTATCCGACAGCAACGAGGAAGTGATACGCGCCAGGGAACTGCGCATACCGATAGTCCGCCGTGCGGAAATGCTGGCGGAGCTGATGCGCTATCGACACGGCATAGCCGTGGCCGGTACTCACGGCAAGACCACCACCACCAGCCTGTTGGCCTCGGTGCTCGCAGCCGGTGGCATGGACCCGACATTCGTCATCGGCGGTCTGGTCAAAGGCGCTGGCACCAACGCCCGCCTGGGTGTTAGTCGTTATCTGGTGGCTGAAGCCGATGAAAGTGATGCTTCTTTTCTGCACTTACAGCCGATGGTGGCCGTGGTGACCAACATCGATGCGGATCACATGGAAACCTATGGGTTTGATTTCAATCGGCTGAAACAGACTTTTATCGAGTTCCTCCACAACTTGCCTTTTTATGGGCTGGCGGTGCTTTGTATTGATGACCCGGTGGTGCGCGAGATATTGCCGGACGTTTCCAGGCCTGTTTTGACATACGGATTTTCCGACGATGCCGACTTCCGCATCGAGGATGTTTCCATTCGCCAAAACAATAGCCACTTCAAGATTTTTCGCCCGGAACACAGCGAGCCCCTGAATATCGAGTTGAATATTCCGGGCGTACACAACGTTCTTAATGCCGCGGCCGTGGTTGCCATTGCCACCGATGAGGGAATTGCAGATGAGGCCATTCAACTGGGGCTGAGCGGCTTTCAGGGTGTCGGCAGGCGTTTTGAAATTTACGGGGAATACCCGGTTTCCGGTGGCGAGGCCATGCTGGTGGACGATTACGGTCACCATCCTCGCGAGGTGGCCGCCACTATCAAGGCTGTCCGCGAGGGTTGGCCTGAAAAGCGGCTGGTGATGATTTTTCAGCCACACCGCTACACCCGGACCCGGGATCTGTATGAAGACTTCGTGGGTGTGTTGTCGAGCTGCGATGTATTGATTTTGTTGGAGGTTTATTCCGCCGGTGAAGACGAGATACCGGGGGCGGATAGCCGTTCACTGTGTCGCAGCATTCGTCAGCGGGGATTGGTGGACCCCATCTACGTGCCGGATATCGAATCGGTGGCGGATGTGCTGAAAGATATTGTCCACGGTGGCGACATGGTGATTACCCAGGGTGCGGGCAGCGTCGGCAAACTGGTGAAAATGCTGGAAGAGCGAAAGCTGAGATAACGGGGAAGAGCAGAGCGCATTTATGGCTGTCAGTGAAGCAATGCAAAAGAAATATGGTCGGGTCGCTGTACTGTACGGCGGAACGTCTGCCGAGCGTGAGATCTCCCTGATTTCAGGCGCTGCAGTTATTGCTTCCCTGGAACGCAGCGGTGTTGACCTTGTGTCGTTGGATGCTGGTTCAGACCTGCTTCACCAATTGTCGACTCAGGCTCCTGACCGTGTGTTGATCATGTTGCACGGCCCGGGTGGTGAAGATGGCTCTCTTCAGGGTGCGCTGCAATTGCTGGGCCTGCCCTATACCGGCAGTGGGGTGTTTGCCTCTGCCCTCGCGATGGACAAATTGCACAGCAAACAATTCTGGCACGGTGTTGGCTTGCCAACCGCACAGTTTGCCGTCCTGACAGGGGAGACGGACTGGGCTAAGACCCTTCAGGATCTCGGTGGCGTGGTGATGGTAAAACCTGCGCACGAGGGTTCCAGCCTGGGAATGACCCGAGCTGACACTCCTGAAGCGTTACGCAATGCCTGGCGAGAAGCGGCTGCACTGGATAGCAGTGTGATTGCAGAACAATGGATCAGCGGTGCGGAATATACGGTAGCGATTCTGGATGGCGAAGTCTTGCCGCCGATCAAGTTGGAAACCGACCATGGTTTTTACGATTTCGATGCCAAATATCTGGCCAACGATACGCGGTATTTGTGTCCCTGTGGTCTGAGCGACGAAAGGGAAAGCGAGTTGAAAGCCTTGGCTTTGAACGCTTTCAGTAGTCTCGGTTGCAGTGGCTGGGGGCGTGTGGACGTGATGGCGAACGCCGACGGCGAATTTCTTCTGCTGGAAGTGAATACCGTGCCCGGCATGACCGATCACAGCCTGGTGCCAATGGCTGCCCGGGTGGCGGGATACAGTTTTGATGAGCTGGTATTAAAAATTCTCGATACCAGTCTCAGCGGAGATGCGAATGATCGCTAATCGGCAACACACCGGTGCAATGCGCCAAGAGACGAGACCAGCGCTGCGGGAAAGGCTGTATTGGCTGCCGCGGGTTGTTTCTCTGATGTTGCTGGTTGGAGCGCTGCTGGGTGCAGGCTGGGGCGTGGAGAAACTCTACGAGCGCCTCAATGTCGCCATTGGTGTTATTGCGGTGAAAGGGGAATTTGCTCAGGTCGATCAGGCAGAAATTCAGCGATTGGTGGAGCCGCTGGTGAGCGGGGGTTTTCTTAGCCTCGACCTGCAGGCCATCCGCCGTGAGCTGGAGCTCCACCCTTGGGTGCACCAGGCCCGGGTCAGTCGGCGCTGGCCAGACGGGTTGGTGATCACCGTGACGGAAGAGGTGCCCATCGCTCGCTGGGGGGACACGGGTTTTCTCAATGTGCGGGGCGAGCGGCGCGATATTGGTGACAACAGCTCACTGGCGTTTTTGCCCAAGCTGCAGGGCGGTGACCAGAGCGAACGTCACTTGATGAAATCCTACCGGGAGATGGTGCAGTTACTGCAGCACTCCGGTTTGCGTATTGCCACCCTGAAACGGGATGACCGCGGTGCCTGGTGGTTGCGACTGGATAATGATCTGGAACTGGTTATCGGTCGTGATCAGGTGATGGAAAAAATGCGCCGCTTTCTCGAGGTCTGGGAGCAGGAGCTGAAGCAGAAGGCAGAGCAGATCGCCAGAGTAGATATTCGCTACGACAACGGTGTGGCGGTGCAGTGGCTGGAAGAGCAAGGGAATATCAGTGGATGGGCAGAGCAGAAATTAACGAGTATCTCCGGGTCTACGGGAAAAGTGTGAGGTCGAAAAATGGCGAACTCTAGTGATGAAAGGTTGATCGTTGGGCTGGATATTGGCACGTCCAAAGTGGTGTCGATAGTTGGCCTGGCCGGCCCCGGTGGCACTTTGGAAATTGTTGGTACCGGCCTGCATCCATCTTCCGGCCTGAAAAAGGGTGTGGTGGTCAATATTGAGTCCACTGTGCACTCCATTCAGCGCGCCATTGAAGAGGCGGAGCTGATGGCGGGCTGCCATATTCACTCCGTTTACGCGGGGATTGCCGGTAGCCATATTCGTAGCCTGAACTCCCACGGCATCGTCGCAATCCGGGATCGTGAAGTGCTGACACTGGATATTGAGCGCGTCATCGATGCCGCCCGCGCTGTCGCGATTCCTGCAGACCAGGAAATCCTTCATGTGTTGCCCCAGGAATTCATTATCGATAACCAGGAGGGGGTGAGGGAGCCTCTGGGCATGTCCGGGGTTCGACTGGAAGCCAAGGTGCATCTGGTGACCTGCGCCGCCAATGCCGCGCAGAACATCAAGAAATGTATCCGCCGCTGTGGCCTGGAAGTGGATGACATCATCCTTGAGCAACTGGCGTCTTCCTACGCCGTGCTCACGGAAGATGAAAAACAGCTGGGTGTCTGTCTGGTGGATATTGGTGGTGGAACCACCGACATCGCCATTTTCACCGAGGGCGCTATTCGTCATACCGGTGTCATTCCCATTGCTGGTGATCAGGTGACCAATGACATCGCGCATGCACTGCGCACGCCCACGGCCCACGCTGAAGAATTGAAGATCAAATACGCCTGTGCGTTGGCCAAGATGGCCGGTGCAGACGAGACCATCAAAGTGCCCAGCGTTGGCGACCGTCCACACCGTGATCTCTCCCGCCAAGCTCTGGCGGAGGTGGTGGAGCCCCGCTATGACGAGCTGTTTACCCTGGTGCAGGCGGAGTTGCGGCGCAGCGGGTTTGAGGACCTGGTAGCGGCCGGCATCGTACTCACGGGGGGCACTGCAAAGATGGAAGGAGTCGTAGAGCTGGCGGAGGAGATCTTCCATATGCCCGTCAGACTGGGATCACCACAGAACATCAAAGGGTTGACGGACATTGTCGACAACCCGATCTATTCCACCGGCGTCGGTCTGCTGATGTACGGCATGCAGCAGCAACAGGAAGGCAATCGCCCCAGCCGACGCAGCGAAAGTAGTAAGGAAGGTTTTTTCACCCGGCTGAAAAGCTGGTTTCAGGGCAATTTGTAATCAACAGGTATTTCACACAGGACCAATCGAGGGGTACTAACCATGTTTCAGATCGTTGACAGCGTGCCAGATAGCGCGGAAATCAAAGTGATAGGTGTCGGTGGCGGCGGCGGGAATGCCGTGCGCCACATGATGAACAGCTCCGTGGAAGGGGTTGAGTTCATCTGTGCCAACACCGACTCCCAGGCACTGAAGGATATTGGCAGCGCCACCATCCTGCAGTTGGGTAATGGATTGACCAAGGGACTGGGTGCAGGCGCCAATCCCGAGGTGGGCCGCCATGCGGCCATTGAGGACCGCGACCGTATCGCCGATGTGCTGCAGGGCGCCGATATGGTGTTCATCACCGCCGGTATGGGTGGTGGCACGGGTACAGGTGCGGCGCCCATCGTTGCCGATGTGGCCAAGGAGCTCGGTATTCTGACCGTTGCGGTGGTCACCCGCCCGTTTGTATTCGAAGGTCGCAAGCGCATGGCGATTGCCGAAGAGGGGCTGGTGGAGTTGAAGGATAAGGTGGACTCTCTGATCACCGTTCCCAACGAAAAACTCCTGCAGGTACTGGGTAAAACAACCAGTCTGCTGGAAGCCTTCAAAGCGGCCAACGATGTACTGTTAGGTGCTGTACAGGGTATTGCTGATCTGATTATCCGCCCCGGCATGATTAACGTCGACTTTGCCGATGTGCGTACAGTGATGTCCGAGATGGGGCAGGCCATGATGGGTACAGGCGAAGCTACGGGCGAAGATCGTGCCCGTATTGCCGCGGAAACCGCGATCCATAGCCCGCTGCTGGAGGATATCAACCTGCAGGGCGCCCGAGGCATTCTGGTGAATATTACCGCTGGTCCGGATCTCTCACTTGGTGAATTCTCCGATGTGGGCGATACGGTCGAGGCATTTGCGTCTGATAATGCGACTGTTGTGGTAGGCACCGTTATCGATCCCGAAATGGGCGACAAACTGCGCGTTACCGTGGTGGCCACTGGCCTGGGGCAGGGCATTGAGCGCAAGCAGCCAACCAAGGTTGTTGATAATGGGCCGGCACCGACCCCCAATGTCAGGAAAGCCACTACCGGTGAGCCTGATTACGACGTGCTGGACAAGCCGACTGTGATTCGTCGCGGACCCAGTGGTGGAGAAGCGGTGGCGCGGAAAATGGATGTCCGTGCTGATGCAGACATGGATTACCTGGATATCCCCGCGTTCCTGCGTCGCCAGGCGGACTGATTGCAAGGCTGCATCAGGCTTCCGTAAAAGACGAGCTGCCAGCTACCCCTCGAACCTGCTGGCAGTTCGTTTATGGAGCTATGGGGAGACATCTGTTAGTATTGCGGCCAGTTTTTCATTTCCACTGCTTTTCTTGCAGGTATTGGTAAGGCATGATTCGACAGCGTACCCTGAATAATATGATTCGCGCCACGGGTGTTGGCTTGCACACTGGCGAAAAAGTGTACCTGACTTTACATCCCGCCCCCGTTAATACCGGTATTATTTTCCGCCGCACCGACCTCGATCCTGTGGTCGAAATCTTTGCCAAGGCAGAGAATGTGGGTGAAACCACCCTGTCCACCACACTGGTCAACGGCGACGTCAAAGTTTCTACGGTTGAACACCTGCTTTCCGCCATGGCGGGACTGGGCATCGATAATGCCATTATCGATGTGACCGCGCCCGAAGTGCCGATCATGGACGGCAGCGCCGGACCTTTTGTCTTCCTGTTACAGTCTGCGGGCATCCGCGAGCAGGAAGAACCGAAACAGTTTATTCGCATCAAGCGCCCGGTGACCGTGACCGATGGCGACAAGACCGCATCCTTTCGGCCGTTCAATGGTTTCAAGGTCAGCTTTTCTATTGACTTCGACCATCCGGTTTTTCATAACCGTACCCTGAAAGCTGAGGTGGATTTTTGTACTACTTCTTTTGTTAAAGAAGTCAGCCGTGCCCGTACGTTTGGTTTTATGCACGAGATTGAATATTTGCGCTCCATGGGCCTGGCCCGTGGTGGAAGTATGGACAATGCTATTGTCGTTGACGAGTATCAGGTGTTAAATGAGGACGGTCTTCGCTACGAAGACGAATTTGTGAAGCACAAGATCCTTGATGCTATCGGCGATCTGTATTTGCTTGGCAATAGTCTGATCGGCGAGTTCGTTGCCCACAAATCAGGCCATGGGTTGAACAATGCTTCGTTGCGGGAGCTGATTGCCCAGAAAGATGCCTGGGAAGTGGTCACCTTTGAAAATGATGAAGATGAGGCGCCGATCTCATATATGAAACCGCTGCTTACCGTATAGTCTGGCTAACAGCGATCAGTAGATGATGCCAATAGACTGTGAAAATTATATTTATCAGTAATCGCAAGGGGACGACCCGCTCCATGGTGCTCAGTAACTGGGCCAAGGCGCTGTTGTCCCTGTGTTTGCTGGGCCTCCCCATTTCGGGCGGCATATTGATTGGCTCGTTGCTCGCTAGCGGCAACCATCCCATTGATATCACCCTTATCAACTCCATGCGTCAGGAACTGGAACAGCAGCAGTCCGAACTGGATCTCGGGCGTGAGGATGCACAGCAAAAGGTCAAAGCCATCACCCTTAAGCTGGCGGAGTTTCAGGCACGCTTGGTGAGGTTGGATGCACTCGGTGAGCGCCTCTCTGAAGTGGCTGGCCTGGAAGATGGTGAGTTTGATTTTGGCCAGCAGCCCGCTGTGGGTGGTCCAGAACAGGATTCTCTGCAGTCCTATCAGCACACTGAACTGGAAGCCCTTTTCCAGCAGCTTGAAGAGCAACTGGACAGTCGCGAAAGTCAATTGGGTATTCTTGAATCTCTGATGATGGATCGCAATGTGCAACGCCAGAGTGCGGTCACTGGCCGCCCCATTAAAAAGGGCTGGCTGTCATCCCGCTTTGGTCGCCGCACGGATCCTTTTACTGGTCACCGAGCCTGGCACAACGGTGTCGATTTTGCAGGCAAAGCCGGGTCTGAAATTATCGCAGTTGCTGCGGGCGTCGTGACATGGTCAGGCGAGCGCAATGGTTATGGCCAGATGGTAGAGCTTGATCACGGTGAAGGCTATGCCACCCGCTATGCTCACAACAGCGAAAACCTGGTCAAAGTGGGCGATGTCGTCAAGAAAGGTGAAGTGGTCGCCCTCATGGGTAGCAGTGGCCGCTCCACCGGTCCCCACGTGCATTTTGAAGTGTATAAAAATGGTCGGGCCGTCGACCCCGCCAGCTATATTCGCCGTACCATCCGCTAACACCCCTCTCTATCTCCTCCCTGGTTCGAAAACATTCTGCGCAGATGCGCACCTATTGATGTGGATTAGATAATGAAACTCTTAAAGACGTTGTTTGGCACTAAAAATGACCGCGAAATCAAGCGGATGTCAAAACTTGTCAAACAGATCAATGCTCTGGAAGAAACAATCACCGCGCTCTCCGATGAACAGTTAAAAGCGAAAACAGACGAATTTCGACAACGTTACAGTAGCGGTGAGAGCCTTGACGCACTTTTGCCGGAGGCATTTGCCGCGGTGCGGGAAGCTGCTCAACGCACCTTGGGCATGCGCCATTTCGATGTGCAGTTGATAGGCGGTATTACCCTGCACGAAGGGCGCATTGCTGAGATGCGTACCGGTGAGGGTAAAACGTTGGTGGCGACGCTGGCGGCTTACCTAAATGCCATCCCGGCCACCGGTGTGCACATTGTTACCGTGAACGACTACCTTGCCAAGCGGGATGCCCAGTGGATGGCACCTGTGTATGAGTTTTTGGGTCTGCAGGTAGGGACAATTTTTTCCCAGCAGGGGTTGGAGGAAAAACACCAGGCATACCAGGCCGATATTACCTATGGAACCAATAATGAATTCGGGTTTGATTACCTCCGTGACAACATGGTGCTGCGTCTGGAAGAAAAAACCCAGCGTGGTCAGGTGTTTGCTATCGTCGATGAGGTCGACTCGATCCTGATTGACGAGGCCCGTACCCCGCTAATTATATCCGGTGCCGCTCAGGACAGTTCGGCGCTCTACAAGCGTATGAATGGCCTGATGCCGTTGCTCAAACCCCACAGTGATGATGTTCCCGGTGATTTCATCGTTGACGAAAAAACGCGACAAATTGAATTAACGGAAGAGGGACATTCTAAAATAGAGTCTCTTCTTGAAAGTGAAGGCTTACTTCAGCAGGGTGATAGTCTGTATAACGCCAGCAACCTGGGATTGCTACACCACGTGCAATCGGCACTCAGGGCTCACCATCTTTTCCACAAAGACGTGGAATACATTATCCAGGAAGGTCAGGTTGTCCTGATTGATGAGCACACCGGCCGTACCATGGTGGGCCGTCGACTCTCTGAGGGACTGCATCAGGCGATTGAAGCCAAGGAAGGGGTGAGCATCCACAGCGAAAGCCAGACGTTAGCCTCGACCACCTTCCAGAATTATTTCAGGCTTTACGAAAAGCTGGCAGGCATGACCGGTACTGCCGACACCGAAGCCTACGAATTTCACCAGATATATGGATTGGCCGTGGTGGTCATACCCACCAATAAACCCATTTCCAGAACCGACCTGAATGACCTTATCTACCTGACAACTGACGAAAAATATGATGCGGTGATTGAAGATGTGCGCGCCTGCGTGGAAAAAGGTGCTCCTGTGCTGGTGGGTACTGCATCGATTGAGACCTCTGAAGCGATGTCTCAGCGCTTGCTTGCTGCGAAAATCCCCCATGAAGTGCTCAATGCCAAATTCCATGAAAAAGAGGCACAGATCATTGCACAGGCGGGCCAGCCTGGTGCTGTGACCATTGCTACCAATATGGCCGGTCGCGGAACCGACATCGTGCTTGGTGGTAACTGGGAAGTTGAAGTTGCTGCAATGGACAATCCGACCGATGAGCAGGTGAAGCAGGTCAAGGAAGCCTGGCAAAAGCGCCATGATCAAGTGATTGCGGCAGGAGGATTGCACATTCTGGGTACAGAGCGCCATGAATCCCGCCGCATCGACAACCAGCTGCGGGGTCGTGCCGGACGTCAGGGCGATCCAGGGGTATCCCGCTTTTACCTGTCGTTGGAAGATCAGCTGATGCGCCTGTTTGCATCGGATCGTGTGAAGAACATGATGCGTGCTCTGGGTATGGAGAATGGTGAAGCCATTGAACACCGCATGGTCACCAACGCCATTGAAAAAGCCCAGCGCAAGGTGGAAGGGCGCAACTTTGATATTCGTAAACACCTGCTTGAGTTTGATGATGTTGCCAACGATCAGCGTCAGGTGATTTATCAACAGCGTAATGAATTGCTGGCGGCTGACGATATTGCCGACATCATCAGTAACATCCGCGATGACGTGATTGACAGTGCCATCAGTTTTTATATTCCTCCGCAAAGTCTGGCTGAGCAGTGGGATATCCCCGGCCTGGAAGACCACCTGTATGCAGAATTTGGGCTCAAGTTGCCTATTCAGACGTGGCTTGCTGAAGATAATCGTTTACATGAGGAGGGGTTGCGCACGCGAATTCACGAGGCGGCTAACGAAGCGTATCAGCAGAAGTGTGAAACCCTGGGTGCGGATATTCGCGTCATTGAGCGACAGGTGATGCTGCAGGTTCTGGATACCCTCTGGAAGGAGCACCTGTCAAACATGGATCACTTGCGTCAGGGGATTGGTCTGCGTGCTTATGCCCAGAAAAACCCCCGGCAGGAGTACAAGCGGGAATCTTTCGAGCTTTTCCAACAGATGTTGGAATCCATCAAGCTGGATACCGTTCGTTTCCTGAGTCGTGTTCAGGTGCGTAGTCCGGAAGAAGTTGCTGCCATGGAGGCGCGCCAGTTGGAGGAGCAGAAGCGTCAGCAATTGCAGATGCAGCATGAGGAAGTCTCCGCACTCGGTGGTGAAGCTCAGCCGCAACAGGGCAATAATCCACAACCGTTTGTGCGGGATGGTCGCAAGGTCGGGCGCAATGACCCCTGCCCCTGCGGCAGCGGCAAAAAATACAAACAATGCCATGGACGTCTAGGCTAAGATTGTTCCTTCATTCAATTCAGAGTTAAATACGGCCCTGGACTTTTCCGCTGCCGATCTCCGGTAGAGGACTCTGGTTAATTATAAAAAAGCCGTGCCCTAATAAGGCACGGCGCTGTTGTTTTTACGTCTGAGAGATAATGTCATGGCAGTGGGAAAAGATGTTTTTCCAATCATGCATCCTGTGCCCGGTTTCCGGTTGGGCACGACCAGTGCGGGGATCAAAAAGCCCGGGCGACAGGACCTGGTGGTGATGGAAGTGGCTAAAGGTGGCGCTGTGGCAGGCGTTTTCACCAAAAACGCTTTCTGCGCCGCTCCGGTACAACTAACTAAGTCTCACATTGTCGATAAGCCCAGTCGATATCTCGTTACCAACACGGGCAATGCCAATGCCGGTACGGGAGAGTCGGGTAGAGCTCATGCGTTACAGGTGTGCGAGCAGATGGCTGCCATCGGTGGGGTAGCTGTTGAGTCGGTCTTACCGTTTTCTACTGGGGTGATTGGCGAGCCACTGCCTGTCGATAAAATTCTTGCGGCATTGCCCGAGGCCCATGCAGCACTGTCTGAAGACAGTTGGGGACAGGCGGCAAAAGGGATTATGACCACTGATACACGCCCGAAAGGGGAAAGCATCAAGCTGCCACTGGGTGGCGGGGTGGTTACCATTACTGGCATCGCCAAGGGTGCCGGGATGATCAAGCCCAACATGGCCACTATGCTCGCTTACGTTGCGACGGACATGAAAATTGACCGCGACCAGTTGCAGAGCCTGGTAGGCAATGCTGCGGATTGTTCTTTTAATCGCATTACCGTCGATGGAGATACCTCCACCAATGACTGCGCCATGCTGATTGCTACAGGCGCTTCATCTATCGCCTGGCAAAACTTGTCTTTGGAAGAACAGCAACATTTTGAACTGGCGCTCAACAACCTGTTTATCTCCCTGGCACAGCAGATTGTTCAGGATGGTGAAGGTGCCACCAAGTTTGTCACTGTCAACGTGGTCGGCGGTGTAGATACAGAAGAATGTCTGGCGGTGGCTTACACCGTGGCTGAATCTCCACTGGTCAAAACAGCGCTGTTTGCCTCAGACCCTAACTGGGGGCGCATTCTTGCAGCCATTGGGCGTGCGGGAATAGAAATGCTCAACGTGGATGTCATTGAGGTGTTTCTCGATGAAGTGCTGATTGCCAAAAATGGTGGCCGTGCCGACAGTTATACCGAAGAACAGGGTGCGGCGGTCATGGCCAAGGAAGAAATTGCGATTACCATTGACCTGCACAGAGGCACTGCCGAGGAAACGGTCTGGACCATGGATTTCTCTCACCAGTATGTCACCATCAATGCTGAATACCGTACCTGATGGACGTGGTTCATGTAGCCGTGGCAGTGATTGATGATGGTGATGGTCAGATACTGATAGCCCGGCGTCCTGACCATGTTCACCAGGGTGGCTTGTGGGAGTTTCCCGGCGGCAAGGTTGAACCTGGAGAAGCTGTGTTTGATGCCCTGAAAAGAGAAGTCTGGGAAGAGCTGGCTATCCGGGTTGAGGCTGCTGAACCCCTGATCGAAATAAGACACGACTACCCGGATAAGTGTGTGTTGCTGGATGTTTGGTGTGTGAACAGATTTACGGGGGTTCCTAGTGGTAACGAGGGACAGCCGTTGTGTTGGGTCAGCAAAAAGCAGCTAGCAAACTACGCGTTTCCGGAAGCCAATCAGCCAATTATTGAGGCGGTAGTGGCTAAAATATCTTGCTAATACCCTGTGTGACTAGTGATGATCACTGTCATCTTGTTCGGCATCAAGGTAAACCTCTTCGCCGGGAATGCTGAAGTTCTCGTTAGCCCAGCCGCCAAAGTCCAGTTGCTGACAACGTTTGCTGCAAAAAGGGCGAAACAGGGACTCCTCTTTCCATTCAACGGGTTTCCCGCATTCCGGACAATTGACCATTTTTGTCATCGTTGCTCCCCAGCCAGTTTCAAGTATTGCTTGTGCAATTGTGCAACAGCATCAGTCAGGTCGCCAGGTGGGCCACTGTTATCCAGAATATCATCCGCCCTCGACAGCCTCTGCTCGCGGGTCAACTGGCTTTTCATGATGGCCAAAATCTGCGATTCATTGCTGCCATCACGTATTGTTGCGCGCTCGATTTGCACTGCCTCGGGAACATCGACCACCAGTACTCTATCGACGCGCAGGTGTTGGTCTGTTTCCAGTAACAGGGGTGACTCAAGTATGGCGTAGGGGCCGTTGACGCGCTGAAGAGCCTGATCGATGAGGTCTCTGATAATGGGATGAAGCAGAGACTCTAACCACTGGCGATGCTGGGGGTGATCAAAAACCAGCTTGCGTAAATAAGCCCGATTGAGGGAGCCGTCTTCAAGTAAGGCTTCTTCACTAAAATGATCCGCAATGGCTTTTAATGTGTCGCTGCCAACTTCTACCGCCTGTCGAGCCGCCTGGTCAGCATCGATCACATCAATACCTAACGCTCTGAATTGATTGGCAACGGCGCTTTTGCCGCTGCCAATACCTCCGGTCAGGCCTATGGTGAAAACGTGGTTTTTGTCAGACATGCCAGGGGTTGGGATAGGTTAGTAGTTGAACAGCGAAAGGTAGTTGTTGGTGAGTTCTTCACCCCACATCATGGCTATCCAGCCAGCCGCGGCCAGGTAGGGGCCAAAAGGAATCGGTATCTGCTTGTCGCGGCCTGTAAACATGATTAAGAGAATGCCAACGACCGCGCCTACCATGGAAGAAAGCAGAATAATCAGAAGCAACTGTTGCCAGCCGAGCCAGGCGCCCAGCGCCGCCAGTAATTTGAAATCACCATGGCCCATACCCTCTTTGCCAGAGAGCAGTTTGAACAACCAGAAAACCCACCACAGGCTCAGGTATCCGAAAACAGCTCCCAGCACAGCGCTATCGAGGCTGGCAAAAGTATTGTTGAGGTTTACCAGCAGACCCAGCCAGAGAAGTGGCAGGGTAATGTTGTCCGGCAGCAACTGTTCGTTAAAGTCGATACCGGTAAGAGCCAGCAGTGACCAGCTGAACAGCAGTGCCAATAAGCCCTCAAGTGTGAATCCAAAATGGTAGACTACAAAGGCAGTCATCAATGCGCAGATGAACTCTATCAGGGGGTACTGTATCGAAATGGGTGATGCGCAGTAGGCACACTTTCCTTTGAGAATCACGTAGCTGAGTAGGGGGATATTTTGCCAGGGTTTGACCTTTTCCCCGCAGGAAGGACAGTGTGAGGCGGGAAAGACAATATTGATATGATGTGGTTCCGGCGCCTCCAAGCCCAGAAAGTCCATGGCATCCCGTTTCCAGGCACTGGAAAGCTGCAGGGGCAGACGATAGATCACTACATTCAGAAAACTGCCCACCAACAAACCAAAAATGATTGCGATGGGCAATATGATGCTGAGGGACAGGCCCAGATAGTCAGGCATAGTTCTGGGCCTTAAGGCATTAAATAACGGCGCCGAGCTTGAAAATTGGCAGGTACATAGCGATCAGCAGGCCGCCTACCAGTACCCCGAGCACCGCCATAATCAGTGGTTCAAGCAACGTGGTCAGGTTATCCACCGCGTTATCGACGGCTTCTTCATAATGAACGGCAGCCTTTTCCAGCATTTCGTCGAGCGCACCGGACTCTTCGCCAATAGCGGTCATCTGCAACATCATGACCGGAAATCTGCCCGTTGAGCGCATGGCGTGGTTTAGCTGCAAGCCAGTGGTGACATCGTCGCGCACTTTAAGAATAGCCTCCCGGTATACGGCGTTCCCCGAGGCGCCGGCGACAGACGTCAATGCATCCACGAGGGGAACACCGGCAGCAAAGGTGGTGGATAGAGTTCTGGCAAAACGTGCGTTAATGGCCTGATAGAGGATAGTGCCTATTACGGGTATTTTGAGAGAATACTTGTCAATAAAGGCGTTAAATCTATTCGATCTTCGCTTGGCTTCCTTAAAGGCAATAAAAACACCGATTACAGATACCAACCAGATAAACCACCATTCCTGAGCAGCATCTGAAATACCCATCACAAACAGAGTAAAGCCGGGCAAATCGGCTCCAAAGTTACTGAAGGTTTCCGCAAAAACCGGCACCACTTTTACCAGCAGAATACCCGTAACAATAATGGCCACACAGACAACCGCTATGGGATAGGTCATGGCCTTTTTGATCTTAGCCTTCAGGGTTTCGGTTTTTTCCTTATAGGTGGCAATACGGTCGAGCATGGTCTCAAGGGCGCCGGCCTGTTCCCCGGCCTCTACGAGGCTACAAAACAGGTCGTCGAAAAATTTCGGGTGTCTACGCAAAGATGAGCCAAAGCTCGTGCCGGATGAGACATCATCGCGGATATCATGAATCATGTCTTTGAGAGCATTTTTTTCAGCCCCCTCTGCCACAATATCGAAGCTCTGTACCAGGGGCACGCCTGCTTTCATCATGGTGGCCATCTGGCGGGTGAAAATGGCAATATCAGCAGGGACGATTGCCTTTGAGGCACCACTGAAAGGTCTGGGCGTTTTTTTCTTGACGGATGAAGGGATAATGCCCTGCTTGCGCAGCTGTGCCTTGATCAGGTTGGTGTTACTCCCCTTGATCTCTCCCTGAATCTGCCTGCCTTTCTTGTCCTTACCTTTATAGGTAAAGGTATGAGATTGCGCAGTTGCCATGGATTAGTCCTTGGTTACCCTATTTGCCTCTTCCAAACTTATTATACCTTCGGCGGCTCTACGGAGTGCCGACTGGCGCAAAGTTCTGAAACCTTCTTCGCGCGCGGCGTCGCCTATATCAATAGAGTTGCCGCCTTCCATAATGATTCTTGAGATTTTGGGTGTCACCTTTAATACTTCATAAAGGCCGACTCGGCCTTTGTAGCCATTGGTGCATTTTGAACAGCCCTCTGGGTGGTACAAGGTGACTTCCTCTATGGGGCGGCCTATGTCGCCAAACCCCTCCTCAATGAGAATGCTCTCTGGAATGTCTTCTGCCGGTCTACGGCAGTGAGTACAAAGCCTTCGAGCCAATCGCTGGGCAATAATCAGGTTCACTGAGGTTGCCACGTTAAAGGCCGGAACACCCATGTTTAGCAAGCGGGTGAGAGTTTCCGGGGCACTGTTGGTGTGGAGCGTGGACAAGACCAAGTGACCGGTTTGTGCGGCCTTGATGGCAATTTCGGCAGTATCCAGATCCCGGATCTCCCCCACCATGATAATGTCCGGGTCCTGCCGCAGGAATGCGCGCAGTGCCTCGGGAAAAGTCAGCTTGACCTTGTAATTGATCTGTACCTGGTTGATGCCAGGCATATTGATTTCCACCGGATCTTCCGCCGTGGAAATGTTGCGCTCGGTGGTATTGAGGATGTTAAGTCCGGTATAGAGAGAAACGGTTTTACCGCTACCGGTTGGTCCTGTCACCAGAATCATTCCCTGAGGTTGGTGCAGTGTTTCCATGTAGGCTTCTTTCTGATCTTCCTCAAAGCCCAGGTTTTCAATGCCTACCTGGGCGCTGGTTGGATCGAGAATCCGCAATACGATTTTCTCGCCGAACTGGGTAGGTAGGGTATTGACTCGGAAGTCGATAGCCCGGTTCTTTGAGATGCGCAACTTGATACGGCCATCCTGAGGCACCCTTCGTTCTGAAATGTCTAACGATGACATCACTTTCAATCTGGCTGCCAGCCTGGGCGCCAGGTTTGCCGGGGGCTTTGTCACTTCCCTAAGGATGCCGTCGGTTCTGAAGCGGATGCGGTAGGTTTTCTCGTAAGGTTCAAAGTGAATATCTGAACAGCCTTGCTTGATGCCATCGAGCATCAGTTTGTTGATGAAGCGAACAATCGGGGCATCATCTGCATCCGAAAAGTTCATAGTCCCGGTTTCGGCGGCGTCATCATCCAGCGCTTCGACATCCAGGTCGTCAAGGTGCACGTCATCCATGGTGCCAAGAGCATCACCGATATCGTCATCCTGCAAATCCAGGAATTCGGCGAGGGCGGTTTGAAGCTTGTCGTGCTCGACTAGCAAGGCCTCAATGGAAAGGCCGGTCTGAAAGCGAACTTCACTAATCGCCATATGATTGGTGGGGTCACTTTGTGCAACAAACAGCCTGTTACCGCGCTTGAAGAGAGGTAAAACCTGATGTTTGCGGATCAATTTTTTTTCTACCACCTCTTTAGGACAAACCTCCATGTTGTGGGCGTCGAGGTCATAAAGTGGTGTGCCAAACTCATTGGCTGCAACGGAAGCGATTAAATGGGCAGGTAAAATATTGTGGTGGGTGAGGTAATGTACAAAATTGATTTTATCGTTTTCACACTCCGCCAGTGCTTCATGTGCGGCGGTTTCTTCCATTAAGCCATCGGTTACCAGCCGCTTTGGAAGGCCCTTGAGTTGGTCGCTGTTTTTCATAGGCTCAGATGATCCATTAATAGCTGCCCGCAAGGTGTTGATAGTAATACAACCAGACAGTTCGAGCCAGAGGCATACAGGGTTAAGCGCTTTGAGTGGTAAGTAAATAGCAGAATATGCAAGGGTGTGACAAAAAATGTCACACAGTGCAACGGTTGGCTGAAGAGATAACAGGGTTTTTCTAACTTGGTACATTCATTGCTTATTAAATTCCGTGTTTAAAAATTTCTGACAAGGGAGAAACACAGTGAAAAAGCAAGTTCAAAACATCCAGAAGGGTTTTACCCTGATTGAATTGATGATCGTGATTGCGATCATCGGTATTCTGGCCGCTGTCGCACTACCGGCCTATCAGAGCTACATCATCAAATCAAAAGTCTCGGAAGCCATTCTGGCGGCGAGTCAATGCCGTACCGCCGTGTCTGAGGTCTATCAAACCGCCCCCGAAGACACCGAACCCGGTGCAGACGGCTGGGGTTGCGAATCCTCCGCTCAAACCACCAAATATGTTGGTGAGATTGAAACAAGTGCTGATGGTGCAATTCGAGTGGTACTCTCTGATGAAGCTGATTTGGATGATGCCGCAGAAACGGCTATAACCCTTTGGCCCACAGATGCAGCAGGTGATGATTTGGAGATAGCTGATCTTCCGACCCAGGTAGGTGGTTACAAATGTGGTCCGTCCTCCACTAATCCCATTCCGGCAAAATACCTTCCCGGTTCATGTAAAGATGATGGTGCTACTTTCTAAGCTAACAGGTTAGGACTGGTATCCAAAAAAGCCCCCGCCCAGCGGGGGCTTTTTTGCGTTAGCCAACGAGTGCGGCGTGTGGTGGTTGTGCCCGGAACATGCTGGGGGGAAGATAGGCGTTTCAAACCCTTTGCTTTTGCCGTTCGGCGCTGTCGGGCATGTGAAAGCTGTCATGAGAATAGATATTTTGCCCTGCGGGGGTGAGGGTCATATGGGTTGATCATGAGAAAAGAAATGTGGTCGTTTCTGTTGCTTTTGTGTGTTTTTCTCATTCCGACCCTATGTGCCTATTTTGGGGTTGTGGTTCCCAGTCGCGTCGGTTTGTTGAGTGATCTGCTGGTTTTTTCCCTAGGTCTGACGGGGGCCCTGTTGTCAGGAATGTTGGGCAAGCGTTTTTTTCTGGCCTATCTCGTCACTTTCTGGCTTTTGTGCAGCCTGCTGGTGGTAGCCAACTGGTGGCACTATCAGTTTTTTCGGGCCTATTTCAACCTCGAGTCATTAAAACTGGGTGGCGATGTGCTGGAGGCATTTCGCTCGTTGCCCGCGTTTGAGTACAAATGGGAGTCGCTTGCGCTCTTTTTGACAACGGGTATCGCCCTGGTTGGCACGGTACTGCTTTATCGGCGGGAATTTTATCGTGGCGCCGGTGTGGTGCTGATGAAGGTGGTGTGTATCGGATTGGCGTTGTACAGCTTCGAGTCGGTATCGGACGTCACTGATGTGCTCAAAAAGCGAAATGCCTTTGTGTTGTTGCCGGAGTATTTTCATCCGCTACATGCCTTTTTCCTCAGCTATGAGTCGGGGAGTGTCGGTGACAAGGGCTGGAAAACATTCAAGGCCCTGAATCAGCAAGTCGCTAATGGAGTGGCTGCTTCAGAGATAGCGGGTGCCGGGGCAAAAAAATACAATGTTATTACGATTGTTATGGAGTCTATGCGGGCATCCATGGTTGGGCTGTACAACCCCGCCAGCAGGTTGACGCCCAATATCGACGAGGTGGGCAAGCATGGTATTGTCATTGAAGATTTTTATGCAAACTCCAACCTCACGATAAAGGCGGAGACGTCCATATTTTGCGGGTTATATGACCACGGCGCAAAAGTCTCCATCGCTGAATACCCTGATAAAAAGCAGGTACAGTGCCTGCCCAGACTGTTAAAAAACAGCGGATATGATACCTACTACTTTCATGGTAATACCGCCAGGTTTTATAACCGGGACGAGTATTTGCCACAGATTGGCTTCGGCGAGAGCTACTTTCACAAGGATCAGGAAGGGGCGGGAAAGGATGGGCGCAGCTATTCCGGATGGGGGCTCTCGGATGGTGATATGTACGAAATTATGCTGGACCACCTTGAAAACAGGATGAGTGATAAGCCTTTTTTTGCCAACATCATGACATTGACCAGTCATTATCCTTTTAATGCGGATCTGCCGGTAGACGTGCTGGATTCCGATCAGAGCAGTAGGGGTAAAAAAGACAGAAGTTACAGAGTCTACCGGGGGTACAAGCGGTCTGTGGCCTATGCGGACTATGCCTTTGGGGCTTTCTGGAAGAAGTTTAGACATTCCCCTTTGTTTGAAAAAACCATAGTGGTCATTACCGGTGACCATGGCATATGGAGTTTTCCTGAAAGCGTTCAGGATCAGTCGGTGCGCAATGAGTATTTTTTCCGTATGCCGCTCGTTATCTATCACCCCGATCTGACAGAGCCTGTGGTTATTAATGGTCCGGCAAGCCAGATCGATATTATGCCTACTCTAGCCTCCCTGCTGGGTATCAGTATGGATAGCACTCCTCATGTGGGGAGAAATATACTTTCACGGGTAGAGGCACCCTGGGCAGTGTATGGAAAAGGTGGAGAGCTTTTTTTGCGGTACGGAGATAATGTCTGTTACAACCCGACGGTCGAGTGTGGTGGTGCACAGCAGTCGTGTTTCTCCAGTCTGAGTGTCAAGGATGTTGCCAAGGATATTGCTTGCGAGACACATGATGGTGACCTGTTACAGGGCGGCAAGACAGTACCGAAAAAAGTGAATGAAAAGTTGTTCAACCTTTACCAGGCAAGTTATGAAATGGTTGCCTTTGACAATCAAAGGGTCTTTTCAGAGCCGGGGAAGTTGATAAGTGTTCAGCCAAAACATGAGTTCAACCTCGAATTAAGGTAGTGCCTGAGCCTGCATGGAGGCCGCGGATGAATGGATGGCGGCAGCCAGGAATATCATCATTGCCAGAGGGTAGGCATGATAGAAAATACCATCGACCAAAGAGTAGGCCAGGCCTCCGATAAAAGCGGCCGACTGGGCGATTTGCAGATTGTCTTTTGAGTGCCTTATCAAATAGAGGGCCTGTTTGCTAACCCTGCCGATCGCAAAGCAGAAAATGGCCAGGCCGATTAGCCCAAATTCCATAACAACCTGTACCAGAGCGTTGTGTGGTTGCACAATACTTTTGAATAAACTCCATCTCGAAAATGCATCAGGCCCTAGTCCAGTGAGTATGGCGACAGGCCCCTGCTTGATGAGGGTCTCTACAGACTCAGACCAAATACCTAATCTGCCGCTTGAAATACGGTTTATAGTGTCGCCGGCTGTTATACCTAGCGTGTCCTTAAGAATGGCATCATAATCTGACGATAAGACCAGCAGCAGTGAAATGAGGACAAAACCAGTCAGTATAAAGGTAGTCTTAATTGCTTCTTTTCTTGGTGTCCTCAGCAAGATGATTATGAAAGAAATGGTTATCGCAATGGCAGCTCCTCTTGCCCCGGACCAAATAGTCAGCAATGCGCAGATAAAAAGTATTGCCAGACTCTCGTGATGGCGATTTTTTGAGGGCAGGTGCAGCAAGGCGATAACCGCCCCAAAGAATATTTCATAATTCAGGTGTCGCAGGTGCCTGTATAGTGGAGGGGAAGGCTTTAGTTGGGGAACATCTTCTGCATTCGCAAAAAATAAAACAAACAATATGAAAAAAATACAGGTGGCCGTGACTGTCAAGAGCTTGTGGTGAAGAAATATGTTTGCCAGTTCTGGCGATTGTTGAAATTTCCTGTGAAGTGATAGATAAAAAATAAGAGCGGAAAGGTAGATCAAAGACCTGTCGATGCCGTAAAAGGGTATATATTGATATGTCCAGCCTCCCGCTATAATTATGAATGCAATTGGCCCCATGAGTTGTTTTAGGGTTATTTTTCTATTGACAATCTGAGCGTTGGGGAAAAATGTTATAGATAAGGCGATAGAAATCAGTGCCATTATAATGGCAGCTGTGTTGTTAACATAATAGGAATAATGGTTAACAGAGACCAATACCGGAATTAAAAATAATGCCCCAAACAATATGGTTGTTGTGAAATTTTCAAGACTCCATTTTTTAAACCATATCGGCATGTAAATATACCCTCATTGACAGGTCTACAGCTCTGCAGTGCTTGGTCAGGCTGCCAGAAGATAAATAGTCAATGCCGGATATCGCTTTGCTGGTGAGGTTGTTAGCCTCTAAGTTGCCAGAAACTTCCAGTTTTGCACGTCCCTGATTAACGGTGATTGCTTCACGAATCTGATCGGGATTAAAGTTGTCCAGCATGATGATATCGGTGCCAGCCTCCAAAGCTTGTTGCAACTCATCAAGGTTTTCCACTTCCACTTCTACCGGTTTGCCGGGGGCAATGTCGTGGGCTTTGGTTACCGCGGCGGTGATGCCACCGCAGGCAGCGATATGGTTTTCCTTGATCAGGAAGGCATCGTAAAGACCCATGCGATGGTTGTGGCAACCACCCACTTTGACAGCGTATTTCTGGGCCAGTCGTAAACCGGGAATGGTCTTGCGGGTGTCCAGAATTTTGATATCCGTGCCTTCGACAAGCTTGGCATATTGCCTTGATAGGGTGGCCGTACCTGACAGGGTTTGCAGAAAGTTCAGAGCAGTGCGCTCACCAGTTAGAAGGCTGCGGGCTGGGCCTGATAGTTCAACCAGGGTTTGCCCAGGCTGGACTTCATCGCCATCCTGAACCAGCCACTTTAGTGTGATGGCTGCATCCAGTTGTTTAAAGACTTCATCGACCCAAGCAGTGCCACAAATTACCGCTGATTCCCTAGTGATGACGGTGGCTGTTGCCTTATTTTCTGCGGGAATCAATTGTGCTGTGATATCACCATCGCGGATGTCCTCTTCGAGGGCGCGGCTTACAGCTTCTTTAATGTCTTGGTGGAGCAGGTCGTCGATCATTTTCAGCTTCCAAACAGCAAGGGGCGATTATATCAGTCGCTGGCTTTTTGGATATGGTGTGCTTCAAGTCCGCCAGTAATGTGTGCCGGTTAGAAACTCAGAAAAAAATCACTTTATCCGTTAGATAACGTATGGAGCGCTTTTTATCTAAACTAATCCAGATATAATCGAATCAATAGGATACGCCCGATTGATAGAAACTATGGAAACATTGGATTGGTTGCAATTATAAAAGTATATCTATTAGGTCTGGCCAGAAGTAGAGTTTCAAGGTGTCGGTATAGAGTCTCAAAGTGATCGATACAAAAAGCCCCACAGAAGCGTTCTACAAACTGCCTCAGCCAGTGCTGGCGTTGCAGGGGCGTGCTCGCACCTATCTATCCACTTGCCTGACCAGCATGTTTGATCAAGTGGATGATACCTTTTTTGATCTCGCTGATCGTGCCGATAACAATCGTCAGCAAACCATGTATTTCGATGCCATGCGCCAGATACGTATGGAGCGGAAAAATATCGAGCATCATTTCTTTCGTTGCCTGACCCAAGGGTTTCAACTACTAGGTAACCCTAGGTCAACCGGCTTTGTGGAACCCAAGGATAAAGGGCTGGAGGTCATCGAGAACGAGCAACTTGAGGAGATTATCGCCCTTGATACCATGGTGTCGAAGTTGGTGGAGCAGTCTAAGTCTGAACTGGAAGCCCTGAATATCCGCATCGACTCGCTGGTGCCTGCGAAAGTTACCATGAAGAACAACCCTGTCGGTCCCGATGTAATCTGTGAGGCCTTCAACGAGTCGGTTGCTCACCTGGATTTGAAAATCTCCATTAAGCTGGTGTTCTTTAAGCTGTTCGATCGTCTGGTGCTGGCCGCTTTGCAGGATTTTTTGGTTGATAGTAACCGCCGTCTCAAAGACATGGGGATTATTCCAGACCTCGAAAAACTCAAAAAAGCCAAGTCTCAGCCCCCTAAAAAACCAGAGCCAAAACCTGCTGAATCTCAACAGAAGAATGTGCCTGAGCCCCGGCAATTCGACCATAGTTCCCACGAGTCTCGCCAGCGACCTGCTGCTAAGCCTTCGGCGGTCCACAGCGGTGGCAGTAGTTATGGGCAATTTATTTCTCAGCTGAAAAATAGATTGCAGTGGGAATCACGGAGTCCCATGGCCAGCGAGGCAGCCGAGGAGGGTGAAACTTCTCGGCATGAACGTGTTGACCTGGAGCAGCTAAATTCGCTGGTGAGCAATCTACAGCAGGACTGGGCGCAGATGCCACAGGACCCGGAGAGTTCAAGCCGCTTGCTTGATATGGTTGAAAAGCATCTGGCCCAACAGGGACGCAACTTGGGTGGTACCGAGCGAGGGATGATTGACCTGCTCGACCAGCTCTTCGCACGGGTCAATACCCAGGCCATCGCCTCCAGTGAAATCGCCGAAGAGCTGCGCAAGCTTGAGTTGCCTGTGTTGCAGATTGCGCTTAGGGATAACACATTTTTTGATCGTGAAAAGCACCCAGCGCGGCGTTTGCTGAATGAAATTGCCGAAGCATCCATCGGTTATGTTGATGATCAATCCACTGCCGATGATCCCGTGGCTAAGGCCATTGCCAGCGTGGTGGACGAGCTGTGTAACGAATCCCGTCAGGATAATGTGGCGTTGACCCAGCTATTGCTGAATTTTATCGATTTGGTTGATAAGGAGCGGCGCAGGGTGGCTGTTCTGGAGCAACGACTCATGGAAGAAGTGGCCGCTGCGGAAAAAGTAAACCAGGCCCATCAGGCGGTTCTTAAAGTATTGATCAGGAAAATCCAGGGGCAGACATTCCCCCGCTTTGTTATGAGCTTTGCCGAAGATGCCTGGTGCAAAGTGATGTTCTTGAACCACCTTCGTTGTGGCGTCGATTCCACCGAGTGGCAGCACAGTGAGCAGTTGCTGGACAGTTTGCTGGAACTGGTGCGTCTAGGGGATCGCCATGAGGCTGCGGTGAAGCCGGTGCTGGAGGCCATTCGCAGCAGCCTGGAGTCCATTTCCTACGATGCCTATGACCTCGGTCGACTGATGGGGGCAATGGAGCAATACTTTTTTGGTGAAGAAATACCTGAGAAGGGGCTGCAGCACGATGAGCTCACCCGAGGAATTTCCGCCAATCCGTTAGATGATGTCTACATTCAGGTGTTAAGAACCGATATTCCCGGCAACCCCGATATGTCGGATGATGAAGATGATGAGGACATTGAAGAACAGTATTTGCGGCGGGCGGACAGCCTGACCCGCGGTGTCTGGGTCGAATTCGCTGAAGAGTCACCGTCACGCCGGCGCTGCAAGGTGGCTGGTATTATTATGCCGGAAGGCAAATTCGTTTTCGTGAACCGCCAGGGTGCCAAGGTTGGGCAGAAAAACCGTAAACGGGTGGCGCGGGAACTCAAGGACGAGAAACTGCGGACATTGGACAAATCCCAATTGTTTGATAGGGCCCTGGAGGGGGTGGTTAGCGATTTGTGCCAGAATCGCTCACTGCACTGACCTTTACTGTATATAAAAAAGAAGCGCAGCGGGGGTTCAAGGCGCGCGTAGACAAGCCTGTAGCCCTTTTTTACTATGATCAGATAAATGAGGGGTATGGGAGACCGGTTATTACACGCCTTTTGATCAATCAGCAGGGTTGGTTGCAAAACGCAATTTGCAAACCCTCCCCCAACTATAATGAACGCCCTGAAGGAACACCGGTATCGTTGCTGGTGATTCACAATATCAGCCTGCCTCCCGGGGAGTTTGGCGGTAAATACATCTGTGATTTCTTTGTCAATTGTCTTAACCCTGCCGAGCATCCCTATTTTGAAACCATCTCAGACTTGAAGGTGTCTGCGCATCTATTAATCCAGCGCGATGGTGAATTGGTGCAGTTCGTTTCTTTCGATGATCGTGCCTGGCACGCCGGAAACTCCTGTTATGAGGGGGCGGGAAACTGCAATGATTTCGCCATTGGTATTGAGTTGGAAGGTACTGACGATATCCCTTACACAGAGGACCAATACCGGGCATTATCAGCAGTGACGCTGGCTTTGATGGAACATTACCCCTCTATCAACATAGGGCGTATTGTTGGTCACAGCGATATTGCCCCGGACCGCAAAACTGATCCCGGGCCAGCTTTTGATTGGCCGCACTACCTGAGCTCTCTGGAGACCTGATATGGAGTTTATTGTTATCGTGATTGGCCTGCTTCTGATCCGGCAGATGGGTTCTCTGGGCGCATTGCAGAGTGATCAATGGTTTCTTGGGTTGCTGGTAAAGCTGCACAAGGGGTGTGGCTCCATGGAGTGGTTGAAGGCGTGTGTCGCTATTGCCCTGCCCGTACTGATACTGGCTGCGTTACTTTTGTTTCTGACGGATCGTTGGTTGGGCCTTCCCGTTTTTCTGATTAGCTTGCTGGTTTTTCTCTACTCACTGGGTCGGGGAGACCTGGAAAAGGATGTAGAAAACTACCAGGAGGACCTGGATCGTGGTGATGAACAGGCAGCTTATAACGATATCGTTGAGTTGAAAGTTGGTCAGCAGCAGGGTGAGGTGGAAACTGCTACTCAGTCACATGCGGAGGCGGTCAGGACCATTGCTTACCGCTATTTCGAGCGTTATTTCGCAGTGATGTTCTGGTTTATTCTCGCCGGCGCGCCGGGGGCGTTGTTGTACAGGTTGTCTGTGATCTATGACCAGCAACGATTACAGGATAGTCCCGAGACAGATTTTCAAAACCGATGCTTGTGGTTGCTGGAATGGTTGCCGGTGAGGTTGGTGGGTATTTCATTGGCTGTGGTAGGCAACTTCCCCGCATGTTTGGCGCGGTTAAGCGAGTCGATTGTTTCCTCGGCAAGCAGTGTGGAGGTATTGGGTAACTTCACACTAGCGGCTTCTTTAACGGGAGGTGATCAGAAAGACAGTTTTGTTGGCAAAGCAGGTATTGAAGCACTGTTTACTCGCACCCTGATTTTTGCGGTGTTTATGGTGGCTGTACTGGTGGTACTGCTATAGCGGGTAGAGTAACTATGCAGGGTTGTGGGCCTAATCCCGCCAACGGAATAGCCATCCCGCCAGTGTCAGGCAGGTGACTGTCATCAGGACAAGTATCAATAACTGGGGGGAGACCTGCAGAATCCCATCTCCCTCCAGCATCACTCCCCGCGCGGCTTTCACCAGGTGGGTCAGAGGCAATAGTTGGGAGAGGTCCTGTAGCCATTCGGGAGCATCATCCAGCGAAAACCACAACTCCGATAACAACAGCATCGGGAAGCTGATGAGGTTAAGCAGGCCGTTGGCCAGTTCTTCACTGGCTGTGCGCGAAGCCATCAGTAGGGAAATGCTGATGATGGAGAGGTTGCCCACAACGGCAATCAGCAACAGCAGCAGGTAGCTGCCAACCATTCTGAAACCGATAAATAGATTGCAGATGGTAAATACGATGATGGTGACAGCGAGCATGATGCCCAGACGGGATAGCGCTTGTGAGAAAAGAAACTCCCAGGCCTTCAGAGGAGTTGCCTGTAGCCGCTTCAGAACCCCATTTTTTCGATAGCGAACAATGACATAACCGATGCCCCACAGGCCGCTGAACATCATGTTCATGGCCAGCACACCGGGTATCACCCAGTCGATATACCGAATCTTTTCACCGAATATCTCCTGACCCTGCCAGATGCTTGTGTCGGCCTGCCCGTCGTTGCGAAGCAGTGCTTCCAGAATGCGCCCCTTGGCTGACTCCGGGTTGATCCAGTAGCGTCGGGGTGAGGACGTGGTGATAAGAATATCCAGTTGGTGAAACTGGATGCGTCGCAAGGCTGTGTCGAGATCCTGATATTCCACCCAGTCAATGGCCGGTTCCTTAGCAAATGGCAGGGTATCCCGATTGATATCGGGTGTGTCCAGTAAAAGACCCGCCTTGAAGAGGTGGTCGTTGCTGGAGGAAAAGGCAATGGCCAGCACAATGACAATCATTGGTGTGGCAACAAAGGACCAGAATAAAGAACCCTTGTCTCGATAATACTCGCGGTTGCGGGCTGCCCACAGAGCCAGAATACGGCGCATTGTCTTAATTCCTCAGGGAGTGCCCGGTAAGTTTCAGGAACAAGTCATCCAGAGAGGGGTTCCGGACACGTAGGGATTGCAGGTTGATGTCCATGGTCACCAGCTTGGCAAGCGTCTGCTCGACAGAGTTGGTGGCGATGGCGATACAGTCCTCCCGGCGTTCAATGGCAAAAGGCAGGTTGTTGGGGTCGCAGCTAAAATCCTCGTAATCAATACAGATGTAGGTGAAATCAAAATGTTGTCGCAACAGCCCTTGCGGTGTGCCTTCAGCAATGATCTTTCCTTTATCCATGATCACCATGTGGTCGCATAACAGCTCGGCTTCTTCCATGTAGTGGGTGGTGAGCAGTACGGTTTTACCACGTGCCTTAATGTTACTGATCAGGGACCAGAAGTGTCTGCGGGATTGTGGGTCGAGGCCGGTGGTTGGCTCATCGAGAAACAGAATTTCGGGGTCATTGATTAACGCCACCGCCAGTAGCAGGCGCTGGCGTTGACCCCCGGACAAACGAGTGGCGTAGGTATCAAGAAATTCCTCCAGCTGGCACAACTCGACCAACTCCTCTAGCGGCAGGGCACGGGGGTAAAAGTTGCTGAACAGCCCGATCACCTCACGTGTCGTCAGGTAATCCATTAATGCGGTGGACTGGAACTGGATGCCGGTTTGTTCCAGAAAGCGTCGGTCACGAATCTGTCCCTGATAAAAAATCTCACCGGAAGATGGCGTGGTGATGCCCTCAATCATTTCGATCGTTGTGGTTTTGCCCGCGCCATTGGGGCCCAGCAGCCCAAAACAGGATCCACGGGGGATAGCAAAAGATACGTCATCCACGGCCTTGAGATGACGGAAATTTTTGCTGAGATTGCGAATTTCAAGAATGGCGCTCATGGGCGGAGAGTGTATAGCATCTGTGCAATTATCTGTTAGGGTATGCGCCTGTCAGGAGCAGGCTATATGGCGTCAAAACAAGGTGTAGAGCAGGGGGTGGTCAGCTGGAGCGAGGCCGTTCGTGTCTATACCCGACCGCAGGTGATCACCATGCTTTTCCTGGGCTTTGCCGCCGGATTGCCTCTGTTGTTGGTGTTTTCAACTCTCACAGCGTGGTTGCGGGATGTCGATATAAGTCGCAGCACCATAGGATTTTTTGGCTGGATTGGCATTACCTATTCCATCAAGGTGATCTGGGCACCGGTGGTGGACCGGCTGAAGTTGCCCCTGTTAACCCGTAGTCTGGGCCAGCGCCGTAGTTGGATGTTGGTTGGTCAATTTGGCGTCATGGCCGGACTGGTCGCCATGGTGTTGTCTGATCCTCAGGTGTCTCTGGTGAGCATCGCGCTCAGTGCGTTGCTGGTGGCGTTCTCTTCCTCTACCCAGGACATCGCTATCGATGCTTTTCGCATAGAGTCTGCGGTGGATGAATACCAGGGTGCCATGTCTGCCAGTTATATCTTTGGCTACCGGTTGGCTATGCTGGTTGCCGGGGCGGGTGCGCTCTATATAGCCGATTGGTCGAGTTGGGATGTTTCCTATCTGGTGATGGCGCTGCTGATGTTGGTGGGTGTGGTGACAGTACTGCTGGTGTCGGAACCGGAGCGCCATGTGCCAGACACTACCGAGGCCATGGAGCTGTCGCTGAAGCATCAGTTGCATGCCGATCAGCCCGGTCGCTGGAGGCGGCTTGAGGCGTGGTTTGTGGGTGCGGTGGTCGCTCCGTTTGTGGAGTTTTTTCGCCGCAATGGCTCTTGGGCTCTGTTGATCCTGGCCTTCATCGGTCTCTATCGCCTCAGTGATATCACCATGGGGATTATGGCCAATCCTTTTTATCTGGATTTGGGCTTTACCAAAAAGGAAATTGCCGATATTGGTAAAGTCTTCGGGTTCTTCATGACCCTGGCGGGTTCTTTCCTCGGGGGATTGTTCGTGGTGCGCTACGGCATCTTTCGACCCTTGCTGGCTGGAGCCATTATGGTGGCGCTGACAAACCTGCTGTTTGTGCAGTTGGCCATGGTAGGTTCAGACCTGGTGTGGCTGGCAGTGGCGATCAGTGGCGATAATCTGAGCGGCGGGTTTGCCAATGCGGCGTTTGTGGCCTACCTGTCGAGCATGACCAACAGGGCCTATACCGCTACGCAATATGCGCTGTTTAGTTCTCTGATGACGTTGCCAGGCAAGTTTTTAAGTGGTTTCTCGGGGGTTATCGTTGATGCCAGTAACTATGAGGTTTTCTTCTCTTACGCTGCTGTCATGGGAACACCGGCAATCCTGTTATCCTGGCTGTTGTGGCGACATTCTCTCGCTCAGTCCCGCCAGCCAAACAGTCTCAAGTCCACCTTGCCCTGAGAGACTTTGATGCCTTCCAACTCAAGTAACTGTTTTTGACGGTGGTAGGCGCTGCTGTCCGGGGCAAAGGCGATCTGGCCATTGGCCTTCAGTACACGATGCCAGGGTAGCGTGGTTTCCGGGGGTAAACGGCTGAGAATGCGTCCAATAAGGCGGGCACCTTTCGGCAGTCTGGCAAAGTTGGCCACTTGCCCGTAGCTGGCAACCTGACCTTTGGGGATGGCGCTGAGAATACTGTAAATCAGAACTTCAACTTCGCTTTTCATCTGCTGATTTGTCCTGTTTAGGACGTTCATCATAGTGAGGTTTTGGAACTTCCGTCCAGTGTTGTATTGAATTGAACGCAGATGGCCCCATATTCAAAAAATACCTTCAGGAGTTCAGTTTGAGATATCTGCTATTACTGTTCATTGCCATGCCCATTGTCGAGATGTGGCTTTTGATTACCGTGGGCCGTGAAATCGGTGCGCTACCCACCATTGGACTGGTGTTATTGACGGCGGTGGTTGGGCTGTCATTACTTCGCCAACAGGGTTTTGCGACCCTGTTCCGGGCGCGAAGCAAACTTGATGCGGGCGAGCTGCCGGCGATGGAGATGGCAGAAGGGCTGATACTGGCGGTCTGTGGTGCTTTGCTTTTAACCCCGGGTTTTGTGACAGACGTGATAGGCTTCGCGGGCCTTTTCCCGCCCTTAAGGCGACGCTGTGTGTTGGGGATGGTTGCAAAAATGGAGGTCGTCAGCTACAGCAATCAACAGACCTATCGCTCTGGCGGGTCGCATCCTCCAGAAGCAGATGGAGAGGTGGTTGATGGTGAGTTCTGGCAGGAAAACGATGACCGGCAGCTTCCAAAATAACAGATTGTTCTGTAAAGAAACTTTTTTTTGTTTGGCCCCTTGAAATAATTTGGAAAGCCTCCACATTAGCCTCAGCTCGGTAACATCCGAACTCTGATGAATTGAACAGGTTAGACCATAATAGTTGGAGAATAGACAATGAAAATTCGTCCCTTACACGATCGTGTTGTGGTTCGTCGCAAGGAAGAAGAAGAAAAAACAGCCGGTGGTATTTTGTTGCCGGGCTCCGCCAAAGAAAAACCGAACCAGGGAGAAGTGATTGCCGTTGGCATCGGCCGCGTGCTGGACAATGGTGAAGTGCGCCCTGTGGATGTAAAAGTTGGAGATACGGTCGTGTTCGGCAAGTACGCTGGAAGTGACACTATTGAGCTGGACGGCCAGGAACTGGTCATTCTCAGCGAAAGCGATATCAAGGCTGTCATTGACGGCTGAGAACACAAAGCAGATTTAATCTCGTCAAACGAATTGTTTAAGGAAGGTAAGTCATGTCAGCAAAAGACGTAATGTTTGGTGATAACGCCCGCAACCCGATGCTGGAAGGCGTCAATGTCCTGGCCGACGCTGTGAAAGTGACCTTGGGTCCCAAGGGACGCAATGTTGTGTTGGATAAATCTTTCGGCGCACCCACGGTTACCAAAGACGGTGTGTCTGTAGCGAAAGAAATCGAACTGAAAGACAAGCTTCAAAATATGGGTGCCCAGATGGTGAAAGAAGTGGCATCCAAAGCCTCCGACGAGGCCGGCGATGGCACCACCACGGCGACAGTATTGGCCCAGTCAATCGTGAACGAAGGCCTCAAATCTGTAGCCGCCGGAATGAACCCGATGGATCTGAAGCGCGGTATTGATAAGGCAGTTACCGCAGCAGTAGCTGAAATTGCCAAAATCGCCAAGCCCTGCGCCGACACCAAGGAGATTGCCCAGGTTGGTACGATCTCTGCCAACAGCGATTCCCATGTCGGCGATATCATTGCCGAGGCCATGGAGAAAGTTGGCAAGGAAGGGGTCATCACTGTTGAAGAAGGTTCCGGTCTCGAAAATGAACTGGATATCGTTGAGGGTATGCAGTTTGACCGCGGTTACCTGTCCCCTTACTTCATCAACAACCAGGAAAGTATGAGCGTTGAGCACGATTCGCCCTTCATCCTGTTGTTTGACAAGAAAATCTCAAACATCCGTGAACTGCTGCCGCTGCTGGAAAGCGTGGCCAAAGCAGGCAAGCCGCTGGTCATTATTTCTGAAGACGTTGAGGGTGAAGCCTTGGCAACTTTGGTTGTGAATAACCTGCGCGGTATCGTCAAGGTGGCAGCCTGTAAGGCTCCTGGATTTGGTGATCGCCGCAAGGCTATGCTGGAAGACATCGCTGTATTGACTGGCGGAACCGTGATTTCTGAGGAAGTGGGTATGGATCTTGAGTCCGCCACCCTGGATCACTTGGGTACTGCCAAGCGTGTGACTATCTCCAAGGAAAACACCACCATTGTCGACGGTGCAGGCGATCACGATGCTATCCAAGCCCGTGTTAATCAGATCCGTGCTCAGATTGAAGATACGTCTTCCGATTACGATCGTGAGAAACTGCAAGAGCGCGTTGCCAAATTGGCAGGTGGTGTTGCGGTCATCAAGGTTGGTGCAGCGACTGAAGTTGAAATGAAAGAGAAGAAAGCCCGTGTTGAAGATGCTCTGCACGCGACCCGTGCAGCTGTCGAAGAGGGTGTTGTTCCCGGTGGTGGTGTAGCCTTGATTCGTGCCCTGCAGGCTATTGAAGGTCTCAAAGGCGATAATGAAGATCAGACCGTTGGTATTAATCTGGCCCGTCGTGCCATGGAATCGCCACTGCGCCAGATTGTCACCAATGCCGGTGAAGAAGGCTCTGTGGTTGTCGACAAGGTCAAGCAGGGTGAAGGTAACTTTGGTTACAACGCTGGTACGGGTGAGTATGGTGATATGATCGCCATGGGTATCCTTGACCCCGCCAAAGTAACTCGCACTGCGCTGCAGGCAGCGGGCTCTATTGCCGGTTTGATGATTACCACTGAAGCCATGGTTGCTGACTCACCGGAAGAAAATGCTGGTGGCGGTATGCCTGACATGGGTGGTATGGGTGGCATGGGCGGCATGATGTAATCGTCCCCATCCATCAAGGACAAAAAGCCCCGCTGGTCGGGGCTTTTTATTTTCGGGCACTTTATGACAAAATTGCCGTCACGTGAAGCCGTCCTATAACCTCTTGTTTTATAGGGTTTCTGGGCGGTTTGATCGAGGGGAAATCGCCAGTGCTCAACTCTGGCGGGTATAACAATTAGTTGATTACAAACAAAACCCGGCCCAATAAACTAGCATCTCGCTGCTAAGGAGAAAGACATGTCACTTGAATTCATTAATTTTCTGGCCCGCTGGGGTCACCTGCTGTTCGGTATTACCTGGATTGGTATGCTGTACTACTTCAATTTTGTTCAGGGCGGTTACTTCAAACAGGCCAGTCCTGAAGCCCTGGCTGATGCTAAGGCTAAATTGGCTCCCAGTGCCCTCTGGTGGTTCCGCTGGGGTGCCATGTTCACTTTCATCACCGGTGTGATTCTGCTGGCGGGTGTTGGTAAGCAGCACGTCATGAATGACTACATTGAGGTGGGTGCGCTACTGGGTACCCTGATGTTCCTCAACGTCTGGCTGGTAATCTGGCCGGCGCAACAGATTGCCCTCGGCATGAAAGAGGGTGACGGCCCTGCAGCAGCGGCAAAAGCTCTGCTGGCATCGCGCACCAACACCCTGTTTTCTGCGCCAATGGCGTACTGCATGCTGGCATCTCCCCACATGGGTTATAGTGCCGAACACCTGACATCCGCTAATGGTGGTGGTTTAGGTCTTTATCTTGCAGTGGCCATTGTGCTGGTGCTGGAAGCCAATGCGCTGTTCGGCAAACAAGGGCCAATGACCACCGTTCGTGGTGTGATTGTTTCCAGCCTGGTTCTGACTGCCGTGCTGGTTGGCTCCCTCTGCTTCCTGTAAGTGCAGTTTGATAAAAAACCGGCCGAATGGCCGGTTTTTTTATGTTTGTCGTATAATGCCTGCCTCGTGTATCCAAGCTTCTATTCCAATCGCCTTCTGATGAGAGGCCTGCTTCAGGTTTGATGTGCTATGAGTGACAGTGATAACCCTCGCTTTGATCCAATTGTCCCCACCAGTGATGACCGCATAGGCCGTGGCGAAGGTCGGGAGCGGGGGGCAGACAATGTACGTCCCAGCAGGGAACGGCCCCGGGCAAAGCCGCCTGCACCGTCAGGTAGTGTCGGAACCCTGTGGAAATTTCTGCTGCTGGTAGTGGTTCTCGGTGTCGCTGGTCTGGGGTACTTTTTTGTTGAACAGACCCAGCGTTTTGAAACCCTGCAGACTCGCTTCAATGATCTGGAAGCAAAAATTGTTTCCACCGATGAGTCACTGAGCCAATCCGGTGCAGCCTTGTCGGTAAAACTCAAGGAGCACCAGACCAGCCTGGATGAACACTGGTCCGAGATCAAGAAACTCTGGGGTGTGGCCTATGATCGTAATCGCAAGTCTATTGAAGATCAGGGTAAGTCTATTGATGATCAGGCCAAGGCGGTCAAGGGCCTGCAGGCCTCCATGTCTGCTCGCAAGAAAGAAATAGAAACCCTGACTGGCAAGGTGGATAAGGCGACAAAATCTGTGGAGTCGGCCGCGAGTTCGGCGTTGGCGGCAAAACTGGAGGTCAACGACCTGGTGAGTCAGGTTCAGGATGTGGCTGACCGTTTGGCCCGGATGGAACAGACTATCAATGACTCCAAGCAGTCGTTGAATGCCCGTGTTGCGGGTAATGAGGAGGCAATTCGTGCCATCGATGCATACCGGCTGCAAATTAACCGGGATTTGCAACTGATCAAACAACAGTTGGGGGCTCCCCCCGGCTGAGTATGAGCCGATGTGGTTTTTCTGGAAATGACAGGTTGTGAGAGCGAAATGACTGTTATCAAACAAAATGATCTGATTGAAAGTGTGGCGGATGCGCTGCAATTTATCTCCTATTACCACCCCGTGGATTTTATCCAGGCGGTTAACGAAGCCTATGAGCGCGAAGAGTCGCAGGCGGCCAAGGATGCCATGGCGCAGATCCTGATTAACTCCCGCATGTGTGCGATGGGACACCGCCCGATCTGTCAGGATACCGGCATCGTGAATGTCTTTGTCAAAGTGGGTATGAACGTGCAGTGGGAGGGAGACATGAGTGTCTCCGATATGATTAACGAAGGTGTCAGACGCGCTTATATGCACCCTGACAATGTGCTGCGAGCATCGGTTTTGGCCGACCCTGACGGTGCCCGTAAAAACACCGGCGATAACACCCCTGCAGTGATCAATTACGAAATTGTTCCCGGCGATACCGTGGAAGTAGATGTGGCGGCCAAGGGTGGTGGCTCAGAGGCGAAATCCAAGTTTGCCATGCTGAACCCGTCTGATTCCGTGGTTCAGTGGGTGTTGGAGCAGGTGCCTAAAATGGGCGCTGGCTGGTGCCCGCCGGGTATGCTGGGTATTGGTATTGGCGGTACCGCTGAAAAAGCCATGCTGCTGGCAAAAGAATCACTCATGGATCCCATTGATATTCATGAACTACAGGCTCGCGGTGCTTCCAATCGTGCCGAAGAATTGCGCCTGGAGTTGTTTGATAAGGTTAACGGACTGGGTATCGGTGCGCAGGGTCTGGGTGGATTGACCACGGTGCTGGATATCAAAGTCAGAGATTTTCCGGCTCACGCCGCCAACAAGGCCGTGGCGATGATTCCAAACTGTGCAGCGACACGACATACACACTTCAAGTTGGATGGCAGTGGCCCCGCGAAGCAGCAGCCGCCAAACCTAGAAGACTGGCCCGAGATTGCCTGGGAAGTAGGTGATAGCGTGCGCCGCGTGAACCTGGATACAGTGACCAAGGAAGATATTAAAGACTGGAAGCCCGGTGAAACCCTGCTTCTCTCCGGCAAAATGCTGACGGGCCGTGATGCCGCTCACAAGCGCATGGTCGATATGCTGGCGAAGGGCGAAAAGCTTCCGGTAGATCTGACAGGTCGCTTTATTTATTACGTGGGTCCCGTGGACCCGGTGCGGGAGGAAGTAGTGGGCCCCGCTGGCCCAACCACAGCAACCCGCATGGATAAATTTACCCGTACCATGCTGGAAGAAACCGGCCTGATTGGCATGATCGGTAAGGCTGAGCGTGGTCCCACGGCTATTGATGCTATTCGCGATTCACAGGCGGTCTACCTGATGGCTGTCGGCGGCTCCGCGTACCTGGTCTCAAAAGCGATTACCGGAGCCAAAGTAGTGGCATTTGAGGATCTTGGTATGGAGGCAATCTATGAATTTGAGATTGTTGATATGCCGGTGACCGTTGCGGTGGATACCAAGGGAGAAGCCGTCCACCAAACTGGCCCGAAAATCTGGCAGGCCAAAATTGAAGAGCGGAAATTGGTCATCTAGTACTGGCTTATTGAAAAACAGAGGTATATATTCGCGCCGCACTCAAGGCGCGGCTGTTGCCGCCTAAAAACCCAGAGAAAAAAATGCGTTCGACGAAGCTTTAGAAGTCAGCGGCATTTTTTTGATCTTGTTTGTGTTTTTTGGCAAAATTTAGGCCTTATATGCGGAAAAAAAAACAGTAGCTGTATTATGATTACGCTTGCTGTTTTTATTGTTCAGGCGAGGGTGCCTGTGTTTTTAAATCGGAATTAATGGTGAAGTTTATGAAAAAGCTTGCTGCTGCTATTGGTGTATCGTTGCTGACGCTGTCGGCCTCTGTATTTGCGCAAGAGGGTTTATACCTCGGGCCGTCGCTGGGTTACTACTACCTCGATAGCGAACGTGTTGTCAGTGGTCATGATGAAGCCGGCGTTGCTGGTTTCAATGTTGGTTATCGCTTCTTTAATGATTGGGCTCTGGAAGCCGGTTACGGCAAAGACATTGCCGGTGACGATCTGGATGTTGCCCAAATCAATGCCTATTTCTGGCTGGGAGAAGATAACGGTGGCTGGCGCCCCTATGTAGTGGCAGGCTTCAGCTATTACGACCGCGATGGTGAAAACAACCTCTGGTCAGATGAGGAATACACCCATCAGGCGCAAATCGGTTTTGGTCTGTCCAAGATGATCAGTGATCAGTGGGAATTCCGTGGTGATGCTCGCATCGCCCACAAATTGCGTGAAGGCAACGAGGGTATCAATGACGGTTCGCTGAACTTTGCCCTCAACTACTACTTCAACAAGCCTGCTGCGCCGGTTGTTGAAGAACCCGTAGAGCCTCGCGTACCGGAAATGCCTGCACCAGAGCCTGAGACTCGTACCATTACCGTGCGCCTGAATGTTGAGTTTGAATTCGACAAGGCCATTGTACGTGCCATCTACGGTGATGAGCTAAATGCTGTTGCCAATGCCATGAAAGTGCACGATGACATCACTCTCGTGCTTGAAGGTCATACCGATGCCCGTGGTTCGGATGACTACAACCAGGGCCTGTCAGAGCGCCGTGCTGCCGCAGTTAAAGCCAAAATCGTTGAAGACTATGGCATTGACCCGAGTCGCATCACCACAGAAGGTTACGGTGAAAGCCGTCCGATTGCGGACAATGCCACCGATGAAGGTCGTGCTCGCAACCGTCGTGTAGTAGGCGAAATGACCTATACCGAAGTGGTTGAGTGATCTGACCGGAACGCACAGTCTGTTGCGTTATCTAAAAACGGCGTCTGGGGACGCCGTTTTTTTTGTTCTGGAAAAAGGGTGCTGAGTCTGTGAAAACGCTTTATTGGCACGACTACGAAACGTTTGGCACTGACCCGTCTCGAGACTGCCCCTCACAGTTTGCCGGTGTTCGCACCGACGAAAACCTCAATCTGGTTGGTAAACCCTTATCCCTGTATTGCCAGCCGCCCACGGATCGGCTGCCTTCCCCGATGGCTTGCTTGGTTACGGGCATTACTCCCCAGAAAGCCCGGGAGCAAGGGGTGCCAGAACCGGAATTTATTGCTCAAGTGCACCGGGAGTTGTCACAACCGGGTACCTGCGGAGTTGGCTATAACAGTATCCGCTTTGACGATGAGGTGACTCGCTATACCCTTTACCGGAATTTCTACGATCCCTATGAGCGAGAGTGGAAGCATGGGAACTCTCGCTGGGACATTATCGATATGGTTCGGTTGGCCAGGGCACTTCGACCGGAGGGTATCGAGTGGCCCAACTACGACGACGGTTCCCCCTGTTTCAAATTGGAACAACTCACCCAGGCCAACGGTATAACCCATGAATCAGCCCATGATGCGCTCTCCGATGTCATGGCAACTATCGCTATGGCACGTCTGGTAAAGGATAAACAACCCAAACTGTACGACTATATTTACGAGCATCGCCAGAAGCATAAGGTGGCCGGACTGATCGATCTGCAGAACCAGCTGCCATTCCTGCACGTGTCGGGCCGGTTGCCGCGGGATAATGGTTACGTGGCGTTAATGATGCCGCTGGCCAAACACCCGACCAACAACAACGCCATTATCTGTTTTAATCTGTCAGGGGATGCTCAGGGGCTCATCAATCTACCGGTAGATCAAATTCACGATCGGCTTTTTACCCGCACCCAGGATTTGCCCGAGGGTGTGGAGCGTATCCCCCTAAAAAATGTTCAGATTAACCGCTGCCCTGTGGTGGCAACGCCAAAACTACTGGATGCTGCGGTGGCCAAGCGTCTGGGTATAGACCTGGAGCGCTGCGAGGAAAACTGGCGCTTGCTGCGCGGCCAGGATCTGACGGCAAAGTTGTCACAACTGTTTTCTGCACCAGGGCAGGAAAGCCCTGAGGAAGCAGATCGCCAGCTCTATCAGGGTTTTCTTAATGACGCTGATCGGAATTTGTTGAGTGAGGTACGCTCGGCATCGGCGGACGAGCTGGGGGCAGACCGCTTTCATTTTCAGGACCCTCGCTATCGGCAGTTACTGTTTCTTTATCGCGCCAGAAATTTTCCGGAGTCATTGAGCGAAGAAGAGATAAACCAGTGGGAAGAATGGCGCTTTCAGCGGCTCACGGGTTCCTCTACCGGATACCTCAGCCTGGAAGCCTATCATGCGGAAATCGACCAGCTGATGGCCAGTGAGGAAACGGGCGAACGTGAACGCTCACTGCTGCACGCGTTGCAAGAATGGGGCGATCAGATTTTATAACGACAAAGCCGCTGGTCCGATTTTGGCAAAGCCGCTAAAATGCTGCGCTTGATGGGCTAAGCCGTGGGGGCAATGTGGAATTCAAGGGTAGCAGTATACTTTCCATCAGTCAGTTCGAGCGCACTGATATTGATCGTATCTTTCGCGTTGCTGATCGTATGGAGCCCTATGCCCAGCGCCAGAAAATCACCCGGGTTCTCGAAGGCGCGATTCTCGGCAACATGTTTTTTGAGGCCAGTACCCGAACCCGAATCAGTTTCGGCAGTGCCTTTAATCTGCTGGGGGGTGAGGTCAGGGAGACGGTAGGGTTTGAAGCCTCAGCCTTGGCCAAGGGTGAATCACTTCAGGATACGGCCAGGGTTCTGTCCGGATTCAGTGATGTAATCTGTATGCGCCATCCCGAGTCTGGTTCCGTGGCGGATTTTGCCGCCGCCAGTAGGGTTCCGGTGATCAACGGTGGTGATGGCAGCAATGAGCACCCCAGTCAGGCATTACTGGACCTGTACACCATAGAAAAAGAACTTCGCGATCGTGGGCGTCAATTGGATGGTCTGCGCATCGCCATGATTGGTGACCTCAAGCACGGGCGCACCGTCCACTCCCTTTGCAAGCTGCTGATGTTATTCCAGCGGGTTTCAGTACAGCTGGTTTCTCCGCTGGAGCTGGCGATGCCAAGAGAGCTGGTTGAGGATATGCGAGCCGCTGGAATCCACGTAGACGAATCTGATCGCCTGGAATCGAGTATTTCCCACGTTGATATAGTCTATTCCACCCGCATTCAGGAAGAGCGTTTCGCCAGTAAGGATGAAGCCGATTTGTACCGCGGCCGTTTTCGCCTTAACCAGGCGATTTACACGTCCAACTGCGAGCCCAATACGGTGATCATGCATCCTCTGCCGCGGGATTCGCGGGCAGAGGCCAATGAGCTCGACAGCGATCTGGACAGCAACCCGAATCTCGCAATTTTTCGCCAGACGGACAATGGTCTACTGGTGCGTATGGCGCTGTTTGCCATGATTCTTGATGTGACACACCTGGTCGAAAAGTACTCCACGGAAGTGCGTTGGCACAACCCTCGTCTGGGCTCCTGAGTTTTTGCCGCTGTTTTGGCAAGCCGTTATAACAACAATCAGTACATCGCCGTTATGAATGAATTTGACGATATCCGTCCTTATTACGACTCAGAAGTTCCAGAAGTGTTAGCTCGTCTCGCGGCCAGTCGCGAGTTTGTTGATACCCTGATGTCCATCAAATATCCACGGCTCGGGCGGTATGCGCCCTGGCTAATGCGGCCGCTGATTGCTCGGGTGTTACGCCACAGCTTTGAGAAAATTCATAATGTGCGTGATTTTCAGGAAGCAGTGGGTGAGAGCATGGGCAAACTGCTGAAAAAAATTGAATGCCATCTGACGGTTTCCGGGCAGGATAAGCTTTCTTCTGAAAGCTCCTACCTGTTCATCAGTAATCACCGTGATATTGCCATGGACCCGGCCTTTGTGAATTTCGTCCGCTACCACGCCGGTTATGACACGGTGCGCATCGCCATCGGCGACAACCTGATGAGCAAAGAGTTTGCCTCGGACTTAATGCGCATCAACAAAAGTTTTATTGTGAAACGCTCTGTGGAAGGGCGTCGTGAAAAGCTGAACGCGCTGTTGCAGTTGTCGCGCTACATTCGGTTTTCCTTGGTTGAAGAGCACGCCAGCGTCTGGATTGCCCAACGTGAAGGTCGTGCCAAGGATGGGGTCGATAAAACGGAAAAGGCCCTGTTGAAAATGCTTTCACTCAGCAAACAGAAAGAACAGACATTTGCTGACGCCATTCGTGAGCTGAAAGTCGTACCGGTAGCTATTTCCTATGAGCTGGACCCCCTGGACGCAGCCAAAGGTCGTGAGCTCTATGCCAAACAGACGGAGGGGGTTTACCGGAAAGAAGCCCACGAGGACCTGCTGAGCATCTATCAGGGCATTGTTGGACGCAAAGGGGCGGTGCACGTTGCGTTTGGTGATCCGCTGGAAGAGGGTATCGATACCCCCGAGGAAATGGCCGAAGCCGTTGACCGTCAGATCATCGGTAACTACCGACTCCACCCCAGCAATCTCATTGCCTACGAAATGCTGGAGGGCAAGGTGCCTGAGTTGGCACAGTGGAAATCAGTATTTAGCGGGAGCTGGCCACAAAAAGTTCGTGAGTTTGAAGAGCGCCTGAATGCGGTACCTCAGGCGCACCGGGAAATTATCCTCAATATGTATGCCAATCCGGTGCGCAGCAAGCTAAGACTTGGTCTTGATTAACGGTGCTGAGCGCTGACCTGAAAGCAGAAATTCAGAAGGGTTACCGGACATTCCTGGACGTTAACGAGCTGCGTCCCCGTCTCGGCCAGAAGCAGATGATCGCCGCCATTGCTAATGGTCTGGCCGCTATCGAGGAGGATGCCGAAGGCCGACGGCGCTCGGATAACCCTGTCAACGTTGTTGAGGCAGGCACCGGAACCGGGAAAACACTCGCCTACCTGTTGGCAGCATTGCCCATTGCCCGCGCGCTTGGCAAAAAAGTGGTGGTGGCAACGGGTACGGTTGCACTGCAGGAGCAACTGGTCAATCGCGATATCCCTAACCTGTTGAGCAGTACCGGCTGGGACTACCAGGTAGTCCTTGCCAAGGGGCGTGGGCGCTACCTGTGCCCGATTCGACTCGAGCAGTGCCTCGATTCTGCTTCAGCTCGGGATAACGGGCTGTTTCTCTTTGAAGATGAAATCCAGTTCAATCCAACGGCAAATCTGATCGCCAGTTACCGCGCCATGGATAACTCGCTGGCTGCGGGCGAATGGGCAGGTGACCGGGACAGTTGGCCCGATTCTCTGGAAGACAGTGACTGGCGTCCCCTGACTGTTGATCGTCGCCAGTGTACCGGGCGACGCTGTCGGCTGATTCGCAACTGTTGCTTTTTTAAAGCACGGGATGAATTGGATGAGGCCGGTTGTATTGTCGCCAATCACGACCTGGTGATGGCAGACCTGTCGTTGGGGGGTGGTGCCATTCTTCCTCCGCCGGAAGAGACCATTTATATTTTTGACGAAGGTCATCGCATCGCGCCCACCGCCCTTAACCACTTTGCTGGCTCCTGCCGGATTCGAACTACAGGTAATTGGTTGGGACGTATGCAGAAACAGGCAGATGCCTGGCTGCCGCTGTTCAGGGACGCTCCGGATATTGTGTCACGGTTGGAAAAACTGGCCAGCTCTGCTGCGGACAGTGAGCGTTTAATGGGGCTGAGTTATCCGCTCTTGGAAAAATACCTGGAAGGGGCCGTAGAAGGCAGCACAGAGCTGCGCTGGTGTTTTGTCGACGGCGATCCCGGCGAGGAAATAAGAGAACTGGCAGGCCACCTGGTGCAGGGGTTGGGAGTGCTGTTCAGTACCCTGGAACTTCTTTCCGACCGATTGAGTGACGCGATGGATGAGACGCACTTTCCGGTACCCCGAGTCGATCTCGAACAACTATTCCAGCAAGTGGGGGTGTGGCAAGGCCGCATCGAAGGAGCATTGCGTCTCTGGGAATCCTACGCCCGAGAAGATGATACACAAAAAGCACCGCCCACTGCCCGGTGGCTAAGCCTGGAAGAGGGAGCGGGCAACCCGGATATTCGTTTGTCAGCGTCTCCCACAGATGCCGGAGGCATCTTTCGCCTCAATTTGTGGCAACGGTGTTATGCAGCGATCATCACCTCCGCGACCCTGCAGACCCTGGGTTCATTTGAAAATTTCAGCAAACGATGCGGGCTGCCTGCCACAACGGTGTACACGGCAGTGGCGGGGGCCTTTGATTATGCCAACTCCGGAGTGATAGCGGTGCCGGATATCGGCGCTGATGGTTCAGACAGTCAGTTACATACCGAGGCGCTGATCAGCGTGCTGCCCGAGATGATTGACTGGCATGAAGGGACGCTGGTGTTATTTGCATCCCGCCGCCAGATGGAACTGGTTTATGACGGACTGGGAGAAGAACGGCAGGATCAGATTCTTGTACAGGGACAATGGTCACACCAGGAAATTGTGCGCCGGCATCGGGCCACAATTGATGGTGGAGAGGGCAGTGTAATTTTTGGTCTTGCCAGTTTCGCCGAGGGGATGGATTTTCCGGGGAATTATTGTTCTCACGTGGTTATCGCCAAGTTGCCGTTTGCCGTGCCGGATGATCCCGTCTATCAGACCCTGTCCGGCTGGCTGGAACATCGTGGAGAGAATCCTTTTATGCAGCTGATGTTACCCGATGCCTCTCTCAGGCTGCATCAGGCTTGCGGTCGCCTGATCCGCACAGAGAAAGACCGGGGGCGAATCACAATCCTCGACCGCCGAATTATCAGCAAACGTTACGGTAAACAGATGCTGGACGACCTGCCTCCTTTCCGGCGCGAAACCGGGTAGTCGTCAGGACCTGAGATGAATGATAAACACCGGCAGCTGGCCGCCATACTGGTCAGCCTTGAGCAGCAGATGCGGGACATGATGTTGTGGTCAGAAACGATGCCGTCAATTGCGGCATTGTCCAGCCGGGAGCCCTTTGCCATTGATACCCTCTCGTTTGAACAGTGGCTCCAGTTCATTTTTCTGCCTCGACTGCAACATCTGGTTGAGAACAAAGCCAAACTGCCTGAAAACTGTGCCGTCAGCCCCATGGCCGAGGAGTATTTTCGCAAGAGGGGGGAGAACAGTCGGGAATTAATCGAGCTGTTAGTCGCCATTGATCGGCTGTTAACGACCAATATTTAACCTATTGCTGGGATCAGTATCAGGAAACGGCGCCCTGGGTACCCTTCAGTTCATCCAGGCGGTGTTGAATAGCACGGGTAATACCCTCCGCGTTCAGTCCGATGGCGGCGAGTTGTTGCGAATGGCTGCCATGGTCCACAAATTGATCCGGCAGGCCCAGGTGCATGATTGGCACAACCATTCCGGTACAGGCCAAGTGCTCACTGACTGCTGCTCCGGCTCCGCCCTGTACCGTGTTTTCTTCCAGGGTAACCAGCAATTGATGTTGTGATGCCAGCCGATCAACCAGTGCGGTATCCAGTGGTTTCACAAAACGCATGTCGGCAACGGTGGCGCCAAGCTCTTCAGCGGCCTGCAATGCTGCCGGGAGCAGGGTGCCAAAATTTAAAATAGCGACATGGCTTCCAGTGCGCTTCTCCACTCCCTTGCCGATGGGGAGTGCCGTCATTTGTTTTTCGATGACAGTGCCTGGACCTGTACCCCTGGGATAGCGAACGGCAGCAGGACCCTGGTGAATGAAGCCGGTATAGAGCATCTGCCGTGTTTCATTTTCGTCCGAGGGCGCCATGATCAGCATGTTAGGAATACAGCGTAGATAGGTAAGATCAAAGCTGCCTGCGTGTGAAGGGCCGTCTTCGCCGACCAGCCCGGCCCGGTCAATGCCGAATAGAACATCCAGGTTCTGCAGTGCCACATCATGAATCAGTTGGTCGTAGGCCCGTTGCAGGAAGGTGGAGTAAATGGCCACCACGGGTTTCAACCCCTCACAGGCTAGCCCGGCTGCCAGTGTCACCGCGTGTTGCTCGGCAATGGCCACATCGTGGTAGCGATCGGCATAGGTTTTGGAAAACTCAACCATGCCGGATCCTTCACACATGGCCGGCGTTATTCCCACCAGGCGGAAATCTTTTTCTGCCATATCGCAAAGCCAGTCTCCAAATACCTGTTGGTATTTCACCTTGGGGGGAGTCACTACCGCCGAAGGTTTGGCGACGGCAACCTGGGGCTTGCTTTTGGGTTCGATTTTGTTAAGTGCGTGATAGCCTACCGGGTCTGCTTCGGCCGGACCAAAGCCTTTGCCTTTTCGGGTGATCGTGTGCAACAGGATAGGGCCATCCAGCTGTTTCAGGTTGCTAAGCGTTTGAACCAGCAGTGGCAGGTTGTGGCCGTCAATGGGTCCGATATAGTTGAACCCCAGCTCCTCAAAAACAATACCCGGAGCGACCATGGCCTTGAGGTGCTCCTCGGTCTTGCGGACAAAAGACGCTGCTGAGGGAATTGAGCGCAAGACCTTCTTGCCACCTTCACGGATGGAATTATAAAAACGGCTGGACCAGATTTTGGAAAAATAGGTGGCCAGGCCTCCGACGTTGTGGGATATCGACATGTTGTTGTCGTTGAGCACTACCAGCATGTTGGCGTTGGTATGTGCAGCATGATTGAGAGCCTCAAACGCCATGCCTGCCGTCATGGCCCCATCCCCGATCACCGCCACGACTTCTCTTTTTTCACCATTCATGGCGGCACCCAGGGCCATACCGAGAGCGGCGCTGATAGAAGTGCTTGAATGGCCCACCCCGAAGGTGTCGTACTCACTCTCTTCCCGTTTGGGGAAAGCGGATAGACCGTTTGCCTGCCGAATCTGTGGCATCAGCTCTCGCCGGCCAGTGAGGATCTTGTGGGGGTAAGCCTGGTGTCCTACATCCCACACCAGCCGATCATGGGGTGTATTGAAAACATAGTGCAGGGCGATGGTCAGCTCGACAGTCCCTAGTCCGGCACCGAAGTGGCCGCCACTTTTCCCGACGCTGTAGAGCAGATAGGCGCGCAGTTCATCTGCCAGCTCAGGCAATTGCTCAACATCCAGTTCACGCAGGTGAAACGGATGGTCGATGCTGTCCAGAAGCGGGGTTTCCGGCCGGATCAGCGGTATGTCGTTGAACGTCTTGAGCATGCAGATCGAATGGGCGCAAAGGGAGCAATCTTACACCAAAATTGCCAGCGGAGCCGCATCAAATGGAGGTCTCGGCAGGTTTCAGCTATTCCGGTTGACGATATAGTCGGCAATAGCCCGCAGCTGATCGGCCCGGCTGTCAAATGTCCGCAGGGCGGCCAATGCTTTTTGGTGTAGGTCGGCGGCTTTTTCTCTGGCACCGCCCAGCCCCAGCAGTGTGACGTACGTGGGTTTGTTCAGAGCCTCATCTGCGCCCTGGCGTTTGCCGATAACTTCTGTGGTCCCGGTAACATCCAGGATGTCGTCCTGTACCTGAAAAGCCAGGCCAATGGCATCCCCGTACTCGGAGAGAGCAGCTTGTTGCTGGTTATCGGCTCCTGCTGATACCGCACCCATAAGAATACTGGCATTGATCATGGCCCCGGTCTTGTTGCAGTGAATCTGTTCAAGTTGCTGTAAATCGGGTGACAGATTCACAGCGGCGATATCCAGTGCCTGTCCCACCACCATCCCCGAGGCGCCTGCACCTCTACAGAGCAGTGATAATAACTGTACGCATAATTGCGGGGAGTGCGCAGCAACTGTTAACAGCTCCTCAAAGGCAAGAGTTTGCAGGGCATCTCCGGCGAGAATTGCCGTCGCTTCGTCAAATGCAATGTGGCAGGTAGGCATACCACGGCGCAGGTCGTCATCGTCCATTGCCGGGAGGTCATCATGGATCAGGGAGTAGGCGTGAATCAATTCCACCGCAGCCGCAGAGGCATCGGTTGCTGAATTGATCTCACCCACAGCTGTAGCTGCTGCATAGGTCAGAACTGGCCGAATACGTTTGCCACCGTTGAGCACACTGTAGCGAATGGCATCGAAAAGGCTGCTACTGTGGCTGTCTGGAAATGTCAGTACAGTTTCAAGGTGAGAATCAATGCGGCTTTTATAAGCTGGAATGAAGCTGGTTACTGAAACGGACATCAGTCTTTCTCGGGAACAAACTCAGTGGGGCTATCACTGTCCCGGGTGAGCATATCCACCCGTAATTCCGCCTCCTTGAGCGCCTGTTGGCATTCACGGGTAATCTTGATGCCTTCCTCAAAAGCCTTGAGAGAGTTTTCAAGGGTGAGGCTTCCCTGTTCCATGTCATTCACCAGCGATTCCAGCTGGTTCAGTTTCTGTTCGAAGTCGACGGCTTTTTTTCGCGATGTCACGGTGTTTACTCCAGGGAGGAAGCCGCAACACTAACCGAGCTGTGCAGACGGGTCAATTTGAAGAATTAAGTCTGTGTAAGCTTTTTCCTACAGGAAAAGCAGAAAAGACCCAATATCAAAGTACCCCCAAAAAGGGGATATTGGCTTTGCATGGATGCTGCGGCACACGGATGTGTATTACCAAGGAGCAACAAGGACGTTCGGTAACATCTGTTCCAAGGCTGGACACGCGACTTTCCTATACTGCCTTTAGCCCCGATACCGGAAGGTGTCGGGGCTTTATTTTCTGTCATTGACAGGTCATAAGACTGGGGTATTATGGTTCAAACACACCCTTTGGAGGGTCAGCTTTCAAGCAGATAATCGGTGTCAGGGTGCCCAGGCCCCATCGAATTTGTCGCATACAACCCCACATATCGTGGTGTGCCGGATACTCCCTCCGCGTCTCTAACATTCTTCTCAAAGCCCTGCCTGTAAACCTGGCGGGGCTTTTTGCTTATGGGTCAATGCCTTTTTATCTTCTGCGGGGGGATAGCCATCATGCAGCCTAGAATTTTGCGACTGAATCAGGCGGGTCAGCCGATAGAGTGGCTGGACTGGCAGGAGGCAGTATGCCTGTTTGCACGTGAGATGATCGTCTGGACGCTGGGAGATGAAGTGAAGCGAGTCCGCGGGGGATGCTCCCGACTGACAGGGCAGACCTCGCAGATTGTTCTGCCCAGCATTATCGCCACCGGGGGTGAGCAACTGGCGCGTCCGAGGACCAATTACCCGCTTACCAATCCGGCGTTGTTTGCCCGCGACGGCTATCTGTGTATGTACTGTGCCCGACCGTTTTCGGCGGCGAGTCTGACCCGCGACCACATTGTACCGACGTCGAGAGGAGGTTTTGATAAATGGGAGAATGTGGTGGCAGCCTGTCGCCGATGTAACCAGCACAAGGCAGATCAACTCCTCGAAGAGATCAACATGCAGTTGGTAGCCTTGCCGTTCCGTCCCAACAATGCGGAGTACCTGGCGCTGATTAATTCCAAGCGGATACTGGGTGACCAAATGGAGTTCCTTCGCGGCCAGTTTTCCCGCAATTCCCGCTGGCTTTAAGCTCACCTATCTCGACAGTTTCATGTTAGCCTCTGCACCCTGACTGTTGTGTGGGGTCTCTGTCGTGGAACTGGGTATTGCGGGAAAACAAGCATTGGTCTGTGCGGCCAGTAAAGGCCTGGGCAAAGGCTGCGCAATGGCCCTTGCCAAAGAGGGTGCCATGGTTACTATTCTGGCCCGACAGCGTGATGTGCTGGATCAGACGGCAGAAGAGATTCGGAATCAGACCGGTGCACAGGTCAATGTTGTTGTTGCCGATATCACAACGGAAGAGGGGCGGGACATTGCACTGGCGGCCTGCCCGGCCCCGGATATCCTGATCAATAACGCCGGTGGTCCACCACCGGGTGATTTCCGCGACTGGCGTCAGCAGCACTGGTTCGAAGCCATCAATGGCAATATGTACAGTCCTATCGACATGATTCGGCGCACACTGGATGGCATGCTCGAGCGACGTTTCGGGCGGATCGTCAATATCACCAGTGCCGCTGTCAAACAGCCGGTCAATGCCCTGGGCCTGTCCAATGGTGCCCGTTCTGGTCTGACAGGGTTTGTGGCGGGGATATCGCGGGATACGGCCCGTCACAATGTCACCATCAATAACCTGTTGCCGGGTTTGTTTGATACCGAGCGTGGCAGGGGTGCGGCCGCACTGATTGGTGGTGGTTCAGGGCTTTCTGCCGACGAATATATTGAAACACTTCCCGCCGGCCGATTGGGCATGATTGATGAGTTTGGCGCCACCTGTGCCTTTCTCTGTAGCCAGCACGCGGCCTATATCACAGGTCAGAACATTCTCGTGGACGGTGGAAATTATCGCGGCACGTTCTAGTCCAGGCACCCATTAACGTAGTATTCAGCTGAGCACCGCGTTTAACTGTTAATAAAACTCTGAGCCAGTAACACCAGAATCAGAATGGGGCAGCAATACTTCGCATAGTGGGGCCAGATTTTCCAGAACAGGCTTTGCTCCACGTCCGGATGACCGCTGCGAATTTCTTCAAGCACCAGATCCCGGTGCCACACCCAGGTCGCAAACACACAGATCATCAATCCCAGTAGGGGTTGGCTGTATTCTGTGGCGAGTGTGACCACCAGCCCGAATAGCGCATCGAAATTAATAATAATGACACTGCTGCAAGCAAAGATAATTGCCCCGATCAGCCAGGTGGCACTGCGTCGATGAGTGGCATGGTGTTCGATGGTGAACGAAACCGGCACTTCCAGCATGGAAATGGAGGAGGTTAGAGCGGCAATAGACATAAGGGCAAAAAAGACCATGGCCACCCAGATACCCACCGTGCCCATGTTTTTGAATAGCGCTGGAATTGTCTGAAAGATCAGGTCGGGACCGGCAATCAGGCTGCCGCTCTCGGTATAAATGCTCAGGCCCTGCTGTTGCGCGACAAACAGGGCAGGCAGTACCAGTAATCCTGCGAGAAAGGCTATAGAAGAATCCACCAGCGTGACGATAGCTCCCATGGTGGGCAGGCTCTCTTCCGGACGCAGGTAAGAGCCGTAAATCAACATGGTGCCGACCCCTAAAGACAGCGAAAAAAAGGCCTGTCCCAGAGCGCTGACAACCAGTTTGGGGTCCAGCAGCTGATTGAAATCCGGTATCAGGTAAAGTTTGAGGCCGCTGATGGCACCGGGTTGCAGCATCACATAAACAATCAGCCCGGCCATCATCAGAAACAGTGCTGGCATCAGCCGACAGGACCATTTTTCGATGCCTTCTTCAACTCCTGCAACAATGACACTGCAGGTGAGAGCTAAAAACAGAAAACATAACACCAGATTGCGCACAATGCTGTCGCTGGTCAGCCAGGACGCAAGAGTTTCTAACCCCAGCAATGTTGCCACCGGTTCAAAAAAGTAGGCGAGCATCCAGCCGGCGACAATGCTGTAAAAGGCGAGGATCAGCGATGCCACCAGAATGCCGTAAAACCCCGTCAGTTTTCCCAGAAGTTTTGATAGTCGGCCGGGTGCGATTGCCTGCAGTGCATGGACCATATTGGCTTTGGTATACCTGCCGATCACCAGTTCGGCCATCAGCGCCGGATAGGCAAGGCAGAATGCCAGCAGGAAATACATAAGTACGAACGCTCCGCCACCATTTTCTGCCGCATTGGTGGGGAACCCCCAGATATTGCCCAGCCCCACCGCAGAGCCGGAGGCCGCCAGAATAAAACCGGCTTTCGATGAAAACTCTCCGCGATGGGCTGACATAGATGAGGCTCAGGGTTTTAAAAACCCTATGTTAACGACTTTGAGCGGGGGCCGGAAATGTCAGCTGGTTAAAAGCACAATTTTTCCCGACTGGGAAAAATCAGCCATCAATTGACAAGCTTCGGCGGCTGCGTGCAATGGCATGACCCGGTCGATGTCGGGTTTCACCTGATGTCGGCAGGCAAAGTCCAGCATGGCGGCGAATTCGGCATTGGTGCCCATGGTGGTGCCCTGGATGCGAATTTGACGGAAAAACAGTTTCGGCATTTCCAAGCCAGTCTCCGGGTTGCCGAGTGTGGCACCGAAAAAAACAAATCGGCCCGCAGGTAGCAGGGTGTCCAGCAATGCATTGACGGCATTGCCCCCGGCGCTGTCAATAATGGCGTGAAAGCCGCCGCTTTGTTGCCTGAGTTTTCGGTAGCAATCGGGGTCGTGGTAGTTTTCTGCACCACTGACACCCAGCGCGATGGCATGGCTGAGTTTTTCCTGACTGCCGCTGGTGACATAAACTTCAGCGCCGAGTTTTAGACACCACTGAATGGCAAATCCCGAGACGCCACTGCCAGCGCCTGTAATCAGGATCCGCTGCCCCGGGCGCACTTCGGCCTGGGTAACACAGGCCCGCCAGGCGGTGAGGCCGGCGAGAGGCATGGCGGCAGCCTGAGCCCAGTCCAGGTGTGGGGGTTTGGGATGGACATTGTCGGCGGGAACACAAATTGCCTCGGCAAATGTGCCCTGGTCAGGCATGCCCAGAACACGGAAATCGGTACCGCAGCAGGCTTCGTCATCGCCCCAGTCCAGTGCTGGGTAGATCATCACTTCCTGGCCCAGAAGCCCGTGGTCAACATTGGCTCCTACGGCTTCCACTACCCCTGCACCATCAGATCCTGGTATGCATGGCAGTGTTAACTTCGGATATTTTCCAAGGGTTAGCCAGTAGTCTCGCCTATTGAGGGCGCATGCCCTGAGACGTACCCGCACCTCCCCGGGTAATGGTTCCGGGGTGTCTATCTCGTCTACGACAAGGGAATGTGGCCCCTCGGTTTTGGTCAGTATCACAGCCTTCATGCCATTCTCCAGTTGTTCGACATCGCCCCTTTACGGGAGCTTTCTCCAGCGTCTATTCTTGTCACTGTATGACGAAATAAAAAAATTAACGAATAATAAGTCAACAGCAGGTGGTGGTAATGTTCAAAAATATCCTGGTGCCTACCGGTCTTGCCGATAAAAATGAAAAAGCCATTCGTACCGCACTGAGTCTGGCAGTTCAGTCCGGTGCAAATATATATCTGCTGCATGTGCTCGAGAAGCTGGGGGGTGAAACCGATGCCGAAATGGAAGCATTTTATCTAAAGCTGGGGGAGACGGCCGATCATACATTGACCCAATGGCAGCAACGCTTTCAGTCGGAGTTTCCCGGTGTGCGAATTGAAAAAAATATTGTGTTGGGGAAACGTGCACAGGAAATTATCAATTTTTGCGAGAAGACGCATATTGATCTTATTGTGATGGCCTCACGCAGTCTTGAAACTGACCGGCAACCCTTCGGTACGCTCAGTCACCAGGTGGCATTGTTTTCTCCAATCTCCGTGCTGATGGTGCGTTGATTGTTTCCCGGTATCCGCCGGTGAAAAAATTTTGTTGTTAAGCCTTGAAATCTATTTTGCTGCACATAAATAAATTATGCGGATGTCATGTCTCTTGCAGAGTGGCAGTTCGCAACCCAATTTATTCATATTGCTTCATTAGGAGAATATATTATGGCAACAATAGATTTGACCCCACTGTATCGCAGCACGGTTGGTTTTGACCGTTTGGCCCCCATGCTGGAAACGGCCTTACGCAATGACCATGCGGCGGCTTATCCCCCCTACGATATTGAAGTGATCGACGAGAACCGTTACGCCATTACCATTGCTGTGGCAGGTTTTGAACGCAGCGAGCTGGATATCCAGGTTGAAAAAGGTGTGCTCACGATTCGCGGAAAAAAAGAAGCCGTGAAATCAGATCGTCGCTACTTGCACCAAGGCATAGCCCGTCGTGCGTTTGAGCGTAAATTCAACCTGGCGGACCACGTGGAAGTGACCGATGCCTCCCTGAACAATGGTTTGCTGGCCATCAGTCTGGTGCGCGAGATTCCGGAGGCGATGAAACCGAAATCCATTCCCATCAGCGATAACAGAACAACTCTGGAACATACCGCTGACGAGGACAAGTAGTCCAAGACCAAGGGGCGACGGGTTTTCCCGCCGCCCTTTAATTTGTCCCCTCTTCGGAATTTTTTCCGCCAATTTTTGTCCCATGATCAGCGGTTTTGTTGACCCTTGCCGACCGCCCGGCGTGTAGCGGCGGTAGGGTGTTTAAGCGGATCCACCCCATAAAAACCGGTTTACTGCCTTACGAAATGTAAACCTATAAATATCATGCCATCACTTATCAGGAGTTTTTACCATGCAGCAGATTAAACAGTTAATGCTCGCGGTATCCATGTTGTTTTTCGTTGCCTCCAGCCAGGCAGCGCTTCCCTTGAAAGACAGCTCAGGACAGTCCTTACCTACCCTGTCACCCATGTTGAAACAGGTGAATCCGGCAGTGGTTAACATTGCAACTTTTTCCAATCAGCAGGTGAATAATCCGCTGCTGAACGACCCTTTTTTCAGACGTTTCTTCAATATCCCCGACGATCAGCAGTTTCGCCAGCAGGCACCTAAAAAACGCCAGCAGAGTGCCGGTTCAGGCGTAATCATCGATGCCGATGACGGCATTGTGATGACCAATTATCACGTGATTAAAGGCGCCGACGAGGTCCAGGTTTCACTGGAAGATGGCCGTTCCTTCACGGCGGAAGTGAAAGGCGCTGATCCGGAGCTGGATATCGCCATCCTGGCTATCGAGGCCGATGATCTGGTGGCGGTGCCCATGGGTAATTCAAGTGATCTTGAGGTCGGAGATTTTGTAGTAGCCATTGGTAACCCCTTTGGCCTCGGTCAGACTGTGACAACAGGTGTGGTTAGCGCCCTGGGTCGCACTGGCCTGGGCATTGAAGGCTACGAAAATTTTATTCAGACCGACGCATCCATTAACCCCGGTAATTCTGGCGGTGCGCTGGTCAATCTCCGCGGTGAGCTGGTAGGTATTAACACCGCAATTCTGGCCCCTTCCGGTGGCAATGTCGGCATCGGCTTTGCTATTCCGGTAAATATGGCCAGGGCCAGTCTAGAGCAGATTGTTGAGCATGGTGAAGTTAAACGTGGTCAGCTCGGCGTAGGCATTCAGGACATCACTCCGGAGTTGCGGGACGCCTTTGAATTGAAAAATGGTCAGAAAGGTGTACTGGTAACCGGTGTTGGCGAGGACTCTCCTGCTGAAAAATCTGGTGTTAAGGCCGGGGATGTCATTATTGCCGTAGACGGTGAAGAGACAAGCTCGGCTGGTCAGTTGCGCAGCCAGATCGGGGTCAAGTCAATCGGTGAAAAAGTGAAGCTGACCCTCATTCGCGATGGCAAGAAAAAGGTTGTTGATGTAGTGGTGGGTGAGCCGCAACAGCTGACAGCAGTCAGCGGCAAGCTGCACTCATTACTGGAAGGTGCCCGTTTTGAAAATAATCCTGACGGCGACGGAGTGATTGTCGCCGGGCTATCGCCCAATTCGGGTGCCGCTTACAGTGGCTTGCGCCCAGGGGATGTTATTCTCGGTGCCAATCGCAAGCGGGTAGCAGACCTGGAAAGCTTCAAAAAAGCACTTACCCTGAGTGACAGCTCGGTGCTGCTGCACATTAACCGTGGTGGTCATTCGCTCTACTTGGTGATCCGTTGATCTGTCAGCAAGTATGAAAAAAGGGCCGGTGTTTACCGGCCCTTTTTTTGTTCTGTCGCTTTGTAACACTCAGCTTTAATGGGTGGGGACATACAGTTTGCGATAACCCTCCAGTTTGCGCAGCAATACATAGAAGATGGGAGTAAAGAACAGACCGAAGAAAGTCACGCCCAACATTCCGGAGAATACGGCGACACCGATATCGCTGCGCATTTCCGAGCCGGCACCACTGGAAAAAACCATTGGCACGACACCCATGATGAAAGCAAAAGAGGTCATCAGAATAGGGCGTAACCGCATGCGGCTCGCTGTGACGGCTGCGTGCCAGGTATCGCAGCCGCGATGCTCAAGCTCACGGGCAAACTCCACAATAAGAATGGCATTTTTACTCGCCAGTCCGGCCAGAACAAACAGGCTGATCTGGGTGAAGATATTGTTGTCGCCGCCGGACAGCCAGACACCGACAACCGCGGATAATACCGAGAGTGGCACGATGCTGATAACAACCAGGGGCAACACCAGGCTTTCATACTGTGCCGCGAGTACCAGAAAGACCAGCAGCAGGCACAGGGGGAAAATAAAGATAGCCGTGTTCCCACTGAGTACCTGTTGGTAGGTGAGATCTGTCCACTCGAATGTCATACCGGAGGGCAGAGTGCTTTCAAGAATATTGCTGATGGCATCCTGGGCCTGGCCGCTGGAATATCCGGGGGCGGCATCACCGTTCAGGTCGGCGGCAAGGTAGCCGTTGTAATGGGCGGCACTTTCGGGGCCATAACTTTCCTGCATTTCCAGCACACTACCGAGAGGAATCATGCTGCCCTCGTGATTCTTGACCTTGAGGTTCAGGGCATTTTCCGGGCTGGCGCGGTAGGGCGAATCGGCCTGGGCAATCACCTGGTAGGTGCGACCAAAGCGGTTGAAATCATTCACATATAGCGAGCCCAGATAGATCTGCATGGTGTCGAAGATGTCCTTGACGTTCAGCCCCAATTGCTTGGCTTTGGTGCGATCCAGATCTGCATAAAGCTGCGGCACATTAATCTTGTAATTGGAATAAACATTCATCAGGGCCGGATCCTGCCAGGCGAGTTGCTGCACCGCCTGCACCACCTCGGCGAGCCGCTCGTAACCCAGGTCTGCACGATCTTCAATCTGAAGCTTGAAGCCTCCCGTTGTGCCAAGGCCGCGTACCGGCGGGGGTGGGAAAATGGCAATAAAGGCTTCTTCTATGCCCGCATACTGCTGTTGCAGTCGACCGGCAATAGCCGCCGCCGAAAGCTCCGGGGTATTGCGTTTGTCGAAGTCTTCAAGGGTAACGAAGACGATGCCGGCGCTGGGGCTGTTAGTGAAGCCGTTGACGGAGAGACCGGGAAATTGCACCGCGTTTGCCACCCCTTCCTGCTGCATGGCGATGTTGCCCATTTCCTTGATAACGGCTTCGGTGCGGGCCAGGGATGATCCATCGGGTAGCTGCGCAAAGCTGATCAGGTATTGCTTGTCCTGCGGAGGAACAAAACCTTGGGGCAGGGAATTAAAGCCGACTGCCGTAGCGCCGATCAGCACCATGTAAATAGCGAAAGCCACAACCTTGTGGCTCAGTAAACCCGAAATCGAGGACGAGTAGGCTTCGGAGGAGCGTTTGAAACCGCGGTTAAAAAGGCGGAAAAAGCCACCGAACAGATAGTCCATAATTCGGGTCAGCCGGTCTTTCGGGGCATCATGGCCTCGTAATAATTTTGCTGCCAGGGCGGGGCTGAGTGTCAGTGAGTTAAACGCTGAAATCACTGTGGAAATGGCAATGGTCAATGCGAACTGCTTGTAAAACTGTCCGGTGAGACCGCTGACAAATGCGATGGGAACAAACACCGCCACCAGTGTTAGTGAGATGGCGATAATCGGACCGCTCACCTCCTGCATGGCGCGATAACTGGCCTCTTTCGGGTCCAGTCCGTCGGCGATATTCCGTTCCACATTCTCGACGACGACGATGGCGTCATCCACCACGATGCCGATGGACAACACCAGCCCGAACAGCGATAGGGTGTTGATCGAAAACCCGAACGCCCACATCAGAGCAAAGGTGCCAATGATGGAGACCGGTACCGCCAGTAGTGGAATGATGGACGCGCGCCAGGTTTGCAAAAACACCACGACCACTAGAACCACCAGCGCTAGCGCTTCGAGGAGTGTTTTCACCACTGCTTTGATCGAGTCGCGAACGAACACGGTAGGGTCATAGACCACCGAGTAGGAGACGCCCTCTGGAAAGTTCGGTTTCAGCGCTTCCATGGTGCGACGAACTTCATCGGAAATAGCGATGGCATTGGCACCGGGAGCCTGAAAAATTGGGACGGCCACGGCAGGCTGGTTGTCGAGCATGGCATTGAGGCTGTAATCCGCCGCTTCCAGTTCGATACGTGCCACATCCCGCAGTCGGGTAATCTGTCCCCGGTCGCCGGCACGAATGATGATGTCGCCAAACTCTTCAGTGGTTTCGAGCCTTCCTTGAGCATTGATGGGCAGCTGCACATCCACAGGGCTGGTCATGGGGGCGCCGCCAATGACACCAGCAGCCACCTGAACGTTCTGTTCGCGAATGGCGGCGATCACTTCGTTGGCCGAGAGGTTGCGTTCCGCAATTTTTTCCGGGTTGAGCCAGATGCGCATGGCGTAGTCGCCGGACCCGAACAGGCGCACAGTGCCGACACCCTCGACCTTGGCTAGCTCATCCTTGACATGCTTCAGGGCATAGTTGCGCAGATAGAGTTCGTCGTAGCGTTGGTCGGGAGACACCAGGTGAACCACCATGGTCAGGTCTGGCGAGCTTTTGACCACCGTGACCCCCAGCTGACGTGTCACTTCGGGCAGTCTGGGCAGCGCCTGAGACACCCGGTTTTGAACCATTTGCTGGGCCAGGTCCGGGTCGGTGCCAATCTTGAACGTGATGGTCAGTGTCATACGGCCATCGGAGGTGGCCTGGGAAAACATATAGATCATGTTTTCCACGCCGCTTAGTTGTTCCTCCAGTGGCCGTGCCACGGTGTCGGCAATGACCTTCGGGTTGGCTCCGGGAAAGCTGGCATTGACCACCACTGAGGGTGGCGAGACCTCCGGGTATTCGGAAATGGGCAGCTTGAACATGGCCAAAAGCCCTGCGATCAGAATCAGCAGGGACATCACTGCGGCGAATATGGGGCGATCCACAAAAAATCTGGAAATGTTCATGGTGATCCTTCAGCTTTGCCGGGGGGCGGTTCCAGGTTTAGTGATCAGTGGTTTCGGCCGGTGTTGAGGCGCTGACAATTTCGGCTTCAACCGGCATGCCGGGGCGGATATGCGACAGGCCGTTGACCACCACCAGTGATCCTGATTCCGGGCCACTTTCGATAACCCGCTGTCCTTGGTGGTGCTCACCCAGAGTCACTTCCCGGTAGCCGACGGTGTTGTTTTCATCAACGATATAAACGAATTTTTTATCCTGATTGGTGCCAATGGCCTTTGTGGGCAGCAGCATGACATTGGTTTCCTTGGGGGCACCGAGGTGTACGTTGGCATACATGCCGGGGGTCAGGGCTCCGTCGGTGTTTTCAAAAATGGCCCGGGCCCGGATCGTGCCGGTGGAAATATCCAGGCGATTGTCAAAGGCGTGGATTTTTCCCCGGTAGACCTTATCGTCATCTGCCAGTGTTAATTGCACAGGCATCTGACCGACGAGATCACGTTGCCGCATGGAGCGGATATAGGTCTGCTCGTCGACATTAAATTCTGCGTACAGTTGCTGGTTGGAAACCAGGGTGGCGAGTACTGGTGCACTACTTCCCGCTTCCACAATGTTGCCTACGGTCAACTCGGCACGACTGATCAGTCCCGTAAATGGCGCCTTGATATGGGCATATTCCAGGTCGAGTTTCGCTTTTACCAGGGCGCTTTCTGCCTCTTCAATGCGGGCATTTGCTATCCGGTATTCGTTGTTGGCGGCATCAAAAACGCTTTCGGAAACCAGCTGGCGCTCAACCAGCTTGCGCGCTCGGTCCAGCTCATCCTTGGCAAGGGTTGCCCGTGATCGGGCAGAGGTTAACTGTGCCTGGGCCTGCTGCACCTCGGCTTCATATGGCCGGGGATCGATAATAAAAAGCACCTCGCCCTGTTCAACCTGCTGTCCGTCATCAAACAGGACCTGCTGAATTTCGCCGCTCACCTGGGGTTTGATCTCGGCGCTGTTCACTGCCGTTAGTCGTCCTGAAAAACGGGTCCACAGTCGCACTGGTTCTACTTTCAGCTCTACTACTTCGACGTGCGTGGGTGGCGGCATGGGGTTGCTGGAGTCATCGGAATGTCCACTGATTGGCGTCAGGGTGTAATAGGTGCCAACTGCCAGCGAGAAAAGGACAGCAGCACTTAATAGGGGGCGACGAAATCCTTTGTTGTCGGCGTGGTCTTTCATGAGAGCTCCGTGCGCACTAACTGCTGATCATGATGGTCAGAACAAGCAGTCGGGAGTGTTTGTAGAATAGGATGGGCAAGCATACATACCGGTTGGTATGCTCGTCAATGGGGCGGACCTTTGTGGATGAATTGCGGAGGACTAGATTATTTCTTTTTTATTACAGTAGGTTAAATTTTATTTCTGCATCAGTGAGTGCTGCTGGAGACTGAAGATAGAGGTGTTGGAGGCAAAAGGATGGCTATTTAGACTTGCTTGGGAAACCAGATGGTATCTATACTTGGTCGGCTTTCCTGAAGAACCTACCTGTCTTATGTCTGTAACTGATACCCGTGAACGCCTGCTGGAAATCGCCCTGGAGCTGATTTGGCAAAGTAATTACAGCTGCGTTGGCGTTAATGAGATTTGTAAACAGGCCGGTGTGACCAAGGGTGCGTTCTACCATCACTTTGAATCCAAGGCGAGCCTGTTTTGTGAGGCTACTGCCTACTACTGGCAGGTGATCCGCAACGATCTCGATGCGGTTTTTTCTCCACTCAACTCACCACTGGTACAGCTGGAAAACCTACTGCACTTCCTCATCATGGCAAAGCTTGGCAATGATCAGGCAGGCATCCGCGGCTGTCCGTTTTATACCTCTGGTGCACAGATTGGCAGTAATGAAGAAAAGGTGATTGAGGCTCTGGAGCTGCTTTCCAGTAACGCAGTGAAATACAACGCTGCGCTGGTACATGGTCTGAAGTCTGGTGGTTACCTCGAAGAGGATGTGGATGTAGATGCGGAGCAGACAGGTTTGCTGCTTTATCACTTTATTCACGGTGTTTTCAGCTACGCCCATGTGCACGAAGTTGTTGAAAACACCAAGCGCGACCTGACGGTGGGTATCTACCGATTGTTGGGGCTGAAGCGTGAGCACTGGTATGCGGCAGAGCCCAACTGGGTGCCTCAACAGGCAAACTCCCACTTTGTTGAACAGGTGATGTTACCTCGCAGGAGTGATTAGGCAGGCGATGGGTAGGTAGGCAAAAGTACAGCTTTCTGCTTTTCTGAATGGTGCCTGCTTGGACTCGATAATCAGGTTGCCGACGTTAGTAACTCCGTAATCTGATTAATACTGCCGATACGTCCTTCCAGGACTATCTCTCCATCCACGGCCAGGGCCGGTGTATGCATCACTCCGGCATCTATGATCTGGTTCATGTCAGTTACTTTTTCCAACTCGTAATCAAGCCCTAGTGCCTGGGCGGCAAATTCGGTGTACTCCTGCAATTTTTCACATTTGCTACAGCCTTTGCCGTAAATAGTTAGCCTCATTGGTGTCACTCCTAGAAAAAATTGCCGTAGAGAAAGCCACTGATGGTGGCCATCACCACCACCAGGGAACAGTAAATAAGCGTCTTTTGGGTGCCGATGATAGTGCGGATCACCAGCATGTTTGGCAGCGAGATGGCCGGGCCCGCCAGCAGCAGGGCCAAGGCGGGTCCCTTGCCCATGCCGTTGCCGATCAAGCCTTCCACAATGGGGACTTCCGTCAGGGTGGAAAAATACATAAAGCCACCCAGCAGCGACGCCAACAGGGTGGACAGGAAACTGTTGTCGCCTACCGCCATTGTCACCCACTCGGAGGGAATGACCCCTTCAAAGCCAGGCCTGCCCAGCAGTAGGCCCGCCACAAATACCCCCGCGAGAAGCAGCGGGACAATTTGCTTGGTGAAGTCCCAGCTCTGTGCCGCCCATTCCCGGTCATCATCGCGCCCGGCAGCCAATAGCATCAGGCCGATGATGCCGGTGGCGAATGGAAGCTCGGGGGTGTTGGGGAACAGCAGCACCAGCAGGGCAATGGCTATGCCAAGGATGAGTAGATGGCGGGCGGGCCAATGCCAGCGCCACACCAGTAACGCGCCGAAGGCGACCGCCAGCAGTGCGGTGATCTGCCACTTCCAGTGGTGAATTAACATCCAGGTGGGGCTGTCGGCGGCCGCCCAGTTGGCAAATACCAGGATGCCGATCAGGAGTGAGAAGAAAGCAACGACGGCGCTCAGTGGCCGGTCACCATCCTCGGTGGCAAAGCCTTTCCCGGTGGCGGAGCGGGCCGCCTCTTCACGACGGTAGATCAGGTGCATGATCGCGCCGATCACCAGGGCAAACAGGATGGCGCCAACTGCCCGGGCAATCCCAAGTTCGGCTCCCAGCACCTTGGCTGTGACCACGACGGCCATAACGTTGATGGCTGGTCCTGAATAGAGGAAGGCGATTGCGGCGCCTAGTCCTGCCCCGCGTTTGTAGATGCCACCGAACAGTGGCAGTACCGTGCAGGAACAAACGGCAAGCAGACAGCCGGACACGGAGGCCACCCCGAATGCTATCGGCTTTGGCGCCTGGGGACCCAGATGGCGCATTACGGCACCCTGACTGATATAGACGGCCATGGCACCGGCGATGACAAAGGCCGGCAGCAGGCACAGGATCACGTGTTCCCGTGCATACCAGTGGGTCAGCCTGAAGCCTTCCATCAGGGCATTGTCAAAACGCGCCGCGCCCAGGGGTAAAAAATAGATCACCAAAAAACCGCTGACCATCAACAGCATCAAGCGCACTTGGGCCGGGTTCTGCTGATACAAGTTCAACCATTTGTTCTTCATTGATGCTCCTGGCGCTTGTTTCGGGTTATTAATTCACCCGATAAATCCGGTGGCCAGTTTGTTGTGCCGCCGAGAAATTTAAGTGTAGGGCTCTAGGGAGTATAAACCCCGGGTTAAACAAAGTGATTGCCCCGCTACGATTCAAGTTGCTTCAGGGCCGGATATGCGTTTTGGCAGGCGCAGCGAGATGATGGCGGCAGCGGCAATCAATAGTGTCGAAACCCACAGGCAGGCGGCGAGTCCGCTGACCTGAAACAGCCAGCCGGATAATACCGTGCCCAGCAGTCGCCCCATGGCATTGGCCATGTAATAAAAGCCCACATCCAGTGACACCCCGTCCTCCCGGGCATAGCTGACAATCAGGTAGCTGTGCAGAGAGGAATTGATGGCGAACAGCATGCCAAACAACATCAGCCCCGCCACCAGTACGGTGTTGGCCTGCCAGTCCAGAGTGATCGCCAGGGCAATTAGCGCGGGGATTGCTATTAGTGGCAAGCCCCAGGCAAAGGCCGTTTGGCCATCCGGTACTCGATTGCGCTGTCTGCCCGTCAGCAGCGGTGCCAGGGACTGGATAACGCCGTAGCCGATAATCCACAGGGCCAGAAAGCTGCCCACCTGCCAGTGATCCCAAGCGAGCGCCGCCGACAGGTACACCGGCAACGCCACCACGAACCACACATCTCGGGCACCGAACAGGCACAGGCGGGCTGCTGAGAGGTAATTGATCGGCCCGCTGCGAGAGAAAAGCTGGGTGAACTTCGGTTTCTGTTTTGCCGTACCCAGCTCGCCCCTCAGCGCCAGCAAACTCAGTAGCCAGACCACGGTGAGGCCCGCCGCCATGCTGGCCACGGTGGTGCGAAAGCCGAGCAGCACCAGCAGCGCCCCCCCGAGAAAGAAACCGGCCCCTTTGAGGGCGTTTTTCGATCCGGTCAACAGAGCCACCCAGCGGTACAGGGTGCCCATGGACTCTTTCGGCACCAGCAGCTTGATGGCGCTTTTGGCGCTCATCTTATTGAGATCCTTGGCGATGCCGGACAGGGCCTGGGCGGCCATCACCCAGGGCACCGTGAGCCAGGTCGCGGGCACGAGTAGCATGGCCAGGGCCACCACCTGCATCAGCAGGCCGATATTCATGGTGCGGTTGAGGCCGATGTGGGCACCCAGCCAGCCCCCCACCAGGTTGGTGACCACACCGAAAAATTCGTAAAACAGGAACAGCAGGGCGATCTCCAGGGGACTGTAGCCGAGATCATGGAAATGCAGCACCACCAGCATGCGCAGGGCTCCGTCGGTGAGGGTAAAGGCCCAGTAATTGCCGGTGACAATCAGGTACTGGCGGACTTCCTGGCTCAGTCTGGCGAGTGGTGACATGTGTTTTACTGGTCCTGCATTCCTACCATTCGTGCCAGTTCCACGGTGCGGTTGGCGTATCCCCACTCGTTGTCGTACCAGGCGTAGAGTTTCACTTGCGTATCGTTGATCACCATAGTGGAGAGGGCGTCGATGACGCTGGAGCGGGGGTCGGTCTTGTAGTCAATGGACACCAGCGGCCGTTCTTCATAGCCCAGAATGCCCTTTAGTTCGCCCTCGGATGCGGTTTTCAAAAGCTGGTTGACGGCTTCAGCAGAGGTGGCTTTTTCCACTTCAAATACACAGTCGGTAAGGGAGGCGTTGGCCAGCGGCACCCGTACTGCATGTCCATTCAGGCGGCCTTTCAACTCCGGGAAAATATGCGTAATGGCAGTGGCTGAACCGGTGGTGGTAGGGATCAGGCTCATGCCGCAGGCTCGGGCCCGGCGCAGATCCTTGTGCGGGGCATCGAGGATGGTTTGGGTGTTGGTAAGATCGTGAATTGTGGTCATGGAGCCGTGGCGGATGCCGAGGTTTTCATGAATCACCTTGACCACCGGAGCTAGGCAGTTGGTAGTGCAGGAGGCGGCGGTGATGATGGGGTGGCGCGTTTTGTCGTAGAGATGGTGGTTGACCCCCATCACCACGTTCAGCACCCCTTCTTCCTTGACGGGTGCGGTGACCACGACCCGTTTCACCCCTTGGTCCAGGTAGGCCTGTAGCGCCTGCCTGGTTTTTATCTTGCCGGAGGCCTCGATCACCAGATCGCAGTCCGACCAATCGGTATCGCCGATGGCTTTATTCTGTGTGCAGCGGATGCGGCGGTCGCCGATCAGCATATGTTCCCCGTTGGCCGTGGCCTCATGCAGCCAGCGCCCGTGGACAGAATCAAAAGTCAGCAGGTGGCCTAGAGTGGCGGCATCCCCGGCGGGGTCGTTGATCTGGACGAATTCCAGTTCCTCCCAGTCCCAGGCGGCGCGTAGCGCCAGTCGGCCCATGCGGCCAAAACCGTTGATTCCAACTTTGATGGTCATCCTAAAATCCTCGATGGTTACAGGGTTGAATGCCGTGGGTTAACAGCAGGCTCGGGCTCGCTCCGGGCGTTCGCCCATGTGGCAGAGGTTGTCGAGACTGTCTGAAAGGAACGCACTATTGTTTTGGGTGGCTTCCCTCAGAACGGTCCTGGCCCAGTCGGGCAGTGATGGGTTAATGCGGTAGAAAACCCATTGCCCCTGGCGGCGGTCCTGCAGTAATTCGCACTGACGCAGCTGGGCCAGGTGACGGGAAATTTTCGGTTGGCTTTCCCCGAGGGCAGCGGTGAGTTCGCACACGCAGAGTTCGCCTTCCCCTTCGATCAGCATGAGAGAGCGCAGTCGGGTTTCATCGGCCAGACATTTGAAAAACTGAACAGGATCCATGTTGCCACGCCTTGTGTGAGTCATTTCTGGCGCCATGATATCTGAAATATCATATATATGATATTTCAGATATATGACGGTATGCTCAGCTTGTCCTACGGTGAAGCAAGATGTATGGCAGGTGGTAGTGGGGTGGACGGAGGTCAGTCGTCACTGTGGTGCAGTTTGATATCCCGGAGACGTTCGCGGTATTTGTCCTTGGCCAGTTCCTGCAGGTCGGCCACCTGGTCTGTTTCATCCACAATCTCCCTGCCGAGCAGGGTTTCGATGGCATCTTCCAGGGTAACGATACCGGCGGTCTGGCCAAACTCGTCTTCTACCCGGAACAGGTGGGCTTTGTGTTTGAGAAACAAATCGAGGAGTTGCTGCACCGGCAGTTTTTCGGAGACGGAAAGAATCGGCTTGGCAATGTCTGACAGTGGCATGTCCTTGTTGCCGGCGCGTTCGGCATCAAAAAGGTCGAGGCGAAATATCTTGCCAGTGATGTTGTCTATGCTCTTGCCATACACCGGAATCCGGGTGAATTCCCGGGTTCCCGGCTGATCCAGAGCTTCTCTGATGCTCATGGTTTCGGGCAGGGCGTGGGTCACGGTGCGCGGTGTCAGAATTTCTTCCGTTTTGATATCCCGGAGGCGCAGCACGTTGGATACGTATTCGTTCTCCCGGTTGAGCAGGCTGCCACCTTTTCTGCCCAGTGCCGCCAGGGCAATGATTTCCTCACGGGTAATTTCGTGGTCGTGGTCGCTGCTGAACAGTTTTGTCAGCCGGGTTGACGCCCAGACCAGGGGGTAAACAATCCGTGACAGCCAGCCAATTATGTAAGCGCAGGGTATTGCCAGTCTCCGCCAGTAGGTGGCGCCCAGGGTTTTCGGGATGATTTCCGAGAAATACAGAATAGCTAGGGTGAGCAGAATGGCGATCAGGGTTTCCCAGCGTTCGCCGTAGATCTGCACTGCCTGGGAGCCGACACCCACGGCGCCCATGGTGTGGGCGAAGGTATTCAGAATCAGAATTGCTGAAATGGACTCGTCCAGTTGCTCCCTGATGCGGGCAAGCACTTTGCCGGACCGGCTGTTGGATGCCTGGAGCTGTTCGACATAGGCCGGGGTAGTGGACAGCAGTACAGCCTCCAGCACCGAACAGAGGAAGGAAATGCCGATGGCAATAGCCAGATAAATCAGAAGTAGCGTCATGGCAACACTTTAACTTTCTGAGGAGGTGTTATGAAGCAACAGATGAGTTGTTTTTTACAGATTATGCCCCGGTGTCTTGTTAATGTTGTGTGCAAAAGGGTGCGAGCTTCTGTGTTAAAATTCCGGCAAGCATTATTCATTATTATTCCTGCCTATGAGTCAGACTGCCAAACTGCATATCGCCAGTGAATCCGATCACCGTGATATCGTGGAAAATTATCTCAATCAGATGCATGAAGAGCCGCGTTATACACCGGAGGAAGAGGTGTATTACCGTTCCCGCATCAAACAGTTGCTGCAGGAAAAAAATGCAGTGATTGTTGCCCATTACTACACCGACCCGGTGATTCAGCAACTGGCTGAGGAGACCGGTGGCTTCGTGTCGGATTCCCTGGAGATGGCCCGTTTCGGTAGCACTCACCCGGCAACAACTCTCGTGGTTGCCGGTGTGAAGTTCATGGGTGAAACCGCCAAAATTCTCACCCCTGAAAAAACGGTACTTATGCCAACTCTGGAGGCGACTTGCTCTCTGGATATCGGTTGCCCTGCTGACGATTTTACGGCCTTCTGTGACCAGCACCCGGATCGCACCGTGGTGGTCTACGCCAATACTTCAGCGGCGGTGAAGGCCCGGGCTGACTGGGTGGTGACCTCCAGCATTGCCCTGGATGTGGTGGATTACCTGGATAGCCGCGGTGAAAAAATTCTCTGGGCGCCGGACAAATATCTGGGCAGTTACGTACAGAAAAAAACCGGTGCCGACATGCTGCTGTGGGACGGCAGCTGTATCGTTCACGAGGAATTCAAGGCCCGCGGTGTCGAGAGTCTGAAGCAGATGTATCCCGATGCGGCGTTGTTGGTGCATCCAGAGTCACCGGATGCGATGGTTGATATTGCCGATGCGGTGGGTTCCACCTCGCAGTTGATCCATGCCGCAAAGACCCTGCCCAATAAACGCATGATCGTCGCTACTGACAGCGGGATTTTCTACAAAATGCAGCAGGCTGCGCCGGACAAAGAGTTGATTATTGCGCCTACCGCCGGCGAGGGGGCCACCTGTCGCAGCTGCGCCCACTGTCCGTGGATGGCCATGAATCATCTGGAAAACCTGATGACGTCCCTGGAACAGGGTCTCAATGAAGTTCACGTTGACCCGGAGGTTTCCAGGCAGGCAATGGTGTCATTGCAGCGTATGCTGGATTTCCGCGAGCAGCAGCTGGCTGCTGAGTCTTCAGGGTCTGTAGGGGCTCGCTGAACTACCCGCCCCTGAACTCCTCCATTTTTTTCTGCAGTTGTTCCAGGTCACGCAGTTGCTGGTCAATGATGGCAACTTCCTTGAAATCGTTAATCAGCAGCTTGCGGGCATAGCCCAGCTGATCCCGGGCTTTGTCAAAGACGCCATTCAACAGGTAGTACTGGGCACGGGCTTTGTGAACCCCGGAGATATTTCCGGCCAGGCCGCTGACTTCAGCGAGTTGAAACCAGATATAGGGGTTGTCCGGGTACTCCGGAGTCATAGACCGCAGTAACTGTTCCGACTCTGTAAAGCGGTTTGCCTTCATGTAGGTTTCCGCCAGCGACATGCGCAGGGGGTAGCTGTCGGCGTGGCGGCGCAGCAGCTGCTGACTTTTTTCGATGGCATTGACAAATTTCTGTTCCTGACGGTCCAGCGCAATATCCTGCAGGCGGTAGGTCAGTTTTCCGGGTGAGGCTTTTAACAGCGGTGCCAGTGCTTCCCGCGCCTTGCCGGTGTTGCCCAGTGCCGCATGGGCAAGTACCGTGCCGTAGCGAGCGGCTTCATGGTTCAGGCTGTCGCCGTCCAGTTCGCTCTGGAAACGGTTGAGTGATGCCGCCGGATTCTGATCCATGGCCATCATTGAGCGGGCGCGCATCAGGTGATATTCCAAGTTATCCGGATAATATTTTTTCGGATACTGGGCAATGCGATTGTTGGCATCGGCCACACGGCTCTCGGTAAGTGGGTGAGTGAGGAGAAACTCAGGGGGCCGGTTGCCGGTGTAGCGTGTGGCTCGCAGCATCTCTTCAAACATGCCGCCGACTGCCGAGGGGTCCATACCGGCGGCGTAAACGGTTTCAATGCCAAGGCGATCTGCTTCCTGTTCATTTTGCCGGCTGTAGCGCAGGGAGTTTTCGAGGCTGGCGGCCTGGGTTGCCGTCATCGCTGCCATGCCCGCATCTCCACCCACGGTAGCCGCCAGTACTAAACTGGCCAGCATGCCAGCCATGGAAACCATGCTGTTCTTACGTTGTTCGGCCACACGACGGGCAAAGTGTCTCTGGCTCAAGTGCGCAAGTTCGTGGGCCAGCACGGATGCCAGCTGGTCCTCTGACTTGGCGTAGCGGAACAGTCCGAGGTGGACGCCCACTACGCCACCGGGCACTGCAAAAGCGTTCATGGAAGCGTTGTTGATGGCCACCAGGGACAGGCGGTGGTCCTGTAGTTCGCTGTGGGATGCCAGATTGTGTAATAGCCTTTCCAGGTAGTCGTGTAGCAGCGGATCGTTATATTCGGAAATGCGGCTGCGATAGGCCCGTAACCATGCCTGACCCAGCTCGTATTCCTGTTGTGTTGATATGACCGCCGAGGAGGTGTCTCCCAGAGAGGGTAGCTGAATATTGGCGGCGCGGGTTTCCGGGGTAAGGAATATCGCCAGGCAAAGTGCCATGGTGGTTAGAAAAGTACGTGGACGGTTACTGGACACTAATTCTCAATCCATTTTATGGCCTCTCAGGCCGGGTTTTTGGCATGTTAACGTAACTCTATGACCAAATTCATTGTGATTCGTGCAGTTTCTCCCTAAAAACCTTAGCGGATATTAAAGCTGAGGGCTTGTCCCTTGATGCGGGCTGGGGGATTACGTAATCTGCCTGCTACCTGATAGGCATAATGTCTGGCGAGGAGCCGGTATGTGGAAAGTGCTTGATTCCTGGATTAACCGTTACTTCGGTGAAGAAGAAGCGGTATTGCTCACTTTCGTGCTGGCGTTGGCGCTGGTGGTGATGGTCACCATGGGTGAGATATTGGCACCTTTTCTGGCGGCGATGATTTTTGCTTTCCTCTTGCAGGGCAGTGTCAACCGCCTGGTGGCCTGGAAGGTGCCCCGGTTGCTCGCAGTTATTCTGGTGTTTCTGATGTTTGTGGGCATATTTCTGGCGATACTGGTGATCCTGTTGCCCCTGATCGGTCGCCAGGCGGCGAACCTTACCGGGGAAATTCCCGCCATGGTGAAGCATTGGCAGAGTGTGCTGATGCTGCTGCCGGAAAAATATCCGCACCTGATTTCAGAAGTGCAACTCAAGGATCTACTGTCCCAGGCATCGAAAGAAGTTGCTGGAATGGCGGAGCGTATCGTGACCTTTTCCTTCAGCACCTTTCCCAGCGTGGTGGTGATGATGGTCTATCTGGTACTGGTGCCATTGCTGGTCTTTTTCCTGCTGAAGGACAAGGATGAACTGCTGGCTATGATGTCGGCGCTGCTGCCCAAGGAACGACCGGTCATGTGGCGGATCTGGCATGAAATGAACATGCAGATGGCCAATTACGTGCGTGGCAAGGCGATCGAAATCCTGGTGGTTGGTCTGGTGACCTATGTCGCTTTTCTGATCATGGGGTTGCAGTACGCGGCATTGCTGGCGCTGCTGGTGGGGTTGTCTGTGGTGATTCCCTATATCGGCGCGGTGGTGGTGACAATTCCGGTCACGGTCGTTGCTTACTTTCAGTGGGGTTGGGGCAGTGACCTGTTTTGGTTGGTGATCATCTACGGCATCATCCAGACACTGGACGGTAACGTGCTGGTGCCCTTACTGTTTTCGGAGGCTGTGAATCTGCACCCGATTGCCATCATTCTTGCCGTGCTGGTGTTTGGCGGGCTGTGGGGCTTCTGGGGAATTTTCTTCGCCATTCCCCTGGCGACATTGGTCAAGGCGCTTTATAACGCCTGGCCGCGAACTGATGCCGGCGAGACGGTGTCTGAGTAACTCCATTTATTTATTGTGCGTTTAAACAAAGACGGATTTTCATGAAAAGAATCGTTGTAGCTTTCGTTTGTCTCCTGTTTGTTGTCCCCGCCTTTAGCGAGCTTCTGGTCAGGGAGGATATCGCCCGCAGTGAAGGGGATACATCTTCCTACCGCTATCTGTTGCTGCCTAATAATCTACAGGTGTTATTAATCTCGGATGCGACGGCCGATAAGGCCGCGGCATCTCTGGATGTGTTTGTCGGCAGTTCCAGCGATCCGCTGCAACGGCAGGGGTTGGCGCACTTTCTTGAGCACATGCTGTTTCTGGGAACTGACAAATACCCTGAGCCGGATGAGTATCAGGCCTTTATCAGTGAGCATGGTGGTCGCCATAACGCCTACACCTCGTTTGAGCACACCAATTATTTCTTTGATATCAACCCGGCAAGTTTTGAATCGGCTCTGGACCGTTTCTCCCGTTTTTTTGTGGCACCGCTGTTTAATGCTGAATATGTCGATCGGGAAAAAAATGCAGTGCACTCTGAATACAAGGCGCGTATCAAAAATGATTACCGGCGCCAGATGGATGTTTTCAGTCAGGTGGTGAATCCCGAGCATCCGGCTTCAAAATTTAGTGTCGGTAATCTCGATACCCTGGAGGACCGCGATGGAAAGCTGCGTCAGGATCTATTGGCCTTCTATAAAGCCCATTATTCTGCCGATCGCATGGCGCTGGTCGTGCTGGCGCCGCGTAGCCTGGATGAACTGCAGGCAATGGTGCTGGAACGCTTTCAGGAAGTGCCCAATTTCAAGACAGAAAAACCGTTCCATGGTCAGCCATTGTTCAGGGAGGGCTCGCTGCCTTTGCTGGTGACCATGCAGCCCGAACGTGAATTGAGGGAACTGTCCCTGACGTTTCCCATGCCCGCCATGCATGAATTCGATCGTCAGAAGCCCTTGGCGTACCTGGGTAATTTGATTGGTCACGAGGGTAAGGGTAGTCTGCTGGAGGTACTTAAATCCCGTGGTCTGGCAGAAGGGCTGAGAGCCGGCGAGGGCATTGCCGATCGCAGTGGCAGTAGCTTTGATGTCACTATCGCGCTGACGCCAGCTGGTTATGATCAGTGGCGTGAAGTCTTGTCACTGGCCTACAAGGAAATTGACCTGGTCAAGCAGCAGGGTATTGCTCAATGGCGATTTGAAGAGCAGGGCGCTCTGGCGGATCAGCAGTTCCGCTTCAAGGAGTTGAGTGACCCGATCAACCGCGTCAGCGGTCTCGCAGCCAACCTGCATGAATACCCCTACGCGGATGTGATGCGTGGCCCGTACCGTATGGATGAATACGATGAAGCATTGCTAACGCGCATGCTTGAGTACCTGACTCCGGACAACGCCATGGTGATGCTGATGGCTCCCGATGTGGATACAGCCAGGATGACCGAGAAATATCAGGTACCTTACGGCGTAACCAGGGTGTCATCCCTACCGGACGTCGTTGCCGCCCAGGATCAGCTCGCTCTGCCCGAAGCCAATCCCTTTGTGGCGAAAAACTTTGATTTGAAGTTTCCGCAAAGGGCGGCCCAACCGGAAGAGCCGAAGACGTTGGTTAGCAACCCCCATTACCGACTCTGGCACTATGCTGACAACTATTATCAGGTACCTAAAGCGCAGCTCTATGTGGCGATTCGCGGCGCGGGAGATGGCGGCTTGGCGGAAGCCGCCATGACTGACCTATATGTGCGTCTGGTGGAAGAAACCTTGAATGAAACCAGTTATGAGGCTGCTCTGGCCGGCTTGCGCTACGGGGTTAGCCGTGGAAGCGATGGTGTCGGCCTGCTGTTCAGTGGTTTTGATGACAGGCTGCCGCTGCTCGTTGATGTGGTCACTGAAGGTCTGTTGAAGCCCGATACGTCGGCAGAACTGATTGAGCGTCTCAGGCAGGAGTTGATCCGTCGTTGGCGCAACTCGGCCAAAGACACTCCGTACCTGCAGTTGATGCGTGAGCCCAGCTACTTGCTGGATGTGAATGCCTGGCAGCCAGAGCGCTTGGCAGAAGCGTTGGAGGCTCTCGATCCGGAAGTGTTCCGGGAATTTGTCGCCGGGCTCTATCGTGGCGTTTATCTGGAAATTTTCGCCAGCGGTAATATCGATGGTCAGTTGGCCGCTGAGATGGCTGAGAAATTGTCCTCCAGGGTCGTCAGTGGAGATTCGCAGCCGTGGCCTGAGCGGGGTATTACCCGAGTGCTGCCCGGCGCAAAAATGCAGGTGCCCATGGCGATTGACCATAAAGACGCGGGCATACTCCGCTACTACCAGGGCCGCAACGACAGTGTCGAGGAAACGGCCCGATTCCTGTTTTTGCGACAGCTGATCAAGGCGCCGTTTTTCCACGATCTGAGAACCCAGCAGCAGCTCGGCTATGTGGTGGCGGCAGTGGATCAGGGGCTGGACCGTGTCCCGGGTTTTGGCCTGCTGGTGCAATCACCGGTGGCTGACGTACCGGCACTGGAGGTTGCGATCGACAAATTTACCGAAGACTTCGCTGGGGTTGTAAGCGCTCTCAGCAGCGAAGAATTTGAGCGTCACCGTGCGGCCATTCTCACTGGTCTCAGGGAAAAACCCAAGAGCCTGGCTGAGCAATCAGCCCGCTACTGGGGCAGCATTGATTTGCGTGATTATGACTTCGCTCGACGTCAGCAGGTTATTGCGGCCATTGAGGAAATGACCATGCCGCAAGTGGTGGAAACCTATGGGCTGATTATGCGCGAGGCCGGTTATTCCCTGCAGCTGGATAGCCGCTCCGGCAACTTTATGGGCGGTGATGGTTTTGCGGGTGAAAAAGACATTTATCGCCTTCCTTCCAATAATTTGTAATAAAACTATATTTTTTGTAAAAATAAAAATATCTTTAAATACATAAAGATAGGTGTTTTTAAAAGGGCTTTTGATCGCGAAGGGTTGTCCCAAAGTCGTGGTTGAAAGCCCTTTTTTATGTAGTTATACTACACGCCGTTGGCACATGCGTGAGCCGCAAACTCATATAGCCGGAGGATGTTCTATAGTGAACAAAGCCGCATCCCCGACAACGATAACGAATTAATAGATAAGGTATTGGAAATGCATAAAGATATGGATCCTGTCGAGACCCAGGAATGGCTTGAGTCTCTGGATTCTGTATTAAAATACCAAGGCCCTGAACGTGCAGCGTTTCTGCTACAACAGCTGCTCGACAGGGCGACGTCCACCGGTGTCGGTATGCCACCGGCAATCACCACGCCCTATCGCAACACGATTCCTGTTACCCGCGAAAAACGTATGCCCGGCGACCTGTTTATGGAGCGGCGCATTCGCTCCATGATTCGTTGGAACGCGCTGGCGATGGTGATGCGCGCCAACAAAAATCCTGAAGAAGGCATTGGTGGGCATATCGCTTCTTTTGCCTCTTCGGCCACGCTATACGATATCGGCTTCAACTATTTTTTCCGCGGTAACGAGGGCGATGAGTTGGGCGATCTGATTTATTTTCAGGGCCACAGTGCCCCCGGTATTTATGCCCGCTCATACCTGGAAGGCCGCTTTGATGAAGAGGCGCTGGATAATTATCGCCGGGAAGCGGATGGCAAGGGCTTGTCATCCTATCCGCACCCCTGGTTGATGCCGGACTATTGGCAGTTCCCCACAGTGTCCATGGGGCTGGGTCCTCTGCAGGCTATCTATCAGGCGCACGTGATGCGTTACCTCTCGGCTCGCGGCTTATCCCCGCGCGGCGACCGCAAGGTCTGGGCATTCCTGGGTGATGGAGAATGTGACGAGCCAGAAACCCTCGGCGCCATTTCCCTGGCAGGCCGTGAGGAACTGGAAAACCTGGTGTTTGTGGTTAACTGTAACCTGCAACGACTGGACGGGCCGGTGCGTGGTAACGGCAAGATTATTCAGGAACTGGAAGGTGTTTTCCGCGGTGCGGGCTGGAATGTCATCAAGGTTGTCTGGGGTCGTCATTGGGACCCCCTGTTTGAAAAAGATGAATCGGGATTGATGCAGAAACGCATGGATGAAGCATGCGATGGTGACTACCAGAACTACAAACACAACGGTGGTGCCTATACCCGAGAACACTTCTTTGGGGCCTACCCAGAGCTGAAGGAAATGGTGGAACACCTCAGTGACCGCGACATTATGTACCTGAACCGTGGTGGTCACGATCCCTACAAGGTCTACGCTGCCTATGCGGAAGCCATGGCGCACAAGGGGCAACCCACAGTGATTCTGGCAAAAACCGTGAAGGGATATGGTATGGGTGTTGGTGAAGCTGCCAATGATACCCACTCCATCAAGAAACTGGACTTTGAAGGGCTCAAGCATTTCAGAGATCGCTTCGGGATCCCCATCCCGGATGATGAGTTGGAAAAGGTTCCCTATTATCGGCCGCCGGAAGACAGCCCGGAAATGGCGTACATGAAAAAACGTCGTGCAGCACTGGGTGGTCCGGTACCGAGTCGCCGTCCTGACTTTGAGCCGTTGCAGACACCGCCGCTGGATGATTTCAGCAAGTTGCTGGAGAGTAGCGGCGACCGCAAGATTTCCACCACTATGGCCTTTGTCAGACTGCTGGGTGCCCTGGTGAAAGACAAGAATATCGGTGAAAGGGTCGTGCCTATCGTGCCCGACGAGGCCAGAACTTTCGGTATGGAAGGGATGTTCCGACAGTTGGGCATCTACTCCTCAGCGGGCCAGAAGTACGTACCCCAGGACCGCGACCAGATCATGTATTACAAGGAAGACAAGCGCGGCCAGATTCTCGAAGAAGGCATCAATGAAGCTGGCGCCGTGTCCGCCTGGATGGCTCTGGCCACCTCCTACAGCAATTACGATTGCCCGATGATTCCGGTCTACGTCTTCTACTCCATGTTCGGTTTTCAGCGCATTGGAGATTTCACATGGGCTGCTGGCGACATGCAGGCACGGGGCTTCCTGATAGGCGCCACGTCCGGTCGCACGACTCTGAACGGTGAAGGCTTGCAGCACCAGGATGGCCACAGTCATGTGCTGGCCAACACCATTCCCAACTGCCGGACATACGATCCCGCTTACGGTTACGAGTTGGTGGTGATTATGCAGGACGGCCTGAAGTCGATGTTCCAGGACAAGGAAAACTGCTTCTATTACATCACCACCATGAACGAGAACTACCTGCAGCCAGCGATGCCGGAAGGTGCGGAAGAGGGCATCATCAAAGGCATGTACCTGTTTGAGGAAAGCAGTGACAGCAAATTGAAAGTGCAACTGATGGGTGCCGGTGCCATTCTCAATGAGGTGAGGGCCGCGGCTGACATACTGCGGGAGCAGTTCAATGTTGAGGCGGATATCTGGAGCCTCACCAGTGTTAACCAGCTGGCCCGCGAGGGGCAGGCTGCCCAGCGCTGGAACATGTTGCACCCGGAGTCTGATCCCAAAGTTCCCTATATCACCGAGCAGCTGGCAGACCGTCAGGGTCCAGTTGTGGTGGCGACAGACTATATGAAAAGCTACACCGAGCAACTGCGCGCCTTCGTGCCAGCCAGCTACTACGTGCTGGGCACCGATGGTTTTGGTCGCAGTGACAGCCGGGAAAAACTGCGTCATTTCTTTGAGGTCAACCGCTACTTTGTAACCGTCGCAGCCCTTAAAGCGCTGGCTGACGAGGGTCAAATCGAGAAATCAGTGGTTGCCAAGGCAATTGCCGACTTCAACCTCGACCCCGAAAAAATCAACCCCTTGAGCTGCTGAGAACGAGAAGAGATAGTGACAGCCGAAACAATATTCGTACCCGATCTCGGCGGAGCCGAGTCAGTAGAAGTCATCGAGCTTTGCGTCGCAGAGGGTGACAGTGTCGAACTTGAGCAGTCCTTGATTGTTCTGGAGTCCGACAAGGCGACCATGGATGTGCCCAGTCCCCAGATCGGCATCATCAAAAAAATGCTGGTGGCAGAGGGCGATACGGTCAGCGAGGGTACGCCAATTGCTGAAATCGAGACTGCATCTGTCGCTGCCGGGAAAACGGAGGCTGCCAATCCCGAGACTGCTACCTCTGATCCAGCACCGGAAGCGGTTGCCGAACAGTCGAAACCGGCCTCACAGGGTACCGCAGAGCAAAAGGCCACAGTGCCGGATACTGGCACCGATGAACCGCTTGAAATTATTGAGCTGTCTGTTGCCGAGGGTGATGTGATTGCTGAAGGTGATGGCATCGTGGTGGTGGAAACCGACAAGGCCACGATGGAGGTGCCTGCTTCCTGTGGTGGTACCATCAAACAGCTGTTGGTCAAGGTTGGCGACAGGATTACCAGTGGGGATGTGCTGGCTGTGATCGTTGGTGCATCTGCAGACGGTGAGACTTCCGCTATCTCAGAATCCAGTGATGCACCGGCTGTTGCCGAGGCGGAACTTCCGGTGGCCGAGCCCGCAGCGCCATCAGCTTCAGCGGTAGCCGCTGAGCAGGATGTCCTGGTTCCGGATACCGGCGGTGCCGATGCGGTGGAAGTGATCGAAATTGCTGCTGAGTCAGGCGCTACTCTGAGTGAAGGAGACGGGATTCTGGTGGTGGAAACCGACAAGGCCACCATGGAATTGCCTGCGCCGTTTGATGGCGAATTGCTGGAGGTATTGGTCAACGTGGGGGATAAAGTCTCCACTGGCGACCGTATTGCCAGAATGAGGACCTCGGCTCCTGACCAGGTAACAACACCGACTGCAAGCGAAGCTGCTCCAGAAACTCAAGTGGCACCGGCTGAGGCTCCAGCAACGGCCCCAACTCCGGTCCCTGCCGAGACTAAGGAGAAAGCACCTGCCGTGTCGGCAGGAGATGTCTATGCTGGTCCTGCATCCAGGGCACTGGCCCGTGAGCTGGGTGTAGACTTGAGCAAGGTTTCCGGCAGCGGCCCTCGTGGTCGTATTCTCAAAGAAGATCTGCACAACTACGTAAAACAAGCTGTTGCCAAAGCTGAAAGCGCCCCTGTAATGTCTGCGGGTGGGGCCGGTATTCCGGCAATTCCGGATGTGGACTTCAGCAAATTTGGCGAGATCGAGATGATCCCGCTACAGAAAATTCACAAGCTGACGGCGGCAAATATGCAGCGCAGTTGGCTGAATGTGCCCCATGTCACCCAGTTTGACGATGCCGATATCACTGACCTGGAGGTCTTCCGGGCATCCTTGAAGCAAGAGGCGGAAAAACGCGGAACCAAGCTCACACCGTTGCCATTCCTGCTCAAGGCCTGCGCCCATGCACTGGCAGCGAATCCTGAATTCAATCGCTCCATCACCGCCAATGGCGAACACTTTGTGCAGAAAAAATACATCCATATCGGTATAGCGGTTGATACCCCTCGGGGGCTGGTTGTCCCGGTGATCCGCGATGTAGACAGTAAGGGTTTGTGGCAGCTGGCTGATGAAACCAATGAGTTGGCGGCCAAGGCCCGGGAAGGCAAGTTGACGGCAACAGACATGCAGGGCGGCTGTTTCACCATTTCAAGCCTAGGTGCTATTGGGGGTAACGGCTTCACACCGATTGTGAACGCTCCTGAGGCTGCCATTCTCGGGGTATCCAAATCCCAGACAAAACCGGTTTGGAATGGCAGTGAGTTTGTGCCAAGGCTGCTGCTCCCCCTCAGTGTTTCCTACGATCACCGCATTATTAACGGCGCCGATTGTGGCCGCTTCTTTACCTATCTGACAGCAGTGCTGGGCGACATACGTCGACTGGCCCTGTAATACGATTACCTCCGCGCCATGCGCCCGGCTTAGGCCGGGTTTTTTTTGTCTTGTTGAAACTGGTCTTGTCACTTTTTATTACCGATTGATCTATTCAGGCTTGCTATCTACCTGAGGTATTAGACGAATTCATGAGCTGGAGCTAGAGTTAAGGAAGTGCAAGGGTGTAATGACAAAGGGATAAACTGATCCGAATAGCCGGTCGCCTGGGTATAAGAAGGAAACTAATGTCAGATGATGGCTGGGAATGAGGTGATTTTATGGCTGGAGTGTACGCATCAAAAAGCCCTTTAGGGCGGCTGTTGATAACGGTATTGCTGACGTGCGTGGCGTTTTCTGCGCTTGCGGATGAACCTCTACAGGGTGAGGATCGAGCCGCTGTGCGGGACGTGATCGATGGGCAGATCCAGGCGTTTCGTGTCGACGACCACCAGTCCGCCTATTCGTTTGCAGCGCCCAGCGTCAGAGAGGCATTTCCTACCGAGGAAATGTTTATCACCATGGTTCGCAATCAGTATCAGCCACTTTACCGGCCGGTTTCCTATACCTTTGGTCGCAGCTCTCTGGATGATGATGAAGTATTGCAGGAACTGCTGGTGACAGATGCCAACCGGCAGTTGTGGCAGGTGGTTTACACCCTCGTCAGGCAGCAGGATAAAAGCTGGAAAATCACCAATGTGATGATGCTGCCTTACAAGGGTATCTCCGCCTAGCTGACCAGCGTCGGCCAGCCGTGGGCTTCCAGGTGTTGTGCCAGATTTTTAGGCCGATAACTGGAGCCCTGTTCCCAGCGTTGCTTGACTGTGGTGTGCATCAATAGTGTGTCATTGTGCGCAATTGGCCGGTAGTACGGCCTCTTTGAACGGTAGATATGTTTGCGTGAGCGATGCAGCGTGGCCAAATGTGCCGGTCGTAAATTATCGAGCAGGTGTTGTTCCACACCCAGCCCCGCGTGACGTGCTTCCCTGATCATCCACTTCAGGGGAATATCCGAAAGCAAACCGCCATCATCATCCGGCGCATAACTGCCGCCGATATTGCTGTGTACTCCAGCAAACCACACCTGTTTCAGGTCCAGTCCTGGCCGGGGCTGCCAGATGGTCGGCTGGAAGTCTGAGCGAACTTCATCAATGGCCATGGCATGACGTGCCATACGGATGTTGGGTCCTATCTTGGTGTCGTAGAACTCGTCTTTTTTATCCAGTAAACCGAGAAAGGAAAAGGGAATGCCCAGGGCGCCCACGGTATCCCAGACCCCGACAAACTTGATCTCGCGACTGGGGTGAGCGTGTTTGGCGCGGAAGGCCAGGGATGCTTCGCCATCCGGGTGGTAGGCTTTGCCCGGTTTTTTGTAGTGATCAAATGCCTGTTGAATGAGCTGGGCATCCGGGCGTTTCAGTATGCCGCAATTATTGATCAGACCGCACAGGCTGCGGATGGTGTAGGCGCCGCGGCTGAAGCCGAACAGGAACAGTTCATCGCCCGGCGAATAATTCTGCACCAGGTAACGGTAGTCATCCATGATGTTTTTATTAATGCCCTTGCCGGTGGCGCCTCCGATCAATGGGTCATAATAGGAGCCCACGCCCCAATCATAGAACACCTGTTGAGGTGTCGATTGGTTGTCCACCGGGCGCACTGCCCTGGCCAACTTGAGAATGTTGGTGGGGTGGTCCTTGCCAAGATCTTTTTCCGGACGATTCCACGTGCCATCGGCACAGATCACAATGCGTTTCATCTTTTTGCCTTCCCTGACCAGTTCAAAGCCTGAGTATAGGAGACAGTGCCGTATTCGTCAGTGCAAAAAAAAGCCGGACTCTGTGTCCGGCTTTGATGGGGGCGTTGATCAGCTACGTTTTTTACGTGGCTTCGGATGTGCCGGTTTTTCTTTTCCTGCTTTGCCTTTACTGCTAGGTTTTTTCGATGTGCCGCTGTCCACCAGGCTGAGCTTCATGGGGTGCTGGCAAACCCGCACTTTGTTGCGAAGGTGATCAAACAGCTCTTTTGGCATTCCCTCCGGCAACTCCACTGTACTGTAATCATCATTCAGCTTGATGTGTCCGATGTAGCGGCTTTCTATATCGGCTTCATTGGCAATGGCGCCAACAATATCGCCTGGCGTGACGCCGTGGTTTTTCCCCACTTCCATACGGTAGGTGACCATTTCGAACTCGCCGTGCTCATCGCGCTGCTTTCTCGGTTCGCGGTTACGCTCCGGGCGTTCTGCACGGGCAGACTCGCGAGGTTCCCTTCTTTCGCGGCTGCGTGGTTCCCGGGGTTCGCGTAAAGGTTTTTCCCTGTCGGCATTGCGGTTGCGATCGCCGGTTTCAATATGAGCCAACTTCGGAAACAGCGGGCGATCCTGCTGCAGCTGCGAGGCCAGTGCCGCAGCGATATCTGTCATGGACAGTTCCTGATCATGGGCCAGTTTTTCAAGCAATTCGCGGAAGACGTCGAGGTCGGTGGCTTCCAAGGTCTTCAAAATCTGTTGCTGGAACTGTTCAATCCGCTGATTGCTGACCTGCTCGCCGGTGGGCAGGTCCATGGACGTGATAGCCTGGCCGGTCGAGTGTTCAATGGAGCGCAACAGACGACGCTCTTTCGGGGCTACGAAGAGAATGGCCTGGCCTTCGCGACCGGCACGGCCAGTGCGGCCGATACGGTGCACATAGGCTTCATTGTCGTAGGGAATATCGTAGTTAATGACGTGGCTGATTCGCTCCACATCCAGTCCGCGGGCGGCAACATCGGTAGCGACCACAATGTCGACCTGATTTTTCTTCAGGCGGTTGATAGTGCGCTCACGCAATGCCTGGCTCAGGTCGCCATTCAACGCCGCAGAGGAAAAACCTCGAGCCTCGAGTTTTTCCGCCACTTCCACGGTAGCTGATTTGGTGCGCACAAAAATGATCATGCCATCGAAATCTTCCACCTCAAGAATGCGGGTCAGAGCATCCATTTTGTGGCGACCCTGAACCATCAGGTAGCGTTGACTGATGCGCTCTACAGTGCGGGTCTTAGAAGCGATGCTGACTTCTTTTGCATCGCCGAGGTATTTGGAAACCACCCGGCGAATGGCTGGCGGCATGGTGGCGGAAAACAGCGCGCGCTGACAGTTGTTCGGGGTTTCCGAAAGAATGGTTTCTACGTCGTCGATAAAGCCCATGCGCAACATTTCGTCGGCTTCATCCAGAACCAGCGCCCGCACCTCTCCAAGGTTGAGACTGCGGCGGCGCAGGTGATCGAGAATACGTCCGGGGGTGCCGACAATCACCTGAGCTCCGCGCTGCAGGCCTCGCAGTTGGCCACGCATATCCTGCCCACCGTAAATCGGCAGTACATGAAAGCCTTTGATGTGGCGGGCGTAGGTCTGAAACGCTTCGGCCACCTGAATCGCCAGCTCACGGGTAGGCGTCAGCACCAGCACCTGGGGCGTTTTCTGGGTGCTGTCGAGCCGACTCAATAATGGCAGAGCAAAGGCTGCGGTTTTGCCTGTGCCGGTTTGTGCGACACCCAGCAGGTTAGCGCCTTCAAGTAAGATGGGAATGCTTTGTGCCTGGATGGGAGAGGGTTGTTCGTAGCCGAGGGATTGCACGGCTTGCAACACCGGGTTGGCAATGCCCAGTGAAGTAAAATCAGGGGAAGACATATGAGGAGCCTGTATGGCCAAAGGCCGGATAAAATGAGGGGCGCAAGTATACGGGTATCGTCCTGAAGGATAAAGGTTTTTTCTTGTTTCGAGTCATTTCTTTCGGGCGGCGAGAAGGCGATCCAGTACATTGGCAAACTGTTGTCGTTCCGTGTTGCCAAGACTGGACGGTCCGCCGCGAACCTCGCCAGTGTTGCGCAATTCTTCCATCAGGTTACGCATCGCCAGTCGTTGACGAATATTGGCCGGAGTGAAATGTTCCCCCCGGGGACTGATCACCTGTACACCCTTTTCCACCACTTCAGCCGCCAACGGTATATCGCCGGTCACCACAATATCGCCAGTACTGGCTTGTTGGGCAATCAGGTTGTCCGCCACATCAAAACCACTTTCCACCTGGCGGAACTTGATCAGCGGAGAGGAGGGCACACGGATGGCGTGGTTGGCCACCAGGGTCAGCGGAACTTCGCAACGCAATGCTGCACGAAACAGTATTTCCTTGATGGGATTGGGACAGGCGTCGGCATCAACCCAGATATGCATGAAGTGGTGTACTCCGTTGTGTAGTTAAGGCTCTTAGCCCAGTGTCAGGTGAAGAGTCAGGCTGATTAACAGTATACCCACCAGGTTAATCCCGAAACCCGCCCGTGCCATTTGCGGAATGCGAATCAGGTTGGAGCCGAACACGATGGCATTGGGTGGCGTTGCGACCGGTAACATAAAGGCACAGCTGGCGGCTATGGTGGCGGGAATGATAATCGGTAGAGGGTCAATGCCCAGCCCCTCGGCCATAACGGCGAAAATGGGTATCAAAGCCGTGGTAGTGGCTGTGTTACTGGTTAACTCGGTGAGAAAAATAATCAAGGTAACCACCAACAGGGTCAGAACCAGTGGAGGAATACCATGCAGTCCGGCAAGTTGCACCGCCAGCAGCTCTCCGACCCCGGTACTGCGAATAGCGCCAGCCAATGCCAGGCCGCCACCGAACAGTAACAGGATGCCCCATGGCAGCTTCAAGGCGGTTTCCCAGTCAATAAGGAATTCTCTCTCCTTCAGGTTGACCGGCAGAATAAACAACAACAGTGCCGCAATGATCGCAATACCGGTATCACTCAAACCCGAGAGTAGCGGTAACTTGATCAGGAGCGGGCGCACAATCCAGCACAGGGCGGTTAACAGGAAAATGGTCAAGGTCATTTTCGCGCCGAGAGACCAGGGTTCCCGGGGTTGCCTGAGAAAGTCGCCATCGACTGGCTGATCGCCCGGTGGGTAGATCCAGCGGGTCAGCATCCACCAGACGGTGGGTATAAAGATCACGACAATAGGCAGGGCAATGGTCATCCAGCGGGCAAAACTGATCTCGATTCCCAGTTCGCGCTCGATAAAGGACACGGTGAACATGTTGGGCACGGTGCCGACGATGGTGCCGATACCTCCAATGGATGCTGCGTAGGCGACACCGAGCAGTAGGCAGAGACTAAAGTTTTCCCGGTTGGGTGCGTCCTTGTCCAGTAACTGAATAATACTTAACAGAATGGGCAGCATCACCAATGTGGTGGCGGTGTTGGTAATCCACATGCTCATGGAAGCGGCAACAAACATAAAGCCGCCGACCAGTGTGGACGGTTTGGTGCCAACCAGCCGCAGTACGGAAATTGCAAAACGTCGGTGCAGGTGCCACTTCTCCAGGGCGAGGGCGAGGATAAAGCCGCCCATAAAGAGGAAAATCAGTGGGTGAGCGTAAGCCTGTGCCGTGGTGGAAATGGTATTGGCGTCAGCCAGTGGCAGCAGGGCGAGGGGTAACAGGGCGGTGGCATAAATGGATACAGCTTCTGTCAGCCACCAGGTTGCCATCCAGACTGCCAGTGCCGCCGTAATACGACCGGGTACCCCCAGCGTCAGCAGTTCGCCATTCAGTCCCCGGGTGCTGTCCGGCACCAGCCAGAACACCAGCACCGCTAGCATGGGTCCGCCGATCAGGGCAAACAGACGAACTTGTCTGACGGCTTCCAGCAGAGGTGTTGTTTGCATGGTTTTTATAATTTTTAACGGGTCTTCAGCTTACCAGATTTTTCTGCTTCAACAGCTTTGACCCTAGCCAACGATCTTGTCTTTTAGCGCCTGTGCCAGCCATCTGGCCCGGGAGGTACGGCCGGATTGTTTTTGCCTGGCCTTCAATAGCCCTTCGGAAAAAGCGCTGCGACGGCTGTAATCCACATGTACATCCATAAATACCGGTTGTTGCTTGGCCGCGAGAGACATCGCGGTGTTCAGGGCCGACTCGATTTCCTGATTGTCCTCCACAGCCACGTATTCACAGCCCACGGCGTGGGCAAAAGCAATCCAGTCAGCTTCGCCCAGTTTCGACATGGCACCGTAACGACCGGGGCGCTGGCTGCTGCGCTGGGAAAGTTCGCCATCGTTAAACAGGCAATAAATGACCCCCAGGTGATATTTGCTGGCAGTGATGGCTTCCATCCCCGTCATCATCATGGCTCCGTCACCGACAATGCCGACCACGACCTGGTCGGGGTGACAGAGTTTCAGGGCGTTGGTAGCCGGAACACAGTAACCCATGGCATTGAAATCGCTGGGTGAAATGAAATTGCCGCCCGGTAGAATCGGGAACAACTCTGCGGCGAGAAAGGTATGGTTGCCATCATCACAGGCCAGCAGGGCATCCGCTGGCAGGTGAGTGCGAAGTGCTGTCAGAAAACGGGCCGGGTTGACTCTATCTCCGGGTAATTTCAACCAGCTGTCCAGATACTCCTGTTTTAGTGTCGCGATGGTTTTTGCCAGGACCTGGCTGTTGGCGGCATTGGGCTTCAATTCGCTTACCCTGGAAAGCAGGGCGTCTACCACGGCCTTGCCGTCTCCCTGCAGAGTCAGCGCCGCTTCGTAGTTGGCGTTGAACACGTCGGGGTTGATATCCACATGGATCAGATTGGCGGGTGGCGACATGCCATAGTTTCCGGTGGAGGTTTCTGAAAAGCGTGTACCCACTGCCAGTAGGCAATCGCAATCGGCAAATGCCTGTTGTGCCGACGGTACGGCGGCGGGGCCAAAACCCATGCCGGCATGCAGCGGGTGACTGGCGGGAAATACACCCAACCCCTGCAGCGTGGTGGCCACCGGTGCCCCCAGATGTGATGACAGCGCCTGTAAACTGGCACTGGCATGGCGAGCCCCCCAGCCGATAAACAGGCCGGGCTGTTTGGCATTAATCAAACGCTGGGCGGCCTCTTCGATCGCCGCTGAGTCCAGATGTGGTTGGTTAGGGTGACCATGAAATTCGGGCAGGGTGCGAACGTCAAAACTATTGGCTTGCAGGTCTATGGGAATTTCCACAAACACCGGGCCCCGTTCACCCTCCATGGCGCAGCGGTAGGCCTCAAATAGTGTGGGGGCGATGTCGTTGGCTGACTCCACCAGGAAAGTGGCTTTGGTGATCGGCTTCAGCAGGCTGTGGTGGTCAATATCATGCAGCTGGTAGCGATGGCCGGTTTGCTGCTCGACTCCGCCGGCAATGACCAGCAACGGTATCCCCGACAGGAAAGCCTCGGCAATGCCGCTGGTTGCATGGGTAATGCCGCCGCCAGGAACCACCAGCAGGGTGCCGATGGTGTCTGTCGTGCGGCTGACAGCATCCGCCATAAAGGCAGCGCTGGCTTCGTGAGTGACCAGGTGTGGGGTAATGCGGGCTGAGTGTTCAAGTTCCCGGTAGATGTCTGCGTTGTGGGCTCCGGGGATGCCAAAAACCCGGGTGACACCAATCTGTTCTAGTGCGTAACAGGTGAGCCATGCCCCGGTTTTTTTCATCTTTGCCTCAACATCTCAATTGGCGAACGAGAGAACCATGCTATTCAGGGCAACCCGGTGAGTCAACGCCACCGGTGTTTGGGCCTTGTGCCGTGCTTGTTAGATCTCGCCGGTCTAGCTGATTACGCCGGTGGTGCGCACACGTTTGGTGCCGGTGGTGACCGGTTCACGGCGGGCTGCCTGACGTTTTTCAACGCGGTCGTCGATGATGTTTTTCAGGGCGATGAGCATGCCGGCCACGAGGAAAGCGCCGGGGGGCAATACGGCAATCAGAAAACCATAGCCTTCGCCAAACAGGTGTAGTGTCCAGTTTTCAGCGATGGGTCCGAACAGCAAGTGCATGTCGGCAAACAGGGTGCCGCTGCCGAGAATTTCACGAATGGCGCCAATCAACAGCAGGACGAGGCCAAATCCACCGCCCATCATCAGGCCGTCAAACAGCGAAATGGCTACAGGGTTTTTGCAGGCGAAGGCTTCTGCCCGCCCCAGGATCATGCAGTTGGTGACGATCAGTGGAATGAAAATCCCTAGAATAGTGTAAAGCTCGTAGGTAAATGCCTGCATTAGCAGTTCGGTGCAGGTGGTGAACGTGGCAATGATCATCACAAAGGCGGGGATTTTGACTGCCTCGGAAACATGGTTGCGAATCATTGAAACCACGGTGTTGGAGCCAGCCAGAACCAGCATGGTAGCCAGGCCTAGTCCCAGTGCATTCACCACCGATCCGGTAACCGCCAGCAGGGGACACAACCCCAGCAGTTGAACCAGTGCCGGGTTGTTCTTCCATAATCCGTTATGGGCGACTTCTCGTGAGCTGGTACTAGCCATTATTGGCTTCCTCGCTGGTCTGATGGGTAACTGCCGGTTTTTTTCGGGCAGCTTTCAGTAGCCGTTCTTGGTCTTCATTGTAGTATTTGAGGGTTTTGTAGACCTGTTTGACCACGGCGCGAGGCGTGATGGTGGCGCCGGTAAACTGATCAAAGTCTCCCTTATCTTTTTTCACTTTCCACTGGGAGGGTGGCGGGTTGGTCAGGGACTTGCCGTTAAAACCCAGAATCCAATCACTCTTTTTCAGGTCGATCTTGTCGCCCAGCCCCGGTGTTTCATGGTGGGAGATAGTGCGGACCCCGGCCAGTGTGCCATCGATATTGATGCCGACAATCAACTGAATATCACCGTTGTAGCCATCGGGTGCCACGGCGGGAACAATAACCGCAATCGGCTCATCTCCCTGGCGGGCGATATTGATGTCGCCGCCCTCATCATCCAGGCCCAGCGTGTGCAGAAAATTTGCGGGCACAGGTAACGTGTCCATTAGCAGGTCATTGCTGTGCTGTTCCAGCGGAATAATTTCCAGCAGTGCCCGCTTTGCCACTTCCCGTTTGGCATCGGCAATACGGTCTTTGGTGCCCAGATAAGTACCGGCCAGCAGAGACGCGGTGATCAGGGCAAAGATGCCGAGCACTACACTATTAAAACTGATGGATTTCCCCAGGGTAGCCATGGCTATTCCTTCTTCTCCGTGGCGCGACGGGATTTGGTATGGCCGTAGGTGCGCGGCAGCGTGTAATTATCGATAAGGGGCGCGGCAAAATTCATCAGTAGCACGGCAAATGCTACGGCATCCGGGTAACTACCCCAGCTGCGGATAATGAAAATCAGCACGCCAATCAGGGCGCCGTAGATCAGTCGTCCGCGATTGCTGGTCGCCGAGGTCACCGGGTCGGTGACAATAAAGAATGCCCCCAGCATGGTGCCCCCGGACAGTAAGTGCATCAGCGGTGAGCCGTGGCTGGCAGAGCTGCCACTGTCGTAAAACAGGGCGGCACACAGTGCCAGGCTACTGAGCATGGCGACTGGAGCATGCCAGGTGAAGACGCGGCGGGCCAGCAGCAAAATTCCGCCAGCGAGAAACCCGAGGTTTACCCATTCCCAGCCGAGACCGGCCCAGTGGGCCTGACTGAACAGCGGGGTTTTTTCATACAGTTGCGTCACCAGCAGACTGCTGTTGTGTTTGAACGTATCCAGCGGTGTGGCGGCGGTGACGGCATCGATATTTTCCGGACTGAGTACCGGAAAAACAATTTGCAACGATTCCCAGAAGCTCGGTGCTGACACGCCTTCGGGGTAGAGCGGCAGGGGCGTGGCCCAGGCGGTCATCTGCACCGGAAAGGAGATCAGGAGGACGACATACCCGACCATGGCTGGGTTGAAAGGGTTGTAGCCGAGGCCACCATAGAGATGCTTGGCTATGAGGATGGCAAATCCTGTACCGATCACCACCACCCACCAGGGAGCCAGTGGCGGCAGGGCCAGCCCCAGCAAAACTGCGGTGACCAGGGCACTGCAATCGCGCAGGTAGAACATCATCGGGCGCTTGCGCAAGCGCATGACCAAAGCCTCACAACAGACGGCGACGGTGCCGGCGATCAGAATATTGATCAGTGATCCCCAGCCAAAAAACACCGTCAGCGCCAGCAGACCGGGAATTGTCGCCAGCAGCACCAGGCGCATGACAGCCCCGGTATTCTGGGCAGCATGTGCATGGGGTGAGGTGAGTTTCAGCAAGGCCATGGGCGTTATCCGTCAGGCGTTGTATTCAGCCAGCTGCTGTTCGGCAGTGACGAGTTTAGCTTCAAGTTTTTCTGCGGCGGTGCGCAGAGCTTCCACATGTTCTGAGCCTTCGGCTTCCGCCTGACGCAATTTCTGGCGGGACTTTTCCAGTCTCCCCTTCAGGGAATCTACGGCTTCTCGCAGTTTGTCCTGTTCGGACATGTTGGCCAGCTCTACGGCACGCGCCTGGGCGCGGGCAATGGCGGCAGAGGCCGCATCCTGTGGTTGGTCTTCTGTGCCTGGTGGTTGTTCTGAAGATACGGTTTGGCCGGTCAGGGCAAAGTATTTCTCGCGGTTGTCCAGCAGCTTCTGCTGCAGTTTGTTGAGACCGGTCTGCAGGGCATCTACGTGTTCGGATTCACTGGCCCGGGCTTCATCGAGTTTGGCCTGTGCCTTCTCGATACGGCCCTCCAGTGACATGATGGACTCACGGAGCTTGTCTTCTTCAGACAGGTTGCCCATGGCTGCCGCACGGGCCTGGGCTTTGGCAATCGCCGCGGCAGCGGCATCGGTGGTGCCTGCCGGTGTCAACACAGCGTCACCAGCAGGGGTTTCAGCCAACTGTTTTTCAGCCTCTTTCAGCTTGCCGATCTGCTTGTCCAGACCGTTTTGTAGTGCTGTTTTCAGTGCTTCGTCGTCGGCCTCGGCAATTTTCTGCTCAGTGATCGCAATACGCTCCCTGAGGCTGGCAATCTTTTTCTGCAGGGCCTCGTTGGGACTGGCCTGTAGCCGATCCATGACCTTATTTTCAGTACTAGCCCCCTCAGTTTCCAGAGCCTGTAGTTTGGCGTGGGCATCATCGAGGCGCAGGCGTGCATCAGCTACTGCAGCTCTAGCCTGTTCCACCTGTTGTTCATTGCCTTCCTGTTCTGCCGCCAGCAATCGTTGCTCCACGGTTTGCAGGTGGTTTTCTGCCCGGGCTACGCCACGCTCCAGTTTAGCTTTCTGTGCTTCCGGCGAGGCCTGCTTTTCTGCTGCCCGAGCCATGGCGGCTTGCACGATATCGCTTTGCGAGTCAGTGGTGGCGGCCGGATCGCCGCTCTTCGCCCGTGCTTCGGCTGCAGCTTTTTTACGCGCTTCGCGTTTGGCAGCTTTTTCCGCTTCCTCTTTGGCTTTGCGGGCCTGTTGGAATTCAAAGCGTGCCCGGGCACGATCAGATTTGATTTTTTCCTGGGCCTGCTTGCGAATTTCGCCTTTTGCAGCGCGGTAGTACTGCACCAGTGGAATATTGCTGGGGCAGACATAGGAGCAGGCACCGCATTCTATGCAGTCGAACAGGTTGTGAGCTTCCAGGCGCTCGTAGTTCTGAGACTGTGCGTACCAGAACAGTTGTTGTGGCAACAGGCTGGCAGGGCACGCCTCGGCACACATTCCGCAGCGTATACAGGCTTGTGCGGGAGGTGGGGTGGGCAGCTCTTCTTTTGAGGGTGCCAGAATACAGTTGGTGGTCTTGATGACGGGTACGTCCATATCCGTCAGGGTAAAGCCCATCATCGGGCCGCCCATGATCAGGCGGGCACAGTGGTGATGATCGTAACCGTTATGCTTGAGCAAGTGACTGATGGGGGTGCCGATCAGAGTTTGATAATTGCGGTTCAGCGTACAGGCCCGACCGGTGACCGTGGTGACCCTGGAGATCAGGGGTTCCCCGTGGCGGATCGCCCGCTGGACGGCATAGGTAGTGCCGATGTTCTGGCAGACAATACCGATATCTGCCGGCAGGCCGCCACTGGGTACTTCCTTGCCGGTCAGGATCTGGATCAGCTGCTTTTCGCCGCCTGAAGGATATCGGGTGGGGAATTCCACCAGTTCGATATTGGTGTCGGCGAGATAGGGCTGCAGTGCTTCATAGGCTTCGGGTTTGTTGTCCTCAATGCCGATCAGGACTTCTTCGGGGTCGCCCAGAATGTAGGCGAGAATGCGTATACCCTCAACGATATCCTCGGCACGTTCGCGGATCAGCATGTCATCGGCAGTGATGTACGGCTCACACTCGGTGGCGTTGATAATCAGGGTGCTGACCGGTTTGCGCGCTGATAGTTTTACTGCAGCCGGGAAGCCCGCGCCACCGAGTCCGGCGATTCCGGCTTCGCGAATCAGTTCCAGCAACTTGGCCGGGCTGCAGGCCCTGAAGTCGTCCAAGCCCGCGTGTTCAATCCAGCGATCATAGTTGTCTGGAATGAGGGTAATACAACGGGCCGACATGCCAGATGGATGAGGAATCGGATAATCGCTGATATCGCTGATGACGCCGGAGGTTGGTGCATGTACACCGACACTGACCATGCCATTGGGTTCTGCCAGTACCTGACCCTTCAATACTTCATCGCCAATATTGACGACCAGCTTTGGCGGCGCACCAATGTGCTGATTGAGGGGGATGACCAGTTTTTCAGGCAGGGGCAGGCGGCCAATGGGCTGCTGCACCGACTGGTGTTTGTTCTCGGGGGGGTGAACGCCGCCGACCAGATCCCAGATTTTTCTCATGCAGCCCGGTCCCCGCGATCAGTGGCGATGATATTGCCGGGGCGCAGGGCTTTGACCTGCTCGGCACTGGAGGCGGGCATCTCCCATTTCCAGTCCGCCAGTCCCTGTGGGACCGGTAACATGTCGATGCAATCTACCGGGCAGGGTTCGACACAGAGATCACAGCCGGTGCATTCGCTGGCGATCACTGTATGCATCTGCTTGGCAGCACCAAGGATGGCGTCTACAGGACATGCCTGGATACATTTGGTGCAACCGATGCATTCATCCTCACGGATAAAGGCGACCTTCTTGATATCGCTTTCCTGTCCATGTTCCGCATCCAGGGTGGGAGCGTCCACATCCAGCAGAGCTGCCAGCGCATTGATCGTGGTTTGCCCGCCGGGTGGGCATTTGTTGATGGCATCGCCGTCGGCGATGGCCTGGGCATAAGGTCGGCAGCCGGGGTATCCGCATTGACCACACTGAGTCTGGGGCAGAAGCTTGTCGATCTGCTCAACAATGGGGTCACCTTCAACACGGAACTTGATGGCGGCAAAACCCAGTACCGCGCCAAAAATCACGGCGAGTCCCACTAAGGCCACCAGTGCCGCGATCAACGGGTGTTGAATCATCAGGTCGTACACAGAAGAATGCCCCTAGACCAGCCCACTAAAGCCCATGAAGGCCAGAGACATCAGGCCAGCGGTAATCATGCCAATGGCCGCACCCTTGAATGGTGTCGGTACATCGGCAACGGCAAGTCGCTCACGCATGGCGGCAAACAAAATCAATACCAGTGAAAAGCCCACCGCAGCACCGAAGCCGTAGAGTGTGGACTCCAGCAGGCTGTGAGCCTTGGCGGTATTCTGCAAGGCTACGCCCAGCACAGCACAGTTGGTGGTGATCAGTGGCAGGAACACACCGAGTACCCGGTATAACAGCGGACTGCTCTTTTCGATAAACATCTTGGTGAACTGCACCACCACTGCAATTACCAGGATAAAGGAAATGGTTTTCAGGTACTCCAGGTTGAGGGGCACCAGAATCCAGCTGTTCACCATGTAACTGGACAAGGCCGCGAGGGTAAGTACGAAGGTGGTGGCACCGGCCATGCCGATAGCCGTTTCCAGTTTATTTGAGACCCCCATGAACGGGCACAGGCCAAGGAACTGGACGAGAACAAAATTGTTCACCAGTATGGCGCTGATCAGAATGACGGCAAATTCCTGCATATCGTCGGTCTCATTGGGTCAGCCATTATAGCGGCTGGTCAACCCTGCTATTAAGTATAAAACTGGAGCCTTTTAGTTTATTTGACCATAAGGCATAGCATTAAGTGATAAAAACCCAGCTGTGGACTCAGGTAATGCGCTGGCCAGGTTGGGCGCCACTGTCGGGGGAGAGTAGATAAATGCCCTTGTCGTCTCCCGCGGCCAGGACCATACCCTCGGATACCCCGAAGCGCATTTTCCGTGGTGCCAGGTTAGCCACCAGCACCGTGAGGCGGCCTTCCAGGTCCTCGGCGTTGTAGGCGGATTTGATGCCGGAAAAGACATTGCGGGTCTCACCGCCAATATCCAGGGTCAGCTGTAACAGCTTGTCCGCACCTTCCACCGGCTGCGCCTTGACGATCAAGGCCACCCTCAGGTCCACCTTGATAAAGTCGTCAAAGCCGATTTCTGCTGCCAGGGGTTCATCCACCAATGGGCCGGTGAGGGGTTTACTGCTGGCGGCTGCCAGGGCTTCTTTGCTGGCTTCCAGCATAGCGTCCACTTTTTCTTTCTCCACCCGCTGCATCAGCCGCTTGAAGTTGTCGATACGGTGACCCAATAGGGGTTGGGGTTCACCCTGCCAGTTCAATTCATCGTTGAGGAAGGCCTCTGATGCCTCTGCCATGGCCGGCAGAATCGGTTTCAGGTATAGCATCAACACCCGGAACAGATTGATGCCCAGGGAGCAGATATCCTGCACGTCCTGTTCACGCCCGGCTTCTTTAGCCAGCTTCCAGGGTTCTTTTCCCGCGATGTATTCGTTGGCGGCATCGGCCAGCGCCATGATGTCGCGAACGGCCTTGCCAAATTCCCGGTTCTCATAGTGTTCGGCGATGCCGTTGGCAGCACCGGCTGCTCGCTGCCACAGCACCGGGTCGGCAATCGTATTGGACAGCACGCCATCATTGCCCTTGCTGATAAATTTCGCGCAGCGGCTGGCGATGTTGACCACCTTGCCCACCAGATCACTGTTGACCCGCTGGATAAAGTCATCGAGATTCAGGTCCAGATCGTCCACGCTGGCGGAAAGCTTGGCGGCAAAATAGTAGCGCAGGTATTCCGGGTTGAGATGGTCCAGGTAGCTGCGGGCATTAATAAAGGTGCCGCGGGACTTGGACATCTTCTTGCCATTCACCGTCAGGAAGCCATGCACGCAGACTTCGGACGGGGTGCGGAAATCCGCGTTAGCCAGCATGGCGGGCCAGAACAGGGCGTGGAAATTGACGATGTCCTTGCCGATAAAGTGGTACAACTCGGTGTCAGAATGCGGTCCCCAGAACTCGTCAAAATCGAGCCCGAGTTTGTCGCACAGGTTCTTGAAGCTGGCCATGTAGCCGATGGGGGCATCCAGCCAGACGTAAAAATACTTGCCCGGGGCATCGGGGATTTCAAAGCCGAAGTAGGGGGCATCTCGACTGATGTCCCATTCCTGCAATCCCGCATCCAGCCATTCACCGAGTTTGTTGGCCACTTCCGGTTGCACGTGGCCGGCACGGGTCCAGGCTTTCAGAAAGTCAGCGAAATCAGGCAGCTTGAAGAAATAGTGGGTGGAGGCTTTTTCCACCGGCGTGGCACCGGAAATGGCCGACACCGGGTTGATCAGATCGGTGGGGGCATAGGTGGCGCCACAGGCTTCACAGTTGTCCCCGTACTGATCGTCGGTTTTGCATTTCGGGCAGGTGCCCTTGATGTAGCGGTCCGCCAGGAACAGGTTCTTTTCAGGGTCATAGGCCTGGGTAATTTCCCGGGTGGCGATATGACCCTTGTCCCGCAGTCGGGTATAAATCAGCGACGCGAAGTAGCGGTTCTCTTCCGAATGGGTGGTGTGGTAATTATCGAAATTGATCAGGAAATCACTGAAATCCTGCTGGTGTTCGGCGCGTACCTGGTCGATCAGGGCCTCGGGTGTAATACCCAGCTGCTCCGCCTTCAACATAATGGCAGTGCCGTGGGCATCATCGGCGCAGACGTAGTAACATTCATGGCCGCGCAATTTCTGGAAGCGCACCCAGATATCGGTCTGGATGTATTCCACCAGGTGCCCCATATGGATAGAACCATTGGCGTAGGGCAGGGCGCTGGTCACAAGAATTTTTCTGCGTTCAGTCATGGCTACAACTACTGTCGTCAAAGTTGGGATTGGGCGTTGATAAAGGGGCGCAACTATACCGGTTTTCAACCGGTTTTTCATCTGTTGTCAAGAGGATAGACCATGGCAGAAGCCGCACTTCCAAACGTATTGGAGCACGTTCATCAGATTATCGCCGTGGCTTCCGGCAAGGGCGGTGTGGGGAAGTCCACCACGTCGGTGAATCTGGCCCTGGCGCTGGCTGCCGAAGGTTATCGTGTGGGCATTATCGACGCCGATATTTACGGTCCCAGTATCCCAACCATGCTGGGTGTGCCTGAAGGTACCCGGCCGGAAACCATCGGCGGTAAATTACTGGTACCTGTGGAGGCCCATGGCATCAAATCCATGTCAATGGGCTACCTGGTGACCGAGCAGACACCGATGGTGTGGCGTGGTCCCATGGCCACCGGCGCGCTGTTGCAACTGCTCAACCAGACCCTCTGGGAAACCCTGGATTACCTGGTTGTTGATATGCCACCGGGGACGGGTGATATCCAGTTAACCCTGGCCCAGAATGCCCGGCTGGCCGGTGCGGTGATTGTTACCACTCCCCAGGACATCGCGTTGTTGGATGCCCGCAAGGCCATCGAAATGTTTCACAAGGTGAAAATCCCGGTACTGGGTATTGTCGAGAACATGGCGATGCACCAGTGCAGCCAGTGCGGGCATGTGGAGCATATCTTCGGCGAAGGCGGGGGCGAGCGGGTAGCCAGTGAATACCAGACCGAAGTGCTGGGTTCGCTGCCACTGGAAATGGGGATTCGTCATGGGGTTGATAGCGGTGCTCCCAGCGTGATGTCCGATCCCGAGGGAGTTGCGGCAAAAAGTTATCGCGAGATTGCCCGCAAGGTGGCGGCCATGTTGCCTCCGGAAGCCACCAGCAGCGCTCCTGAAATTGTGATCGAATAATCGGCCCGGCAGCTGGTACAGGGCGTTGACCGACCGGTGCAAACCGGTATTATTGCCCTCTTTCATTCGCAGGCCCGCAGGCCGTCAATTCTGAGTAAAAACTATGAGCATCAAATCCGATAAGTGGATTACCCGCATGTCACAGCAACACGGCATGATTGAGCCGTTTCAGGAAAGACAGGTTCGTCAGCCTGATCCGAACGGCCAGAAAGTGATCTCCTACGGGGTGTCCAGTTATGGCTACGACGTGCGCTGTGCGGATGAATTCAAGATTTTCACCAACATCCATTCCAAGACCGTCGACCCGAAAAACTTCGATAACGATGCCTTCATCGATGTGAAGGGCGACTACTGCATCATCCCGCCCAACTCTTTTGCCCTGGCGCGCACCATTGAGTATTTCCGCATTCCTCGCAATGTGCTGACAGTTTGCCTCGGCAAGTCCACCTATGCCCGTTGCGGCATTATCGTCAACGTCACGCCGCTGGAGCCGGAGTGGGAAGGGCACGTTACCCTGGAATTTTCCAACACCACCAGCCTGCCAGCAAAAATCTACGCCAACGAGGGTGTGGCGCAGATGCTCTTCTTTGAATCCGATGAGGTATGCGAAGTGTCCTACGCCGACCGCGGTGGTAAGTACCAGGGCCAGACCGGCGTTACTCTGCCCAAAGCCTGATACCCCATCCGTGGTTAGATGCCCTCACCTGCCTACAGCGTGGGTGAGTGGGTGATGGCCACCGCAAAAATATAGCAGAACGTTGCCACTGACAGCAGGCTGAAGAACATGCGGCTGCCGGCGGTCTTGCCGCGTTTGATGGCAAAGGTTCCCAATCCGATGTAGGCAAACAACGCCAGCAGCTTGGCGGTCAGCCAGTTTTCGGCAAAGGGGTACTGGCTGAGGGTAATCATCAGGTAAATCGCGCAGGCCAGCAGTAGTGTGTCGATGATATGGGGGGCAATTTTCACCCATTTCTGCTGCAGTTTTGGCGACTCCATTACCGACCAGGTGGCGCGTAGCAAAAACAGGGCAATGCTGATCAGTGCAAAGGTAATGTGGGCATTTTTGATAATGGGATACATAGTTTATTTCTTGTTGTGATTGAGTGACGGAAGCATCTTAGCGGTTTGTCCTCAAGTAACCTAGTCACCCTGAACATCGCCGCTCTCAATCCAGCTTTATGTGTCAGTCAACTAATCTCCACCACAGCCTCCACCACAACCGCTGGTGTCCCCGCCGCATCCATCAGAAAAACCGCTAGAGCTTGAAGGGGCTCCAGAATCACCTGCACATCCCGAAGCGCATCCGATGTGCCCCGCACAGTAGCCATCACCGTAGAACGGTGACGATTTATCTTTGCAATCTAAAGAATATTTGAAGCCATCCTCTATGCCGAGCAGGGAGTCAATTGAAAACAGTAATGGCAAGCGTGTTGGCGTGGACGGGTTAATGTTGCTTTTGGCACATGCCAGTCTCCAGGCACGCTTGATGCCGTCTTGTGCCAGCGTCGCCGTCCGCATGGCTTCGGTTGGAGTATGGTGAAGAAACCTGCCAAGAGCCTTTTTGCAGAAGGCCTGGTATGGCCTTGTGAAAAGAATAAATTCATGCCAGGCGACATCAACAACCTGAGATGGCATTGCAACCATTCGTCGCTTTGCCTTGTTGCAAATATAGAAATAATCCCGGAGCCCTTTTATGACCAGGTCAATTTGATCTTGAGTGAGGTGAGGATATTTTTTCTGGACCTTTTTGCCGATAGATGAGCTGAAACGGTATTTTTCAATAAATGCGAGTTGTGCCTTCTTCTTGTTCCAATAGAAAAAGTAGGCGATCAGCGCGAGGATTAATAAAAAAATGATTCCATCAAAACTCATGGGATATCCATCAAAGCGGGGAAACTACAATGCCGGGTGCAGCGTCTTGTTATATTTATTTTTCAATAACCAGATACTCGAGTTCAGAAATGCTAAGTGTAAATTTAGTCTTTCTATCCGCTAATTTTTTATCACCCATTGTTGGGGGTGTGCAGTCTAGCCAAGATATGTCCGTAACCCCTTTCTCTGTAGCGTAGCGCTCACCTGCTTTTTTAAGATCAATAATGGATTCAGATTCCATTATTTTTAGAGAGTCTTTTTTATTTCCAGATTCATCAGTAATGATTTTTAGTAACTTCATTTAGTTAACCCCGTAAACATAATGGTTAAATAGACAGGCACAGTGACGCAAGACTTTGCGTCACTGTGTCATATATGTCAGAAATAGGTGTGCTTGAGAGGGTTGGTAACATCCTGTTCCATCAGACTTCGTTCCTTGTCATGCTGCTAGGCGGTACTAGGGTCGGGTTATGCTCATTACTTTAACAGCGCTTCCCTGATGGCTCTGGCTTTGTCCTGCACGCGCTTGGTGTTTGTCGGCCCCATGCGTACCAGTTGTTTCTGCAGGGGCGATAGGGCTTCCAATGAGGGGTCGGCGAACTTGTAGTTAACCGACTCCTGGGTCAGGTACACCGGTTGCAGCGGGAATGGGGTGGCCAGTATCTGGTCGAGTGCTGCGATAAAGGCTTTGTCCACTTTCTCTGGTGGATAACCCAGCTCGCCGTAGGCTTGTTCCAGCAGTGGCCGCAGGAAGTGAAACAGTCCCACGATGCTATCGGTATCCAGGGCTTCAAGGGTTTCCACCAGGTAGTTGTAGCGCTGGTAGTTAGCGGAGTCGATAGAAATTTTGGCACCATCCTTGAGGACAGCAAATTTGCCTTCCGGTGCGGGTGCGTTGAGCATTTTGCGCAACACGATACCCCGTGACAGACCATCCACCAGGGTAGTGCCGCGACGGAGAATAAAGTCGCCAGGCAGCCATAGTTCCAGTTTGCCGTCGGGTGTCAGTTCGGCGAGTTTTTCCCGTGCCAGCTTGTCACTCTCGTCGAGGCTGGGCAGGGGCACCTTTTTTACTTCGGGCGGTGGTGCCTGCGGGGGGATTTCTTCTTTCACTTCCGGTAACGGTGCCGGTGTTGCCGGGGGGGCAGGTAATGGTTCTGGCTCAAATTCTATGGCAGCAGTGGGTTCTTCTTCGGGCGCGTTACCTCCGCTCAGCAGGTAGTAAGCGCCACCACCGATTAGTGCGGCAGCAATCACCAGGGCAATCCATACACCGGCTTTGCTGCGGGGTTGTTGTCTTTCGGGCCTTTCGTCGGGCCTGATTTCCATGGGTTACTCCTGAATAATGTTCGCGTGTGAACCGTCGCACAGCGGTGCGTTGGCGGTTCGCTTGCAGGTGCAGAAGGCGACTTTTCCCGTTCTCGGGGCCTGCCAGGATTGGGGTGTAAATTCAGTGCCGCTGTGGGAACCATCGCAGAAAGGCTGAGAGGCGCTCCGACCACAGGCACACCACCAGTAGGTTTCACCTTGGGTAACATTGGTGATGATGGGTTGTGTCCCGCCTATTTCCGGTGTTGCCACGACGCTGCTCTCCTAGGAGTGATTGTCGCCATTGATGATGGGCTGACGGTTGATTGTCCCCGATTTAATCACCAGTTTGTGATCATCGCCATCTTCTTCTTTCTGCCACAGTTGTACCAGCAGGTAGTTCAGCTCCGGGGCAAACCACATAATGGTTTGCCGGTCGTCATCCTCGCGCACTCGTTTCACCTTGATGGTCTTGAACGGGCCGAGAGGGGTGTCGAGGGTTTCTTCACCCAGTATTTCAAAGTTGTAGTCTTTCAGTCGGCCCCTGGCAATCACCTGGTATTGCAATGTGGTTTGTCCGTTGCTGAGGTCGCGCTGTAATTGCACTTGGTAGGAGAGGCGGTTCAGGTAGTTGCCATCCAGCTTGACTTGGCGCTTTTTCTTTTTAGCTTCGTAATTGGCAACACCGGTAGTGCGGTCATAGGACAGCTCTTCGGTTTTTTTCATGCCGATGATATTGCGCTCGTATTCGTAACCATGGTCCACGATCACGCCCTGCTCATCCAGGCTGAAGGTGCCTTCCTCGGTAATGCTGCCCAGCAGGTTTTTGGCGCTGGTGATGATTTCGTAGCGGTTGCCGTTGACGCGCAATTCCCGCTTGGCATCGATATCCATGCCGTTAAGGGTTGCCGCATAAGCCAGCTGATAGGGAACCAGCGCAGCTTCGCTCTCGGCCAGGGCGGTTGGACTTTGGGCGAACAGTAATGCCAGCACGCCCATCAGGGCGGCAGGTAAGGTTTGGCGCAAGACTTGGCGCATGGCGTTCAGTGTTTCCTGTAAGAATGACATTCAGGGTTTAGAGGGTCATTTGCCGTTATCGTTCACGGGGAACGGTACTAAATGGGTGGCCTCTTGGGGGTAACGGGCGGCCGAACATGAAGGCGCGGCCATTGCTCAGGCCGATACGACCCTGGCAATACCAGCGAACCGCCATGGGGTAGATCAGGTGCTCCTGCTCGAAAACCCGCTCGGCCAGGGTCTCAGCGGTATCGTCCTCCATAACGGGCACTTCTGCATGAATAATGGCCGGGCCGCCATCCAGTTCGCTGGTGACAAAATGTACGGTGGCACCTGCTACGGTATCCCCGGCATCCAGCGCGCGCTGATGGGTATGTAATCCTGGGTATTTGGGCAGCAGGGACGGGTGGATATTCATCATGCGGCCTTCGAATTTGGCAACAAATTCCGGGGTGAGAATACGCATGAAACCGCACAGCAGCACCAGGTTGGGTTGGTATTGCTCTACCACTTCGGCCAGTGAGGCGTCGAAGCTTTCCCTATCGGGAAACTCCCGGTGGTTCACCACGTGGGTGGGAATACCTGCTTTCTCTGCCTTTTGCAGGCCCGGTGCATCGGGGTTGTTGCTGATAACAGCGACAATTTCGCCGTCGACAACACGCATCTGAACCGCGTCGATCATTGATTGCAGGTTGCTGCCCTTGCCAGAGATCAGCACCACGATACGGGGTTGATGGGTTTTTTGCATAACTTATAAACCTTTGAGTTCTACGCGTTCATCGCCGGGTTCCGCGTGGGCGATGTGACCAATAATGAAGGCATCTTCACCCGCGGCATGCAGGGTGTCGAGGGCTGTCTGGGCTGCATTTTCTGGCACACAGACCACCATGCCAACCCCACAGTTGAAGGTGCGGTGCATTTCCAGGGGATCGACGTTGCCCTGTTGTTGCAGCCATTGGAAGATCACAGGTTTCTGCCAGCTTTGGATATCAATGACGGCCTTGGCGCTGTCCGGCAATACCCGGGGAATATTCTCCAGCAAACCACCGCCGGTAATGTGCGAGATGGCGTGCACCGGTACGTGGGCGTGCTCAACCAGGCCAAGGATGGATTTCACATAAATGCGTGTCGGCGTGAGCAGTAGCTCACCGAGGGGCTTTCCGTCGAGCTTTTCTGAGCGGGCATCGGTGCCGGACACTTCGAGAATCTTGCGGATCAGCGAATAGCCGTTGGAGTGGGGGCCGGAGGAGGCGATGCCGATCAGGGCATCACCCACATGTACATTGCTGCCGTCAATCAATCCGTCTTTTTCGACAATGCCCACGCAGAAGCCAGCCAGATCGTAATCTTCGCCTTCATACATGCCGGGCATTTCAGCAGTTTCACCACCTACCAGGGAGCAGCCGGCCTGGCTGCAGCCCTCACCAATACCGGTGACGACTGCCGCGGCTGTTTCCACATTCAGTTTGCCGGTGGCGTAGTAGTCGAGGAAGAACAGGGGTTCTGCACCGCAGACTACGAGGTCATTGACACACATGGCCACCAGATCGATACCGATGGTGTCGTGAATGCCCAGATCCATGGCCAGCTTCAGCTTGGTGCCGACTCCATCTGTTCCGGATACCAGCACCGGCTCCTTGTAACCGCTGGGTAAACTGAACAGTGCGCCAAAGCCTCCCAAACCTGCCAGCACTTCCGGTCGGCGGGTACGTTTGGCTACCTGCTTGATGCGTTCGACCAGCGCGTTGCCAGCGTCGATATCGACACCTGCGTCCTTGTAGCTGAGGGAGGGTTGTTTGGGATTGCTCATAGGAGGTGCCTTGGTTGTGAGACGGATTTAACAAAGGTCGGCTATTTTATATGAAAAGGCGAAATCTGGCAGTTCGAGAATGTGTCTATTTGTCGCTGGCTGTTACAATCGGCCCCATGAAACAAACCCGGCAGTTAATCCTTTCCTTTTTCCTGGTAGCCCTGAACCTGATGTTCAGCCCCATGGCCAGTGCGGTGCAAATGACTGAGCTGTATCAGGCGCAGGTTCCTGTGGCCGATCAGGGCGAGGCTGAACGTGCACGGGCCATTCGTTCCGGTTTGGGACAGGTGCTGGTGAAGGTCACGGGAAACAGCCAGGTGTTGACTAATCCGGAGATTGTCCAATCCCTGTCCCGCGCGGAAAGCCTGATCACCGAATACGGGTATGTGAGCTATAACCCCGCAAATTCCCAGGATCAGCCAGGCTTGGCTCTGAATATTCACTATGCTCAGGCGGCAGTAGATCGGCTGGCACGCAGTCAGCAATTGCAGATCTGGCCCTCAGACCGGCCGGAGTTGCTGGTATGGATGGTGGTCGACACGCTGGAGCAGGGGCGTCAGTTTATCTCGGTTGATGAGCAGCCGGAGCTGTTGTCACTCCTTGGCAGCGCCATGAAGGTAAGGGCCGCGCCGTTGATGGTGCCATTACTGGATCTCGCCGACCGTTCGCAGCTGACAGAAGAGGATGTGTGGAATTTCAGCGCGGGCCAGCTGGCAGATGTGGCCCAACGTTACAAAACCGATAACTGGATGGCCGTCAGGCTTTACCAGAGTTCCAATGGTCAGTGGCGCGGTGCGCGGCTGCTGAAAACGCCGGATGGTGAAGATCTCAGTAGTGGGGTGGCAGACTCGGCAGCGCAGTTAATCAATCAGTTGGTGGATGAGGCGGTGGACCGCATTGCCGGTAGGTATGCGTTTATTCCCCAAACCAATGCCCAGCAATTGACTCTGAACGTTGATCAGGTTACCAATTTTCAGTCGTTCAGCGATGTGACTGGCTATCTGGAATCTCTGGAGCTGGTGAGCAAGGTGATTGTCGATTCTGTGGAAGGGGGTCGGTTGGGTCTGCGTCTGGATGTGGAGGGCGACTTCTCCCTGCTGCTGGATACCCTGCGTCGCGACAGCCGTCTCGTTGAACAGACCACCGCTGACTTTCCCGGTGCAGGCCCCAATGAGTACCTGTTCCGCTGGCACGGGCGTTAGGGATAGAGGCTAGAGACAAAAAGTGCCTCAACAGCTTAGCCTGCAAATCAAACTCAACGACGACGCCACCTTTGAGAATTTTCTGGTTCCCGCCGGTGACAGCAAGCATTTGCTGTTAACCCTGCTGCGTGATTCATGGCCCCAAAGTGATGAACCCTCTGTGTACCTCTGGGGTAGGCCAGGCAGTGGTGTCTCCCACCTGCTACAGGCCAGCTGTCATCGGGCTGCCTCCAGCGGTCTTCCGGTGCAATATCTGCCCTTGAGGGAGTTGATGGAGTACCCTCCGGAAGCGGTTCTCGCCGAGCTGGAACGACTGCCACTGGTGGCCATTGATGATGTTCAGGCAATTGCCGACAGGGATGATTGGCAGGAGGCGTTGTTCAACTTGTTTAACCGAGTTCGGGATGTAGGCGGTCACCTGCTTATGGGAGGGGATGCCGCTCCTCGGGAGCTACCCCTGGCACTGTCGGACCTGCGGTCACGTATTGGCTGGGGCCCGGTGTTTCAGCTGGAGGCACCCAATGATGTGCAGCGGGAGGAAATCCTGAAATTTCGTGCCGCCCGTCGTGGCATGACACTGGAAGATGAAGTGGCCCGCTACCTGGTGAATCGCGCAGCGCGGGATCTGCACGGGTTGATGGACTGTCTCGATACACTGGAGAAAACTTCCCTGGAAGCCAAGAGGAAGTTGAGCATTCCCTTCGTGAAACAGGTCTTCAGCTGGTAGCAAAAACAGAGCTCAAGTCAGCCGTTAATGGCTTTGATTTCCAGATAATCCTCAAACCCGTATTCACCCCACTCGCGGCCATTGCCAGATTGCTTGTAACCACCAAAGGGTGCGTTGTAGCCGTGGGAAGCACCGTTGATCCTGACCATGCCGGCACGCAACCGCCGGGCAATGCGCTGACCCCGTTGCGGGTCGCCGGTCTGAATGTAGGCAGCCAGTCCGTAGAGGGTGTCGTTCGCGATGTCGATGGCTTCGGCTTCATCGCGGTAGGGAATCATCACCAGCACCGGTCCGAAGACCTCCTCACGGGCGATAGTCATACGGTTGTTGACGTCAGCAAATACCGTGGGCCGTACAAAGTGACCAGTGGTAAATCCTTCTGGCTTACCGAGTCCCCCGGCCACCACTCGCGCGCCCTCTTTGATTGCAATCTCAATCAGATGCTGTACCTTGTCAAATTGGGCTCGACTGGAGAGTGGGCCGATATGTGAGCCCTCTTCATGGGGCAAGCCGACAGTAACAGCCGCTGCCGCTTTGGCGGCAATGGCCACGGCTTGCTCGTAGTGTTGTTCGGGCACCAGCATGCGAGTGGGTGCATTGCAGGACTGGCCGGTATTTTCCATGCACCAGGCGACGCCACGGGTCACGGCCTGTTCCATATCGGTATCGTCCAGCAACAGGTTGGGAGATTTCCCCCCCAGTTCCTGAGCCACGCGTTTGACACTGTCGGCGGCGGCTTTGGCAACAGCAACGCCCGCCCTTGTGGAGCCGGTAAAGGACACCATGTCGATATCCGGGTGTTCCGCCAGCCCCTGACCAATCAGCGGGCCAGCACCATTGACCAGGTTAAAGACCCCCGGAGGAAATCCCGCCTCGTGAATCATTTCTGCAAACAGGTGGGCGCTCAACGGCGCAATCTCGCTGGGTTTCAATATCATGGTGCAGCCGGTGGCCAGCGCCGGGGCGACCTTGCAGGCGATCTGATTGATGGGCCAGTTCCAGGGCGTGATCAGCCCGCACACACCGATAGCTTCCCGCACCACCAGTGTCTTGCCCAGTGATTGCTCAAAGGGGTAATCCCGCAATGCCCGCAGGGCGCTTTTCAGGTGTCCGCGGCCACAATCGGCCTGATCGCTGCGGGCAAAACTGATGGGGGCGCCCATCTCCATCGAAATAGCACATGCCATTTCTTCGTAACGGGCCTCGTAAACAGCCAGCAGAGCTTCCAGCAGGGCAATGCGTTGCTCCCTGGTGGTTTGGGAATACTCCTGAAATGCCTTTTTAGCAGCGGCAACCGCGCGGTTGAGATCATCCCGGGTACCCTGAGAAATTACGGCAATGATCTGTTCGGTGGCAGGGTTTTCCACTGCCAGGTCATCTGCGCTCTGCGGTGCCACCCAATGGCCGTTGATATAGAACTGGCGGCAATCTTTCATGTCATTGTTCCTGTGGACTGACTGACAGCTGCTTGAGCACGGCCTCAAGTTTCTCCTCGTTCTGGGGGCCGAGCAGTACCTGCCGGAATTGGCCGTTGCGATCAATGACCAGAGTTTCCGGCAGCACACCACTGGGTTTGACCCCAAACTGCTGTCTCGGGTCTTCGGCGAGAACCGGAAATTCTATGCCCAGTGCTGTGGCCTGCTGTTTTAGTCTGTCGCCGGTGACGCCGTCAAAGTTGACGGCCAGCAGCAGTACCTGATCGCTGAATTTCTGCTGGAAGGCATTCAATTCGGGAATTTCTTCGCGGCAGGGCTTACACCACTCCGCCCAGTAGTTGATCAGCACGACCTTGCCGTGCTGGTCATTGAAATTGAGTGTGCCACCGTCCATGAGGGGATAACCGGAGGGCTTGTCGGAACAACCTGTCAGGCTAAGAAAAAGTGCACAAACCAGGCAGTTAATGATCGTTCTCAACATCGGCCTCCTGTTCAAATAAATCTGCCAGTGTTAGAGAGAGGTTTTGCTGAAGTTGTTCGTTGCTTTGGCGAAGGATGCCGGACAGGCGACCATACCAGTGATAATCAGACAGCGCCTCGTTGGCCTTGGCACCTGGCAAAGCAGTGACACTGCGGCCACTCAGCTGCAGCAGATCCGAGAGCTTCAGTTGGTGGGGGTCACGGGTCAGGATGTAGCGGCCATTGTTGGTCACCACCAGCAGTCTTTTTGCTATCAGGACATCGCGCAACTCCCGCCAGTGCTGCTCTTCAAGACCACTGGCGATGACATCCTGGTCAGATAGGGAACCGCCGACCTGCTGATTGCGCCAGCACTCCCACATCACCACCAGTACCGCGATCATGTCGGGATAATCGTAGCCCCGCCACACGGTCTGGAACGTTTCCATGGAGCGGACCAGTTCGGCGCCGCCCAGCACGATAATCCACATCAGGTATATCCAGATCAGGAAGATCGGCACGATGGCAAACGCCCCGTACACGGTGGTGTAGCTGGAGTGGGCGATCAAAGCGCCAAAGCCCAGCTTGGCCAGTTCAAACAGCAGGGTCGTGATCAAACCACCGATGGTGGCGTAGCGTCCTGAGACCCGGCAGTTGGGAACGGCAAGAAACAGCAGCGTGAATGCCGCCCAGGTAAAGATCACCGGTAGGTATTCAAAAATCAGCCCGGTAATGCCCAGCACGTCGACCTCATCGACGAGCAGCTGGAAAGAGACCAGGTAAGTGCGCATCATCAGACCGATACCGAGCAGCAGCGGCCCCAGGCTGAGGATGCCCCAGTAAAGTAGAAAACTGGACAGCCCGCGTCGCGCGCCTGAAGTGCCCCAGATATTGTTAAAAGTGTGCTCGATGTTGGTCAGCATCAAATAGGAGGTGATCAGCAGAATCACGGCGCCGGCAACCGAAAGGGTGCGGGCCTGGCTGGAAAATTCGCTGAGATACCCCTGAATTTCTGCGCCACTCTGGGGCACAAAATTATTAAAAATCAGCTGCTGCACCTGTTCACCAAGGCCCTGGAAGGCCGGGATGAGGGAGAACATTGAATACATCAGTGTCATCAGCGGAACCACCGCAAACAGGCTCATGTAGGTGAGCGCCGCGGCGCTCTGGCGACAGCCGTCGTTGGCAAAGCGCCGGCCCAAATGGCGAAAAAATAGTTTCGCCATGTCCAGCTTGTCTTTCGGCGTCATTGGTGTCCCCTTACGTCGTCTGGCCCCGTTGGGTCGTTTACCGCTAGAATGCATTTTTTATTAAGGCTATTTTACACAAAGATCATGATCAGCATTTATCACAATCCCCGTTGTTCCAAATCCCGTCAAACTCTGGCTCTTCTGGAAGAGCAGGGTATCGATCCCGAAATCATTCTCTATCTGGAGACACCGCCGGATGAAAAAACCCTGGCCGATATTCTCGCCAAGCTGGGAATTTCAGCTCGCGAGCTGTTGCGCAAGGGTGAGGATGCCTACAAAGAAAACAATCTGGCCGATCCAAGCCTCAGCGAGGCGCAATTGATTACTGCCATGGTGGAGCATCCCAAGCTGATCGAGCGTCCGATCGTTATCAACGGCGACAAAGCGGCCCTGGGCCGCCCCCCTGAACAGGTTCTGGATATTCTGTGATGCCCTATATTCTGGTTCTCTACTATTCACGCTATGGCCATACTCGGGCCATGGCAGAACAGATTGCACTAGGTGTTGAGCAGGGCGGGCTGGAAGGACGGCTGCGCACCGTGCCACCCGTGTCGGCAACCTGCGAAGCAACAGAGCCCGAGATTCCCGCTGAGGGCGCCGTCTACTGCAGCAAGGAAGATTTGCGCGATTGTTCGGGCTTGGTACTTGGCAGCCCGACCCGTTTTGGCAACATGGCTGCGTCGATGAAATATTTTATCGACAGTACCAGTGATCTCTGGCTCAACGGCAGTCTGATCGGCAAGCCTGCCTCGGTGTTCACTTCCACCGGGTCGCTGCACGGGGGGCAGGAAACCACCCTGATCAGCATGATGCTGCCTTTGTTGCACCAGGGTATGGTGATTGCCGGGCTGCCCTACAGCGAGCAGGCATTACACACCACCGCCTCCGGCGGCACGCCCTATGGTTCCTCTCATCAGGCTGGTGGCGATGGCAGTCGGCCCCTGACAGAAGAAGAGGTCGCACTTTGTATCGCCCAGGGAAAACGCATGGCATCCCTGGCGAAAAAGCTGGTGACCCCATGACCAAGGTAATTTCACAACTCTCTAAAAAGTTGGGTGTGGCCCGCAAGCTCACCTGGGGCAGTTACCTGCTGTTAATGGCGGTGTTACTGGCGAATGCCATCTGGTCGGGTACCCCGGTCAGCCTGATGGTTTTTACCATGGTGCCGCTGCTGATTTTCCTGCCGGGATTGCGCAGGGAGCGTTACAAGACCATCTCCATGCTGTGTTTTGTCACGTTGATGTATTTTATGGTGACAGTGACCAACCTGTTTGCACCCAGCGCCAACTGGCTGGATGCGGTAGAACTGGTTCTTATTGTGGTGCTGTTTGGAGCAGCCATGATGTTCAGTCGCTGGAAACAATACTCGCTTTATCAGGAAGATAACCCATGAGTGACAAACCAGGATTGATTCGCCGTTTTTTCCGCTTTATTGGTCGGCTCGCCCACGGTATTCGCGTGCTGTTTAACCTGCTGTTCGTGCTGATTGTTGTGGCGCTGATTATCAGTATGTTTCAGAAAGACGTGCAGCCATTGCCCGAAAGCGCGGCATTGCGAATCGCGCCGGGCGGTTTTCTGGTGGAGCAGAAAACCTATACCGATCCGCTGACACAGTTAATGCAGCAAAGCAGTCCTGCAGATGCCGAAACACTGGTTCAGGACGTGGTGGAAGCCATTGATCGCGGTGCCACTGACCCGAGGATTAATTCTCTGGTGCTGGAATTGGACTACCTGCTTGGGGGAGGGCTCACCAAGCTGGAAGATGTGGGAAAGGCGCTGAAAGATTTCCGCAAAAGCGGCAAACCCATTATCGCGGTGGGTGATAATTTCACCCAGGAACAGTATTACCTGGCCAGCTACGCCGACGAAATCCATCTCAACCCGATGGGTGCGGTTCTGATTGCCGGCTTTGGCAGCTACCACAGTTATTTCAAAGATGCGCTGGATAAACTGCGCGTCAACGTCAACGTCTTCCGGGTTGGCACCTACAAGGATGCCATTGAACCCTTCACCCGCACAGATATGTCACCGGCATCCCGAGAGCACAACAGTGCCTGGCTCAACGCCCTGTGGTCGGTGTATACCAGCCGGGTGGAAAGCCAGCGCAACCAGCCCATCGATGCCATCAACGATTACGTCAATAACCTGGGTGCCAAGCTGGCCGCCTACCAGGGCAACACCGCAGAGTTGGCTGTAGCGACAGGGCTGGTGGACAAACTGTCGACCAGGCCGCAGATGGCTGACCGGTTGCGACAGCTGGCCGGTGTCGATGAGGACGGAAATTATCAGGGTATCGACATGAAGCGATACCTGAGCCATACCCGCCGTGCCGAAGCCCTCGAGCCTACGCCGGTGGGTGACAAGATTGGCATCATTGTAGCCAAGGGCATGATTCTCGATGGGGAACAGCCTGCGGGCACGGTGGGAGGCGACAGCCTCGCCCAGCGCTTCCAGCAGGCGCGCAAGGATGATCAGTTGAAAGCACTGGTCTTGCGCATTGACAGTCCCGGTGGCAGTGCCTTTGCCTCTGAGGTGATTCGCCAGGAATTGCTGGCCACTCGAAAAGCCGGGTTGCCGGTGATTGTGTCAATGGGTACGGTCGCGGCGTCAGGCGGCTACTGGATTGCCATGGGGGCCAACGAAGTGTGGGCGAGCCCCACCACCATTACCGGCTCCATCGGTGTGTTCGGAGTGATTCCCACCTTTGAAGAAAGCCTCGCGGCGCTCGGCATCAACAATGATGGAATCGGTACCACAGAGCTGGCAGATCTGTACCAGCTGGATCGACCTATGTCGGATCAGGCCAAGCAGGTTGTTCAGTCCGGGGTGAATCATATCTACGATCACTTCCTTTCTCTGGTGGCTGATGCTCGTGGCACCTCGCCAGAAGCCATACACGAAGTGGCACAGGGTCGTGTCTGGACTGGAGCAAAAGCACGGGAGCTGGGTCTGGTGGATGAACTGGGCGATTTACAGGCGGCGATTGAGGCGGCAGCTAGGGTGGCTGGGCTGGAGCAATATGAAGTTGAAGAAATCCGTAAACCCCTGGATTTTCGCGAGCAGTTGTTGCAGGAACTGGCCAATGGCCAGGTGGCTGGCTGGCTGGTCCAGCGTTCCCAGGGCTGGATGCCCCAGAGCTGGTTGATGGGGCTCTATAGCCTGGGTAACAAACTGAATCCGTTGGGACGTCTGAATGACCCACGCGGTATGTATTTACAGTGTTTCGAGTGTGATGTGCCGTGATTTTCGTGCGGTATTAAAAAAGGCGGCCTATAGGCCGCCTTTTTTGTTTGATTACCTGCCGAGCTTTAACGCTCCAGGTACTGCAACTTGTCTTTCACGCCGTCCCACTCTTCGGCATCGGGGAGGGAATCTTTTTTCTCGGTGATGTTGGGCCAGACTTCCGCTAGCTCCGCATTCAGTTCCAGGTAAACCTGCTGGTTATCGGGTAGCTCGTCTTCAGAGAAGATGGCTTCGGCCGGACACTCGGGTTCACAGAGGGCACAGTCGATACACTCATCCGGGTGAATCACCAGGAAATTCGGGCCTTCATAAAAGCAGTCCACCGGACAAACTTCCACACAGTCAGTGTATTTGCACTTGATGCAGTTTTCGCCAACGATAAAGGTCATTGGGTGCTCTCCGTGAAGCAGATAAAGGAACAGCGGCGCATTATACAGAAATAAAATCCGCGTTTTAAAGCACCAGAGAGGAATTATGCGGTGCTTTGTGAATCTTTATTGATCCTTGCACAACAGCTTCAGGGCATAAAGCTGCTCCAGGGCCTGTTTTGGTGTGAGATCGTCGGGGTCGACGGCACTCAGCGCGCCCCGGAGTGCTGCGCCGATCGGGTCGCTGAACAGCTCCTGTTGCAACGGTTGATCAGTGTTTTTTGCTGCTACCGGGATAACCGTGGGATGGGCTCCGGCTTCCAAGCGTGCCAGTTCCTGACGGGCCAGGGCAATCACCGTGGCAGGTATGCCCGCCAGCTTGGCTACCTGAATGCCATAGCTCTGACTGGCCGGACCTTCCTGAATAGCATGCAGAAATACAATGTCGTCGTTGTACTCCGTGGCATCCAGGTGAACATTGGCCACGCCCGCTGTTTTATCCGGCAATGCCGTCAACTCAAAGTAGTGGGTGGCAAACAGCGTGAATGCACGAACATTTTCCGCCAGCTCCAAGGCGCAGGCCCAGGCCAGGGACAGGCCGTCAAAGGTGCTGGTGCCACGTCCAATCTCATCCATTAAAACCAGGCTGGATTCGCTGGCATTATGGAGAATATTGGCAGTTTCCGTCATTTCCACCATGAACGTTGAGCGTCCACCCGCCAGGTCATCGGAAGAACCAATGCGTGTGAATATACGGTCCACCAGGCCGATCGTTGCGCTCTGGGCCGGCACACAGCTACCGATATGGGCCAGTAAGACGATCAATGCAGCCTGCCGCATATAGGTGGATTTACCCCCCATGTTGGGGCCGGTAATGACCAGCATGCGGCGCTGTTCGTTCAGGCTGAGATCGTTGGCGACAAAGGGCGTGTCCAGCACCTGTTCAACTACCGGGTGACGACCACCACAGACCTCGATACCCGGAGTAGCCTCCAGAGTGGGTGTGCACAGGCTGAGGTTGTCAGCTCGCTCGGCCAAGCAGACCAGAACATCCAGCTCGGCGATGGCAGCGGCACATTCCTGAAGGGGGATAAGGTGATCGTTCAGGGATTCAATCAGGTCTTCGTAAAGGGCTTTTTCGCGAGTAAGAGCGCGGCTTTTCGCACTGAGGGCCTTGTCTTCGAACGCCTTGAGTTCGGGGGTGATATAGCGCTCAGCATTCTTGAGTGTCTGGCGGCGAATATAATGGGCCGGTGCCTGCTCGGACTGTGCCCGGGAAATTTCTATGTAGTACCCGTGTACCCGGTTGTAGCCCACTTTTAGGGTGCCGATGCCAGTGCTCTGTTTTTCCCGCTCTTCCAGGTCCACCAGGAACTGCCCGGCATTGCTGCTGAGGTTGCGCAGCTCATCCAGTTCACTGTCGTAGCCTTCGGCGATCACGCCCCCATCGCGAATGACGACGGGTGGGTTGTCGACAATGGCCTGCTCCAGCAGTGTTACCAGCTCGGGAAATTCTGCAGCCTGGGCTGACAGTTGCTGCAAATGGGCTGGTTCCTGCCGGGTCAGTATTCGCTGGATCTCGGGCAGGGCGGCCAGGGACTGGCGCAAACGGGTTAAATCCCGGGGGCGGGCAGAGCGCAGTGCAATACGGCCCAGAATCCGTTCCATATCGCCCACTTGTTTCAGGTGCTCATTCAGTGATTCGTAACAGTAATCCACCCGCAGGGCTGCTACGCCCTGTTGCCGCGACTGCAGTGTGTCCAGGTTGCGCAAGGGGCGATTGAGCCAGCGGTTCAGCAGGCGGCTGCCCATGGCCGTTGCGGTGGTATCCATCACCGACAGAAGGGTGTTTTCAGTATTGCCATTGAGGTTGAGGCTGAGTTCCAGATTGCGTCGCGTGGCAGCATCGAGGATCACACTATCATCGCGATTCTCATGACAGAGATTACGAATGTGGGGCAGTGCTGCGCGCTGGGTTTCCCGCGCATATTGCAACAGACAACCGGCGGCGGTCAGAGCCAGTGGCAGGTGATCACAGCCAAAGGCAGCCAGGTCCTTGGTGCCAAATTGATCGACCAGCTGGCGACGAGCCGTGTCGGCTTCAAATTCCCAGGGCTGTCGGTGGCGCACGCCGCGGCGCTGCTGCAGTAATTCCATGTGTGGGAAATCTTCAGCGACCAGAAGCTCAGCCGGATTGAGCCGTTGCAGTTCGCCCAGCAAGGCATCGGGACCATCCACCTCCAGAACCAGAAAACGCCCGCTGCCGATATCCAGGGTGGCGATGCCAAATTGCTGTTCTTTGCCACAGCTTACGGCGACAAGCAGATTGTCTTGGCGTTCATCCAGCAACGCTTCATCACTGATGGTGCCGGGGGTGACAATGCGCACCACCTGCCTCTCCACCGGGCCTTTGCTGGTGGCGGGATCACCGATTTGTTCGCAAATGGCGACCGATTCGCCCAGTTTCACCAATTTCGCCAAGTATCCTTCGGCGGCGTGATAGGGCACCCCGGCCATGGGGATGGGCTGGCCCGCGGATTTACCCCGCGCGGTGAGCGTGACATCCAGCAGTCGCGCCGCTTTTTTTGCGTCGTCGTAGAACAGCTCGTAAAAATCCCCCATGCGATAAAACACCAGCTCGTTGGGGTGCTGGGCCTTGATGCGCAGGTACTGCTGCATCATCGGGGTGTGATTTTCAGGTGTTGCCACTGACGTCATGCGGGGGACTTCTGGTTGGGTAAACGCTGGATTCTACGTGAATACCCTTGGTGAAAAAACACTACCAGAAATGAAGTTTCTTAACCTTGATGAAGTGTTTTTGGGATGTGGCTACTTTTTTCAGGACGAGCGAAGGCTTGATTGCTGAATATGAAGGCAATCCGTTCAGTCGGCTAGAAGCGCTTTACTGGAAGAGAGGTGCAATGAACTGGACAATCAGGTTGCTGTTATCCAAAGCGATGAGGATAAAGAGCGTGGCAGCAGTATGATCCTTTAGGCTTATACGACAGTACTTTGCTGCCAACCGAAGCAGAATTTTCATGCGGACTCGGTCAGGAAAATTGAAAGAAGCTTCGGACATAAAAAAACTGCAAATGTTGCGGGCTTTAAGTCTGGCGCAGGAGTGCAGCCTGGGAAGAAAGGTATAAATTTGTAGCGGCGTTGTCGGTATTGCAGGTAAACGAAGTTTTCTGATGTACCAATGAGTATTGGCGCGAGACGCGAATGTGGCTGACACTGTAGAATTTCATGGCGACTTAATATGCGCCACTAAATTGGTAGGCTTTGTTGCAGAAGTACCAATGCAACAAAGCTTTAGCTAGTTAATAACATGATGTTATGTTCAGGAATCTCCCTTGAAACCCAGAAAGCCCGTTAGACGACAACGCTCCAATCCGGCAGGTCGCAAGATCACTTTTGAAATTGAGTCCATGGATACCATGGGGCAGGGTGTGGCCCATATCGACGGTAAACCCTGTTTTATTGCGAAAACACTCCCCGGTGAAACTGGTACGGCAACCATCTTCCGTGCCAGTAAGGGGGTGCAGTTTGCACGCCTGGAAACACTGGAGCAGCGGGCGGAAAACCGTGTTGAGCCAGCCTGTGAGCACTTTGAGCACTGTCCCGGCTGCCATTTTCTGCACACGGATTATCAGAGCGAACTCACCTATAAAACAGATGCCCTGGCCGGCCACCTGAAACGACTGGATAGAGCATTGCCCAACGTGGAAGTGCACGGTACCGAGCAGCGCCTGCATTATCGCAATCGAGTACAGCTTCATTACCGCCACAAATATATCGGTATGCTCGACCCGGTGGCAGATACGGTGTTGCCGGTGCCGGGGTGTCAGATTGTGGACGAACAATTGAAACCGGTTATGGATGCGCTCTACCAGCAACCGGAATGGACAGAACAGCATTCAGGCAAGGGGCACTGCGAAATTTACTTGACCGGTGATGGCGTTAGCACGGCGTGGGATAGTCCCTATGCCCACGGCGGTTTTACCCAGGTCAATGGAGCCATGAATGAGGTGCTGCGCAATACGGTTTTGGCTCAGTTTGGTGACAGGAACAGCGGCAAGTTGCTGGACCTGTTCTCCGGAGAGGGCAACTTGTCAGAACTGATTGTTGAGCGCCAGCCAGCCATTGACCGGGTAATGGTGGACTTTGCCCCGGAGCGGGTCAAAGAACAGACGCTGAGCTTTCTCCATCTCGACTTGTTTTCGGAGACGGCGTTGCGCACTTTCCGCGCCCGGAGTCCCCACTCGAAGTTCGACGTATTACTGGTCGATCCGCCCCGCAAGGGCTTTCCGGCTCTGCACGAATGGGTCAAGGCGCTGAAACCGGAAAAACTTATTTATGTGAGCTGTAATGCGGCGACTCTTGTGCGTGATCTGCAGCTGCTGGGAAGCCAGTGCAGTATTGAACACATCAGTTTGATCGATCTGTTTCCTGGGACCTATCACTACGAAACGCTGGTTACGGTGACTTTTCCCTAGCAGGTGGTGCCGGGTTATGACTTGCATCGGGTCGCGGCACTGAATTACCGTCCCACTATGACGATTACCACCCGTATGTTGGCTCAGCAGCTCGGCGAGCTGCTGTTGAGCAGGAACGCTACCGTTACCTGTGCCGAGTCCTGCACCGGTGGCGGGATTGCCAGCGCCATCACGGATATCGCCGGCAGTTCGAGTTGGTTCAGGCTGGGGCTGGTGACCTACGCCAACGTAGCCAAGCAGAGCATGTTGGGTGTGTCTCCCGATACGCTGGCCAGAGAGGGAGCCGTCAGTGAGGCCGTGGTGATAGAAATGGCTCGGGGAGCACTGGCAAAAGCCGAAGCCGATATTGCTGTGGCTGTCAGTGGTATCGCGGGTCCGGACGGCGGTTCCGAGGCAAAGCCAGTGGGAACCGTATGGTTCTGCTGGGCGCTCGGGGACGGTGAAATCAGCACCCGCTGCCTGCACTTTGACGGCAACCGCGACCAGGTTCGGCATGAAGCCGTGGCCACCGCACTGAGCGGCCTGATTGCCATGCTGAAAAAATGAACTACTGTATGACTATACAGTAGTGTAATGTTGCGTTAAGCTAACCGACATTCAGTGAATATCTTCAAGTTAAAGTACGAAAGAGGCAACGGTCATGGATCCAAACAAGGAAAAAGCACTTCAGGCGGCACTTGGCCAGATTGAGCGCCAGTTCGGCAAGGGAACTGTCATGCGTATGGGTGACCGGGAACACGTAGCCATCCCGGCCATTTCAACCGGTTCGCTGGGCTTGGATGTCGCATTGGGTATTGGCGGCTTGCCAAAGGGGCGCATTGTCGAGATCTATGGTCCCGAATCTTCCGGTAAGACCACGTTGACCCTTCAGGTAATCGCCGAGGCCCAGAAGCTGGGCGGCACCTGTGCCTTTGTGGATGCCGAACACGCACTTGACCCTATCTATGCTGAAAAGCTTGGTGTTAACGTCGATGACCTGATTATGTCCCAACCGGATACCGGTGAGCAGGCACTGGAAGTGACGGACATGCTGGTGCGCTCAGGCGCCATTGACGTGCTGGTGGTCGACTCCGTCGCGGCGTTGACCCCGCGGGCAGAAATCGAGGGCGAAATGGGCGATCACCATGTCGGCCTGCAAGCCCGCTTGATGTCCCAAGCGCTGCGTAAACTGACCAGCAATATCAAACAGGCCAACTGCCTGGTGATCTTTATCAACCAGATTCGTATGAAAATCGGCGTCATGTTCGGCAACCCGGAAACGACTACCGGCGGTAACGCACTGAAATTCTATTCATCCGTGCGGTTGGATATCCGCCGTATTGGCGCTGTGAAGGAAGGTGAAGAAGTGGTGGGTAATGAAACCCGCGTCAAGGTTGTGAAAAACAAAGTGTCACCGCCGTTCAAGCAGTGTGAATTCCAGATTCTCTACGGTGCTGGCATCAACCAACTGGGTGAAGTAGTGGACCTGGGGGTGAAATGTGGACTGGTGGATAAATCCGGTGCCTGGTATGCCTATAATGGCAACAAAATTGGTCAGGGCAAGGCCAATGCCTGTGAATACCTGAGGGAAAACCCCGAGGTCGCTGCAGAAATCGAGAAAAAAATACGTGAGCAGTTGATGCCCGCCCCAAAACCCAAGGATAGAGCGGAAAAGATCGACCCGGCAGAAACAGAAGCCGCGGATCTCTGATCACACTGGCGTTCTACCAAAAAACCGCGCAAGCACCTGCGCGGTTTTTTTTGTCTGGTTATAAGACGATTGTCTGGTTTGGCTGTCTGTAATCTTTATGGAGTTTTTCTATCTGAAGGAGGTGGTGTGGTTATATCGGCGACAACGATGTGGAGCAAGCAATGAATGAACTGGTGGCCTACAAAAGCCTGGTAGTGGCTGTGATCTTGCTGCTGTTGTTTCTCGCTGAGCGCGTCGTGCCGGCTGTTCCGGCACCTGCTGGTATCGCAAGCGCCACACGTTTAAGTAAGAATCTGGGTTTGTGGGTCTGCAATCTGTTCGCCTCAGTCCTCATCGTGCTGCCTGTAACCTTGTTTGCTACCAGTCACAGCCATTACTGGTGGTCGGCTTGGGTGCCTTCCTGGTCGTGGCTGCTCTTCGATTTGCTATTGCTGGATTTGTGGATTTACTGGTGGCACCGGGCCAGCCACCGGCTTGGATTTCTCTGGCGTTTTCACCGCGTTCACCACCTCGACCAATGGCTCGATGTCACCTCGGCCGTGCGCTTTCACTTTGGTGAGGTGATTCTCTCAGCATTATTCCGGGCGGCTGTGATCTTCTGCTTTGCGTTGCCTATTTCCTCAGTAATCGTGTTTGAGACACTGGTGCTGATCTCTACAGCGTTTCACCACTCCAATGTTCGCCTGCCGAAGCGCATGGAGCGCATGCTGTCATTTCTGGTAATTACGCCTTCAATCCATTGGGTGCATCATCATGTTGTACAGCAGGACACGGACAGTAATTACGGGACTATTTTCAGTTTTTGGGACCGCCTGTTCGGCAGTCGTTCAAAGACTCCTCGCACCCCTGAGATGTCGATTGGTCTTGATCGCCAGCAAGACAGAGGGTTCTGGCAGTTATTGGCGATACCCTTTCAGGCCGATGATTTGCGGCGGGAACAGGGTGATCTGCCATAACTTGGCGATGGCAGAAACAAAGCGCCATAATTTAAGGGTGTATAGTGGTCGGCATTGGACCGGCAGGAGCTATAAATGGAACATTATCAGGAATTAATCGGTGTTATTGCTCTGACCATGGGTGTGGGCTGGGCGAGTGGAATTAACCTGTATGCGGCGCTCCTGGTATTGGGTTTGGCCGGTGCGACGGGCAATGTGCAGCTGCCTGCCGAGCTGACGGTGCTGCAGGACCCACTGGTTATTTTTGCTGCTGGGGCCATGTACGTGGTGGAGTTTTTTGCTGACAAGATTCCTGGGGTGGATACCGGCTGGGACACGCTGCATACCTTTATCCGCATACCCGCTGGAGCCATGCTGGCAGCCGGGGCTGTGGGAGATGTGACACCAGCACTGGAAATCGCTGCGGGCATCATGGGCGGCACTATGGCGGGGGCAAGCCACCTGACGAAGGCGTCGACCAGGGCCTTGATCAACACTTCCCCGGAGCCCTTTACCAACTGGGCGGCGTCGATCAGTGAAGACCTGATGGTGCTGGGTGGTTTGTGGGCCATGTTTAATTATCCCCTGTTATTCCTGTGTTTGATGGTGCTGTTTATCGCATTGGTGATTTGGTTGTTGCCCAAGCTGATCCGTCTGGTAGCCCGTATTCTGCGCAAGGTTGGTCAGTGGCTTGGGCTTGTCAAAAACCCGGATGAAACACAGGCGGCCAATACGATGACTGAATTGCCTCCCCCTTCCAGTCAGACAGAGTCGCCGGTAAAACCGTCCTGACCGCTGGTGACTCATGAGTGACACTGAAGCGAAGGACTCGCTGGCATTGTTACGATTCCGGGCCATGGATTTACTGGCTAGGCGGGAACATTCTGCCCACGAGCTGGAAACAAAGCTGGCAACAAAATTTCCCGAGTTTGAAGAGCACATCGTTCAGGTGTTAAGCGAGTTGCAGCGGGACAATCTGCAAAGTGACCGCCGGTTTGCAGAAGCATTTATTGCATCGCGCATTCGCAAGGGGCAGGGGCCATACCGTATCAGTCAGGAGTTACAGCAGCGGGGCGTTACTTCAGGAGACACCAAGGAGGCCCTGGCTTCCTGTGGGCAGGATTGGTTTCAACTGGCTGCCGAGGTGGTGCAACGCAAATACGGGGGCACTCCTTGCAACAGTTTTCAGGAGCAGGCGCGCCGCAGCCGTTTCTTGCAATATCGGGGTTTCAGTAGTGAGCAGATTAGGTCGTGTTTCGATGATGATTAAAAATCTGTGACAGGCAGCGGTCACCCCAGCTGTCGAGGCGGTAATTCTCAATAAAACCACAGTGCCCACCCCGTGGTGTCACAACTACGCGCAGTGATGGTGGCTTATTCAACTTGGTGAGGTCTGACACCGGCACGATGGGGTCATCTTCGCTGGTGATCAGGTAGGCCGGTACCTGCAGGTTGTTCAGGCGATCGCCGTACAGGGCATAGGCAGCAAAATATTCTTCGGCATTCCCATAGGGCGTGAGCTCACGGACAAAAAAATCATTCAGATCGGTGAGCACTTCAAATCGGGGCAGCATGCCGCCGTTGAGGAGTTCAGGGTAGTAATGCAGTTTCGTGCGCAGTGAGTTGCTCCATTTGTCGAGAAAATAATTGCGATACATGGGACCCGCCATGATGCGATCCATGGCATGGGCGGGGTCGACGGGCGGACAGATAGCGGTGACAGCAGACAGACCAAGTATTTCGCCAGCGTCGGCAGCAATACGCAGAGCAAAATTTCCCCCCAACGAATAACCGGCCAGGTAGTGTTCCCGGTGAGGTGATGCCTTCAGAAAAGAGGCAATTGCAGTACTGATCTCCTCTGATAGAGTCGAGTTAAACGCTGTCGGGGTCAGGTGAAAACTCTCGCCGTGATCACGAAGATTAAGACGCAGAATGTTGAAGCCTTGCCGGTAGAGGTGGTTGGCCGCCGATAACAGGTAGGTCGATTGTGCACTGCCTTCCCATCCGTGCAGCAGAATGGCGAGACGCTGGTTACTGCGGTCCGCCTGATCAAAATAGGCCAGCAATTTAACCGGTTGGTTTTCGTAGCGACCTTCCAGTAACAGGGTCTGGCTGCGTGCCGTCATGGCCGAGCTGTTTCGGGTTACTTTCCAGGGCCTGGGTCCCATGCTGTTAAGTATGCTTTGCAGGTGGGCGTTGCCCATGCCCTTGGGCGGGAAAAAGGGCGGCAGGTCAGTATGCATGGTAGTGACTTTATCCGTTGATCTGACTGTCGGGCTATCATAGCATTCAGAAAAATAAATGCGCCTGACGAGGAACGGATTGTTCGACGGGTAATCTAATCAAACAGTTTCTTAGTGCGTCAGAGGTGTGATTTTGCGGTCACGAATGAGCTGGATATTTCTGTTGTTGGCAGTCGTCACTGTCGCCGGGCAGCTGTTTATCCCTCGGGCTTACGCCGCCCCGGCCTACGTAACAGGCAGTTCAGATCCGGACGCAGAGTTGTCTCTCTGGGGAATCGAGAATGGTTGTCTCAACAGCGCCTTGGTGCATCATTTCTATGTGCTCAACGCACATGCGGCCATGATTGAATTGATCGGTGGCAAGCGGGTGCTGATGCGTTTCCGCGGCGACTGCCAGGGCATTGAGCAATACGGCTTTGTGCACACCGCCCAGAATAACCGGGTCTGTCCCAGTACCAATGCCATCCGGGTGTTGCACACGGGTGCCCGCTGTGAAGTAGAATCACTCGAGCCCTACCACGACAATCGTCAGTAACTGATATCTTGTAACCCAGAGACCCGTCGAGACGCCACCGTCTATGTTCAGAATACCCCTGTTGCTAGTTTTTCTCTCCGTGCTGCCTCCTTGCGCCAACGCCATTGAGCTATCTGGTGATCTTATACAGGGCGGTATGCTGGTGGGGCAGGTCAATCCGGGTCAGCAGGTAGAGTTGATGGGCCGACCGGTTCGAGTGGATGAGGCGGGGCGTTTTGTATTTGGCCTGGGCCGTGATGCCCCTGCTGAAATCCAGGTGGTGGTCAAGGATGGACAGGCCACCGAAGCGCATCGTTTTCCAGTGAAGCAACGCACCTATGAGGAGCAACGGGTCAACGGAGTGCCCCAGAAAACGGTGACCCCGCCGAAAGAAGTGCTGGAGCGTATCCGCAAAGAAGCCGCCATGGTTGCCGGGGCGAGAACGGCGGATGATGCCCGACTGGACTTTTTGTCAGGATTCCGCAGGCCGCTGGAAGGTCCCATCACCGGTGTTTACGGTAGTCGTCGTGTCTACAACGGAACTCCGGGCAGGCCGCACTATGGGCTGGATATTGCCGCACCCACGGGAACCGATGTGTTTTCACCGGCCCCGGGGGTAGTGAAACTGGTGCATCAGGATATGTTTTATTCCGGCGGAACGCTGATCATCGATCACGGCTATGGTATCAGCTCGACGTTTATCCATCTGAGCAAAGTGCTGGTGGAAAATGGACAGCGAATCGAGAGCGGTGACCTGATTGCCAAGGTTGGGGCGACGGGCAGGGCGACTGGGCCTCATCTCGACTGGCGAATTAACTGGTTTGATGTGCGGCTCGATCCCGCCGTGATTATGGAAAGCTTTCCTAACCCGAAAACTCGTCCCTGAAAACTCTTCCCTGGAACCCCAGCACCTGACACTTTCGGGCGTGGTCACAGCGTCCCCTTTCCCTTAAACTTCACCCCTGGAGTTAATGTCGCCAGGGTCCCTGATGATTGATAAAAAATTACTGAGTATTTTGGTGTGCCCGGTTAGCAAGGCACCTCTGGAATACGATAAAGAGCATGACGAACTTGTGTGTCGGGCCAGTGGGTTAGCCTACCCTATTCGCGACGGCATTCCCGTGATGTTGGAGAGCGAGGCGCGTCCACTGACCGTGGACGAAAAGCTCGGTAACGACCATTAACAGAGATGGCTGCAACCATGTCAGAAGAAACCCTGTTTACTCGTATTATCAATCGTGAAATACCAGCAGACATCGTTTATGAAGATGAACACTGCATCGCTATACGCGATATTGCACCTAAGGCGCCCACCCATTTGCTGGTTATTCCCCGCAAGCCGATACCCCGTCTGGTGGATGCTTCCCCAGAAGATAAGGCAATACTTGGACATCTTATGCTGACCGTGGGTGATATTGCCCGGCAGGCTGGGGTAGAAGAAGCCTTTCGGGTCGTGGTCAATAACGGCGCCGGGGCGGGACAAACCGTGTTTCACCTGCATCTGCATATACTCGGAAACAAGAAGTTCTCCGAGGACAGCCTGGGTTTCTGAATAAACCCCCAACCTATCGTTTTGGAATTGACCTGTAGACAGGTCGTGGAAAGTGATTGTTTATGAAAAGTGCCGAGATTCGCGAAGCCTTCCTGAGTTACTTTGCAGACCAGGGGCATACCACTGTTCCCAGCAGCAGCCTGGTGCCGGGCAATGACCCGACCCTGCTGTTTACCAACGCCGGAATGGTGCAGTTCAAGGATGTCTTTCTGGGTGCGGAAAAACGCCCCTATAGCCGGGCTGCCTCCTCGCAACGCTGTGTGCGTGCCGGGGGCAAGCACAACGATCTCGAAAACGTGGGCTATACCGCCCGACATCACACGTTTTTTGAAATGCTCGGCAACTTCAGCTTTGGTGACTACTTCAAACGCGATGCCATTCGCTTTGCCTGGGAATTCCTGACAGAGGTTCTGCAACTGCCGCCGGAACGCCTCTGGGTTACCGTGCATATTTCCGATGACGAGGCTGCGGATATTTGGCTCAAGGAGCTTGGTGTCAGTGCTGAGCGTTTCTCCAGACTGGATGAAGATAATTTCTGGCAGATGGGTGACACCGGCCCCTGTGGACCGAGCTCGGAAATTTTCTATGACCACGGTGCCGATGTGCCCGGTGGGCCACCGGGCAGTGAGAATGACGACCTCGATCGTTACATTGAAATCTGGAACCTGGTGTTCATGCAGTTTGAACGCAGCGCTGACGGTACTATGGAGCCCTTGCCCAAGCCTTCCATTGATACCGGTATGGGACTGGAGCGTATCGCAGCAGTAATGCAGGGCGTGCACAGCAACTACGAAATCGACCTGTTCCAGGCGCTACTGAAAGCTGCAGCAACCGTTACCGGCTGTGACGACCTGGAAAACAAATCCCTGCGAGTGATAGCAGACCACATCCGCTCTTGCAGCTTCCTGATCGTCGACGGCGTTTTGCCTTCCAATGAAGGTCGTGGCTATGTGCTGCGACGGATCATCCGTCGCGCTATTCGTCACGGTCATAAGCTGGGGCAGAATCAGGCATTTTTCCATAAGCTGGTTGCAGCGCTGGTGGTCGAAATGGGCGACGCCTACCCCGAACTTGCCAAGGCTCAGGCCCAGGTGGAGAAAGTGCTGCTGGCGGAAGAGCAGCAGTTTGCCAAAACCCTGGACAATGGTATGGCAGTGCTGAATGACGCACTCGACCAGTTGCAGTCAGAGGTGATTCCCGGGGATGTGATTTTCACCCTTTATGACACCTACGGTTTCCCGGTGGACCTGACCAATGATATCGCCCGTGAGCGAGGGTTGACGTTGGATATGGCTGGTTATGAAGTGGCCATGGAAGAACAACGCCAACGTGCACGTTCCGCCGGTTCCTTCAAAGTGGATTACACCCACCAACTTCATCTGGACGGTGAAACGGTATTTACCGGCTACGAGGGTACCGAAGGGCAGGGTACCGTTGTGGCTCTGCTGAAAAGCGGTGAACAGGTTGATACGTTAGCCGCTGGTGATGAAGGGGTCGTTGTTCTCGATCAGACCCCTTTCTACGCCGAGTCCGGCGGTCAGGCAGGAGATAGTGGGTACCTGAACGCAGCGGGCATGGAATTTGAAGTGCGCGATTGCCAGAAGCAAGGTGTCCATTGCCTGCATATCGGCACCCTGCTCAGTGGGGAAGTTAGTGTCGGTCAGTCATTGGATACCCGGGTCGATAGCCGGGTGCGTACTGCCACGGCCCTGAATCACTCTGCCACACACCTGTTGCACGCGGCGCTGCGGGAAATCCTAGGCGATCACGTCAGCCAGAAGGGTTCACTCGTCGACAGCAAAAGACTGCGTTTTGACTTCAGTCATTTCGAGGCGGTCAAGCCGGAAGAGTTAAAGGCCATTGAACAGCGCGTCAATGATGAAATCCGTCGCAACACGCCGGTACAAACCGACGTTTGTGATATGGACAGTGCTCGCGAAAAAGGCGCTATGGCGCTGTTTGGTGAAAAATATGGAGACGTGGTTCGGGTGCTGACCATGGGTGAGGGCTTTTCCGTGGAGCTTTGTGGTGGAACCCACGTGTCGCGAACTGGTGATATCGGTCTACTAAAGATTACCAGTGAAGCAGGTATCGCCTCTGGTGTCCGCCGTATAGAAGCGGTCACAGGCGCACAGGCACTGGCCTATCTTGATGGCCTTCAGTCTCAAATCGATGAGGTGGCAGGTTTACTGAAAACCAATGCCGAGAATGTGGCGCAGAAGGCCGCCAGTCTCTGGTCAGAACTGAAAGAGCTGGAAAAGCAGAACGCACAGTTAAAAGGTAAATTGGCCAGCTCGGCCGGCAGTGACCTCGCTTCACAGGCGGAGGAGGTTGACGGTATCAAAGTGCTGGTGGCCAACCTTGAGGGTGCCGATCCAAAATCCTTGCGCGACACGGTGGACCAGCTCAAGAACAAGCTGGGCTCTGCAGTGGTACTGCTGGCTGCTAGCGGTGGTGACAAAGTGGCGCTGGTTTCCGGAGTGACCCAGGATGTGACGGGCCGTATCAAAGCCGGTGAGCTGATGCAGTTTGTTGCTGCACAGGTAGGTGGCAAAGGCGGTGGTCGCCCGGATATGGCACAGGGTGGCGGTACCGACCTGGCGGCGTTGCCTGGCGCATTGGTTGCGGCAACACAATGGGTAAAAGAGCAGCTTGGAGACTAAGGTCTAAGCGGTATTTTCCTTAACTTTGTTTATTAATTAGTGTTTAATTGCCGCCGTTTTTTGGCCCACAACCTTGAAGAAAATCCATGAGCCTGATAGTTCAGAAATATGGTGGTACCTCGGTTGGTACAACCGAGCGCATTGAAGCTGTAGCAGAGAAGGTTCACGCCTTCCGCGAACGGGGTGAAGATGTGGTTGTCGTGGTTTCCGCCATGAGTGGAGAGACCAATCGCCTGATTGCTCTGGCCAAGGATATTCACCCGGACCCCAGTGCCCGTGAAATGGATGTGCTGGTTTCTACGGGTGAGCAGGTGACCATCGCACTGTTGTGTATGGCACTGCAGAAACGTGGCTGTGATGCCCGCTCCTACACTGGTGGCCAGGTACGTATTCTTACCGACAGCGCCCACTCAAAAGCGCGAATCGAAGAAATTGATGCCCACCGCATGCAGGAAGACCTGACTGCTGGTCGCGTGGTCGTGGTTGCCGGTTTCCAGGGCGTTGATGGTGGCGGCAATATCACCACGCTGGGGCGTGGCGGTTCCGACACCACAGCCGTTGCCCTTGCCGCTGCGCTGAAAGCCGATGAGTGCCAGATCTATACCGACGTCGACGGTGTCTACACCACAGACCCCCGGGTGGTAGAAGGTGCGCGCCGACTCGATAAAATTACCTTTGAAGAAATGCTGGAAATGGCCAGTCAGGGCTCAAAGGTTCTGCAGATACGTTCTGTGGAATTCGCAGGTAAATACAAAGTACCCCTACGGGTGCTGTCCAGCTTTGTGGACGGCCCCGGAACTCTGATCACCCTTGAGGATGATGACGATATGGAAAAACCAGTTGTTTCCGGCATTGCGTTTAACCGTGATGAAGCCAAACTGACAATCCGCGGTATTCCTGATGTGCCGGGCATTGCCTCCAAAGTTCTGGGTGCAGTGGGTCGTGCAAACATTGAAGTGGACGTGATTGTGCAGAACGTTGCGGAGGACAATACTGCGTCGCTGACGTTCACTGTACATCGTAATGAACTGGCCAAGGCAAAAGAAGTTGTTGAATCCATCGCCGTTGAGCTGGGTGCTTCTGCTGTTGATACCAATTCCGGCATTGCCAAGCTGGCACTTGTGGGGGTGGGTATGCGCTCCCATGCGGGTGTGGCGGCAAAAATGTTTGAAGCACTGGCAAAAGAAAACATCAATATCCAGATGATCAGCACCTCAGAGATAAAAATCACCGTAGTGATTGATGAAAAATATCTCGAGTTGGCAGTGCGTGCCCTGCATAGTGCCTTTGAGCTGGAAGAAAAAGATAAAGTGGAGTGAAAATCGGCTATTTACGCCATTATGGAATGATTGGTATAGTTTTAGCGCCTATTGTGTTGGCAACGACCTAAAAAGGTGCCCCAGTAACAACAAAAACAAGACTGGGTAAAAAAGGAAAGCCAGTGTAACCACTGGAGAATGGCAGTATATAGGAGCTAACTATGCTAATTCTTACCCGTCGAGTCGGCGAAACTCTGATTATCGGAGATGACGTCAGTGTGACCGTGTTGGGAGTCAAAGGTAACCAGGTTCGCCTGGGCGTCAATGCCCCCAAGGATGTCAGCGTTCACAGAGAAGAAATCTACCAGCGGATACAAGAAGAAAAGGGAACTACAGAGTAATCTGAATCCCCTTTGATTTTCCGGATGGTATGTTATCATGCCGCCACTTTTTTGAGGCGGCATGGTTCCTTCCTTTTAGCCTCAAAATAGATTTCACCAGCATAGGCTGCCATTGGCAGGTGATGTGGCTGGAGAACGAGTTTTAGGTGAGGTGGCCGAGCGGCTGACAAGTTGCAAGTCAACTTGGGCGACCGAAGGTCGATCCCGCAGGGACGAGGGCCAGAGGCCCGAAGCAATGCGCGACCCAGGGGAGTGCCTCAGTTAGTAGATAAAAAAGAATAAAGTAACAGTTTTGGTGAGGTGGCCGAGCGGCTGAAGGCGCTCCCCTGCTAAGGGAGTATAGGCTAATCCCCTATCGAGGGTTCGAATCCCTCCCTCACCGCCATCAATAAAAAAACCCGGCTTTTTAGCCGGGTTTTTTATTGCCCAGTGATGGTCGGTTTCGGGAAAACCCCCATTCAACAAATTAGCTTCGGGTGTTATGGACTCCGGAGCCCGCAACGGCGAACCAACCCCGAGCATTTAACAAGTGGGTCGTGCGGGACCGTATTCCCCTTTGCTTCACTTGTCCTACACCCTATGCGTTATGTGTCACGAGCCTGGGAAATAGTTTGACTTTGTCCAGTATGGCCTATACTGTGTTCGCAGCTTGAAAGTAAATCAATTTTGATTATCTCCATTTCGTCGTATTCTCTGTAGTTCTTCGTCCTGTAGTTTCTAAATTTCAATTTATATTTCCCGCTTATTCGTGTCTCACGAAGGCACTCTTATACTTTTCATATACAGGATATTTATTATGTCTAATACAACTACTGGTACCGTGAAATGGTTCAACGAATCAAAAGGTTTTGGTTTTATCGAGCAAAAGTCTGGTCCAGACGTATTTGCACACTTCAGTGCAATTGCTAGCTCGGGATTTAAAACATTAACTGAAGGTCAACTGGTTGAGTTCAAAGTTACTCAAGGCCAAAAAGGTCTTCAGGCAGAGAATATCGTAGCTATTTGATAGCTCGGTAATTCTTAAAAAAGGCAAGCTGTCATGGCTTGCCTTTTTTTGTGCCTTAAATATAGTAAAACTTCAAATAAACACACATAACAAGGCCAAGGCCGATTGTGCAATGCAGAAAGAGCATTGTTCTGGATAGCATGCACGACGTTTCGACCGCCAGTGTTTGAGGCATTATGTGTACTCCACCCGCAGTGAATAGATAGAAGGATAACCAATGGCAGATCATTTGGGTTCTTGCCTGTGTGGCGCTGTGCGATTTGAGGTAAAAGGCGACTTTGACAGCTTTTATCTGTGTCACTGTCATCACTGCCAAAAAGATACAGGTTCGGCTCATGCGGCAAATCTATTCTCACATTCAGCTAAATTGACCTGGGTAGCTGGTAAAGAATCTGTGGCTGCCTTTACGCTCCCGGGTACTCGCCACAGCAAAAGCTTTTGTAAGTTGTGTGGTTCAGCATTGCCAAACACACAGGTCGAAGGTTTGCTCGTCATTCCCGCAGGATGTTTGGACACTGAAATCACTATGTTGCCAACTGCGCACATCTTTTCATCGAGCAAAGCCGCCTGGGATGGGAAGGCAGGGGAAGTCCCCGTGTTCGAGGGACTGTCAGAATAAGCTATGATCACATAACCAGTGGCTGTTGACGCATCGACGCCGCAATACGAAACGCGGCAGACGAGGGTTAAATGCCATGGAAAGTCATGGATAAACTGCATCAAAGAATAGCTTCAAATTCCAATGTCCATATGGGAAGGGGTTTGGATTTTGCCGCAACAGAACGCGCGCCTCTGCTAAAAGCGTTATAGGGCATGATATTCGACTAGGGGAATAGCTCCATGGCTGTTATTGATCGGCTCAAATTTATTTCTCGGCGACTTGGGGAGCGGCTATGGCTCAGACCCTTGGTCTTCTGCATGTTGTCGATCGCGGCGGTTTTCATCGCCAAGGCTGCGGATTCCATGAATCTGGGCTGGAGCATTCCGAGCATCAATACCGAGTCAGTTGAGGCTCTCTTGGAGATTATGGCGGCCAGCATGCTCGTGATTGCGACCTTCGCGGTGGGATCCATGATTTCTGCGTATGCCTCGGCAAGTACTTCTGCGACCCCCAGGTCGTTCACACTAATTATCGCGGACGACGTTTCAAAGAATGCGCTTTCAATCTTCATTGGTTCATTTATCTTCAGTATCTTTGCGCTGACTGCCGCCAAGAACGATATTTTTCGGGAGCCCGGCCTCGCTGCACTTTTTGTTCTGACGGTGTTTGTGTTCGGTGTGGTTATTATTACGTTCGTTCGATGGGTGGATACAATTGCTCGTCTTGGGCGGGTTGGCGCATCGGTTGAAAAGGTCGAAGCCGCGACGACGGCAGCCATGAAACTCCGCCGGAAAGCGCCGGCATTTGGTGGTATCCCGACAGAATCACGGCACATGCAGCGGACGGCAGTGTATGCAGCCACAGTGGGTTACCTGCAGCACATCGATATCGAAACCTTGCAGGCCTGGGCAGAGACGGTAAACGTGCGGATTGTCGTAGCGGCTCTCCCGGGCACGTTTGCGGACCCAGGTCGTGCGCTAGCGTACGTGACTCATGATACCGCCAGCACGGCTGAACTTGATTTGAAGGCCGTTACCGACGCATTTGTGATCGGAACAGAGCGGCTTTTCGAAGAGGACCCCCGATTCGGGCTCGTGACTCTCTCGGAGATCGCCGACAGAGCCCTGTCTTCGGGTGTCAATGATCCCGGTACGGCTATAACCATCATAGGATCGCTGGTACGGCTGTTCGTATTATGGGCCGAGCCCACAGAGGATTTACAGGCACCGAAGTGCGATCGTGTTGAAGTTCCTTTGCTATCAACGAGGGATATGTTTGACGACGCGTTTACGGCGATGGCACGTGACGGGGCGGGAACAGTTGAGGTGATGCTACGGCTCCAGAAGGCGTTTAAGGCGCTTTCCTGCTTGGGAGATTCGGCGATGCGTGAGGCTGCGGTGGCACACTCGAGGATGGCACTTGCCCGCGCAGAGAAGAAGTTGGAACTGCCAGAAGATCTGGCACTCGTTCGTGAAGCTGCGGCTTTCTCCAGCACGAATACTCATATGGATGACGCCATTGCCACCAAATAATGCGCTGGAGCCGAGGCGATAAAGCCTCACAGCTAAGCTCATGCGTTAATGGTGAATGGATACGAATTCTACCAACGACTATTTATTGCTTACTCAAAGCATGAAGGAAGAATATGAAAATAAACAATAAGGAATTTTTACGTAAGCGAATATGTATTTTTTCTGGAAAGGACATTGATCCTGATTCGGATGAACAAGTTGAAAATATACTTCGAGATAAATTCAACATACATTTGCCGCAAAGAAATTCGCTGAACAGTTCTCTAAATTCAACTGCAAGTGATCACGAAATCATCGGCCTGATATTGCAATATCGTACTTTGATTTGATGGAATTTTTTTAAGTTCTGAAAGAGTAATGATTGTATGTTGATCTGGAGTAATCGGTTGGTTATAAATCAACAGTTAAAAAGTTATAGCGCCGGTATTTGAGGGCTGGCAAACAGAAAGTCATGACACATTACCAGCCTTATCTAGCCTGTATCGCCTTGGTAGCAATTAGCGTTTCATATCTTTTGGGTTTTACTCCAGCAGTTGTTGGCGTGGTTTTTGTTGGGATGAGCCTTGTTGCTTATTACTACTACCGCAGAGATAAGGCAGCAGCAGTGCGGGGAGAGTGGAGAGTCCCAGAGAGCAGATTACACTTTGTGAGTTTGTGTTGCGGATGGCCCGGCGCCCTGATCGCACAGTACAGATTCAGGCATAAAACTAAAAAGGTGAGTTTCAGGGTGCTCTTCTGGATGACTGTTGTGGCAAATGTTATCGGCTTCTCCTGGCTGCATCTTCCTAAGGGTAACCTGATGCTTAAAAACGGAGCTTTTGAAATTGAAAACTTTACCTTGTCACATTCGAAGTCAGAAGCTTTAACGTCTACCGTATTCTTCTTAACAAACTTTCGGGAGCGTTAGTTGTATGTTTGATAACAAGCACCTCCTATGTGCTCCTTTCTGTCAGCGGAAGCTAGCAAGTTTGTGTCATTGTGGTGGGCTCTAACTGGTCAGTATTGGCAGAATATCGGCAAACCAGGCGCAGTTTAATCCCAGGGCCTCATCGAGTTGAGTGTCCCGTGTGACGTCCAGCCTTGCGGAGTGAATACCCATCAATTTCCACGGGAGCGCTGTTCCCTTTTCCGCTGAACGCATGACAACGGCAGCCCCGCTGGCTCCACGGTGGGTGCGGGCATCGGTAAGAAAGTAGCCTTGACCCTGAAAACGCAGGGCAAAGGACGAAGCATTGATGGCATGGCGTGCCACGGGCAGGTGATGCAAGGTGTCGTGGAAGCCAAGGGGGAATCCGACCACAAGCATGGGGGTTCCAATCTCAACGGTCTCAAGTGCTTCGTGCAAGTGTTCGGGGGTGAAGGTTGCGTAGAACGCTTCCGCCGGAAGAGCCTCTCGATCAATTTCTATCACGGCAACGTCAATTTCGCCCGCCGCATCAACGCCCTGTCGCCATAATGAGCTTTTATCTCGATAGAGGGGGATGGAGAATTTGACCGAGCGTGTTGCATTCTCCTGATCGGTATGAAGTTCAATGACGATGCGGTCAGGAAAGTGTGAGCTGGCTTTGTCGATAAAAACGTGGCGGCTGGTAACAAGAAACAGGTGACCATTGTTCTCAAAGAAAAAGCCGCTGGCGTTGGTTAGGGCCCGGCTGCCTGAGAACGTGGTAATAGCAGTGGTGGTTAATAAAAGGGTTTCAATGGCCATGGCCCAGTGTAACCCAGTCACTGGGGCGCGTATCAAAATACTGCGCCCAGAGGACTGTTGGGTTGATACTTATCTCAGATCAGGACTGCTCCACGTTGTGGTAGACCTGCTGCACATCGTCCAATTCGTTGAGCATTCCCAGAAACTTCTCAAACAGCGCCACGTCGTCACCGCTCAGGGTGGTGTAGCTCTGGGGAATGAACTGGATTTCATCCACTTCAAATTCTATTTCGCCGAGGCTATCGAGCAGCGCCTGTTTGGCCTTGAAGTAGTCAGTGTGGGGCGTGAACACGGTGATCTTACCGTCTTCGTTCTCTACGTCGGTGACATCCACATCCGCTTCCAGCAGGGCTTCCAGTACTGTGTCTTCATCGTCGTGTGGGAAGACAAAGATGGCAGCGTGGTCGAACATGTGAGCCACAGTGCCCTGGGTGCCGATCTTGCACTTGGTTTTAGTGAAGGCCTGGCGCACGTCGCCAAAGGTGCGGTTGGGGTTGTCGGTCAGGCAGTCGATGATGGCCATGCTGCCGCCGGGTCCATAACCCTCATAGCGCGCCGGTGAAAAATCTTCTCCGGCGCCGCCCTTGGCTTTATCGATGGCCTTGTCGATCACATGCCCCGGCACCTGATCGCGCTTGGCGCGGTCGATGAGGCTGCGCAATGCCAGATTGCCCGCAGGGTCGATACCGCCCGATTTGGCACAGACATAAATCTCACGGCCATAGCGACTGTACACCTTGGCCTTCATGTCAGATGTTTTGGCCATTGAGTCTTTGCGGTTCTGATACGCTCTGCCCATGGGGTTATGCTCCGTCAACGAGAAAAAGAAAGGTGGCGATTTTACTGGTAACCGGGATCTATGGGAATAATGCTGAAAGCCCTGAGATTCTGGCTTCGTTTGAGCCACAACGATCAGGTTATCAGTTGGTCATGCCGAAACGTTTTGGTGTTGGCTTAAAGGCCGGCTCAAGGGGAAGGATTTACTCTTCAAAAACCGGACTGCTAAAGCCTCGTGTGTGTTTGGGGAGGTCATCGCTCACGCTGACAATACGCTGCTCGTAGAAGATATGGGCGGTGGACGCCAATTCCTCAGGCAGTTGGTTGTCGTAACTTTTGGCTATCAGCAGTTGGGGCACCACGCGCCAGTCCACACAGTTACTATTGAAAAGCACCTCCCCGCAGCTGCTGCAGAAATATTTTCGCATGCGAAGTGTCGGGTGCTGGTAGGCGGTGATGCTCTCTTCTCCCTTAGTGATGGAAACACTTTCCTCCGTCCAGGCGGTGACCGGAGCAAATGGAGTGTTCATCAATTCGCGGCAGTCGATGCAATGACAATAGGCTTTGACCTTGGGCTCCCCGGAGAGCGTCAGTTCAACGGTGTTGCAGGCGCAGTGGAGGTTGTATGTGCTCATGGTCGATCCTTTTGCTATTGGCCGTTGTCACAATTCATTATGGCATACGGCTACTTCAGTGAAACTTGAAATTGTTCACCCATAAATTCAATGGTGTCGCCGGAAACAATCTTCTTCCTTTTGCGTGTTTCCACCGCGCCATTCACCAGCACCTGACCGTTTTCGATCACCGCTTTGGCTTCGCCGCCGCTGGCGACAATGCCTTCAAACTTCAGAATTTTGTAGAGCTCAACAGGCTCCCTGGTTATTTCTACCACTCTCATAGGCTGGGGAACCTTTGGTCAGGTCTATCGTTGTAGGGGTTAATCATGGGGTTGCTTGCGCTTCCATGGTGAGGGGCGTTTGGCCGGGGCTGGTTTCTGCCCCACGGGCACCGTGCGCCCCATGCTTGCCAATTGGCGGGAAAGTCTGAAGGCGTAGGATTCTACAACCCGCCAGTCCCAATCGGCTGCTGGGCCCAGATCGGGATAGCGATCCTGGCGCGACAAGGCACGAGCCTCGGAATTGACGGAAATCCGGCATTGCATCGTATTGGGTGGCGTGAAATACAGGTGCAGGTTGATGATGCCCCAACCTGCCAGTGAATAGCGGAATGACTTTCCCTCGCGGGGTGGATCAAGAATGATCTTGCGCTCCACACTGTGGCCCTTCATCGAGGGATACCAGAAACCGAAAGCGTAGTTGTGAATGCCGGCTTTAGCGCATTCTGCGGCCTTTGCCATAATGTCCGCCGGGCTGTCAAAGTGCTGCAACGGCTCACCAAGTTCAGATTCCGATGAGGTGACAAGCGGGGTCTCCTGCTGGAACGCACTGTCGAGCAGGGTACTCAGGTTGGCGGTGGAAATAATAGTGGCAAGCGTCACTGCGTGTCCTCTTGTGGCAAGGGTTAAGTATATCAACACACAGACATTGAAGTGCCGACACGGAGCAGGGTAATAATCAGGTTAATCGATGGGATTTCCAATTGGAGAGAATCTGGAAACTGGCTTGTGTTGTTTGATTAATGGTTGGCGATAAATACAACAGCCAGAATCAGGGCCAGCAAAGTAAGGCCGGTAACAAATAAAAATTTGTTGAAAACGGTGTAGGCGTGCTGGTCGGATGCTGATTCCAGTTGCAGTAATTCCTCTTCAGGCAGGCCTGATATTATTTCGTGGTTTTCGTCAGCAAGGTAAGCGCAGGCATCCTCATATTGGGCGTCAAGCACGGCCCACAATCCCACCTTAAAGGCCCCGGTCACATACCCGGAAACAACGAACGAGTTCTTAAAGGAAATATGCGTCAGAATGCCTTGCTGACGCAGCCGCATCGCCGCGTCTTCCGCTTGCATTAAATCGTGGTATTGGGTGATGAGTTTCAATTGATACGTTTAACGTTAAAAACAGGGGCGCGCTTTATCGCGACCTGGCCCGAAGGGCCTTTGCTGGTCTGTCTTGTTAGGCATTTTCCTTGGCTCTTTGCCCAACAGCAGAGTTGAACCCGTAAACCAAGACACTGCCAACCAGAATAAAATTAACAACTTCATTTATTCCAAAAGAATAACTAGCTGCTTCTGGATTACTAGCAATACTCATTACGGGAATCATTACACTAGAGATTAGAATAAAAATGCTCACAGAGCTTTCTACAACACCATAGATAAGTGAATTCAAACTCCCCGTAAAGATAAATCCACCTAGAACAAAGCTAATCAGGTAATACGCATAGTACGCTGAAAGATACTCCTCTGGCAGCATTACGCGAATTCGAGAGGCGATAATTAGCTCTATCAATAAAAATATCGGTAGTGAAAGATAATACATTTTGAAAAATCTTCGCGGGTTCATCTTGATGCATAACGCCTTGCATAAGGGGCGCCGCAGTAGCGGCGTCCCAGCGAACGAAAGTGAGCGATCTTGATGCAATAGTTAGGGCTACACATATCTAAGACCTATGCCAATTAACATAAGAAGAACTCCAGTTATTGTTAAGGCAGCATAGTGACTTATTCGATATGGAAGAATTTTATTAACTAGCACAGTATCACTTGGGTTGGCAGGGTTTATATAGACCGTGCATTTTTGATTTAGCGTAAAATCAGGCCAAGGAAATGTTTTTGACTCTGAATTCACCTTAAGAGTTCGATCTTCTATAGATATTGTGGAGCCAGTATATTTTTGGTTATTTACCTCGTAAGTATATTCCACTACGGGCTTAACCTTCTCGATCATGACAAACACTTCTGGCTGTTTGAGTACTTCGGTGGAGGAATGAATTATTAACCCTTCTGCTTGGTGCCATGATCTAATTTTTGCATACCTCGCTACTTGGATAAGAACCCAAGCAAGAAACAAAGCACCTAGCACGATAAGCATCATCATCTAGCCCTAACGACCAAACTGTGAGGCGCAAACGAAGCGCAGCGTAGTTTGCGTCCAAACGAGTGCCTTGTTATGCATTATTTTGTATAAACTCATGCATTAAACCTGAATACTTGATCCAGCCCTTTGCTACGTTATTGGTTTTGTCAAAATCACGCTGCCTGTTAAAGGCGCCCCAATTGTTTGGGTGGTAAGTATGCAGCCAGAACACGAGCTGATTATTAAGCTCAATAACTGACGCATACTCGTCAATGCGACTTATAACTTTGTCGCGTAGCGACCATATTGCTTCTTTAGCTTCATTGCCTTGGGTGATAATGATATCTGGGGATAATATTTTAAGTTCACCTCGCAGATACCTTTTGCAGTTTTTAAATAATTCTGCATTTGCCTTTTTTCTTTGTGCTTTATTCATGCAACATTTGGCTGAATTGGCATGAGCGAAATGCTGTTTTGCTTCTTGTATTTTTATGCCTTTGTCAAAATGGCGAAAAACATACCATGCTAGTTCATGAGTACGATACCAGTGCTTGTGTTTGTGCAACGAAAGCACATCTCTGTCTATTTCCTCTTGTTGCCTCACGGCTTGAGGGAGACGATTTTCATCGTTTTTATCACCACTACCGGAATCAAGTGATAAAAATAGAAGCCTTGGTAAGTTGTTTTGCTCATAGCCAGAACTCACGAAAGCCGACTTAGGGCCTGTGAACTCAGCACAATCACCCATGCACTTGGCTTTATTCGCGCAGGTGAATGATGTGGCGAGAATACCGTTGTCTTTGTAATATTTTTCGAGTTCGTCAAGCATGTGTTTTTGATGCATAACAGTCTGTTAATGAGGCCTTCGGCCTCATAATCATTATTATCGGGGCGCCCTGATAATAAGTTATCAGGGCAGTAGAGGGTGGTAGCAACTTTCTGATTTGTATGGAAAAGGAGTTGGTTGCGAGGGTGATGAAACTAATTATCAGGGCAACTTTCTGTTTGATTAGCAAAAAAAGCTGGTAAGCCAGAGAATAAAGCTGTTCGCAGCGATAATCCCTTGACGTTTTCATCACCATTCCATCGGTTTTGTTGAGATTTGTCAGACGTTAAGCCGATTCGCTTTTCGAATCAACCGGTTGTTTAGCATCTGTCCCAATTCAGAAATGCCTCTCCAGAAATGCCTCTCCAGAAATGAAAGGGCCGACAAGTAATGCCGGCCCATGGTGTTTTCAGCGCCTTAGTAAACAGGCTATGACTGGATCACGCCCGTTTGGCGTTGAGTTCCTGGCTGGCGAGGTATTCCTCGTAGGTGCCCTGGAAGTCGATCAGTTTGTGGTCCTTGATTTCGATAATGCGGGTGGCGAGGGAGGAGACGAACTCCCGGTCGTGACTGACAAAAATCAGGGTGCCGGGGTAGTGTTCCAGCGCCAGGTTGAGCGCTTCGATAGCCTCCATATCCAGGTGGTTGGTGGGCTCGTCCATGATCAGGACGTTGCAGTCCATCATCATCAGTTTGCCGAACAGCAGGCGGTTTTTCTCGCCGCCGGAACAGACCTTGACCTTTTTCTTGTAGGTGTCGGCGGAGAACAGCATGCGGCCCAGGGTAGCTCGCACGATCTGGTCGTCGTGGTTGGGTTTGCGCCACTGGCTCATCCAATCGAAAAGATTCAGGTCGCAATCAAAGTCTCTGGTGCTGTCCTGTGGGCAATAACCCAGGGTGGCGTTCTCGGCCCATTTGATGGTGCCGCTGTCGGGGGTGAGTTCGCCCACCAGGCAGCGCAGTAAGGTGGATTTGCCAGCGCCATTTTCGCCGATCACCGCCAGCCGCGCGCCAGCTTCCAGCAGCAGCTTGCCGCCGCTGAATAGCGCCTCGTCGTAACCGTGGCCGAGATCCTTGAAGGTCAGGGCTTGGCGATGGAGCTTTTTCTCCTGGTTAAAGCGGATAAAGGGGCTGACCCGGCTGGAGGGCTTGATGTCTTCCAGTTTGATTTTCTCGATCTGCTTGGCGCGTGAAGTAGCCTGTTTGGCCTTGGATGCGTTGGCAGAAAAGCGGCTGACAAACTGTTGCAGTTCGGCGATCTGGGTTTTCTTCTTTTCGTTTTCAGAAAACTGCAGTTCGCGGGCCTGGGTAGAGGCGGTCATAAAGTCGTCGTAGTTGCCGGGGTAGACGCGCAGCTCGCCGTAGTCGATGTCGGCAATGTGGGTGCACACCGCGTTCAGGAAGTGGCGGTCGTGGGAAATAATCACCATGGTGCTTTTGTGCTGGTTGAGAATGCCTTCCAGCCAGCGGATGGTATTGATGTCCAGGTTGTTGGTGGGTTCGTCTAGCAGCAGGATATCCGGGTCGGAGAAAAGTGCTTGAGCCAGCAGAACCCGTAGTTTCCAGCCCGGTGCGACGTCGCTCATGGGGCCGAAGTGCAGGGATTCTTCAATACCGGCGCCGATAAGGATTTCCCCTGCGCGACTTTCGGCGCTGTAGCCGTCCAGTTCGGCAAAGCGTACTTCCAGATCGGCCACCTTCATGCCGTCTTCTTCAGACATTTCCGGCAGGGCATAGATGCGCTCGCGCTCCTGTTTGACTTCCCACAGTTCGCTGTGGCCCATGATCACGGTGTCCACCACGCTGTATTCCTCAAAGGCGAACTGGTCCTGGTGCAGCTTGCCGATGCGCTCATTGGGGGTGATGGAGACGTTGCCCGCTGTGGGCGTAAGGCTGCCATCGAGAATTTTCATAAAGGTGGATTTGCCGCAACCGTTGGCGCCGATCAAACCGTAGCGGTTGCCGTTGCCAAACTTGACGGAGATATTTTCAAACAGCGGTTTTACACCAAACTGCATGGTGATATTGGAGCTGGAAATCACGGGAACATTCCTGCGCGGTTAACGCGATAAAGATGGGGGGTAAGACGAGGCGCGTACTATAAGGGGTGGTAGCAGCTTCGTCGAGTCTAACCGGGGTGAAACTGTCTCAATGGACCTCAATAAGGTTCACTTTCGGACATCCGCTCTCTGCGATCTTCTTCCTCCTGCAGGGCCGCCTTGATTTCCAGCAGAACACTGCCAACGTCTGCGGCATCGTCCGGATCATCAAAATGACCGGTGAGCGTGACTTCAGGGTCCAGTTCACCCTGCTCAAATAGCGCCCAGATTTCCTGGGCATAGCGGGTGCTTAGCAGCTCCGGCGCATACTGGCCGTAGTAGGTGGTCATGTTGTCGACATCCCGGGTGAACATGGCCTGTGCATTATTGTTTGCTGCGGCATCCACCGCTTGGGGCATGTCGATAATCACGGGGCCATAGGCGTCGACCAACACATTGAATTCTGATAAATCGCCGTGGACCAGTCCTGCACACAGCATGCGAACCACATAGTTCATCATGGTGGCGTGATCTTCCAGAGCCTGTTCGGGAGACATGGTGACATCATTGAGTCTGGGGGCTGCGTCGCCTGTATCATCGGTGACCAGCTCCATCAACAACACGCCATCAATGCAACCGTAGGCGGTGGGAACCCGCACCCCGGCATCCGCCACTTTATACAGAGCGTTGACCTCGGCACTTTGCCATCGTTCTTCCTGTTGCTGACGGCCAAATCGCGTACCTTTGCCCATGGCTCTGGCGCGACGGCTGTTGCGATCTTTTCGGCCTTCCTGGTATTGCACAGCTTTTTTGAAGCTGCGTTGGGCGGAATCTTTATAAACTTTGGCGCAGCGGGTTTCATCGCCGCAACGCACGATATAGACAGTGGCTTCTTTGCCGCTCATTAGCTGGCAGATGACTTCATCAACCAGGCCAATATCTACCAGCGGTTGAATCCGTTTTGGAACTTTCATGGCGACCTAATAACGTATGGGGGCGGTGAATTGAAACACGTCAGCGTCGAAACCGGATGAGGAATCGACGAAAAAGCGAATAATTTTGCTCAGTGAGGGTAGTCAATCAGATTTTATTAGGTAATGACACCTAGTTATGGATCTTAGGCAATTGTTGTCGACGTTATCGTCCGTTTCATGGGTGTTCACAACCGTGTTTTATCAGTACAGATGACAGGGTGAAACAGGTCGGTTCAGCCGACGTGTGGCACTTGTTACTGGATAATTGCCACGGATTTAATCTGTGCCCAGATGGGTTTGCCGGGGGCCAGTTCCAGGTGGTGGGCAGAACGGTGGGTGAGGCGGGCCACCAGTGGCGTGTTGCCAACGCGGAGTTTCACCAGCGCCAGGCCGGGGTGTTGTTCAGTGGATATTTCCTCCACTACGGCAGGCAGGGAATTCACGATGCTGGTATCGCTATGGTGTTGCAGGGAGAGACTGATGTCCCGAGCGAACACCCGTACCCGCACCTGGCTTCCAACGTCATAGCCGCTGTCTCGGAACCAGAGTTCGCCACCATCGAAGGTCGCTTTTGCCAATTGCCATTGAGGGTCGCGCTCCGTCACAGTGGCCTCGATGACCGATCCCACTTCCTCTCCCAGTTTGATGGGAAAGTCGAGCCGGGTGAGTGTGTCGTTCAGTGGACCACTGGCAACGATCCGGCCGTTTTCCATGGCAACCAGGGTGTCGGCCAGCCGCGCCACTTCCTCGGCGGAGTGGCTGACATAGATGATGGGAATATCCAGTGTCGTCTTCAGATTCTCCAGGTAGGGGAGTATTTCCTGCTTGAGAGGCTGGTCGACAGAGGCGAGGGGTTCGTCCATCAACAACAATCCCGGTTTGCTGAGTAGTGCACGCGCAATGGTGACTCGCTGACGCTCGCCGCCGGATAGTTGCCCGGGTGAGCGGTCCAGTAATGGGGCAATGCCCAGCAAGTCGATGGTGTCCATGCGGTCGGCCTCAGTGACCGGTTGGGTTGCACGCTTAATGGCGAACGCCAGATTTTCCCTGGCACTGAGGTGTGGCAGCAGGCTTGCCTCCTGGAAGACATAGCCCAGAGCGCGGCGGTGGGTGGGAACAAAGGTGTTGTTATCCTGCCAGATTTGACCGTTTACACGCAGGTGGCCCGTGGCGGCGGTTTCGAGACCGGCAATACAGCGCAGCAGGGTCGTTTTGCCTGCTCCGGAGTGGCCAAACAGTGCGGTCACTCCTTGGCAGGGCAGTTGCAGGTCCACGTCCAGACAAAAGCCCGGGTAGGACAGCTTGAAACGGGCATCGAGTGGCAGTGTGCTCATGGTTCTCCACTCATTTCCAGATCATCAGGTGTTTACGCGAGTAGAGTATGGCCAGCACCACAAAGGAAAACAGCACCATAGTTGCCGCCAGCCAATGGGCCTGGGCATAGTCCATGGCTTCCACATGATCGTAGATTTGTACGGAAATGACCCGTGTGGCTCCCGGAATATTTCCGCCAATCATTAACACCACTCCAAACTCTCCGAGGGTGTGGGTAAAGCCCAGAATGGTGGCGGTCAGAATGCCGGGTTTGGCAAGGGGAAGCACCACATTGAAAAAGGTATCCCGAGGGTTAGCGCCGAGGGTGGCAGCCACTTCCAGCGGTCGTTCCCCGATGGCTTCCATGGCGTTCTGTATCGGCTGCACGACAAAGGGCAGGGAATAAATAATTGAACCAAGAACCAGCCCACCGAAGGTAAAAGGTAGCAGGCCGATGCCAAGGGCCTCGGTTAGTTGACCGACCGGGCCATTCGGGCCCATGGCCAGCAGTAGGTAAAATCCCAGTACGGTGGGAGGTAGTACCAGGGGCAGAGCAATGATGGCGCTGATAAGTCCTTTCCAGCGACAGCGGGTTCGGCACAGCCACCAGGCGGTTGGAATGCCAATCATCAGCAGTAGTAGGGTGACAATGGCCGCAAGGCGAAGGGTCAGCCAGAGCGCTTCAATGTCCGCTGCGGAAAATCCCATGGCTATTGTTGTCCTGCAGGTTGGTAACCGTAGTCATCCATAATACTCAGGGCCTGTTCACTCTGTAAAAACGCAAGCAGTTGTTTGGCGGCAAGCTGGTAGCTTCCTTTTTTGAGCAATACTGCATCTTGATAAATGGGGTTATGCAATTTCGTGGGTACCGGCCAGTAGGGATGTTCTCCCTGTGAGTTCTGAACCTGTGCTCTGGCAATAAAAGCGAGTTGTGCATTGCCTGAGATGACAAAGTGGTATGCCTGGCCAACGCTTTCGCCGATAACCAACTTTTGACTGACGGCATGCCAGAGCGTCAGCGCCTTCAGGGTTTCAACCGCTGCTGCGCCATAGGGGGCCAGTCGCGGATTTGCAATGGCAAGTCTGCTGAATTCACCCCTGGAAAGCAGGGCTTTAGGGTCGTCTGTGAGTCCGTTGGTTGCGATGACAACCAGCGATCCCTGTGCATAGGTGAAACGACTGCCAGAGATACCGTGCCCGCTTTCCAACAGGGCTGAGGGTTTTTCCTGATCGGCAGAGAGGAATACGTCGAAAGGTGCTCCCTGGATAATTTGGGCATAGAGCTTGCCAGAGGAGCCGCTGGCTATAGACACCCTGTGCTGGCTCTGCTGTTCAAAGGCGGTAACGATGTCCCTCATGGGCAGCAGGAAATTGGATGCCACCGCAGCGTTAATCTCCTGGGCATGGGCCGTCAGGGAAAACAGTGTGAGTACAAAAAGGCGGAGAACATTCACAATCAGATATAGTCTATGGGTTATAGGTTGGCAGTGGCGTTATGGTGATAACAGGAAAAAACATAATCATAATAAGGCCGCTTGTTTGCCCGGTGTGAAGGGCTCTATTGACAAATATATTGGTGTTTTTTGCAAGCGGGCAAACCGTGGCCTAACGTGGAACAGAGCATGAAGCCCGCGGAGGCGGCTATAAAAGGCGCTAACCACGACGAGGAGATTAAAATATGAAACGAGCAATCAAAGATTTCCATATGGACCGGTTTCAGGAGTGGGTAGCTGATCTTGAGTGCGGCCACGAGCTGAAGATGCGTCATAACCCTCCGTATATGGAGTGCCGCTGGATTGGTACCGGAAAGGGCCGACAGGAACATATCGGCGATGAGTTTGAATGCATTGACTGTGAGATGCCCGCACTGCCCGAAGGGCTGTCACTGAAAGAGAGTAGTGAAGCCTATGATCGCGACAATTTCCCCGACCACCTCCGGTCGGGAATCACAACCCCTGATGGTGTCTGGGGCAAGGTTGTTGTGGAAGCGGGGATGTTGCAGTTCGTGATTGAGCCGGAGAGTGATGCCAGCAGGGGGTTCCTCCTGGACCCATCGTTTGCAGGGGTTATGGCGCCGAATCTGCTTCATCACCTTCTTCCTGCCATGGGGAATGTTACATTCCATATTGACTATTACGCCGCCTGAAGAGGAAGGGTGCTTCGTGGATTCACGGATTTCGTGCCTTCTTCAGCATCTCTACTATACTCATTGAGCACTGCCGGTTTGATGGCAGTTTTTTCTATAAAACCGTTGCGGTTCAAGTGCATAGCCGGTAGCTGTCGGTATAGCGTTTTAGTACAGGTGAACGATTTCCGAACAGTTATTTTGGTGTTTGGTCGATGCAGCCCACCCATGAAAAAATAATATAAAACATATACATAAAATTCATATTCTCTGTTTTTTCTGAGTTGGTACGACCGTTGCATAAGAATCTTATCCCTGTGATGTGTTCGACTTGTCGTACACCTTGCAGAAGGGGATATAAACCTAATCAATTTTGGCTAGAAAGAAACTAAACTAAGGTAACTCGATATGGGAATGCTGATAAATATCGATAACGGAGGCACGCTCACCGATATCTGCGTGCTGAAGGATAATAATTTCTACAAAACTAAAACCCTCACTACGCCTTACGACCTGAGTAAGTGCTTTTTCGACGGTTTACGTAAGGCTTCTCAAGAAGCCTATGGTCAGGAAGACGTCGCCAGATTGCTTGCTGAAGTAGACCATATTCGTTACTCCACCACTCAGGGCACCAACGCTATCGTAGAGCGTAAAGGTCCGCGTCTGGGTCTGGTTGTCAATAAAGGCTCTGATTTGCCTTCACGTCTGCGCAAGCTGGACGAAGAGCTGTATGACTTCCTCGTTGGTGATCGTGTGGCTGAAGTGGATCTGGCTGCCCTGTCAGATGTTGCGAAAGGTGCTGATACAACGTCAGTTATCACTCGTCTGACCTCAGTTGGTGCCAACCGTATCGTTGTTAGCTTTGAGTCTGACAAGGCGGATGAGTACGAAGCGCAATTCAAGCGTCTGGCGTTTGATAACTATCCACGTCACCTGCTGGGTGCTGTGCCGATGCTGTTCTCCAGCGAACTGGCTGATGATATCTCTGAAGAGCGTCGTGCCTGGACTGCAATGATCAACTCTTTCCTGCATCCGGCCATGGAAAACTTCCTGTACAACGCAGAAAACCGTCTGCGTGAATACCGCACCAAAAACCCGCTGTTGATTTTCCGCAACGATGGTGACGCTTCTCGTGTTGCTAAAACGATTGCGCTGAAAACCTACAGCTCCGGCCCTCGTGGTGGTATGGAAGGCGTTAAAACCTTCAGCAAGCAGTACAACCTGAAAAACGTTCTGTCCATGGACGTTGGTGGTACGACTACTGACGTGGGTCAGGTGATCAACCACGCTGTTGATGAAGATCGTCGTGGCCTGGTGGAAGGTGTTCCGATTTCTTTCGGCCTGTGTGAAATCGCTAGCCCCGGTGTCGGCGGTAGCTCCATCCTGTCTGTTAAAGATGGCGCTATTCAAGTAGGCCCCGAGAGTGTGGGCGCTGTACCTGGACCAGCCTGTTTCGGTCGCGGTGGCAAGAATGCAACCATGACAGATGTAAACCTGCTGTTGGGTCTTCTTGATCCTTCTACCTACTTCGGTGGTGGTCTGGCTCTTGATGCTGAGCGTTCACGCGCTGCCATCAACGAGAACATTGCGACTCCACTGGGTATCACTGTAGATGAGGCGCTGTTCCAGCTGCGTGATGCATTCGAGCAGAAAATTGCTAATGAGCTGAAAGTTTACGGCAAGATCGAAGATGACACCGTTCTGATGGCCTTTGGTGGCGCCGGTCCGATGAACTCTTGTGGCGTTGCTGAAAAATGCGGCCTGTCCACTGTATTCATCCCGAAAACTGCTGCTGTATTCAGTGCGTTCGGTATTGGCGATTGTGACATCGGTCAAAGCTATGCTGTTGTGCTGAAAGGCAACCGCCAGGAAGCGCTGGAAGCTGCATACGCGTCTCTGGTTGAGCGCGGTGAGCGCGATATGTTCGCAGAGGGTTATGGCAGAGGTGACTATGTGACTGAAGCGCGTCTCGTTGCCGAGAAAGATGGTGCTGAGCTGGTATCCAAGCTCAATGGTGCTATCGCTATTCCTCAGGAAATGGCTAAAGCCGATGCGGTCACTCTGGAAGTTTCCGTGCGCAAGCAGCTTAAAACCGAAGACAGCTCTCACGCTTCTGTTAAGAAAGGCAGCCCGGCCAAAGCTACCAAAACCCGTTCTCTTTTCGCTGGTGATACCGGTACTCAGGAACTGCCTGTTTATGAAGTCAGCTTCATGGAGCCAGGCGGCCACGGCGTAGGCCCGGCAGTTATTGAAGAAGAATTCTTCACCTGTCTGGTTCGCGAAGGTTGGGAATTCGTTGTTACTGAATTGGGCGATATCCGCCTGACCAAGGGGGAAAAATAATGAAAGTATTGATGACTGAATATCTTCGTATCGACCTGGATACGGAAAACTGGGAGTGCCGTGTTTGTGATCACGTAGTGGGCTCAGCACGCGGCAACTATAAAGAAGGGCTGTTGGTCTATAACCGTGACCCCGCGGATATCCACCCGTCCATCATTGACCCGGAAAAATACCGTTTCACATTCTGTCCAGACAGAGAGTGGGTCAACATCTATGAATTCTATTGTCCGTCATGCGGTACCCAGGTTGAGGTTGAATACACCTTCCCCAACCACATGCCGCTCTACGACATGGAAGTTGATCTTGACGCCCTGAAGGAACAATGGAGCCACCGTGAGGAAATCACCGAGCCGGTGAAAGGCCCCAACGTTCTTGTCGATCGCTGCCACACCCACAAGCACTGATCGTGCTAGTAAGTTGGTTTAGTGAATAAATTAGGACTGATTTAGGAAATAGGTTATGAAACGTATATCAGTAGATATCGGTGGTACGTTCACCGATTGCTTTGTGGTGTGGGACAACAAGTATATTGAAACCAAAGCGTTGACCACCCACCAAAACCTGGCCCTCGGTTTTAACGAGGCTGTCGAAAAGGCTTACACCGAACTCGGCATTACCATGGAAGAAATCCTTGGTGGTGTTGACTCCGTTCGTTACGCGACCACTCTGGGTACCAACGCGCTGATTGAGCACAATGGTCCTCGTATCGGTATGCTGGTAACAGCTGGCTACGAAGCGATGGTGCCTCTGAGCCGTGGTCGTGGTTACGGTGAAGGTCTGGATGAGCTGGGCAAGCAAAACCTGCCCGACGCACAGCGTCCTGCTCCTCTGGTTCTGCCGCACATGATCGAAGGTGTTCGTGAGCGTCTGGGCTTCCAGGGCGAACTGGTTATGCCGCTGGATGAAAAAGACGTTCGTGAAAGAATCCGCAGCCTGGTGAACAAAGGTGCTCAGGCTATCGTGGTTTGTTTGATTAACTCTGTGGTTAACCCCGAGCACGAAAAGCGTGTTGAGCAGATCCTGCTGGATGAATACCCCTCTCACCTGCTGGGTTCTATTCCGGTGATCCTGTCTCACCGTGTAGCTGGCCGTAAAGGTGAGTATGTGCGTGCAACGTCTGCCATCGTCGATGGTTACCTGCACTCCACCATGTATCACGCGATGAGCCAGTTGGAGCAAAACCTGCGCGCCAACTCCTACTCCAAGCCGATGCTGGTAATTCACAACTCCGGTGGTATGGCGCAGTTGAACTCCACGGATGCGCTGCAAACCATTCACTCCGGTCCTGTATCCGGTATCAGCGCCGCAGAACACTTGGCGAAAGAAGCTGATCTGGGCAGTGTGGTTGCTACCGATATGGGTGGTACTTCTTACGATATCGGTATCGTGGTAGAAGGCGGTATCAAGCACTATGACTTTAACCCGGTTATCGACCGCTGGTTGGTGTCTGTACCTATGGTTCACCTGGTAACTCTGGGTGCTGGCGGTGGTTCTATCGCTTCCTTTGACCGTATGTACAATGCTGTTGCCGTTGGACCTAAGAGTGCCGGTTCTGACCCGGGTCCAGCCTGTTATGACCGCGGTGGTATGAACCCGACTGTAACTGATGCTGACTTGGCGTTGGGTTACCTGGATCCCACCAACTACGCCGGTGGCCACATTCCGCTGAATCCGAAGCGTTCCATGTTCGCTATTGAAGAAGCACTGTGTGACGATCTGGATGTCGAGCCAATCGAAGCGGCGCTGCTGATCAAAGAGAAAGTTGACAGCAACATGGCTAACGGTCTGCACACCGAACTGCGTGTTCGTGGTTATGACCCCGAGGACTTCACCATGCTAGCCTACGGTGGTAATGGTCCTCTGCACTGCTGTGGTATCGCCAGCAACCTGAACATGGACAAGATTCTGGCACCGCCAATGAGCTCCGTGTTCTCTGCTGTGGGTGCCGGCAACATGCACCAAATGCACATTCACGAAATGTCTCTCTTCCTGGTGCTGTACGATTCAAACACCCGTAAGGTCTTCAGCGATTACCAGCGCTTCAATGACATTGTTGCTGAGCTGAGTGAGCGTGGTACAAACGACTTGCTGCGTCAGGGTGCCGAGCAGTCTTCTATCAAGCACTCTCTGGAACTGGATATGCGCTATGGTAACCAGCTGGTACAAACCACTGTTGTTATTCCCAAGCACACTCTGGATTCGGCAGTTGATGTATTGAACATCCTGCAGCAGTTCTCGGATGACTACGGCCACCGTTTTGGTGAAGGTAGCCAGGCGCCTGAAGCAGGTATTCGTATCAACACCATTCGTGTGGCTTCTTTTGTTGAGCACGATACCGTTCACTTTAAACACATCAAACCGGTACCTGAAAGCGAGCGTCTTGCTCCTCCAGCTCCGCTGTCCACCAGAACCTGTTACTTTGTCAGTGAAGGTCCTAAGGGCATTGAGACACCGGTATGGCGTAAGGACGACATTCCCCCGGGAACTGAGATCGTAGGTCCAGGCATTGTTGCCTCTGAAGTAACAACCTACTTGATTGAACCAGGCTGGAAGTATGTTTCTGCTGAGCAGGGCGCCGTTTGGTTCTTCCGCGTCGAACAAAATTAAGAGGGGTATTAGACAATGAATAACGAAACCACAAATCCGGCTCTGGAAGATCAGGAGCTGATTGAAAAATTCCTCAAGGAAACCACGCTGTTCCTGGGTCCCGATCCGGAAATCATGCGCCACCACAACATCGAGCCGCGCACGGCCGATGAAGAAAAGTGTATGGGGCAATTTACCGACCTGAACCAGATCGCTTCTATCCGTGACCGTCTGCAGTCTGCCTGTGAAGAAGGTTTTGAGATGGTTGAGCAGATGGGTGCGGCGCCTGGTGCAAAATGGGGTGACATTATCACCGGTATCTACTCCGCGTCAGGCGACCTGACTATCGGTAGTGCTGGTGGTGTATTGATCTTCTCTGCACTGGTTCACCACCCGATCAAGTTCATCATCAAGAACTGGGTCGAGGAAAAAACCGTTGGCGTCAATGAAGGCGACGGCTTTATTCACAATGATTCCCGCTACGGTAACGTGCACAACACTGACCAGAGCATGATCATTCCAGTGTTCCACGAAGGCAAACTTGTCTGCTGGGTAGCTTCCACCGTACACGAAGGTGAATGCGGTGCGATTGAGCCGGGCGGTATGCCCTCCATGGCTGAAACCTCTTTTGACGAAGGCCTGAAAATGTCTCCGTTCAAGATTGTTGAAGGCTATGAGATCAAGAAAGACCTGCTGACCTTCCTGCAGAACTCTGTGCGTGAGCCGAAGCTGCAGTATGAAGACATTAAGGTGAAACTGTTCGCCTGTATGCGTCTTGAGAAGCGGATCAAGGAAGTTCTGGCCACTGACGGTCCGGACGCCCTGACTGCCTGTCTGCGCTACACCAACGAGAGCGTTGTGACCGAAGTACGTCGCCGTATCTCCGAGTGGCCTGACATGACTGTTCGCACTCAAACCATCATGGACAGTACTCTGCGTGAAAACGCTCTGCTGAAAATCAACCTGGCTGTGACCAAGAAAGGCGATCGTCTGATCTTCGACTTCACCGGTACCAGCCCTGAGTTGACCAACCGTGCCATCAACACCCAGTTGCCGGGTATGAAAGGTATGGTGGGCCAAGCGTTCATGAACCACATCTGGCCTGATCTGCCTCGTGGTCAAGCGGGTCTGTCTCCCATTGAGTTTGTAACTCAGCAAGGTACGTTGGTTGACTGTTCCTACTCAGCGCCTAACTCACAGAGCTTGATGTCCATCTTCCACAGCTTCACCGTGGCCCAGCATGCGACGGCCAAGTTCCTGTACAGCTGCCCGGACAAGTACACCCGTGTACTGGCACCCTGGCACAACATGATCAACACCTTCATCTGGGGTGGTGTGAACCAGCACGGTGAAACTCTGGGTAACCTCTGTGCCGATCTGAATGGTATGGGCGGTGGTGCTCGTATGGACCGCGATGGTGAGCATGCGCTGTCTCCGATCTTCGCAACCATGGCGGATATCGGTGAGCAGGAAATGAACGAGGAAGAAGTACCGTTCCTGCAGTTGGTTTCCAAGAAAATGACCACCAACACCCAGGCACCTGGTAAATACCGTGGTGGTATGGGCTACACCATGATCTCGTCTACCAAAGACAGTGATCAGTGGGGCTTCATGACCACTACCCAGGGTTCTAAAGTACCGACTATCCAAGGTCTGTTCGGTGGTTACGCCGGCGGTACTTACCCGATGTGTCGTGTATCTGGTGTGGACGTCTATGACATCCTGCTCAAAGAACCTGAAAGATTTAAGCACTCCATTGCTGAAATCATGAATGAGCAGCCTTTTGAAGGTGCCCGTTACCACACCCAGCACATGGGTCTTGGTTTCGACATCTCCAAGCGTGGTGAGCTGTACATGATCTCCCAGGGTTCTGGTGGTGGTTATGGTGACCCTCTCGAGCGTGATCCCACTTATGTGATCATGGACATCGAAGAAGGTCTGATCACTCCGGATGTCGCGAAGAAACTTTACAAAGTGGAGTTCAATGAAGAAACCCTCGTGGTTGACATGGCTGCTACTGAGAAGCTTCGTGCAGATTACCGTGAAACTCGTAAGAAGCAGGGTGTACCCTACGCAGAGTTCGTCAAGTCTCATGTGAAGGATACTCCTCCGGAAAATATCCCGTTCTATGGTTCCTGGAACAACGAACTGGATTACGTGTACGCCGGTAATATCAACGACAAGCGTGATGCTAAAAACCCGGGCCCCATTTATGTGACCCATCCTAAAGATGTTAGAATCAGTGAGCTTGAGGATGAGCTTGCCAGAGTCAGAGAAGCGGCAGGCTTACCTCCTTCTAACGAAAGGAAATAGTATGGCTGTTAACTTAGCATCTTACCTAACCGCCGGGGGGGAGACCCCCCGGCTTTGGATTAACTTTACCGATTACACCAAAAAGCTGTTGCTGGGTGCGGATGAAAACCCCTGGTCGAATCCCGCTGCCTACATGTCTTTTTACGGGCAGGCCCATGGCTTGGTGAAATCGCAGGTTGCAGTGCTTGATGTCTGGGACCTGTTCCAACATTGGATGAAGGAAGATCCGGAAGCCATTCCGTCCATGGCCGGTAAGCGTCGTGTCACCGTGGCATTAAAAGCCATGCTCGAAGCTTATGGTCCGAGGGAGTTGCTGGCAGAAGTGATCACTGCCTTCAGTAACAATTATGGAGCTTCAACGCCGCTGGCGTTGGTGATGCCTTCGCCTCGTTCATTGCTGGTGAAGGCTCATCAAGCTGCCAACGGTGAAGTGGCGGAACCCGATGAAATGAACATTGATACTGCATCAATGTACATGGCAGATTTTCTTCGCTATTTCAGCGAAACCGATCTGTCCGGGGTGCTACTGGTAGAAGATCCCGAATTACCGCCGGCTAGCGGTGAGGAATTAAGTTGGTATCAGCCGATCTACAATGTGGCCAAGCATTACCGTTGGTCCGTTGGGGTCTATTTGCCTTCTCCTGATGTGGATTACGATGTTCCTGCCGATGTGGCTTTTGCTGTCGCTCCAGCGGGATCTCCCACAGCGGCCAAGGTGAGTGGTGTGGATATTTCCGAGTATTTGTGGGGTGACCAGTCTGGTTCTCTGCCTGCTACTTCGGGGTTCTACTATTTGACCATCCCGGCTGGCACAAAACCGGAGACTGTACTCGATACACTTGCTACCCTTAAGGGTTAATCTAATCTTTAATAGGGGGTGAGTATGCGGCTCGTCGATTTTCTTGATGAGAGCCCAGCCGTGAGGTCGGGCGCTGGCAAGTTTATTGATCTGGACAACGAGCTCTCTCTCAGTTACCGGCAAATGGTGAATGCCTCCGTGCAAATTGCGGAGGTCCTCCGAGAAAGGGGAGTTAAGTCGCAGGATGTTGTCGCGACTTATGCTCCCAATTCGGTTGCCGCTTATTGCTGTATTTTTGCTATATCACGTCTGGGCGCCGTCTGGTTGCCGCTCAATGTCCGCAATACTTTCGAAGCAAATCAGAAGCAGATCGCCAAATCTGGTGCAGTCAAATTCTTTGTGGATGACACTATTTTGGCGTCCATCCCACAGATAGTAGATACCTATCTTGAGGATAAGCTTCTTAGATTTAACGGCCAGCAAGTGCTGGGTGTCGAGCTTCAAGCATTGGCCGATGAGCTGGTAATGCCTCTGACACTTGACGTGAAACCTGAGGGTGAAAATGTTCTCCTTAATCTGTTTGCCACGGGTGGAACCACGGGTGATTCGAAGCTGGCGGAATGGAGTAGTCGTAGCTGGGAAACGTTGACGGCGATTCAGGACGAGGTTATGCCTGAGCCGGATATTCCCGGTTCTTATCTTGTCTCAGCCCCGATGACCCATGCGGCCGGGGTCGCGTCATTTGCCACCATTCGTCAAGGTGCATCGGTTGTGGTCATGGATGGGATGATTCCCGATAGGCTGCTCAGGGTGATCCAGGACTACCGGGTGACTCATCTTTTCCTGCCGCCCACGGCCATTTATATGCTGCTTGCAGATCCATCGATTCGTGACTTCGACTATTCAAGTTTGCGTTACTTCTGGTATGCGGCTGCGCCAATGTCGGTGGACAAGCTCAAGGAGGCGATTGCTGCGTTTGGTCCGGTGATGGTGCAAACCTATGGTCAGGCTGAGGCGCCGATGATCTGCACATTCCTGAGTGCCGAGGATCATGTCTACGCCCTTGAAAACGATCACCCCGAAATCCTCAGGTCCTGCGGCAAGGTATGTCCGCATGTGGAGTTGGCAATTCTCGATGATGACTGGCAGCCACTGTCGGTGGGTGAAGAGGGGGAGATTGCGGTCAAAGGTAATCTGTTGATGAAAGGATATTATCAAAGCCCAGCGGCCACTGAAGAGATTCGTCGCGATGGTTGGCAGCGTACTGGTGATATCGGTTTTCTGGATGAGCGTGGATACCTCTCTATTGTGGACCGCAAACGGGACATGATTATTTCTGGTGGTTTCAATGTCTATCCGAGTGAAATCGAGCAGCTTATCTGGGGCCATCCGGCCATCAAGGACTGTGCAGTCATTGGCGTTCCCGACGAAAAATGGGGCGAGCAAGTGACGGCTGTTGTTGAACTTAAGGCTAATGTACAAGCGCCTGATGAACAGGAGATTATTCAGTTCTGTAAGAGCAGATTAGGCAGCGTTAAGTCCCCGAAACAGGTATATTTCTGGGATGAGTTGCCAAGGAGCCCTGTCGGTAAGGTGCTGAAGAAGGAGATTCGCAAGGTCTTCTGGAAGGATTCCGGTCGAAATATCTGAAGCAAATATTCACACGTTATTACTAGTTTTCAACGTTTAATCAATACGAGGGTTATGCCGTGAAGGTCAGTATTGTGGGTGCCTATAACACCCAGTTTGGTGCTTTTGTAAAGCGCGATCGTGAGACTGGAGAGATCGAAGATCTCAAATCTTTTTATGAATTGCTGGAAGAAGCCGGAGCTGGCGCTATTGCTGATGCAGGGCTTGAGGCAAAGGATATTGACGCAATTTGGGTCGGTTCCTGCTCGCCCTCCATGTTCGTCAATCAGGAGCATGTTGGCCCCCTGGCGTTGGAGATTGATCCACAGGGGCTGCTGTTAAAACCAACTACCCGCACCGAAGGTGCCTGTGCGACTTCCTCGCTGGCCATCTATAACGCGGCCTATGCCGTAGCCTCAGGCCGTTTTAAAAACGTATTGGCTATCGGTGTTGAAAAGATGAATACACTGGATACGGCTGGGGTAACTCATGCTTTGGCCTGTTGCTCTTACTGGCCTGATGAAGGTGCCAAGGGCATGACTTTTCCGGGGCTGTTTGCCGAATTGGGTAAAGCCTATCAAGCCAATAATGAGCTGACGGATGAGCAGTTGCGCATCATGCTGGCCCATGTTTCGGCGCTGAACTATCGCAATGGTATTCAAAACCCGCTGGCCCATTTCGGCCCGGGCAGTATCCCGGACAGGAATCAGTTGGTGACGGCAGAGGCTATTCTCAATTTGCCGGAGTCAGGTAAAGGCAGCAACCCTATGATTGCTCCACCTCTGCGTTTGCATGATTGCTCTCTGATCACTGATGGCGCCGCAGCAGTTGTGTTGACTTCCACTGATAATGCGAAAGCCAATTTCAAACATGCCGTAGAGCTGTCTGGTATTGGTCATGTGACTGATCGTATGACGCTTTCAGCCAGGGCGGGGCGCTTGCATGAGTTGCAGGCTACACGTCACGCTGTGAAGCTGGCGTTGGAAGAAGCGGGAGCTGGTGTTAACGATATTGACCTGGCAGAAGTACATGATTGTTTCACGGTCAACCAGATTCTCTGTACGGAAGCCATTGGCTTGTCAGCCCCCGGGCGCGCCGGCTATGACTTCATGGCTGGAAAATATGACCCTGATGGTGACTGTCCGATCAACCTGTCTGGCGGGCTGAAATCCAAAGGTCACCCGGTTGGTGCAACAGGTGCCTCCATGCATGCCTTGGCATACAAGCAACTGATAGGTGAGCCTATCGGTGTTGCTCACAAAGGAAACCCCGAAGTCGCCATGACTGTGAATATAGGTGGTTCCGGTGTTACCAACTGTGTCACGGTAATGCGCCGTATGCAGTGATGGGTTTTACCCCCCTGTCGGAATGCCATGGCAATGGCCGTGGTGTTCCGGCAGCCTTTCTCCTTTCTCCTTTCTCCTTTCTCCTTTCTCCTTTCTCCTTTCTACCGAAAGTTGGATTTGTGTTTGTATTTTGTTTTCTGCTGGTTTATTAATTGTCTAATAGCCCTTATAGATGATGTATGTTCGCTAAAAGTCGCATTCATTTAATCGAAAATCATTTCTATTCTATAAGTCTTGGCAGTAGTGGTGCGGTCTGCCTATAAAAAATTCACTGCTTGATCAGTGTCAGTAGTTAAAGATGTAAAAAGAGTTATTTTGCAGTCCCATAAAGCAGGAGATGTAGCATGTCTAAAGTGGCATTAGTAACTGGGGGAACAAGAGGTATTGGTGAATCAATTGCTGTCGAGTTGAAAGAAGCCGGTTATGAAACGGTATCCAACTACGGTGGTAACGATGAGCGTGCCCGGGAATTTTCAGAGCGAACGGGAATTCCTGTTTATAAGTTTGACGTGTCGGACTTTGATGCATGTCAGGAAGGAATTGCGCAGATTGAACGTGATGCTGGTCCTGTATCGGTGTTGGTTAACAATGCGGGTATTACCCGTGACCGCACCATGCACAAGATGACCCATGAAATGTGGCAGGCAGTTCTGGATACCAACCTGGGCTCTTGCTTCAATATGTGTCGTGGTGTGATTGATGGTATGAGGGAGCGCAAGTTCGGACGAATTGTTAACGTTGGCTCCCTCAATGGTCAGGCTGGTCAATACGGACAGGTCAACTATGCAGCTGCAAAGTCGGGCATTCACGGTTTTACAAAAGCCCTGGCTTTGGAAAGTGCTGCGTATGGTGTGACCGTTAACGCGGTAGCTCCAGGCTACGTTGATACCGATATGGTGAGAAATGTTCCTGCGGATGTTCTGGAGAAAATTGTTGCCAGAATACCGGTGGGTCGTTTGGGGACAGCCCATGATATTGCTCGGGGCATTCTATTCCTGGTGTCGGATGAGGGCGGATTTATTACGGGTTCAACCCTGTCAATAAATGGTGGCCAACATATGTACTAAGGCCTTGTTGGGGTGACCGGAATGCAGCAGTTCTGGTCGGCAGCAGGTATGTAGGTAAACACTTGAAGCTACAAAAAACCCCCTCGAATTAGGGGGTTTTGCTTAAGGCCAACTGCTAGAGAGCTTGTTACGGTTTCTTGATCCCGTATTTTTTCATCTTTTGATATAGGGTGCTTTTGGCAATGCCGAGGTGCTTTGCAGCTTGCGTCATATTGCCACTCGATTGCTTGACCGCAGCCTCAATGGTGTTTTTCTCAACCACGTCAAGATTGCCTTGGGGTATGCTGGCTGGGCCAGCGGCAAACTCTGAATGAATGCTGACTTCTCCTGGGCGATAGCCATCCGGCAAGTCATCGATGGTGAGCGTCTCGCTCTGGGACATAAAACACATACACTCAACGACATTCACCAGTTCGCGAATGTTGCCTGGCCATTCCCTGGTTTTGAGGGCATTTAGCAGGGCGGGAGAAAAACGTTTAGCGGTAATTTGGTCTGGGTTCTCTTTGTTTAAGCGGTCCAGCACCGACTGGGCGATGCCTTCAATGTCCTCTTTTCTGCCAGATAGCGGGTCAAGGCTGATGGTCACCGTAGAGAGGCGGAAATAGAGGTCCTTGCGAAACAGTCCCTCATTTACAGCAGCCTTAAGATCTCGGTTTGTGGCGGCAATAAGTCGGAAGTCAACGGGAATGGGTTTGACATCCCCGACTCGGTAGATTTTTTTCTCTTGCAGGACGCGAAGAAAAACAGGTTGTATTTCCAAGGGCATTTCACCTATCTCATCAAGAAATAGAGTGCCCCCATTAGCAGCCTCTATTTTGCCGATCAGGCCGCCCTTTTTCGCCCCCGTAAATGCGCCCTCTACATGACCGAATAGTTCGCTGTTTAGAATGTCTTTGGAGAAGGAGCTGCAGTTCAGGTCAATAAATGGCCCTTCCGAATAATGGCTACTGTCGTGAATGGCTTTGGCAAACACTTCTTTGCCAACTCCGGTATCTCCGAGTATCAAAACAGGTAAAGGTGTTGATGCTGCTTTGCGGGCCTTATTAGCGCTCGATTTGAACGAGGGGCTTTCGCCGTAAATTTCTTGGAATGGGTCAAAATCAGGTTTTAGCGATGGGCTTGTTTCCTGAATGATTTGCGGTTTTCCCGAATGGATGCGACCAGCAGGCACCAGCAGTTGAAAGCCGATGATCTCGCCTTTGTGGCGAATGGGTTCGACCCAGTCTTCTGAGACCCATTCGCCGCGGTCGTGGGGGTAAACAATGCTTTCTCCACCGAATCTTTCCATGGATAAGCGGCGTTTGGAGTAAGGGTCATAGTCGATACCCAGGGCATCAAGAGCTTCGCTGGAGTTTGACGAAAAGTTAACGAGCCTGCCGTGCTTGTCGAGTAACAGTTTGCCGGTATTCCTGAAACGACCAAAATTGCTGTTACTGTGCTCGAGGATGGAGCTCCATTGTTCGGAGGTCCTCCGGGCCAAGCCGGACTGAATCTGGCTGACCCAAGCAACTACAAGGGGAACGTGAAATTTGTCATACATGCTGCACAGTCCGGAGAGATCTATGACACCCATCATCTGGTTGTCATAAGGATCTGCGATAACGGCAGCAGTACAGGTCCAAGGCTTAAATCCCTGGCAGTAGTGTTCTTCACCATGCACTTGTGTGGGGCGCCGGGTCGCCATTGCGGTGCCTACAGCATTTGAACCGGCAACCACCTCATTCCAGCCGCTGCCTTCTACTAACCCAATGTGATTAGCATCATCCAGGGTTCGAGGGTCGCCAACGATTTGCAGGTTGAGGCCTTGGTAATCGGTCAAAAAAAGGATAGTTTCCAGATCCTGAAGAAAGGCACTTGCCTGGGCAATAACCGGTTGTGCGCATTCCAACAGTTCGGAGTTTTTTTGGCGGCAGTCGTACAGGTTGTTTTCTGTGGCTAGCAAAGGGGCAGCTTTTTGTTCGGGATTGACACCTTGTGAAAGGCAGCGCTGCCAGGAGCTGGCGATAACGTCTCTAATGGGAAGGTCGTCAGACTGTCCGCCAGTGCACAAGAATTTCTCCCAGGCATGATCTATACCCCTCTGGGAAGTGAGATCGCTTCCTGAGAGTTGACTTGTCTTTTTAGGATCTGAGCCCCTCAACGTTTAATGCCCCCTGGCTGAGTGCCTATATATAAAGAATTGCTTTTGAGTATGGGCTTGCATTTATTGTAGTTGTAGTGCGGACAGTTCACCGGTTACTTCTTAAATTTGCCAGCTGCTTCAAAAGCTTTGATGCGATCATAGCATGTGCGCAACGGGGGGAACAATCAGCTGGCTTTTAACGAAAATAACGCCGTCAGCTCCAAGTCTATAGCCCTTTGGTGGTAGGCATGATGAGCCTTTGGGGCCATTTTAGACGTAATTAGGGGTTGCTATGTGTTTTCTTTAATCATACGATTTGCAGCCGAAGCCGTACGATAATAAAACGGTTTTTGAGGTATCCCCTTTGGTGAGAGGCACTTTACAAGCATTAAATACATCAGTTTCTAGGCAAAAACGCCCGGTTTTAAGTCGATGGCGTAGTGCTTGCGTAGTAAATCTGTAGTTGCTGTTGGGGTAGAAGCTGTTTATATTGCGCATTGCTGTGCGCAATATGCGGCGGTTATAAAAAATATCCAACGATAAGTGGGAGAAGAAGAATGGTGAGAAAAGACAACACCAGCATTATGAAAGTTGGTGGCTTTCTGTTGGGGTTCGGGGGGCTTTTGGCCGCCAGTACCCCAGCGTTAGCTGTAGACCTTAACTATGGTGATGGCCCGAATTTCGATATCAAGTACAGCGGTTATGCCCGTGCGACAGTCGGTGTTCTGCTTGAAGATCACGATGAGACTGCAGCCGATGACAAATGGCGCATGAACCAGGCTCGCGCCACGTTGAACTTGGACTTTGATATCAAGACCGGTCCCCTCAACTGGAAAGTAATTACCCGTTTCGAACACGAGCATCAGACAGATTATCTGGATGATCTCGAGGACCGTATTAACGAAACATCAAGTACCTTTGGTGGTAGCTTCTACAGTAACTACGGTAAAGGTGGTCGCAAAGGCGATTTCATGGAGCAATATGAAACCACTGATGAAGTGATGGATATGCTGCGTGAAATCTACTTTGACTGGGCAGTAACCGATCGCTTGTTTGTGCGTATTGGTCGCCAACAGCTGGTATGGGGTGAGTCCGACTTCTTCCAGGCGATGGATGTGGTGCACGGTTACGATTACCGCGGTCGCCTCTTCTACGAGAACAACGAAGAATGGCGTAAACCGCTTTTCCTGTTCAACTTCAACCTCGATCTCTATGAGTGGGGTGGAAGCCTGAACTGGTTTATTCGTCCTGGTAAGTGGGATCGCAACGAGGATATGGGTAGTAACTATAACGCGGAAGGTGGTCGCTGGATTCCACACCCCTATCGCGGTGCAGACTTCTCTCAGTTCAGCGGTATCTATGATACAGATCACAAAGCAGGCGACTGGGATAAGACCACCTACGGTATCCGCTGGAATGGTACCTGGGGTTCTATGGGTTACTCTCTGTCGTACATGAAGGCATTTGTAACCGATATTCCTGTGATGAACCCGAACCCAGGCATGAGTGGCAATCCAGGCTTTACCATGCAAGGCGTTACCGTTAACTCTTATGCTGAAGACCCGAAAAAAGGCAAGCTTCTGGGTGACTGGATCTTCCCTGAAATCGATATCTTCGGTCTTAGTATGAACTACTTCAGCATGAAGCTGGACTCCACGTTGAGTGCGGAAGTGGCCTATATCCCCAACCGTCCCTACAACTACGGTGCGCTTCAATCTGACCTGCCCGGTTGGGAAGGTGTGGTTGAAAAGGACATCATGAAAATCATGTTGCGTATCGACAAAGAGTTTAAGTGGATGGATGTGCTTGGCACTCACCGCCCCTCGCTGTCCAGTGTGCAGTTGTTTGATACTTGGATCATGAACTACGACGACGACGATGAAATCGTTGAATTCGCATCCTTTGGCTCCAAGAAGAAAGAACACACTGTATACCTGACTTTCTTCACTCTGTTGAACTACACCCGTGACACCATTAACCCATCTTTCGTGATCGGTACTGACCTGTCCAACGGTGGTGGTTTTGCTATCCCGGCTGTAGAGTTTGTCTGGGGCGATGACTGGCGTCTGAAGGTCGAAGCTGATCTGTGGTGGAACGACGGTGACAAGAAGAAAGTATGTGGTACACCAGATACATCAGGTGCATCTGCCGCTTCAGCCGGTATGGCAGGATGTTCGCAGGGCTTTGGTGCTGGCTGGCTTGGTAAGCGCGAGAACAGTGCTGCTCTGATGGACTGGTTCGCCGACGACAACCAGATCGTTGTCAAGCTGACTCGTCAGTTCTAAGTAGAAAAGATAAAAAAGTATATTTGCGAAACTATTTCACAGAATAAAAGTCGCAAATAAGACTCATTTTATAAACTGGGAGTATAACTATGTATAAGAAGTTATTGACTACGTCAGTAGTTTCAATGGGGCTGTTTGTAGCCGCTCCATTGACCGCTACTGCTGCAGGCGACAAGGCAGAGGTCGATGCGCGTATCTACGCAACCGACCGTGACGCTGGTTACGTCCAGCCGACTGCCTGGGGTGAGAAACCGAATCCCTTGTACTACGGCGATCCACCCAAGGCTGGTCGTTGGGATGGCACTCCGCAGCCAAGCGAAACACTGCCTGCAGGTGTGACTGAAGCTCAGGTGATGAAGGCCGGCACTGTCATCAGTGCTGAGAACTTCGATAAAGTCAAAGACATGTATTTCGAAGGAAAACGTGTTGGCGACATGATCACCGAAAACACTGAGTGGATGATCCGTGAGAAAAACCTGAAGATTAATACTCGTCATTCAGAGTTTATCGAAATGGATCCGAAGTACATGCAAGCCACTATCGATGGCAAGGACAAAGTAACCTTTGATCCAGCCACTCGTGAAGTTGGTAACTGGACTGCAGGTATGTTCTTCGATCCGCAGGACATTCTGAAAACGTTTGATGAAAAAACTCAAACAAGCTCTGATCCACACGCTGGTGACAAGCTGATCTGGAACCTGCGTTCACCGACTTACGGTGCAACCATGGATCTGCGTCATATCTCTTGGGTATTCCTTGATGCCCACGAAGGTATTGAGCGTATTCAGCGTTGGTGGGCACGTCGCTACTATATGGAAGGCCGTCTCGACGGTGGTCCTGTTTCAGAAGGTGATGGCACTATCATGCAGAAGACCGTTCTTGTGGCGATCTATCCGCAGGATATTAAAGGTATTGGTATCTTCTCTACTCGATACAATGACCCTAGTGCAAAAACCCCTGATGACGTATTTGCCTACCTGAAGTCTGTACGTCGTGCACGTCGTCTGTCTGGTAACGCCTGGATGGATCCCATCGGCGGTACTGTACAGCTGTATGATGACTGGGATATTTGGGATGCGGTACCGACCAAGTACAAAGACGTAACCCTGAAAGGTAAGCGTTGGATGTTTGCTATCGCTCACGCCCCTCTGATGACTGTAGACCTGCGCTACAAAAACACCAGAGAGGAATTCCCGGCTGTAGATATGGATAACGCTCCACACTTCTTCCCTGCGCCTCAGGTTCAGTGGGAGCCGCGTGAAGTTTGGCACATCGAAGGTACGCCTCCTGATGAGCACCCCTACAGCAAGAAAGTCGTTTATATGGAAGTTGACTACCCACGTCCTTATCAGGGTGAGGCCTACGACAAAAACGGTAAGTTCTGGAAAACCTTTATCTTCCAAAACCGTGCCGATATTGGTGATGACGGATACAAAGCCATCATGCCTGTTGTTGGTCACACCATTGACTGGAAAGCTGAGTTCTCCACCACTTGGTCTTCAAACATGAAAGCCAACCCAGAAGGTGTAGAAGAGCAAGACGTTTCTCTGAAAACGTTGATCGCTCTGGCTCGGTAATTTGATAAATACGCTTCGGGGCATGGTTGCCAATCAGACGAAAGTCTGTTTGGTAGCCATGTTTCCGGGTGTAGTTACAAAAATTAACGATTAAAGAAAATATGGCGTTTTAGTAGTAAGGATGGCTGTTATAGCCATTTATGATTCTTTGGGGGTTTTATGAACGTTGCTGGACAAAACCTTGCTGAAAATAATATGTCTGCATCAGAAGACAACGTTGAAAAAACAGCAGGTCAGAAAATAATAGCGCTTATCCTTTCCATCATGCCCTGGGCAATTGTTGCCGCTCTTCTCTATGCAGGACTCTTTATTAAGCCGACTCCCGAGATAGGAGAGGTTATTCCACATGCGATTGACCGCAGAGACATCATTCTTGGTGTTGCTCATGTGGAAGGTGATGTCTTTTTAGCAGCTGGTAACTACGGAAAAATACTAATAACTAAAGATTCCGGGCATAACTGGTCTGTTCAAGACTCAACCATGGATACACATTTCCAGGACATCACAGTATGGGATGATAAACATGCTGTAGCTGTCGGAAATTTTGGTCGTGTTGTGGTGACTGCCGATGGCGGTGAAACCTGGAAAGAGGTTGAGGCGCCCAAATCAGACATTTCAAATAAACTGATTCGCGTGCACTCCTACCCCAATGGTGAAGCCTTGGCCGTAGGTGAAATGGGTATGATTATCCGTAGTGATGATTACGGTAATACCTGGAAGCGTCTGCGTGAAGAAGAAGATATCTTTTTTAATGACGTAGTTCGTGTTGACGACCAGACAATCGTTATAGCGGCTGAATTTGGTCAAATTTTCCGCTCACAGGATAACGGTGAAACCTGGGAAACTATCTACACGGATAGCGCTAACAGTTTTACCTCTGTCGATTTTAGAAGCCCCGAAGCCGGTGTGGCCGTTGGCCTTGCAGGCTCTATTGTAGCCACTGTTGATGGTGGTACTACTTGGACCTTCTATGACACCCCTGTTACTGGCATGTCAGAGCACTTGATGGATGTTGCCTGGTCAGAAAATATGAATGAGTGGATTGGTATTGGCAACAAAGGCAAATGGATCACCTTTTCTCCTACGTTGACAGATTTTGATACTCGCAACCTGTCGCTGAAAGATTTCACCTCTCATGCTGAGTTGGCACTCCATGATGATGGTTTCCTGGCGGTGGGTGAGACTGAAGGGTACATGGATCTTAAAACTAAGACCTGGTCCCTGCTTCATGATTAATCTGTTAAAAAACAGATACTAATAACCAATTAGAAATTGCGTCCACCCATTAAGTTGGGTGGTTGGTGGAGGATAGAATGTTAGAGAAATTTGCACTTGGCTGTATCAAGTTCAGAAAGCTCGTTCTGGCAGTTGTTCTGGGCCTGACTTGCATATTCGCCTATTTCGCTCAGAGCATTGAAGTCAAGACTGTCTTTGACGATTTGATGCCGACTAGTCACCCCTATATTCAAGTACATAATGAATATAAGGAAACCTTTGGTGGTACCAACATTATCACCTTCATGATTCAGGCCGAGGAAGGCGATATATTCCAGATGCCTGTATTGACCAAGATTCGTGAACTGACTCAAGGTCTTTATAAAATTGATGCAATTAACGAATTCCAGATTTACTCCATTGCGGGTAAAAAACTAAAGGAAGTACGTGCATCAACCGAAGGTATTGAGAGTTTCCCTTATATGTGGCCGGATCTTCCGGAGACACAGGCTGATATCGACTACCTGAAGGAAGCTATCCTGCGTAGTCCGCTGGTTTATGGCCCCTATGTTTCTCAAGACCTGACAGCCACACTGGTAACCGTAGATTTCTTCGACAACCTGCTGGATTACAACCTGGCTTATGAACAAGCCTATGATCTGGTAGAGCGCCTTGATGATGACAGTGTCAATATCAGCCTGGTAGGTAATCCAATCCTGTATGGATGGGTAAACCATTATCTGCCGGAAACCATGCAGCTTATTATGATTGCTGCACTGATCTTCCTGGTATTGCTCTTCGTGATCAACAGAACCTGGCGTGGAACGCTGCTGCCAATGCTGGCAGGTGCCATCAGTGCGATCTGGGCTCTGGGTGTAGCGCATCTCTGTGGCATTCACTTTGACCCACTGGTTGTTGTTGTGGCGATGTTGATCACTGCGCGTGCGGTTTCGCACTCGGTACAGATGATTACTCGTTTCCATGAAGAAATTGACAAGATGACCGAAGGTGAAGACCTGTGCTCAACTGAAGCGGCACGTCTCACACTGAAAGATCTCCTTCGTCCTGGTCTGTTGGGTATTGGTACAGATGCGGGTTGTGTGACCGTTGTGGCAATCAGCCCTATCCCCCTGCTGCAAAAACTGGTGGTTCTTGCCGTGGTATGGGTCGGTACAGTTGCCGTCAGCTCCATTATTGTGACGCCAGTGCTTCTGTCCTGGGTAAGAAAACCAAAATCCTATGCTCACCCGATTAACCTTGATCTGCACGTGATTCGTCCTTTCCTGAATCTCTGCGTGAAAATCGTAGAAACCCGTGCGCGTTATGTCGTTGTGTTGATCGGTCTGGCTCTCTTTATTGTCTGTGGTTTCTCTGCAGTTCACCTGAAAGTAGGTGATGCAAACCCCGGCTCACCAATTCTGTGGCCAGAAGCCCGCTATAACGAAGACTCTGCCGCTATCAACCGTGAGTTCCCTGGTGCAGACCGTATGTTCGTGGTATTCGGTAATGAAACCATGGATCAGGAAGGTTTGATCAAAAATGTGGACACTCTGGACAGCATGCTGAGATTCCAGCGTTACATGGAAGCTCAGGAAGAAATCGGTGGCAGTCTGTCACTGGCTGATATTCTTCCTTCTGTTAACCAGACTCTGCGTGAAGGTAACTTCCGTTATGTAGAACTGGGTGAGACCACTACCAACAATGCAGAATTGATCTATATGTTTGAACGTGCAGCTGAGCCAGGTGACTTGACTCGTTTCACTGACGTAAAACAAACCAACGCTTCTGTAACACTGTTCTTCACAGACCGTCAGGGTGTAACCATCCAGACAGCGGTTGCGCGGATTAAAGATTTCACTTCCAGAATGAAAGTTGAAGGCCTCAACATTCACCTGGCTGGCGGTATCATTGGTGTAATTGCTGCGGTAAACGAAGTGATTCTGTCTGGTCAGATTCAGTCAATCGCTTTGGCTCTGTTCATCCTGGTGATGATGTGTATTGTTGTATACCGTTCGAGTATTGCCGGTATGTTCTTTATGGTGCCGGTGGTCCTGTCTAACCTGGTAACTTTTGCCTTCATGTCCTGGCAGAACATCGGTATGAACATCAATACTGTGCCTGTGGCAGCATTGGGTATTGGTTTAGGTGTGGATTACGCTCTTTACATCTGTGACCGTATTCAGTGTGAGTACAAAGCGGGTAAATCCCACCTAGAAGCAATTTCGATCTCACTGCACTGTGCTGGTCGGGGTGTGTTGGTAACAGCACTTGTACTGACAGCTAGTGTTTGTGTATGGCTGTTCTCCTCCCTGCGGTTCCAGGCAGAGATGGGTATGCTGATCGGCTTGTGGCTGGCAGTGTCTGCACTGAGTGCACTGTTCCTCATGCCTGCACTTGCTTACATCTTCAAACCCAGATTCCTGTTTGGTGAAAATGCCTGAGTTTGGGAAAGCAGTCGATAAAAAAACAGGACCTTCGGGTCCTGTTTTTTTTGGCCGGAAACTAATCAAACAGACACACAGTCGATAAGTATTGAGCACATTTTGCTTATTTTAGATCTGCTGGTGAATAGGCTTTTGGTAAGCCCTATCAGCGAGTCTTATCTTTGATGAACTGTGATAGAAAGTTAGTTGATGGGTCCATATGTGTTGTATCGTTCTGATCGCTCAATAAGCCACTTGTCATCTCCTTGCCCAGCTCAACGCCCCATTGATCAAAAGAATTAATATTCCAGATACTGCCCTGAACAAATACTTTATGTTCGTAAAGCGCGATAAGTTGGCCAAAGATATTTGGTGTCAATTCATCAAGAAGTAGCACATTTGAGGGGCGATTTCCGGGATAAAAGCGGGAGGGTGGCAGGCTATGGTCTTGCTTTCCTTTCATGAGCGCGGCTGATTGAGCAAGCATATTGTTCAAAAGTACATCATGAGGCTCGCGCTCGCTAAGGGGGTCGTTCGCTGTGCCGATAAAGTCTACTGGAACCAGATGAGTACCCTGATGGAGTAGTTGGAAAAAAGCGTGTTGACCGTTGGTGCCCGTTTGACCCCAAATAATCGGGCCTGTTTCGTAGGTAACGCTTTCGCCATTGCAGCGGACGGATTTGCCGTTACTCTCCATATCCAGTTGTTGCAGGTAGGCTGGGAGCAATTGGAGCCGTTGGCAGTACGGGATCACGGCGAGGCTTGGGGCTTTAAGAAAATTGTTATACCAAATACCCAGTAGTGCCATGATGACAGGCATGTTCTGACCCCAGGGCTCTTTCAGGAAATGGCGGTCCATATCTCTAGCCCCAGCGAGAATAGCCTCAAAGGTGTCATTGCCAAGAGCAATAGCAATGGTTAGCCCGATACTCGACCAGAGTGAATACCTCCCCCCAATAGATTCGTCAAAAGTAAGAATGTGCTCGGCGGCTATACCAAATTGTTCTGCGTTGTCAGGGTTGGTGGTAATGCCAATGAAATGGTTGGTTGATTGCGGTGAAGTTAGCCCCAATCGATCTTTAAACCATTTAATGGTCGCTTTTGCATTGATCAGCGTCTCCTGCGTGGTAAACGTTTTGCTGGCGACTATCACCAGTGTTTGTTCTGGGTCGAGTGTCTTCAAAAGCGACAGAATTTCTGCACCGTCAACATTGGAAATAAAATAAAAATCGAGCTGTGGATGAGCGTAGCCCTTAAGTGCCTGGCAGCATAACTCCGGACCTAGCCCTGAACCACCTATACCAATGTGTATAACCGATTGAATGCTTTTTCCCGTAGACCCCAGCCATTCGCCATTGCGGATTCGCTCACTGATATCTTGTATCTTAACGTGGGCATTCTGATTTTCAGCGATGACTTTTTTAACGGCTTCTGACGTTTCGTATGCCGGGGTACCCCTGAGCAGGGGGTGGCATACGGACCTGCCCTCGGTGACATTGATTTTTTCGCCTGCAAACAGAGCTGAGCGATGGTCTTTTAGTTGTGATTGATCAGCCAGAGAAATCAGTTGCTGCCATATGGATGGATTAACCAGGTTCTTGGAATAATCCAGCAGCAACCCATCATGTTGAACTTGCATTCTCTGGGCTCGATCAGGGTCTTGCTTAAACAAATCCGTGATTGATATATCGTTTGCCGAAGCAGCCAGCTGCACGAGATTTTGCCAGGCAGGTAATGTGGTCGGCGAACTATCGAGCTCAATCATTTGTTTTACAGTTTCCTTGTTCTGATGGCAGTATTGGCTGTCGTTTTAATCCAATCAGGCGGTATCAGGCTACATCGTTGTGTTGAATAACGTATTACAGGTGTCCAGCATACGGTTAGAGAAGCCCCATTCGTTGTCATACCAGGCGAGTACCTTCACAAGATTGCCTTGCACACGTGTATGTGTGCCGTCAAAAATACTCGAATAACTGGAGTGATTAAAATCTACAGAAACCAAAGGTTCTTCCGTATAGGCAAGGATTGGTTTGAGAGTACCTAGGGCGGCACTTCGCATCACCTCGTTCACCTCGGTAGTGGTAGTTTCCCGTTTTGCCGTAAAGGTCAGGTCGACCAATGACACATTGGCGGTCGGCACGCGTACAGCAATCCCGTCAAGCTTTCCTGCCAGCTCAGGTAATACCAGGCCGATGGCTTTGGCTGCACCGGTTTGCGTCGGGATCATCGAGAGCGTGGCAGAGCGAGCACGGTAAACGTCCGGGTGATAAACATCTACAAGGTGTTGATCATTTGTATAGGCGTGAATTGTGCTCATAAAGCCACTTTCGATACCAATGGCTTCGTTGAGGGGTTTAACCACTGGAGCCAGGCAGTTTGTGGTGCAGGAAGCGTTGGAGATGATCTGGTGTTCTGATGTCAGAATGTGGTCATTGATACCATAAACCACAGTGGCATCCACGCCTTTGCCTGGTGCGGAGATCAGAACTTTTTTGGCTCCAGCTTGTAAATGTGCTGCCGCTTTTTCTCGCTCTGTAAACAGACCGGTACATTCAAATACGATATCGACGTTTAATGATTTCCATGGCAATTTTGCCGGGTCTTTCTCCGATAGAACCTTAATGTGATCATCTCCGACAATAATGGTGTCTTTGTCGTGGCTAACGGGAAGAAAAAAGCGTCCATGCACACTGTCATATTGGGTCAGATGGGTGTTGATCACCACATCACCTTGATCATTAATGGCCACAATCTCCATCTGTGCCTTAAGCTCAGGACGCTCATAAAAAGCCCTGAGAATATTTCTGCCAATGCGGCCGTAGCCATTGATAGCGATACGAATCATGTTGTACCTCTTATCTTGCTCACTGCGGTAAATATTACAGTCAGTGCATACTTTAATTTGAGCATAACGGGATCAAGAAGTCCCGGTTGGATAGCATAAATTCCTTTGTAACAAAAAGACCGTAAATCGCCTGCGAAATGGGGTTTTTGGCTTGACTACAAGGGCCCACTTCAATATATTACGCGGCCTCACGCGCTCGTAGCTCAGCTGGATAGAGTACCTGGCTACGAACCAGGCGGTCGGAGGTTCGAATCCTCCCGAGCGCGCCATAAACAAAAAGGCCACCCAAATGGGTGGCCTTTTTGTTTATGGTGTATTCGCCAGAGATCGAACCGATAGAGGTTCGACAACTTCCGCCAGGAAGTTGGACCTAGCAACCGCAGGTTGCGCCGCCCCGCAGGGGGCAAAACGGCATCAAGCCGTTTTGAGTCAATCCTCATAGTCCCGGTTTTCAGAACAGCGATCATGGGCAATGCCACCTTTGCAGTGGTCTTTTTTGGTGGATTCTTCGGCCTTAGTCAATCACGGTGATATGATCCCGGCTGTCGATGCTCCCAGCCATCCTGGCTGCGTTTCGCTGGGTCAAATGCGTTGTCTGCACTCAGCAGGATGACTTCTATTTCTTCCGTGATTTCTTCTTGCCGTAACACGTTGCCGGTTCTTATCAATCGGGTTGACTCTTCCTGTAAATGTTTAACAGCGCCCTCCAGGTGATCAACACGTTGATGGTTCTCTGACATAAGCGAGGTAAAGAGCACTTCGTGCAGCGCGGCAAAGAGGTATTGCTCTGTCAGCTGTAACAACAGGTTGGCTGGTTCGAGGTTCAGACGGGGAGGGTGACTGTGCAACTTGTCCGGAGTCGACGATGTTAGAGTCATAAAGGGAGGCAGCAGTTGTTGTTCCACAAGATGATCTTTTGACTGGTGATACAGACAAATCAGTGACAGGGGGCCTTGCTCTAATTGGAGCTGGCTTAATATGTCGATCAAACGGTTAAGCAGTTGCGGGACTTCTTCGGCCACCCCGGCACCATCCAGTGCCAACAAAACGCGGGGGTCATCTTCCAGCAAGGTACAGAGTTTATGGCCCACAGCAATAATGCTGGCCGTTCGGGATTCAGTTTGGGTTGAGACGACACGATCCAGCAAGGCGTGATTAAAGTCCCCGCAAAAGCCCCTCTCCGAACCTAGCAGTAGGTAAACAGGCGTCATATGTTCGCTATGGGGCAGTATTTGGGGATAAGCGTCGAGAAGATCCTCTGCCGCTGTTTCAATACTTCTTACCACCCGTTGCTGGGCCTCGAGAAAACGCCCCAGCTTGTGAGTTTCCATGTAAGCCAGGGTTTTCATGGAGTTCATGATATCGCTAATTTCCGCCAGACTCTGGCGGTGCTTTTCAAGGCTGCGGCGCCGGCTCATCAGACAACGTCCACAGGTGTGTTGTTTAACCAACCGGAGATAGCGTTAAGCCAGGAATCTTTTGGGCTGTTCAGGTTGAGATCGCTGGCACGTACCTGCTCAAAGATGTGTTGCAGGTGCGTGGCCACCTGTTCAATGTCAATGTCATCCAATAAATGGTTGTTGAAGGCAACCAGCCACGCCATTTGGCAGGTGGCTGGAAGTGGTGACAGTTGATCCTGTTTGAGAATCTGACGCAGCAGTTTTCCGCGACGAATGGCGGTTTCCATGGAGGCCTCAAGGCGAGCTCCAAAACGAGTGAACACTTCCAGTTCCTGGAATTGCAGGTAGTCCAGTTTCATCCGCCCGGCCTCTTCCTTGATGCTGGGGTGCTGAGCCTGTCCGCCAATTCGCGACACAGACAGGGCAATATCAATCGCGGGTCGAAATCCGCTGGCAAACAGGCTGCGATCAAGATAAACCTGGCCATCAGTGATGGAAATCAGGTTGGTGGGAATATAGGCAGCGATTTCTCCCAACTTGGTCTCGACAATGGGTAGCGCCGTCATACTGCCACCACCATGGGCCGCATTGAGGCAAGTCGCCCGTTCCAGCAACCGAGCGTGTACAGAAAAAATATCGCCGGGGTAGGCTTCGCGCCCAGGCGGACGGCGCAACAGTAGTGACAGTTCTCGATAAGTTCTCGCGTGGGTGGAGAGGTCGTCATAAACCACCAGAACATCCCGCCCCTGCTGCATCCAGTATTCGGCAATGGCGCAGCCTGCGAAGGGGGCTAGCTGCTGAAGTCCTGGCAGGCCGCTGGCTTCAGCCGCCACGATCGTGGTGTATGACAGAGCACCAAATTCTTTAAGCGTATCAATGGTGTTGACGACGGTGGAGCGTTTCTGGCCGATCAACACATAGACGCAGTAAATATCCTGATCCTTCTGGTTGATCACCGTATCAATAGCTACTGCACTGCGACCCAGCCCCTCATCGCCAATCAGCAATTGTCGCTGACCCCGGCCAATGGGCACCATGGTGTCGATGATTTTTATGCCGCTATACAGGGGACGGTGAACAAAATCCCGGGCAATGATGGGCGGAGATTTGGCTTCAAGGGGTTGCCAGCGCGAATGAGCCGGTGGTTCTCCCCCGTCGAGTGGATTGCCGAGTGGGTCGACGACTCTGCCCAGCAACCCGTCCCCTACAGGAATGCTTAACGTTCGCCCGCTTCTCTGCACTGTTGTGCCGGACGTGAGTGCATCCGTCTCACTCAACAGCACAGCACCGATCATGTCTTCATTAAGATCGAACACCATGCCGCGGCTGCCATCGGCAAATATCAGCACATCATCCATGGCTGCGGAGGGTAGACCGGCAATCCAGGCAATGCCATCACCCACAGAAACCACGGCTCCCTGCTCATGAATGCGCAGGCTGGGCTGGTAGGTTTCCAACCATTTGGCCTGCTGTTGCAGGGGGCGATTTTCTGTTGAGGGTTTATTGCTCATGGCTGTTGTTGCTCGCTCAAGGCTGTGATTCCCGCTCAAGGCTTCTATTCCCGCTCAAGGCTGTTTTTATCGCTCAAGGCTGTTAATTCTGCAAAACCCCTCAGTTCGTCGCGAAGGTTGGCTGCCAGTATCCAGGCACCCATGGCGATGTGCAGGCCCGCCAGCAACTCGGGCTCTTCTTTAAATACCAGCTCGGCCTGCCAACCATTCTGGTTAATGACCTGTTGAAGAAGTTGGCGCTGTTCTTGCGGGAGGGGGTAGGCGCTCTGAACTATAACCTGGCTGGGGCTGGCCCCATTGTGTGAGTGAAGGGCTTTCAGTTGGTCCGTGGTCAGTTGTCCCAGTTCGGCAATAACCAGATTTACAAGGTGCGCTTCTACTTCAGGCCCTGCGGCTTGTTTAAGCAGCCGCCCGGCAAACTGGGCACCATGTGCCATGGCAGTCGCCTCCACCTTGCGCTGTTGATCTCCAAGTCGCTGGGTATCTGCCACCCGAATTTTTTCCCGTTCCAGAGCAAGTGTCGATTTCAGCTCTTCCAGTTTTTTATTGCGGACAGCTTCCAGCTCCCGTTTCAGCGTATCGCGCGCCTGCTGACGTTCCTGCTCCCAATGATCCAGCCGGGCTTCGTATTGTTGTTGCATGGTCTCGGCTTCGCTACGCAATGTCTGGGCATCATCAAGTACTTTGTCGACACCTTCCTGTCGCTTGGCAATGATGTTCAGCACTGGCTTGTATAGGAAGTGCTTGAGAATCCAAAGCAACACCAGAAAATTGATGATTTCCAGCAGAAAGGTCGACCAGTTCAATTCCACGAACAGTATCCTTCTCGAATCACGAGTTGCATGACGTTGCAATCAGCCCTACTGAGTCAGGTATTCCAGCAGCGGGTTTCGGAACAGGATGATCAGTACAATGACCAGCACGTAAATAGCCAGGGATTCAATCATTGCTAGCCCGATAAACAGGGTACGCATGATAGAGCGTTCAGCCTCCGGTTGACGGGACAAGGCATCCAGCGCACGGCTGATGGCCCAGCCCATAGCAATGGCGGGCATCATGACGCCCAGTGAGACACCGAAGACGGCGGCCACAGTCGAGGCTAAGGTAAAAGTGGATAGGTCAGGCATTGTTATCTCCTTGCCGTGCTTGTCGGGATTGTTGGGACTGGATTCCGCCAGCGACATAAATCAGCGCCAGCATGCCAAAGATATAGGCCTGAACCAGCGCCTCGATAATGTGCAACATAAGAATAGGGACCGGGGCCAGAAATCCGGCCACCAGTAAAATCAGCAGTGCTGCCATTTCCAGGCTCATGATATTGCCGAACAGCCGCACGGCGAGGGCCACGGTGCGGGTAACCTCACTGATCAGGTGGAATGGCAACAGGATCGGGCTCGGGGAAAGATAGTGTTTCAGGTAGGGCTTCAGCCCCTGGATACGAATGCCGTACCAGTGCGTGGAAAGAAAAACCAGGATGGCCAGGGCAGCGGTTGCGGACAGGTCTCGGGTAGGGGAGTGAACACCGGGTATTAGCCCACACAGGTTAGCGATTACCAGAAAAATCCAAAGGCTGGCGATCAGGGGCATAATCTGCCGCGCATGCTGGGGTGCCGCAGCAGACACAGCGCTTTCAATGGCAACTACCATACCCTCAATCGCAGATTGCAGCGGACCGGGTGTGATGCTCAGCCGTCGTGATACCAGCCAGGCACATAACCACAGAATTGCCATGATGACCCAGGTAGTAACCACCGTGCTGGTGATAGCCAGCGGCCCAAGGTGGAATAGTGGGTGAATCATGATATCCGGGTTTTCCACTTTTTTACTCCCGAATAAAGAGGTAAACGTTAATGGCACCAATCATGACGCCCACCAGGATCAGGCTGACGGTCCAGCGGCTTGAGTATTCACTGGCCAGGCTATCGAGCCACTGGCCGAGATAAGCGCCGGCCACGACCGGCAGCACCAGAAGGAGGCCGAGGGTGCCGATGTAGACGGTCTGACCGAGCAGTGTAGGTCGTTCTCGTTCGGCCTTCTTCATACGCCGAACCTGGCGTTCCACCTGCTTTCTCAGCTCATCTGATTGCGTCATGGCTCAGGTTTCCATTTTTGGCGCTCAATTCCCAGAGACGCTTCAGCACTTCCTCTTCCATGCGGTGCAGGCTGGACTTCATAGCATGCAGCTGTTCTTCTTCCGCCAGCAATTGTTGCTGAAGGGCCTGGCTGATGCGGTTGTAATCGTTGTCCAGCAGATAATGACGGGTACTGAGGGTCAGCACGTTGTCCTGAAAATAGAGAATGCCACCAGGTACAGCCAGGTATTGCCAATCCCCGTCACCAACCCGAAAGCGTGCCAGACCAATAACCAGAGCGGTGATCAAACGGTCATGACCGGCAAGAATGCCAAAGCTGCCGCTGCTGTCTTCACCAACAAAAGATGTGACACCATCAATTTGCTGGTTGTGGGTAGCATCCTGAAGAACCAGGCTGAACTGCTTCATTGTTTGACCCCCGCCATGGTGCCCCGCATATAGCAGCGCTCCTCCGGCATGTCATCGTAATCTCCTCGCAGGAATGCCTCGCAGTCGGCGATGGTCTGCTCCAGGGGTACGGATACCCCGGGAATTCCTGAGTGGCTTGCAGTACTCCAGAACGGCTGGGTGAGGTAGCGTTGTAACTTTCTCGCTCTCATGACAATCTTGCGATCCTTCGACGATAGCTCCTCAACCCCGAGCATGGCGATAATATCCTCCAGTTCATGGTAACGGGCCAAGTGTTCCCTGACGGCTTCGGCGACGATGTAGTGTTGGTCGCCCAGGGTATGCCGGTCCATCAACCGGCTGCCTGATTGTAGTGGGTCCACGGCTGGGTAGATCCCCTTGCCCGCTTGGGCGCGGGAGAGAATGACCGTGGTGTCCAGATGGCTGAGGATGGCGCTCACAGCGGGGTCAGTCATGTCATCTGCGGGCACGTAGACCGCCTGTACGGAGGTGATGGCACCGGCTTGGGTGGACAGAATGCGGTCCTGCATCTCTGCAACTTCCGTCGTGAGTGTCGGCTGGTAGCCTACTGTGGCGGGCATGCGCCCCAGCAGGCTGGAAACTTCGCTACCGGCCTGAACAAATCGAAAGATATTGTCCATCACAAACAATACTTCCTTCTGCAAGCTGTCGCGCAGGTATTCCGCATAAGTGAGCGCTGATAGCCCTATGCGAAATCGTACGCCCGGGGATTCGTCCATCTGGCCAAACACCATCAGAGTCTGAGGCAAAACGCCGGCCTTTTCGATCTCATGCCACAGTTCATGGCCTTCCCGGATGCGCTCTCCGACGCCTGCAAAGACCGAAACACCTTGATGCAGAGTGGCCACAGAGTGCATGAATTCCATAATCAACACGGTTTTACCCACGCCGGCACCGCCAAACAGCCCGGTTTTTCCCCCTTTGACAAAGGGGCAGAGCAGGTCGATGACCTTAATGCCTGTTTGCAGAACTTCACCCACGCCAACAGCTTCGCTGAGGGGTGCGGGTTTGCTGTGGACATTGCGGTATTGCCTGGGTGTCAGTGGTGGCTTGTCATCGAGAGGTTCGCCAAAGATGTTCAATAACCGGCCCAGACATTCCGGCGCCACTGGCACATGAAGTGGCGCTCCGGTATCAAACACCGTCATGCCGCGGTACAGGCCACTACTGCGGTGTAGAGTGATGGCGCGGAGGTGGTGCTCATCCAGGTGCTGGTGTACTTCAAACAGAAAGGTTTCGCCGTTGATGTGGGCGCAGAGGGCTTGGTGTAGCGGTGGCAGGGTATCGCAGGCGATAACTGCCACCGGCCCGTGGACTTCCACGATTGATCCAATGGGGGTGAGCCCTTGCTCGCGACAACCTGCTGGTTCTGTCATGTAAAAAGTATATGCCTAATCAAATCTGTGAACAGGATTTTCCTTACCCTGTGCCCATTCTTTTAGCGAGACTCCCCAATTCCATTGCTGGTCAGCACATCCTCACCAGTCTGCTGTCGAATCTGTTCACGCTGTTGCTCCGCCAGTTGTTCTTCGTGGTGGCTGAGGCTACTGCCCACCCAGGTATCCATCAGTTTGGCGGTAACCAGGTCGCCACTGACATTGATAGCAGTACGGCTCATGTCGAGTATGCGGTCTACGCCCATAATCAGGGCAATGCCTGATGCCGGAATGCCCACTGTATTCAGAACCATGGCAAGGATGACGATACCCACACCGGGTGTAGCGGGAGAGCCGATGGACGCACCCACTGCCGTAATCACAATTAGGGCCATGCCACCGAGGCCAACCTCAATACCGTATACCTGCGCCAGAAACATAGCCGCCACACCTTGGTACAGCGCTGTGCCGTTCATATTGATGGTTGCCCCTAAGGGAATGACAAATTGTGAGACAGAGGGGCGTACCCCAAGTTTTTCTTCTGCTGTTTTGATGGATAGGGGCATCACTGCGGCGGAGCTGGAGGTGGAAAAGGCCAGCAGCAGGACTTCCTTTACCGAGCTCAGAAAGGTCCGCGGGCTTATATGCGCTGTCAGAGCTATTATCAGCAGATAAACGCAGAACATGGCTAACAGGCCCAAAAGAACTGTGCCCACGTAAACCGCCATGCCCAACAGGGCTTCGAGGCCCAGTTTGGCAGTGAGTTGAACGAGCAGGCCAAACACGGCAAAGGGTGCCAGCAGCATGGCCCAGCGCACGACGGTCATACAGACCTCCTGCAGGGAGCCCATCAGATCCAGCAGAGGTTTTGCCTGAACGGGTGTCATCATCACCAGCGCGACACCGATGACCATGGCAAAGATCACCACTTGCAACATATTGCTTTCCACCATCGAACTCAGTGGATTCGATGGAAGCAGGGTCACAATTTTGCGGGGCAGATCGTCAAACACGGCGACAGTCGTCGGGGTTGTATCGATTGCCGGTGCAGCGCTCAGGGTCGCTTGCAGTGCCTGGCTGTCCACGTACTGGCCGGGCTGAATCAGGTTGGCCAGGGACAACCCAACCACAATGGCCAGTGCGGTGGTGAAAATAAAGAACAGCACCACGCGCAGACCAATTTTTTTCAGTTGCTCCAAGTCCTCGGTCGCCGCCAGCCCACGGATAATGGAAGCGAAAACCAGGGGTATCACCATCATCTGAATCAGTGCCAGGAAGAGTCTGCCGGGCAGCGCCAGCCAGTCACTGGCGGTGGCAGCCGTGCTTGGATTGACCCAACCTACGCTGGGACCTATCAGGATACCCACCAGAATGCCCAATACCATGCCTACCAAAACCTGTAGCCACAGGCGTCCGTGCACCAGCCCCTGGAGGGAATCACTGAGGTGTTTCAACGATCGTGGGTGTAACACCCCGATGGTAGTTTTTAATGTGGAATTATTCAGTATCGCCAACGCAATGTTCTCCCTGCTTGGGGAATGTTGAGGGGTCTACCTATCTAACCCTGTTAAGGCTAGCCGATGATATGACCTGAATCAGGTAACACCTGTCGAACGGTTTTCTCTCCAATGACTCTATTTTCTATAATCAAAACAGATATTGATAATAGAACAAACAATGGTCTGGTCATAAGCCATGGCCTGAAAACGCTCGAGAAGGGGGCTGGTATGCGAGTTGGTATACCCAGGGAAATGAAAAATTACGAGTACCGGGTGGGGCTAACACCTACTTCGGTTCGGGAGTTGGTCAGTGCTGGACACCAGGTGCTGGTGGAGAAGAATGCTGGTAAGGCCATCGATTTTACCGATGAACAATATCGGGCAGCGGGTGCATCCATTGCCGCTACCCCTGAAGAGGTGTTTACCCACGCCGACATGATTATCAAGGTCAAGGAACCCCAGGCGGATGAGTGCCGTATGCTGCGGCCAGAGCAGGTGCTCTTCACCTACCTGCATTTGGCAGCGGATTCGGCCCAGGCACAACGTCTGCTCGAATCCGGGGCTATCGGTATCGCTTACGAAACCGTTACCGATGATCGGGGTCGCTTGCCCCTGTTAGCCCCCATGTCGGAAGTGGCGGGGCGTATGTCGGTGCAGGCCGGTGCCCACCATCTGGAGAAAGCTCAGGGCGGTCGGGGTGTTTTGCTCGGTGGAGTGCCAGGTGTCGCTCCCGGCAAGGTTGTGATTCTTGGCGGCGGTGTCGTGGGTGCCAATGCCGCCAGGGTAGCCGTTGGGTTAGGTGCCAGTGTGACCATACTTGATCGTTCAGTAGACCGTTTGAGGGAGCTGGAGCAGCAGTTTGATGGACGTGTCATTACACTGTATGCAACCACTTCGGCCATTGAAGAGGCTGTTAGCCATGCGGATCTGGTGATTGGTGCTGTGTTGGTGCCCGGCGCCTCTACGCCGAAATTGGTTACCCGGGAAATGATTGGCACCATGAACCCCGGCTCGGTCGTGGTGGATGTGGCCATCGATCAGGGCGGATGTTTTGAGACATCGAAGCCGACCACCCACCAACAACCTACTTTCGTGGTGGATGACGTGGTTCACTATTGTGTATCCAATATGCCAGGTGCTGTGGCCCGCACCGCGACCCAGGCTCTGAATAACGTTACCTTGCCATTTGTGTTGAAGCTGGCAGAAAGCCCGGTTGGCGCACTGTTTCAGGATGCCAACCTGCGCAATGGGCTGAACATTCATTCTGGCCGGGTCACCCACAAGGGCGTCGCCGATTCCCTGGGTTACCCTTATCAGGACCCATTTGAGGCACTGAAAAAATAGGTTCTGTGTTGAGGTTGCCGCTGTTGGTTTGTGTCGACAAATTCGTACGGTTTTTTTGCGGAGTTTCATCAAAGCCAGCTTTCTCCATCCTTCACCGCTTCATGACAACATGGCTTCCGGTTCGCTTCGTCTGACAGGCTATGAACGGACGTTATGGTTGACAGCAGTTTGGATTGAGATATATATTTTACCAATCGGTAATAAATTAAGTGTTTCGATGAAGCTGTCAGAAAGAAATAAAAGCGTGGGACGGCCCAGAGGGTTTGAGGAAGAACGCGTACTTGAAGCGGTGATGAACACGTTTTGGGAGAAAGGATACGAAGGGACATCGTTCAAAGATTTGTTTGAAGCAACCGGTTTGCACAAGGCAAGCCTGTATCAGGCATTTGGTGACAAGCATCAATTATTTCTGAAGGCGCTTGGTTTTTACATTGAACAGACATTTAAAGAAGTAGCCGCGAGCGCTTATTCATCTGACTCTCCCATGGAAAATCTCCGTTCGCTACTCAGCGGAATTAACACCCTTTGCCTTAAGGGTAATGGTTGTATGTTATTGAATTCATTGGTTGAAGTCGCGCCGCATGACCCGGATGTCAAGGAGATGATCGAGCGCAGTCATACCATCAAAAAACGTTTTTTAGCCGACATGATCGATAAGGCCCAGCGCAGTGGCGAAATTACCACCGAACAGGACCCGGAAAGATTGGCTGCTATTTTAATGGTAGCTTTGGCGGGGGTCGCGGCAACGGTAAAAGGGTTTTCGGGCGCTGATCATACAAGTCAGGTATTAGAAGATATTTTGGCTAGCTGGGTTTAATTTTAGCCACATAAGGCGGCTGTAAAACGTAGAGCCGGGGTCGAGCCTGGTTAACGCGGCGCTTTTGTTACATTTTTTTGTCGCATTTATTACTATTTGGTAAAAAATAAGGGTTGAATCATGGATCGGTATTTTGACGCGGTGGACAGGTTTTCCGAGAAGCTAACACGAGCCATTATTCGGTATCGCTGGGTGGTCATTCTTGCCGCTGTCGCAGTGACAATTGGTATTGGAACAGGGATGTCCCGATTGGAATTTGCTTCTAATTACCGGGTGTTTTTTTCCGATGAAAATCCGGAGCTGTCTGCCTTTGAGAATCTCCAGGCAACCTATACCAAGAATGACAATATTTTGTTTGTGCTCGAGCCGGAAGAGGATACGGCATTTACCAATAACACGTTGGCCGCTGTTGAAGCGCTGACTGCAGAAGCTTGGAAAATTCCCTTCGCTATCCGTGTCGATTCCATCAGCAATTTCCAATACACCAGTGCCATTGAAGATGATCTGATCGTGGAAGATCTGATTATCGATGCAAAAAACCTCACGCAAGAGGAAATGCAGTCACGCAAGGTGATTTCAGTGGATGAGCCTTTATTAGTGAATCAGCTGGTGACGCCCACAGGAGCAGTTACTGCCATCAACGTGGTGCTGCAATACCCTGATCAAAGTCTCACCGAAGTGCCCGAAGCCGTAGAAGCCGCCAGGCAATTACGTGATCGGATCAGCTCGGAGTTTCCCGGTATTGATATTTCCCTAACGGGCGTGTCCATGCTGAACAACAGCTTTTCCGAAGTGGGCATGATCGATGCCGGTACTCTGACACCGCTGATGTTTCTCGTGATCCTGGTGATGACATGGCTGATCCTTCGCTCTCTCGCAGGAACAGTATCTGTTCTGCTGGTTATTCTATTCTCGAGTATCGTGGGCATGGGAATAGCAGGGTTTTTTGCGATAAAACTGACGCCAATTTCCATGAGCGCGACCACGGTGATTTTAACCCTTGCGGTGGCTGACTCGATTCATATCCTGATTTCTCTGCGCAGCCTGCTGCGGGATGGCATGTCAAAGGTAGATGCGATAGCAGAGGCTGTACGTCTGAATTTTATGCCGGTAACCATTACGTCAATCACAACGGTTGTAGGGTTCCTGGCCCTGAACTTTTCTGACTCCCCACCTTTTTGGCACCTCGGCAACATCACCGCTACGGGAATTGCCGCCGCGTGGCTGTTCTCCCTGACATTGTTGCCGGCGCTAATGAGTGTATTGCCCATCAAAGTGAAAAAAGTTCACGAACGTGAGTGGTCGCAAGTGGCGATGACACGGCTGGCCGACTTTGTGATTGCGCATTACCGTAGGTTGTTGGTGGGTGCTTGTCTGATCGTGGTCGGTTTTATGGCCTGCATCCCTTTGATGACGTTCAATGATCAATGGGTGGAATATTTTGATGAGCGCGTGGCATTTCGAACAGATTCCGACAAGGCGTTAAAGCATTTTGGCATGTATCCCATCGAGTATTCAGTGCCTGCATTAAATCCCGGTGGCGTCAGTGAGCCAGAGTACTTGGAGAACCTTGAAAAATTTGTTCAGTATTTGCGCACAAGGCCTGAGGTGAAGCATGTTTACTCCATCTCAGACATTATGAAGCGCCTGAATAAAAATATGCATGGTGATGATCAGTCGTTTTATCACATTCCAAAAAATCGCGAGTTGTCCGCACAGTATTTACTGCTCTATGAATTGTCCTTGCCCTACGGACTTGATTTGAACGACCGCATTAATGTGGACAAGTCAGCCACAAGGGTAACGGCGACCTTGCGCAAAGTGACGACCTCCGAAACGAAAACATTCCTGGCGGACACGCAAGCATGGATGGCTGAAAACTGGCCTGAATATATGCAGTCGCAACCAACCAGTGCCCAGGTCATGTTTACCTATATTACAGATCGCAATGTCGACAATATGATTAGCGGAACTCTGGTGGCGATTATTGCGATTGCATTGATTATGGTGATTGCCTTACGCAGCATCAGGTTGGGCCTGTTAAGTATGATACCCAACGGGCTGCCGCTCCTGATGACCTTTGGTGCCTGGGCTGTGCTCATTGGCGAGGTAGGCTTCTCAGTGGCAACGGTGGCTTCTGTATCATTGGGTATCATCGTCGATGATACCGTGCACTTCCTTTCCAAATATGTCAGGGCACGGAATGAACATGGCATCTCGGTTGATGATTCGATACGTTATGCCTTTCGCAATGTTGGCGTGGCCATTTTGGTTAACACGATCATCCTGATCATCGGTTTTTTTGTGCTGACAACGTCGGCCTTCAAAATGAATGTGGATATGGGATTGATGACCATCTTATCCATTCTGTTTGCCCTGTTGCTCGATTTCCTCTTTCTTCCGGCGTTACTGTTGGTGATGGATAAGAAAAAAGTGGATACAGAACGTGCTCAGGCAGTAGCAGAACGAACATAAAACAAATGATGAAAATAGAGATTTTTCTTTTCCAAAGATGAAAAAAATAAAGGTGAAATAGATGACACAGTTACAGATATTGACTGCCGCCGTTTTATCGATGGTGAGTGTTGTGGTGGCCTCGCCAGCACTTTCCCAGACGCCTGAAGAACATGGATTTGATGTGGCGGCGCGCTCGGATCGTTCCGATCGCGGTTTTGGTGACAGCAAAGCTGAAATGACCATGGTTCTTCGCAATGCCGCAGGACAGGAGTCTGTTCGGAGTATGGATTTCACGACGCTGGAAATACCCGATGAATCCGTAGGTGACAAAAGCCTAGTGTTATTTTCAACGCCAAAGGATATCGAAGGAACAGCATTGCTTTCCCATGCCAAAATTCTTGATCCGGATGACCAGTGGCTCTATCTGCCGGCGCTAAAGCGCGTGAAGCGAATCTCTTCCCGGAATAAGTCTGGCCCATTTGTCGGTTCAGAGTTTGCCTTTGAAGATTTTACCGCCAGCGAATTAAATAAATTCAGTTATAAATACTTGAGGGAAGAGCCCTGCGGAGACTTGGTGTGTGATGTGGTAGAGCGTTACCCCCGTTATGAAAATTCAGGTTATACAAAACAGATTTCCTGGGTGGACACCACCGAATATCAAATTCGTAAAATTGAATTCTATGACCGCCGTGGCAGCTTGCTTAAAGAACTATTGTTTGAAGATTACAGAAAATATGACGATAAATTCTGGCGGCCCCACCGTCTTGTGATGAAAAATATACAGACCAATAAAAGTACAGATTTAATTTACGGTGAGTATCAATTTGGCGTCGGATTAACCGACAACGATTTTGTAAAAGGCCGCTTGTCCCGTTTGCGATGATGGATTTAAAAAACAGCCTTCGTACGTCGATGCCGGGTTTACTTGCTGCGCTGATGCTGGCCATTGTTGCCAGTCACGCACTTGCCGGTGATTCTGAGTGGGATTTTTCCGGAAATACTGCACTGCAGTTGCGGGGTTTCTCTCAAGACGCCTTGTGGCCTGGACAAAATAGCAGTGATTTAGAGGTGTCCGTCTCGGCAGAATGGGAAGCTCGCTGGCGCAGTGAAGACGGTGATCAAAGGGCGTCGTTTATCCCCTTTGCCCGTTGGGATGAAAACGACGAGGAGCGACGTCACCTTGATCTTCGCGAAGCCTATTGGGCTTTTGAGGGCGATCAATTTGAAGTTCTGGTCGGTTTCAACAAGGTTTTCTGGGGCGTGACAGAATCGGTTCACCTAGTAGATATCGTCAACCAGACTGACCTGGTCGAAGACATCGATCAGGAAGACAAGCTGGGGCAACCCATGGTCAATCTGGCTGTGCAGAAAGACTGGGGATTGCTTAATGTCTACCTGCTTCCCTACTTCAGGGAACGCACATTTCCCGGTCTGGATGGCCGCTTTCGCTCCCCCTTGCCCGTCGATTGGGATGATGCTGACTATGAATCCGGTGCTAAAGAAAAGCATGTGGATGTTGCGCTGCGCTACAGTCACTACTTTGGCGACGTGGACATAGGCCTTTATTATTTCCGCGGTACCAGCCGTGAACCCAGGTTGTTGCTTGCCGACAATGGGCGTGAGCTGAAACCCTTTTATGATCAGATTGACCAGGTGGGGCTCGACCTGCAATACACCAGAGACGCCTGGTTGTGGAAGCTGGAGGCTATCGTCAGGGATGGCTTTGATGAAACCTTTGCGGCCGGTGTCGCAGGGTTTGAATACACCTTTTACCAGGTGAATGAGACCGATGCCGACATCGGCATTTTGCTGGAATATCAATACGATGAACGCTCTTCTCTGGAGCCGGTATCCACAGCGGACAATGATGTGTTTATGGGCGTTCGCTGGTCCTTAAACGATCCGCAGGATACCGCCATTCTGGTGGGCGCGGTGGTCGATAAAAAAACCTCGGAAACATTCTTTAACATAGAAGCCGAGCGGCGTTTTGGTGACAGTATTTCTCTGGAGCTGCGCCTGCGGACCATCACCAATGCGGAACAGGATGAGCCACTCTACTCGTTTAGTCGGGATGACTACATCCAACTGCAACTCAGCCGCTATTTTTGAATAAGTAGATTGTGGAACCTGCTTCCGCGGGTTGTGTCGCCAAATTTTCTGTTCTCCGGCAGTTGTTTCCAGATACCTAAGCTGGGAAAATTCGCGCTGATTTTTTCAGTGGCATTCTATCCAGGGGCTTTAGTGACCACAGTATCCAGCAAAATTGGCTTGTTTTTTGGCAGTGACGAGGGCAACACCGAGTCCGTTGCCCATCGCATTGCGCGCCGACTGGGTGAGGACGTGGTGGACATCCACGATATCGGCGAAGTCACCCAGTTGGAGTTCCTGGACTATGACAAGCTGATTCTCGGTATCCCCACCTGGGACTTCGGTCAGATCCAGTCCGATTGGGAGGATTTCTGGGAAGATGTGGAAGCCCTCGACTTTTCTGGTAAAACCGTGGCCTTTATTGGCCTCGGCGACCAGTTTGGTTACGGTGACTTTTTTCTTGATGCCATGGGCATGCTTCATGATGTGGTGGAACGCAGCGCGGATCGCATTATTGGCCACTGGCCTACCCAGGGCTACGATTACGATGCATCCAAAGCTGAGATTCCGGGTCAGGGCCTGTTTGTGGGGCTGGCCATTGATGAGGACCAGCAGCCCGATCAGACTGCCGAGCGCCTTAACCGCTGGTGCGTGCAGATTCACGCTGAGTTTGGGCTCGATACCCCCGTGATCGAACTGGACGACTGATCGCCAGCCATCGTTTCTTCTTCAAGATTCAGCCAGGAATACCGCTCTAATCGGCCCCGGATGGCCTTCAATAGTCCGGCTATGGTCCGCCGGGTCGAGAAAATCTGGCAGCGACTCAAAGGTCATCCACTCGGTCGGTCGCTGTTCTTCCACGGTGGTGGGGGTGAAGTCCACCATGCGCGGATTGGCAAAGCCACATTTGCGCAGCCAGGACAGCATGGTATCCGGGCTCGGTAGAAACCAGACATTGCGCATCTTGGCGTAGCGTCCCTCGGGTACCAGCACTTCACCCAATTCCCCTTCGATGACCAGCGTTTCCAGTACCAGCTGTCCGCCTGGGCGCAGGCAGTCTTTCAGTTCCCGCAGGTGATCCATGGGGGCGCGACGGTGGTAAAAAACGCCCATGGAAAACACCGTATCAAAGGCCTGTAAACCCTCCGGCAACTGCTCGATACCCACCGGCAGCACGTCCGCCGGGCAGTCGCCAATGAAGTGTTTCATAGCGTAGAACTGGTGCACGAATTTACAGGATGGATCGATGCCAATCACCCGCTGGGCACCTTCGCCCAACATGCGCCAGCAGTGGTAGCCGTTGCCGCAGCCCACATCCAGCACCAGCCTGTCTTTGAGGGGCGCCAGGTGTGGTGCCACCCGGTCCCATTTCCAGTCAGAGCGCCACTCGGTATCCAGGTGCAGACCGAACAGGTTGTAAGGGCCTTTGCGCCAGGGGTGCAGTCCCATTAGCACTTCGCGAAGTTGCTTTCGGGTAGCTTCGTCGCAGTCGGCGTCGTCGCCAATAGTCACGCTGTCTTTCAGGTCGATGTGGGATGGCAGCAGGCCTGGTAATTGTTCCAGCACCGCCTGCCAATCTGGCAGGTCGCCCCAGCGTTCCACGGCCATGCCGTCGGCGACCTGTTGCGGTAGTAATTCCGCCCAGGGTGCGAGGGGGCCTTCGGCCAGTTTGGCGATCAGTGGGGCAAAGTCGATCATGGTTATTTAATGGCGATGAGTGAGGCGAAATTAAAGCACTGGAACCAGACGTCGACGCTGCTGAAACCGGCATCTCTGAGTCGTTGGCGGTGGACGGCCAGGGTTTCTGGCACCAGCACGTCTTCCAGCGCCGAGCGCTTCTGGCTGATTTCCAGATCACTGTATCCGTTGGCGCGTTTGAAGTTGTGGTGAAGTTCTATCATCAGTTGCTGGTGTTGCGGGTCCTCGAAAGCGACTTTTTCCGACAGTACCAATACGCCGCCCGGTCGCAGGCCGTCGGCGATGTGCTGGAGCAGTTCACTGCGCTGGGCCACGGGAATGAATTGCAGGGTGAAATTCAGCACCGCCATGGAAGCATTAGTGACCTCGACATTTTGTACGTCGTCGAAGAGCAGTTCCACCGGTACTCTGCCATCGTCCTGTGCCAGCACCTCGCGACACTGGGCGAGCATGGCCTCGCTGTTATCCACGGCGATGATCTGACAGTTGTCGTGGGGAATATGATGGCGCATGGCGATGGTAGAGGCACCCAGGGAGCAGCCCAGGTCGTAACAACGGCTGCCGGATTGAACATATCTTTCTGCCAGTGTGCCGGTCATGGCGATGATGGTTTCATAGCCGGGCACTGAGCGCTTGATCATGTCCGGAAACACCGAGGCTACTGCCCGGTCAAAGCGGAATCCGGCAATGCTCAATTGCGGCGTGTCATAAATATTGTCTTTGCTCATGCGGGGCTGTTTTCCAGCAGGTGTGGTTGCAGCAGAAGACGGACCTCTTCGGGAATGGGTTGGGAAGTCTGTTGCCGGTAATCGAACCACACCAGCACAGCTTCTCCCCGGGCGACCAGCTTGTCATGTTGGAAAGCCTGCTGCTCGACGGTAAAGGATTTGGTGCCGATTTTCTGAATGCCCGTGCGGATCGTGACTCCACCGCCGAGATGGATCTGATCGATAAAATCCACCTTGATGCTCGCCAGAATCATCGGCCAGTCGTCCCGGGTCAGGCGCGGGTGTACGAGGCGGAAGAGGTCCGCGCGCGCCGCCTCGAACCACACCGGTAACACCGTGTTGTTGATATGGCCCAGGGCATCGGTTTCCGAAAATCGCGGATCGATATGAAACTCGAACACTAAAGGGATACCGGGGTCAGTTTCAGCGCATCCGCCAGCTTGGCCTGGTCGGGGTTGGTGATCACTGCGGTACTGGCACGCTCCGGTGTCAGGTAGGTGGCAGCGACACGTTTCAGGTCGTCCAGTTGTACCTGGCGTACGCGGTTCCTGAAATTCTCTCGCACCTCACGGGTGCGGCCGAACAGTTCAGCATGGAATGTTTCTTTGGCCTCTCCAGCGGGGGAGCCGGGTTTGTCCAGGCTGCCAATCACACCCAGAATGGCTTCCTCCACCTGCTGCCATTCGTGGCTTTCGTTCTGTAGCCAGTCGAGTGCGGCATCAAAGTCGTTAAGAGTGCCTTCAATTCGCGGGTCCCGGTAGGAATAGAAACGGAAGGCGCCGACATTGTTTTCCTGGCTGGCGCCGCCGCCGTAGGCACCGCCCTGTTCGCGGATGGCCCGGTGCAGGTAGCCATTGCGCAGGAAACCACCCAGTACGGTCAAGGGCGCAGCATCCGGATGAGCCGTGGGCACCGTGGGATAGGCTTTGGCGCAGAAATTCACCTGGGTATTTGCCTTCCACAACTCCGCCACGGGCTGATTAACCCCGGGTTGGCTGAATGCCTGGAAGCCGTCTGAAGTACCCCCGCTGGCATGTTGTTGCAAGGTCTGCCTGTAATCCGCCAGTTTTTCTTCCTCACCCACCAGCAGGTATTGCCTGGGTGCGTTCAGTATTAATTGATGAATCTCTACCAGTTGCTGGGCCAGCCTCTCCAGTTCGCCCGAGTCAGCCAGAGCGGCATCCAGTTGTTTGATATATTGGATGCCTGCCAGTCCGCCCCAGTGATGGGTGAGCCGTGCTCCCGGGCTGATGCCGCTGGATGCTGCCGTCATGGCGAGGCTGTGACCGTTGCCGGTGACACTGCTTTCCCGGCGGGCGCGTGTTTGGGCAATCAGTTCGCGGATACGGGATAGTTCGTCAAAATGCACGCTTTCCAGTGTCGCCTGCATCAGTTCGCTCAATTCCCCGTGGTTGTTACTCAGCCCCTTGGCGGACAGGGTCATAAAGCCCGACAGGTGCTGCACATCATCGGGTTTACCGCGAACACTCGCATAGGCATTAATGCTGCCACACACCCGTGACTGCCACAGCTGGGTGCCCAAATAATCCTTGTCGCCCACGCCCAACTCGGTGAGGCTCTGGCAGTAAATGGGCAGTAAATCCAACTGCTCATTACTAAAAGTCGGCAGCGACAGAATGACCTGCTGGTACACCAACCCATTGGTGCCAGCGCTGTAGCGGGTCAGAGGCAGGGGACTGGTTTGTCGATCTGTAGCCGACACATAGGCCATTTCCGGGGGAACGTCTTCCAGACCTACCTTGGGCAAAATGGATTCGTCGTCCTTTCTTTCTTGCCGCTGTTTCAGGGCCTCGGCACGCGCCACGACCGCCTGCTTACCCTCTGCATCAAGTTTGTTCTTGATGGCCGCCAGCTTTTCAGCTTCCAGCGCTTCCCGTTGCGCTGACAGTTGCGTATCGGGAGACATGGTGAGACGCACCCGATGCAAATTGTCCAGTAACAGCCGACGGGTGAGCTGTTTGATGTATTCCGGGTCCTGAATATTGGCGCGCAGTTTCTCCAGTACCGGGTCCAGGTTCAGCAGGGCGATAGGGTCACCCCGATGGGTGGCACTGGTCAGGGATGTGAGGATCAGTTGCAGGCCGTAGGGGTAGCTGTCGCCGCCAATTTCCCGCTGCTGCAGTTCCAGTTGATGCAAAGAGGCTTCCAGTTGCTCCTGGGGTATACCGTTTTCAGTAACTTCCCGCAAAACGTCCAGCACCAGCTTTTCGAGGTCGTCGGCACGGTTGCTTTCGCTGCCCTCAATACCACACAGGAAACAAAGCTCCCGCTGGGAATCATCCAATCCGCACATGGGGGAGGGGGAGGTGCCGAGAGAAGTGGTTTCCAGGGCTCTCTGCAAAGGGGAAGCACTGTTATCCAGTAGCACACTGCACAGCAGGTGCGCTTCCATGCTGGCCTCCAGATCGGTAGCTTTGCCCAGCAGCCAGCCCATGACAATATGGGTTTTCTCGTCGGCGCTGCCTTCCTCGTTAAAGGCATAGGGCTGCTCTACGGTGAGGGGTTCCCGGTAACGCTGTTCATCGGGAACAGCAATATGCACGTCGAGCTTGTCGAACCGGCTCAACGCCTTGGCTTCAAAGCTTTCCTGTAACTCTGCCGCCGGAATATCCCCAAAGGTCATGAAAATAGCGTTGGACGGGTGGTAGTGGGTTTTATAAAAACTTTTCAGTTGCTCGTAGGTCAGGTCGGGAATACAGGCCGGATCACCACCACTGTTGTAGTGATAGGTGGTGGTGGGATACAAGTATTCGCACATGGTATGCCACAGGGTGGAAGAGACCGAACTCATGGCCCCCTTCATCTCGTTGTAGACCACGCCCTTGTAGACCAGTGGTGAGTCGGGGTTTTCCGGCTCGGCAAATTCCACCCGGTGGCCTTCCTGGCAGAAGTCCAGCTCATCCAGACGGGAGAAGAACACTGCGTCCAGGTAGACATCGAGCAGGTTGTTGAAATCCTTACGGTTCTGGCTGGCGAACGGATAGGCGGTCCAGTCGGAACTGGTAAAGGCGTTCATAAAGGTGTTGAGGGAGCGCCGAATCATCATAAAAAACGGGTCGCGCACCGGGTATTTCTCGCTGCCACAGAGTGCCGTGTGTTCGAGAATATGGGCGACACCGGTTGAGTCATGGGGCACCGTGCGCAAGGCCACCAGAAACACGTTTTCCGGGTTGTCGGTGCTGATATGGATGTGTTGGGCGCCGGTTTTGCGATGGCGGTATTCCGCCACATCAATGTTTAGTGACTCCACACGCTCGCTGCGCAGAAATTCGAAGGCAGGGTGTGCCTGTGCACTCATAGAAGACCTCAATCGGGTGTTTGGGTAAAAAAGTTATTCTACCTTTGGGCTGGAAGGTTAGCCATGTTACAGGGAATGCAATCCGAGTTGATTTTCATCATCTCGAGACACCCCGTTTTCGTGTAGGTTGAAACTCCAACGTTGGAGGGTGCTTGCTATGCTCGATCATCACAACATTCCCAAAGTAGACCTTTCTTTCCTGAATCGCGACCATCAGGAAGCTCTGGATATCAGTAACCACCTGGAAATCTTGCTCAGCGAGGGTTCGCCTCTGGACCATGCCGAGAAAATAGAGCGGGAGTTTGCCAAATTACTGGACCACCACATCGTGCATTTTGAACATGAAGACCGGGAAATGGAGAAATACGGTTTTCCCGCTTACGAATTGCATGTGGCCGAGCACCGTCATGTGCTTGAAGACATGGGTAAAGAACTGGGGTATTGGCGAAGTCACCGGGATGTGGCGCGGCTGAAAGACTACCTGCTCACGGAATTCCCGCGTTGGTTGATGAATCACCTGGTCAACATGGATACCGTTAGCGCTACTTACATCAGCCGTGTTCGCCACAATGACCTAGACCAGGCCAAGGGCTTTTAGTGCCAGAAGCCCGCTGGTAACGGTAAGGATGCCGAGTAGTGTCGACAAGACCACCATATTGGCGGCCAGCTCGCCGTTGCCGCCCATGGCCCGCACCTGAATAAAACTCGCCACGGCGGTGGGTGAGGATGTCAGGAAAAACAGAATTCCCATCGCCATTCCCTCAACGCCCAGCCAGGCAGCAGTGCTAACAATCAGCACCGGCATTGCCACCAGCTTCAGCAGCGCAGCACCCAATGTACTGGCCCCGGAGTGGGACAACGCACTCAGGTTCATGGAAGCACCGATGCACAGCAGCGCCAGCGGCAATGTCATCTGAGCAAAATAATTGCCGGTATCCTCCAGCAATTTCGGCAGCGGCAGACCGCTGAACTTCATCATAAAGCCCAGCGCAATACTGATTAGCAGTGGGTTGCGCAGAGTATTCCGCAACATGCGTCGCAGTGGTGATTGGCCGTCGTCACTCTGCAGCGGGTTCAGTGCCACGACCGCCAGCACGTTGTAGAGCACCGTCAACAGGGCGATGGGCACTGCTGCTGTCGCCAGCCCCACCTGACCGTAGGCGTTGTTGCAAAAGGCCAGGCCGATGACGGCCAGATTGCCGCGAAAAGCCCCCTGCACAAAAATGCCTTGTTCCGCACTGGTGCTGGTCAGCCACTTGCCCACTGGCCAGGACAGGCCAAACAGCAACAGAGTTAGTGGCACCGCCACCAGCAGTGGCAGCCCCATATCAAAATTACTGAGATCGGCCCGGTAAATACTCAGGAACAACACCACCGGCAGGCCGACGTTGAACACCAGGTTGGATGCGGGTTTGACAAATTCGTGTGGCACCTGGCCGATGCGTTTCAGGAACAGTCCCAGCAGCACCACCAGAAAAATAGGGCCGGTAATGGAGAGGGCAAAGGCGAGCAGGGCAATGGGGGAGGATTCGTTCATAACATCGGGTTGAAAAAACAGGTCGCTATCATACCAGCCCGCCCGGTTGGACAGTATGTCTGGTTTATTACCACGCCAACGTTATTTTTTGGCATTTTCGCTTGTCCGCTCAGGAGTTGTGCGGGTATAGTTTCACGACATTAACTCAACCAATGACAATTTTTATGTGTCTGTTTTTCGCCAAACCAGTTGTGGCCATGCCAGTGCAAGCAATGCGCTGGATGCGACCCTGTGCGGCGGAAAAATGAGTTAGTAGAACTTTTATTTTTTCAAAGGCCGCAGATAACCCCTCTGCGGCCTTTTTCGTTGTTGGCCCCAGATTGAGGAATAGCGGCACGTATTCGGGAGAATACCCATGCGGGTACAACTAGCCTATTTACTGGTGATCATGATCTGGGCCACCACACCACTGTCAATCAAACTGGGCGGGCAATCCTTCAGCCCCATGGCGGGCCTCAGCCTGCGGATTCTGCTCGCCGTTCTGGTGGGCAGTGTCATCTGCACCATCGGCGGTTACGCCGGTCTGAATATTCGCCGCCACTGGAAACTCTATGCCGCGGCCTCCCTGGGTATTTTTCCTAACATGGCACTGATCTACGTGGCGGCGGACTACATTTCCTCCGGCCTGATCTCGCTGATGTTTGGTCTTGCGCCATTTTTCACGGCGGTGCTCACACGCCCAATTCTGGGGGAAAGCGTCCTGCAGCCCCGCAAGTTGTTGGCCATCGCGCTAGCCGTGGTCGGCCTGGTGTTCATTTTTTATGATCGCGCCAGAATGGGGGAGCACGGCGCCATCGGCATCGGGCTGATGTTGCTGTCCAATGTCGTGTTTTCCTCCAGTTCTCTGCTGATAAAAAAGCTCAATAAAACCATGACCGTGCCGCCGATGGAGCAGGCCCTGGGGTCCATGGCATTTTCACTGCCGGGGTTGCTGATTACTTGGGTGGCCATTACTGGTGTCGGCCCCATCCATTACACGCCAATAGGGTTGGCATCCCTGTTGTACCTGTCACTGTTTGCCTCACTGGTGGGCTTTGCTGCCTATTACTACATCCTCAACCACATGGCGGTAGAAACCGTGTCGCTGATACCGCTGATCACCCCGATTCTGGCGATGCTGCTCGGCGTCTGGGCGGTGGATGAAGTCGTCACCCTGACCATGCTGGCGGGGGCGGGGCTGATTCTGGTGGCGCTGGTGATTCACCAGAAGTTGTGGGTGTTATTGGCGAGGGGCAAAAAACCGCAAGCAGATAATGAGCAGGCTGTGGAGCACTGAGCGGGCATCCGGCATGGCGCACAATCAGGGACTTTTGTAGCGGCGGGAGTTATGGCTTAATCGTTGGCAGACCAAAGGAATGGTGACACTCCTCCTTGAAAAAAGACCAGTGGAAGGCCTGTTCACCATTCCCATCTTTTTTTGGTCACACAGTAAATATTTGCCCTGATAATTGATTAGCCAATAGAGCTGAAAAACACTTATTCTATTTTAATCAATGGGTTATATTTTTTTGGGTTGCCCCGATAACTTGTTATCAAGGCGCCCCGATAATAATGATTATGAGGCCGAAGGCCTCATAAACAGACTGTTAAGTGTCTAGTCTGCTATATAAGTAATCTGGGATAGAAAATGACAAAAAAGGTATTTATTAGTTACGCGCACGAGTCTGAGCAGCTCTCGGATTCTGTTTTATCTCTATCTAATTATCTGCGCAGCAAAGGCATTGATTCAGAAATTGACCAATATGAAGAAGCTCCCCAGGAAGGGTGGCCCAAATGGATGGCGAGACAAATCCAGCAAGCCGATTACGTATTGGTTGTTTGCTCTGAGTTGTTATATAAAAGAGCAAATGATCATTCAGGGGATGAGAGCGGCCTTGGCGTAAAATGGGAAACAACTTTAATTCTTCAGCACCTGTATACTCTAAATTCAAAAAACGACAAATACATTCCAATCATAGCGAATAATGCCGATACAAAGCATATTCCTCTTCCTTTGCAACCATATACATATTATCAATTCAATAACCAAGAAAGCTTAGAAAAATTAAAGAATAGAATATTGGGTCTTTCAAAATCAAAAAGACCAGATTTGGGTACAGAGCCGGAAGTTGAAGCATCCATAAAACCTCTTGACCCTAAAGAAAGAAAATCAATGTTTTTTAGTAGCATAATAGACGTTGATTTGTGGAATAAGGCGAAGTGGAGAGGGATGGCATTTGTAAGCGATCCAAGCTTGCAAGCTGCTCCTATTGCGGGGTTTGTATTCGAAGATGATGCTGCTGGAGAAGAAATATTTTCATCATTAAAAAAACAGTTTGGTGATGTAGATAGTGAAGATGAAATCAGACTTAGTTTTATTGGAGAAATATCTGATAAAGCCCCTTTAGACTATAAGGTTCACATTGGATCTGAGTGGCAGGCAATCGTAAACAAAATGGAATCGGCAGGTTTAAACCCACATGAATCGCTTTTTGTGGGGGTTACTCGTATACATGAAATGAATCCTCCAGTAGGCTCTAAAAACCTTGAAGTATTCAAACATGCCTATAACTATTTTAAGAAATACTACATCACAAATATCAAAGTAATAGATGGGCAACTGCAACCTGAGTTTCATAATCTTATAGAAAAGAAGAAAGTGCATTTTAGAACCAAATCGGATGTTATAAAAAACCCGAATGATGAAGATATTGTCGTATTTGGTCGTGAATAAAGCACTTAACAAGCGGCTGCTAGGGACTGCATTATGCTGCGCTCCATGCAGCCCCAGAGCCGAGCGTTAATAGCTACCTATCAAGCCACTTCCCCAGCCACATATGTCTCATAAACCTCAATCGCCGCACCACAGTCGCCCAGGTGATTCTCAATCAGGGGTTTGACGTCATCCCAGTCGAGTCCGCCAACACCGGTCGCCAGCTTGGGTAGGGCGACACTGGTCACACCCTCCTTTTCGATTTCCTGGCGCAGTGCGCGCAGACTGTGATTGACATGGGGCAGACTGGATTTGCCCGGCTTTTCGCCGTGGCCGTAGGCGGCTTCTTGGGTCAGCAGCGCGGCAATGCGCGTGCCGCTTGCTCCGGCCCATACCCAGATATCCCCTGATTTTGGGTGGCTAACCTGGCAGAAATGGCGAAAGTCCTTGTACATGGCAGGCCACTGTTCTCTGAGGGAAAGCGCCAGCCCCTGACCAAAATTGTCATTGGGTGCCACGCTGTGGACAATCAGTTGTGCTTTGCTCTGAAGGATGTCGCCTTTTACGTAATTGATCATTCATTTACTCCTGGTTGATGGTTCTCTCTTTTCATAGTGCGCTTCCCCAACAGCGACCTTATTGACCTGGATCAGCCGCGCCTATTAGTACAGGGTCACGAGTTCAGACGAAGGCATCAGAGTGTTTTTTCCCCACATGGTAAATGTTGTATTCTGGCGGCCTCCCTGAAAGGTGGTGTCACTGGCTGAGGCCTATTGCCCGCTTGATAGGGTATGGTCAGGGCGCTGATAGTTGAGAAGGTTCAAACAATGGTTCCACCCACACCGGAGCAGCCGGCGGAAGATTCTGCTGAAGCCAAAGATAAAAAATATAACGAGCTGCTGGAGAGCTTCTTAAACGATGAGAAGAATGCCGCGCTTGCCAAGCACCCGGAGTTACGCGCTGCTTACAAGGCTCAGGAAGTTTACGAAATCTATTTTCTGAAGGGCGCTACGGACGAAGTGGGCCTGGTCGAACTGAAAAAGAAGATTGCCCAGAAAATTGTGGGTGAGCTGGTTTACGGTAAAGGATCAGACGAACCGGGAAAGAAATAGAAAAAATAAAGGAAGGCGGTATTGCCCGGCGGGCGACCCTTTCCTTCCCTTATCTGGATTGTTGTTTCGCTACTTTTACCCTTTCTTCATTGGGCAGGTGCTTAGCCCAAGTATGGAATAGAGCGGACAATTGCTGATCAGGCCGGTTGCCAGAGGCACGATACCAATCCAGCCCCAGGGTGTTTGCGGGCCCACAAATACCAGTGCAATTAACACCAGTCCGGCCACAATGCGAATGACTCGGTCGACAGTTCCGACATTGGTTTTCATGTTGTGCTCTCCATTTTTGTGCGCCCAGTGTAGATGTGCTGAGGCAATTCTGATTTGATAGACATCAACTCCGCCGTGTTTCTCCGGCCCCGCCGATATCTGTTTTGAGGATAGACCATGCAACGTGTTCGATCATTTCTTACCCTGACAATTCTGGGTGGGTTGATGGTAGTGCTCCCCATCGCGCTGCTGGCGATGATCTTCGTGTGGTTGTTTGGGGTGATTTCCGATCTCATCAGTCCGCTCACCGGGCTGTTGCAGCAGGAAACGGCGCTGAACGAGTTTGTTGCCTTCCTGGCGGTGCTGGGGATTATTCTTGGCGCCTGTTTCGTGGTGGGGCTGCTGATCAAAACCCGCCTCGGTGGCTGGATGCACGGCCATCTGGATGGCTGGCTGGCGAAGCTGGCACCGGGTTATCGCACTATTCGTGAAATTGTTTCCCAATTGCTGGGAGGTGGCAGCGAGGACAGCCTGCTCAAGGGACAGGCGGCACTGGCAAAAATTTTTGGCCCGGATTCGCCGACCACCGTCACCGCCATTGTTACCAGTCGTCACCCCGATGGCGCTTTTACGGTGTTTGTGCCCACTGCACCAATTCCGACCTCTGGTCTGACTTATCATTTGCCGGAGAACTGTGTGCAGTTGTTGCCTCATGTGACGGTGGAAGAGGCCATGCGCACCATCATCTCTTGCGGCTCCGGCTCGGCTGAAATGCTTGAGAAAAATAAACGCGAAGCTAAGAAAAGGCTGGCGGACTACGAAGAGTAAAAATCAAGGAGGAATTCGTGAAGAAAATATTGTTATGTGTCTTGTTTCTCTCTTTAGGTAGTACAGATTTATATGCTGAAGATACATTAGAGAGCTTAAAAAGTTATGGATATAGACTCTCAGAATCAACTGAAAATGGAGCTGTTAGGTTTGTTTCTGTAATAAAGACAACAGAATTTCCACTAAGGGCTTATAAATTAACTTTTAGGACTGCCTTGACAGAATTAATGTCTTTGCCAAATGCGGATAAAGATCAGAAAGCATTTATTGCTAACCGAGCAAGGACAGAGCTATGGGAGACAAAATTTTGTACTCTAGAATTGGTCTCATTAATGAAAATAAACCAAATCGATTTGGTTTCAGGTGATTTGACCAACCCAGAAGGTAAAACGCAAAGTCTTGCTGTCTGTATGTGATAAACACAATATTTGGCGAGATTGAAATTTGCTAGGGTTATAGTCGACCCCTTTTCATATCCCGAATAATAAACCGTCCCGGATGCACTGCCTGTCGCAATGGCAGTGACAGGGGTGGAACCTCCCGGCAAATCTCACTGGCAATTAATTCCGCGCACAGCGGGGCATAGCTCATGCCTCGGGAGCCGTGGCCACAATTCAGGTATAGCCCCGGCCAGGCCGGGCTTGCAACGGGAATGTGGGAGCGGGCGTTTTTGCGCAGCAGTGAATAGCTTTCCAGGAATTCCTCAAATTTCGGTGCTGGCCCTGCAATGGGCAGGTAATCCGGTGTGGTGCAGCGGAAGGCGGCGCGGCCATCAAGTTGTTCGGGGTTTACGGATGTAAACAGTGCCGCTGCTGTGGCATCGGTTCTTGCCAATTGCTGCAAATTTGTTTGGTGGTCCTCGGTGCGGACGTCGCTACTGGTCTCGCCGATATTGTAGGTGGCGCCCAGAGTATGGGTGCCGTTATTGGCGGGAGCCAAATAGCCCTCGCCGCAGATAACGGTTTTCAGGTTTCGGCTATCTGCCGTGGCGGGCAGGCAGCTGATCTGGCCACGAATCTGTTTTAACGGTAGGTGGCTGGTCTGCTCGAAGCGGTTGCTGTGGTATGCAGTGGCGATAATTGTTACCGGCGCCTCTGCCACTGGGTTATCAGCTTCATCCAGCGCCCGCCAGCATTCATCTACATAGATAAGGCGTTCAATGTGCGCGGTGCGCCGTTCAATCAGCGGGTGTTGTGCCAGTGACTCACAGGCCTCGGGTGGGTTGATCCAGCCCAGTTGCGGGAAAAACAGCCCCGTTTCGGCGCTGAGGTCTATTCCTGCTACATCGCTCAAGGCTGTGCCCTTGACCAACTGGACCAGTTGAGGGGGGAACTGCGTGGCAATTTCCTGAAATGTTTGCCGGTCCCGGTCTGTTTCCGGCAGCACCAGCACCCCGCAACGGCTGCCGCCATTGTTCAGAAATTGTTGGTGATAGCGGCTGGCATGGAGCAGTGCCATCAGGCCGAATTGCGCCAGGGGGGAGTGCTTGTTGGACAGTTTGGGGTAAATGATCCCTTGGGGATTACCGGAGCCCTCTTGTGCCAGCTCATCGTGGCGTTCAATCAGGGTGACGGCAATACCACGTTCCGCCAAAGCTCTTGCCGTTGCACAGCCTGCGATACCACCGCCCAGCACCAGAGCGGATTTCGGGCGTTTGAATTGGGGTGCCAGATACCAGGGTGGCTGGTGTTTGGCGTTGTAGGTCGCTGGTAGCCAATCTTTCTCTGTTGCTGACTCGCTGATGGGTTCGTCCATTTGCCCGCAGAGCATGTCCCGCTTGTGGCCGAAGCCCTGCACTTTCTGTACCTCGAAACCGACTGCCTGCAAACCGCGGCGCACGATTCCCGCAGCGGTAAAGGTACTGAAGGTGGTGCCGGGTCCGCTCAAATCGGCGATGGCCTGAAACAGTTCGTCGCTCCACATGGCCGGGTTTTTTGCCGGGGCGAAACCATCCAGAAACCAGGCGTCGATGCGCGGGTTGCCAGCTCGTCGAAACAATGGGTGGTCAGTGCCTTTGAGACTGGTGAACATCTCCCCGGCATCGCCATATAACAGGGTCAGGACGATGCGCTGGTCTGCCAGGTAAAGGCGATGGATGCCTGCCACCGGGGGTGGGTATTGTTCAGTCAGCTCGGCGGCCAGTGGCGATAACTCTGGCCACAGCGCCAGGGCTTTTTCGAGGTCGTTTTTTGACAGCGGATATTTTTCTGCCGAGACAAAATGTAGCCGGGCGTTTGGGTCATCGACCTGTTGTAGCCAACTGGCGGCGACGGTGAGGAAGTTAAGGCCCGTGCCAAAACCGGTTTCGCCGATGGTGAACTGTGTCTGTGGGAACTCACGCCAGCGCTGAGGCAAGCCGTTGTGCTGCAGGAATACATAACGGGTTTCTTCAATGCCACTGGCCTTGGAGAAATACACATCATCAAAGGCATCGGACAGCGGCTGGCCCTGCTCATCCCAGTGGATGGCGGCCTGTTGCACGGAGTCTGGAGGTGGCTCTGAGAATGGGTCTGACATGGGTATTTCCTGGCGGTGGGGCGCATTTTATCAGCAGAAGTCGGCTGTGGTTTAATTGATGCACATTCACGGCTGTTCAGGAGATTGTTGCCATGCCCAGTACCTTTAGTATGGAAGTGTCCGCCATCTATATGGCGTTGTGTGGAATTCTCCTGGTGGTGTTGGCTCTACGGGTGGTCCGCGGCCGTTTTAGTTGCCGGGTGGGTATTGGTGACGGCGACAATCGTGAGTTGAATCGGCGCATTCGTGTGCACGGCAATGCCGCGGAATACATGCCAATGGCGTTGCTGTTGTTGCTTGCTGTTGAAAATACCCTTAGCAGTACCTGGCCGGTGCATGCTCTGGGTAGCCTGCTGGTGGTGTGTCGTTTGCTGCATGCGTATGGTCTGGGCAAAAGTGCTGGCTCGTCGCCCCCGCGTTTTCTCGGTACGGCGGGCACCTTGACCATGATTTTGCTGTCAGCGGGGATTGTGCTGGCGAACAGTTTTTAGGGCTGCTCAGGCTCCGTCGAGACCGAATTCCCGACGAATTTGGGCGCACCAGGCTTTGATGCGCTGGTCGGTGAGATCGAACTGGTTTTCATCGTCGATGGCGAGGCCGACAAAATACTGTTCGTCCGTGGTAAGTGCCTTGGAGGCTTCGAAATCAAAACCCTCCACAGGCCAGTAGCCTACGGTGTTGGCGCCGAGGTTACGTACCTTGGCCCATAAATAACCCAGCGCATCGAGGAACCATTCCGGGTAGCCCACTTGGTCGCCCAGGCCGAAGAGAGCGATGGTCTTGCCGCTGAGGTCCAGTTCGTCAAGGTCGTCCCAGCAGTTCTCCCAGTCCTCTTGTAGTTCTCCGTAATCCCAGGTGGGGATGCCGAGAATCAGCCAGTCATAGTCTTCCATTTCGGAGACGGGTACGGTCTCGATATTGTGCACGTCCACGCCACCTTCTCCGAACTCGGCCGCAATTTTTTCAGCGACCATTTCGGTGTAGCAGGTGGATGAGCCATAAAACAGGCCAATGGGTGCTCGGGACATGGACGGGCCGATTCTCAAAGACGTTGGGGGGTGGATTTTACGGGTATTGCCCCGGGGGTGCATCTCACGGTTTAGATCGCACCTTGGAAGCCAAGTTGTCGCCAGGCCTCATAGACAATCAGTGCAGCGGCATTGGAGAGGTTCAGGCTGCGACTCTCTGCCTGCATGGGAATGCGCAGGACGTGATCGCCGGGTAATGCCTCGCGGAAGGCCGCCGACAGACCGCGGGTTTCAGGGCCGAACACCAGGGTGTCGCCAGCCCGGTAAGCAATATCGGTATAGCGGGTCTGTCCTTTGGTGCTGATGGCAAAAATACGATCGGGGCGCTGATTTTCCAGGAATGCTTGCCAGTTGCTGTGCACCTTGGCATCTTGCCACTCTCGGTAGTCCAGCCCGGCGCGACGCAGCCGCTTGTCATCCAGTTCAAAGCCCAGAGGCTCGATAAGGTGTAGATGAAATCCGGTATTGGCGCAGAGACGTATGATGTTTCCAGTGTTTGGAGGAATTTCCGGCTCGAAAAGAACAATATTCAGCATGGTTACGTACATCAATTTGGGTGTGCGCTATCATGCTACCCAAAGGCCTGTTTGGCCAGTCTGTCCCCCTGGCGGGATTCATTGCCCCACAAGCTGTATGTGGCAAGGAGCTTGAATGGAAAACCATGATCAACTGAGGGAACTGGAGGAATACCGTGCTCACCATCATCCCCACCTGATCGCGCAGCGACTGGAAGAGGGGCCGGACTCCGTATACCTGAAAGAATTTATCTATGGTGCCGTGGATGGTGCCATTACCACGTTTGCGATCGTCGCGGGTGTCGCTGGTGCCGGTATGTCGGCGGGTGTGATTATCATTCTCGGTTTTGCCAACCTGCTGGCTGATGGGTTCAGTATGGCGGTTAGCAATTACCTGGGCACCAAGGCCGAGAACCAGCATCGCGAGAAAATCCGCCAGCGGGAAATGGAAGAAATTGAGAAGTTTCCCGAAGGGGAAGTGGAAGAGGTTCGTCAGATCTACGCGCGCAAGGGTTTTGAGGGCGAGTTACTGGAAGAGGCGGTGGATGTGATTGTCTCTGACCGGGAAAAATGGGTGGATACCATGGTGCAGGAAGAATTTGGTCTGTCCCTGCAAAACCACAATGCTTTCAAAGCTGGTCTGGCGACTTTTGTGGCTTTCTGTGTGGTGGGCTTTATTCCGCTGACGACCTATGTTGCCAACTGGATCGTGCCGGGATTCATCAGCGAGCCATTTTTATGGTCCGCCCTGATGACCGTGGTAGCCTTTTTCTGGGTGGGGGCCATGAAAGGCCGGTTTGTGGACCAGCACTGGTTTATTTCCGGTATTGAAACCGTGGGCATCGGTGGTATTGCTGCCAGTATGGCCTATGGGGTTGGGGTGTTGCTCAGGGGGTTGGTGGGCTAGAGCGCGGGTTTTTCCAGCTCAACCATCAGGTCGTCGGAGACCTGCTCCAGTGCCGATTGCAGGCTGTCTCTGCTAAGGTCGGCAGGCAACTGCAGAATGGCGGTGGCGCGGAACAGGATTTCCGAACTCATGGGGGCATCTTCACAGCAGGTATCCAGCTCTTCCACGTTGACCTGTAGGCGTGCCAGGATGGCGGAAATTTCCCCGACAATCCCCGGTCGATCATTGCCGACGACGGTTAGCAACAGAGGTTCCCCCGTAGACTCCTGAACACTGGAACAGGGTTCGGCGGTGACGCGAATACCCAGTGACTGCAGGCCGTTGAGGCTATCGATGAGCCTGCCCTGTTTCTCCTCGGCAATATCTACCAGCAGAATGCCGGCAAACTTGCCGCCCAGGCGGGACATGTTGCTTTCCAGCCAGTTGCCACCTGTTGCGGCCACGGCGTCGGCAATACGCTCGACAATGCCGGGTCGGTCATCTGCCATAATGGTCAGTACGAGATAATGTTTCATCGGTTTGTTGGCCCCCGGTATTTTCTGAGTATTATGTCCCATCTCCCTGTCACAGACCATGACGTTAAAAACCATGAAAGGATTTCAGGAGTTAGCAACATGATTAAATCAGTCCGATACACCCCATGGTTGGCTCTGATGGTGCTGTTTTGTGCCGTTGCACAGGCCAATCCGTTGCAGGGCGAACACCGCACACCTGAATTTGCCGAGCGGGATGTATGGCGTCACCCGGCGGAAACGCTCGCATTCTTCGATGTTGAACCCGCTATGACTGTGGTCGAGATCTGGCCGGGCGGTGGCTGGTACACCGAAATTCTGGCGCCATTAATGCAGGAAGGCACGTTTTATGCGGCCCACTTTCCCACGGGTATCGGGGTAAAATTCTACGACTTGTCCCGGCAGCGATTCGAGGAAAAGCTGCTTTCTCTCCCCAAGGTTTATGGCAAGGTGAAGCTGTCTACCTTTGATCCGGTCCGCGGTCAGTTGCTAACTCCGGAAGCTACGGCCGACAGGGTGCTGACGTTTCGCAATGTACATAACTGGCTGCGCACAGGCAGTGAACAGCAGGCTTTCAATTTGTTTTACCAGGCCTTAAAGCCGGGTGGCATTCTGGGGGTGGTAGAGCACCGGGCGAAGGAAGGAACGACCCGGCAGGCCATGCTTGCCAGTGGTTACATGACTGAGGCCTATGTGATTGAGCTGGCAGAAAATGCAGGGTTTGTCCTGGACGCAAAAAGTGATATCAACGCCAATCCAAAGGATTCTGCGGATCACCCGGCCGGGGTCTGGACATTGCCGCCGACCCTGCGTTTGGGGTCGGAAAACCAAGAGAAATACCTCGCCATCGGTGAAAGCGATCGCATGACTCTGAAATTCAGGAAGCCTGAAACGCTGTGATTGAAATCCCTATGGACCACTTGTCGCCCGAGCTGCTGGAGGCGGTAATCGAGGATTTTGTCTCCCGGGAGGCAACAGACTACGGTGTTCATGAGGTGGATTTTTCCGTTAAGGTTGCTCAGGTCAAGCGGCAGATTGCCGCAGGTGAGGTCGTGATTACCTTTGACCCGGACTCCGAAACCTGTAACCTGCTCACCCGACACCAATTCCGACAGATACAACCATGAATTACCTGATAGATCGCGGCGGGGCAGGCCAAAGCTGCGGCACGTTGATTTTTGCCCATGGTGCAGGTGCGCCAATGGACAGTGACTTTATGTCTGCTCTGGTCAGGGGTATTGCCGGGCATCAAATCAGCGTGGTGCGTTTTGAATTTCCCTATATGGCACAGCGACGTTCGGGTGGCAGCAAACGACCCCCGGATCGCCAACCGGTGCTGCTGGATTGCTGGCGGCAAGTGGTGGCAGAAATTCGCGATTGTCAGGAGCTTGTCGGCCCGCTAATGATTGGCGGCAAGTCCATGGGTGGCCGCATGGCCAGTCTTGTGGCTGACGAGTTGCAGGTCGATGGCCTGTGCTGTTTTGGATTTCCTTTTCATGCACCGGGCAAGCCGGAAAAAATGCGAGTGGAGCAGTTTGCCGGTATGGTCACCCCAACGAGAATTTTTCAGGGTACCCGAGATGCCTTTGGCAAGCCGCCGGAGCTTGAGGCGGTGGCATTCAGTCCCGCGGTGCAGCTGTGCTGGATTGAAGATGGCGATCACGACCTGAAGCCGCGCAAGAAGTCCGGGCTGACCCAGCAGCAGCACCTGGATGATGTCGCTCTGAAGGTACGGGATTTTGCCGGGAGTTTGTCGTGTTAAATCACCTGCTGCTGTATTGCCGCCAGGGCTTTGAAAAAGAAGCCGCCGCAGAAATTGCCAATCTTGCAGATCAGGTCGGGGTCTATGGTTACGTAAAAACCTCGGAAGGCAGCGCGCATGTCTGTTATGTCACCCATGATGCCGATGGTGCCCTACAGTTGCTGCGACAGCTGGATTTTCACCAGTTGATGTTTGTCCGCCAGTGGTTTGCTGCGGCACCCCTGCTGGATGATTTGCCTGAACAGAATCGAATCGGCCCCCTGCTGGAATTGGTGGAAGAGATTGTTCCCGGCAAGCTGGCAGACTTCAGTGTCGAATATGTAGACACCAACGAAGGCAAGGCGCTGTCGGGATTCTGCCGAAAAATAACGGTCCCGCTGCGACAGGCGCTGAAAAAGAAGAATCTGATAAAAGCTTCCGGTAAATACCGGCTGCACCTGCTGTTTCTCTCAGGACGCCAAGCCTGGATGGGCATCAGTACGATGGAAAACAGCAGCCCCTGGACAATGGGGATTCCTCGCCTGAAGGTGCCAAGGGATGCACCCAGTCGAGCTACCCTGAAGCTGGAAGAGGCCTGGCATTTTTTTATCCCCGAGGAGGAGTGGGCTGATCGACTGAAGGCGAGAACCCGCGCCGTTGACCTGGGCGCAGCTCCGGGGGGATGGACCTACCAGCTGGTGGCGCGCGGCATCTCGGTTTATGCCGTGGATAATGGCCCCATGGCGCCAGAGTTAATGGCAACCGGAATGGTAGAGCATATTCGCGAGGATGCGTTTCTCTACGAACCCCGCAAGCCTGTGCAGTGGCTGGTCAGCGATATTGCCGATAAACCCGCGCGAGTTGCAGATCTGGTGGGGCGCTGGTTGTCTAAAGGCTGGTGTCGTGAAGCCATCTTCAATCTTAAGTTGCCGATGAAACAACGTTTTCAGGCGGTGCTGGATTGCCGGGAGCGGATCGCTACACGCATGGATGAAACCGGGGTTCGTTATGAATTACGTTTTCGGCAGCTTTATCACGATCGGGAAGAGGTGACAGGCCATATCCGCTGGTTTTCGGATTGACCAAAGCTGGGTTGCAACAGGGAAAAATTGAGGGGGAGAAAAGCCTGTCCGGAGTTGGTTGACTACTCCGGTTTTTTCAGGGGGTGACAGCCCGCCGCCTGTGGGCGGACCCGTCAGCCGACCAGCATCAGGGGCTGGTCAGGTCAGCTCAGGACTCAACCAGCATGGAGATTGCCGCCAGCGCATCCGGATCTTTCGCCTTGATCTTGTTGGCGATGTGATGCTGGAAGAAATAGCGGAAAGTCTCTTCATCCTTGGCCGAGTAAAGGCATTCATCGCCGGGCAGAACTGGTGTGCTGATGACTTTATCATCATCAATCAGCATGCCCCGGACAACACCATCACTGAGCAGCTGCCAGCTGACCACTTCTTTCAGCGTAATGCTTTTGAAGCCGTCTTCTGAAAGCACTGCATGGGTGCCGATAGTGTCGGGAAGCTCCTGCACCACGTCCTTGTCACTGTCGCATTCGAATTCGTAGTATTCGGCAGCGGTTTCCAGCTCCAGAACCTTGTGAATGGGGGCTTCGAAAAACACCTCGTCTATACCTGGGTCGTAGTAACCTTCCCAGTGACCGTTAAGTGGGTCCTGAATTTCTGTGCAGGGCATGATGTCATCAAGCCAGGGCACCAGGCCCACCACTTCACCGTCTGCGCGGAGCGCCCAACACAGCACTTTAATGCTGAACAACTTGTTGGGGTGAGCCTCGTTGGAATAGATCATTTCCAGACCATCGAGTTCAGGAGCGAGACGAATGATGCGACGATTGTAACGGGAAGAGTAGGGTTTACCCGAGAAGAGATCCACCACGTTATCCGTGTTGTGATCGGGTGTTGAGGTAGTCATAATACAGCCTCCTCAAATGGCAGTTCGATCACGACCAGAAGGACTGTGTCCTGGTCTGGCCGGGACCTTGTAGGGGGAGTCTAAATAACAGCGCCCCACACAAGATAAAGTACTACCGATTAACTTCTAGCACAATACCTTGGGTATATTTTGTGAGCTACTATTTTGCTTATGGCTCAAATATGAATCCTGAGCGGATGGCTAAACGGGCACTGCAGGTCGTGGATTTGTGCCCCGGCTGGCTGGACGGCTTTGGCCTGCGTTTCAATAAGCGCTCGAGACATGACGCACTGCTGGCTTGTGCCAATATTGTCTATGCAAAGGGTGAACGCGTTGAGGGTGTGTTATATCGCCTGGCTAATCATCTGGAGATTGCCAAGCTGGACCCTTTTGAAGGTACGCCCTACATGTACAGCCGGGAAATGTTTCCTGTGCAAACAGAGGCAGGGGTTATTCCAGCCTGGACCTACATCGCCAACCCTGCTGTGATCGACAATAATATTCTCCCGGCACGGTGGTATGTGGAACACCTGCTTGCCGGACGCGAATTTCTCACCCGGGAATACCTGCAACGAATTGATAACACACGCTGTCGTGAGAGTGTGGATGTCATCTGGTAACAGCGAATACTTTGATCCTCGCACCTGGCAGTTGATCGATATTTTTGATCGGTTGTTCGCGGGCAGTTGTAACACCCGCTTGATTGCCATGGGTGATGAACCGGTTTACTACCCTGCCGATGACGCATTTGCTTATCACCGGCTGGTTTTTCGCCACGATTACTTCTCCAGTGCCCTGCATGAAATTTCCCACTGGTGTATCGCGGGTCCAGAACGTCGGGAACAGGTCGATTTTGGCTATTGGTATCAACCGGACGGTCGCACGGAAGCCCAACAGCAGGCGTTTGAGCAGGTGGAAGTAAAACCCCAGGCGTTGGAGTGGATGCTCTCCAACGCAGCGGGACATCGTTTTCGAATCAGTGCAGATAATCTCAGTGGCGGTATCGGTGCCAGTGAGGCCTTTGTCGAGGCGGTGGCTCAACAAGCACGTTACTGGTGTGACATGCCCATGCCGACCAGGGCGGCACAGCTTGCTGAAGCACTGGTGGAATCTTTTGGTGGTACAAATTACAGTCAGCCCCACCAATATGATGTGGCCAGACTCTAATGCTATTGCCGCTCTACCTGATTGATGCATCCATTTATATTTTTCGCCATTACTTCGTGTTGCCGGAACGCTGGCACAGCGAAGAAGGATTTCCTACGCAGGCTGTCTATGGTTACCTTGGTTTTCTGCTGAGTTTGTTGGAACAACGACAACCGAAAAATATTGTCGCTGCGTTTGATGAAAGTCTGGGCAGTTGTTTCCGAAATGACATCTATCCACCCTACAAAGCTAACCGGGTACTGCCCGACGAGGCCCTGGCATTTCAACTGGCGGCCTGTGTCGAGGTGACCGGTTTGCTCGGTATTGCCGGTCTCGCCAGTAACAGCCACGAAGCAGATGACATTATTGGCACCCTCGCACGGCGAGGGCAGGCGCAGGGTCAGCAGGTGATTGTGATCAGCGGCGATAAGGACCTGGCCCAGCTGCTTAAAGCTGACGATCTGATCTGGGATTTTGGACGCGGCGATGCCAGGGACCGCCAAGGGGTTATGGACACTATGGGTGTGTGGCCTGAGCAGCTGGCCGATTATCTGGCACTGGTGGGTGACCCGGTGGACCATATTCCCGGCGTTCCGGGTATTGGGCCGAAGACCGCCACGGCTTTGCTGGACCACTTTGGCTCTCTGGATAAAATATTGACTGCTGGCGATAGGTTGGCAGAAGCGGCGGTACGAGGGGCTTCCCGGTTACCGGAAAAAATTGAAAGTCACCGGGAGCAACTGGCGGTGGTCAGGCAGCTTACCGGCATCGCTGAAGATGCGCCCATTGGTGAGCCTGCCGTTGAGCGCCGCCGCGCACACTTGTCAGAACTCGCTGATTTTTGTCAGCGCATGGGGTTTGATCAGCGTATATTTCAGCGGATACAGCGGTTCACAGGAGAAGCCAATAACCAGTGAAAATTGTCGCCGATGAAAATATGCCCCTGGTGCGGGAACTATTCTCACCCTACGGTGAGGTGACAACCTGTCCCGGTCGGGAAATAGACAGCCAGCAGGTAAAGGATGCCGATGTTTTGTTGGTGCGCTCCATTACCCGGGTCAATGCGGCCTTACTGGAAGGCAGCCGCGTACGCTTTGTCGGCTCTGCCACGGTCGGCGTCGATCACGTGGACCAGCATTATCTGGAGGGTCGCAACATTGCTTTTGCCAATGCCCCTGGTTGCAATGCCAATGCTGTAGTCCAGTATGTGTTGTCTGCCCTGTTTCGGGTACGACCTGACTGGCTGAGGCAAACCGTGGGCATTGTTGGTTGTGGCAATGTGGGTGGACGTCTCTACCGTACTTTGAAAGCACTCGGAGTTGACTGCCGTTGCTACGATCCATTCCTGACGGTGGAACAAATTCCCGATAAATGTTCATTTGAGGAGGTGCTGGATGCCAGCATTCTCTGCCTACATACACCTCTGACGTCAAGTGGTCCACATCCGACCTATCACCTCTTCGATGAGCAGGTGCTCCGTCGCTTTTCTCCTGGAGGACTGTTGCTGAATGCCGGTCGCGGGGCAGTGGTGGATAATGCCGCACTGCTGGAATTGCTGCCGGAATATGCCTGGCAGGTGGTGCTGGATGTGTGGGAAAACGAGCCTACGGTTTCACTGCCGCTGTTGCAGGCCGTCAACATTGGTACACCGCATATTGCTGGCTACAGCTGGGATGGCAAGATCAATGGCTCGCGGATGGTGCGAGATGCCTTCTGTGACTGGTTGGGTGAATCGCAGCCCTGTAGTTCTGAAAAAACCGAGATTATCGATCTGATTCAGATGTCCTCGTTAGGCAAAGCTGTGCTGGCCGTTTACGACGTGGCAGGGGATGACAGGCAAATGCGGGCCGAGCTTCTGGGTAAGGGTGAGTCAATTGGTATGGCCTTTGACCAGCTGCGCAAGAGTTATCCCCAGCGCCTGGAGTTCCAGCATTATCGGGTCAGGGGTTGCAGTGATCGTACGCTGGAGCAACAACTTGCCGCACTGGGTTTCAGGTCAGGTTGATTGGTGCTGTTGATGGGGAAAAGGGATGCCGTAAGGACGTCTGGCCGGTCTATTACTGTTTGAGATCGTTGGGTTTGTCAGCGGTTTCTTCCTCCAACTCTTCAAAGGCTTCTTGAACCATATCTTCAGTAATTGGAATTTCATTGCCATTTTCATCAATGACAGCGGCCCCGTGAAAGTCCGGTGGCTGTGTTGTATCTGATGTGTTGTCTTTGGGTTGCTGGCTCATGTCAGTCAATAATGCTCAATTTGCTTTTTGCTGAACATACCATGTTTGGTTGTGGGGGCAAGCCTCAGGTTAAAATCTTTTTATAAAAAATGTGGAGTAGTTAGTGTTTAGACTGGGTTTGATCATCAACCCCCTGGCCGGGCTGGGTGGGCCTGCAGGCTTGAAGGGGAGCGATGGCCGTGAAACCGCGCGTGAGGCTATACGTCGTGGCAGCGAGCCCCGTGCTCCGCAACGGGCATTGCGAGCGCTGCGGATGATAGCCGAAACGCTGAATCTTGAAACGATTCAGCTGCTCACAGGCCCCGGCTCCATGGGTGAAATCGTTGCCAGGGAATGTGGGTTTAAGCCACAAGTGGTGGGTGAGGTGCATTCCGGGGAAACCACGCCCGAAGATACTGAACAGGTGGCGGCAGCGATGGTGTCTGCCGGGGTGGACCTGTTGTTGTTTGTGGGAGGAGATGGCACGGCCCGCAATATTTGCAATGCCGTCCCGGCACAACAACCCGTACTGGGTGTGCCCGCCGGGGTGAAAATGCAGTCAGGTGTTTATGCCATTACACCAGAAGCGGCCGGCGAGCTGGTGGGGTTGTTGGTTCGCGGACAATTGGTGGATATCCGCCCCCAGGAGGTACGGGATATCGATGAACAGGCGCTGCGCGAGGGGCGTGTCAAATCCCGCTATTACGGCGAATTGCTGGTGCCCGGAGCGGGCCAGTTTATGCAGCAGGTCAAGTCCGGTGGCCGGGAAGTGGAATCGCTGGTGTTGAAGGATATTGCGGACACGCTTCTGGAGGAGATGGCTGATGATTGTCTGTATATCATTGGTCCCGGTTCTACCACCGCAGCCCTGATGGAAGAGATGTCTATTGCGAATACCCTACTGGGGGTAGACCTGATCCGTAATCGCCAGCTGTTGGCTGCCGATGTCAGTGCTGGTGATATTGAACGTGCGCTGCAGGTACACCAGGGGCCAGTGAAAATTGTGATCACGCCTATTGGCGGTCAGGGGATTTTGCTGGGGCGCGGCAACCAGCAGTTAACCCCGGACATTCTGAAACGGGTCGGGAGGGATAATCTGTTGGTGGTGGCCACCAAGACCAAGATTACTGAGCTGGGTGGTAGGCCGTTGCTGGTGGACAGCAACGACCCGCAGTTGGATCAGTCACTGGCAGGTTACTTGCCGGTACTGACGGGCTACCGGGATCGAATCCTTTACCCGGTAGGCCTGGCAGCCTGTTGAAAAGCTATCTGCGTGGCTTCCGCGTCGTTAACATTGGACTCAAAATACTCATTTATGAGTTATAAACTCCGCTTTTTCGTCCAATGTTGCCTAGCATAACCGGCCTCAAAAACGTTTTTCAGTAGACTGCCGGGTACTGAATCGATTGGTTAGGGCGCGACCTGCGCCAGCGTGGCCTTTTGTTTAGGGTTGTTCTGGCGATACTTCTCGAGGAATCGTGCCAAACGGGCAATGGCCTCTTCCAAGTCATCTTCACGGGGCAGGAACACGATGCGGAAATGGTCCGGGTTCGGCCAGTTAAAGGCCGTACCTTGTACCAGTAAAATGCGCTCCTCCAATAACAGGTCCAGCACTAGCTGCTCGTCATCTTCAATGGGATAAACTTCCGGGTCGAGCCTGGGGAAGAGATACATGGCAGCTTTGGGCTTCACACAACTGACCCCGGGGATGTCATTTAACAGTGTCCATGCTTTTTCTCGCTGCTGGTACAGGCGTCCGCCCGGTGCGACCAGGTCGCCAATGCTCTGATAACCTCCCAGGGCCGTCTGGATCGCATACATGGCGGGCACGTTGGCGCACAGACGCATGGAAGCCAGCATTTCTATGCCCTGGATGTAACTTCTGGCACGGTGCTTTGCTCCGCTCACCACAAGCCACCCCGAACGGAAGCCAGCCAGACGATAGGTTTTTGACAGGCCATTAAATGAAATACAGAGTACATCCGTGGCCAGTGTACCCATCGGCACGTGCACCGCATCATCGTAGAGGATGCGGTCGTAGATTTCGTCGGCGTAAATAATCAGGTCATGTTTGCGAGCCAGATCGACAATCTGCTCGAGTACCGTTTTGCCGTATACCGCTCCCGTCGGGTTGTTGGGATTGATGACCACAATACCGCGGGTTCTGGGTGTGATTTTACTGGCGATATCGTTAATGTCCGGTTGCCACTCGTTGTCTTCATCGCACAGGTAGTGCACCGCCTTGCCCCCGGCCAACGTGACGGCGGCAGTCCAAAGCGGGTAATCCGGAGCTGGCACCAGAATCTCATCACCATTATTGAGCAGAGCCTGCATGGCCATCACAATCAGCTCACTGACCCCATTGCCCAGAAAAATATCGTCGATTTCGACGTTGGGAATGCCCACCAGTTGACAGCGTTGCATGACGGCCTTGCGTGCACTGTAGATACCCTTGGCGTGGCAGTATCCCTGGGCTTTTGTCAGGTTATGAATCACGTCGTGAATAATCTCATCCGGTGCTTCCAGCCCAAATGGCGCTGGATTGCCGATATTGAGTTTTAGGATCCGCAGCCCTTCTTCTTCGAGGCGGTTGGCATGATCCAGTACCGGCCCACGAATGTCGTAGCAAACGTTGTCCAATTTGTCGGATTTCTTGATATGGTGCATAAATAACCGCTGTTGGTGGTCAAACCTTGAGTAAAAACTCATTGTATATCAAAACCCTGTCATAACTAATAATTCTGTGAGGTGCAAAAATGGCGGATGGTGAAAAGTATGATGATGAATACTGGCGCGATAAGCTGACTCCGGATGAATATCGTATTTGTCGGGAGAAGGGCACAGAGCGACCTTTCACCGGCGAGTACAATGCCGAGAAGTCGGCGGGCATCTACTATTGCAAGTGTTGCGGTGAGTCGCTGTTCCATTCCCAACACAAGTTTGATTCAGGTTCCGGGTGGCCAAGTTTTTACCAGGGAGTGGCGGCTGGAGTTATCGCCGAGCACCCGGATATGAGCCACGGCATGATCCGCACTGAGATAACCTGTGCCCATTGTGGCTGCCACCTGGGACATGTGTTTGATGACGGCCCGGCCCCCACCGGGACACGGTATTGTGTCAATTCTGCATCGTTGACGTTTGAAAAAGAGTAGGTTCATTGGCTAGTGCGCGGGCTTCACGCGTGGTGCTGAGGTGGTGGTCACCCCGGGTTTTTATGAGAGGCGATAAAAAACCACTGTAAGCTTGACAGCATCAGTCCTGCTTCTTAGAATGCGCGCCTCTCTTGATGAGATGCACGTGTCCCGTTCGTCTAGAGGCCTAGGACACCGCCCTTTCACGGCGGTAACAGGGGTTCGACTCCCCTACGGGACGCCACTTTTTTATCGTTTATACTGGTAAAAAGTGCGGGAATAGCTCAGTTGGTAGAGCGCAACCTTGCCAAGGTTGAGGTCGCCGGTTCGAACCCGGTTTCCCGCTCCAGTTTATCTCTCCTTTTTCATACTCCTCTAAGAAACTCCTTTTTCTGCGTGGTATTACACTGACAGCTGTGTTGTCAGTCTGTAGTTCCGCTGGTGGAGAAGGCTGCTTTTTCAGAATAGTAGCTGCGTCATGTGTCCCTGGTTTACGACGCCACGGGTTTTTTCCCACAAATTTCTTTAGACTAGCGTTCGGTGTGCTGTTCAGTAATACGCCCTGTGGATTGCCGGGCAGCCGCCAGGGCTTTTCGACAGGTTTGGAGTACTATGACTGCCGCACTCTCTATCAGTGATCTTCACAAATGCTATGACAACGGGTTTGAAGCCCTCAAGGGTATTAGCCTTGACGTTCAGCAGGGTGATTTTTTCGCCGTGTTGGGGCCTAACGGCGCTGGCAAATCCACCACCATCGGCGTCATCTGTTCGCTGGTGAAGAAAACCAGTGGCAAGGTCTCCGTATTCGGTACCGATATCGATGACAACTTCTCCCTGGCCAAGCAAAACATCGGTGTAGTTCCCCAGGAATTTAATTTCAACCAGTTTGAAAAAGTCTTTGATATCGTCAAGACACAGGCCGGTTATTTTGGGTTGCCATCGAAGCTGGCAGAAGAGCGCACTGAAAAATATCTGAAGCAACTGGGGCTCTGGGATAAACGACATCAGCGTTCGCGAATGCTGTCCGGCGGAATGAAGCGGCGGTTGATGATTGCCCGCGCCCTGGTGCACGAACCCCGCTTGCTGATTCTCGATGAGCCGACGGCAGGCGTTGATATTGAGCTGCGCCGTTCCATGTGGCAGTTCCTGCGTGACATTAATGCCCAGGGTACGACCATTATTCTGACCACTCATTACCTTGAGGAGGCAGAGAGCCTGTGCCGGAATGTCGCCATCATTGATCGCGGTCAGATCATTCAGAACACCACCATAAAAGCCCTGCTTAAGCAGCTGAACAAGGAGGTGTTTATTCTCGATACCCGGGAAGAGCTAGGCGAATTTCCAGCCATTGACGGCTATCCGGGACAGCTGCTCGACGACCACAGCTTTGAGGTGGAAGTGGAAAAGCACCAGTCACTCAATGAGCTGTTTGCCAGCCTCAGTGAGCGGGGCATCCATGTCACCAGCATGCGCAATAAGGCCAACCGTCTGGAGGAGCTGTTTGTGTCACTGGTGGAGTCGCACAACGGTGGCAAGCAGGAGGTGCAGCCATGAATGCCCGGCAGCAGTGGGTGGCGTTTTACACTATCCTGGAAAAAGAAATCCGTCGTTTCATGCGCATCTGGCAACAAACGCTGTTGCCCCCTGCCATAACCATTGCCCTCTATTTTGTCATTTTCGGGCGCTTGATTGGCCCCCGCATCGGTGAAATGTCCGGCTTCAGCTATATCGAGTTTGTGGTTCCCGGCCTGATCATGATGTCGGTGATTACCAACTCTTATTCCAATGTGGTGTCGTCTTTTTTCGGCACCAAATTTCAACGCAGTATCGAAGAGCTACTGGTATCACCGGTGCCCAACTACATTATTCTGCTGGGCTATGTGATCGGTGGTGTGGCGCGTGGGCTGGCTGTCGGGGTGATCGTGACATTGTTATCCCTGTTCTTTACCAAGTTACAGGTCAGCCACTTGGGCATTACCATCGCTATCGTATTTCTCACCGCGGTATTGTTTGCCCTTGCGGGATTCATTAACGCCGTTTTCGCTAACAGTTTTGATGATATTTCCATTATTCCCACCTTCGTGCTGACACCGTTGACTTACCTGGGCGGAGTGTTCTATTCAATCGGCATGCTGCCCGCTTTCTGGCAGGGCGTCTCCCAGGCCAACCCTGTGCTATATATGGTCAATGCCTTTCGCTATGGGTTGCTCGGTGTTTCCGATATCAACGTGGTGTGGGCCTTCATCATGGTGATGGCATTCTGTGTAGTGCTGTTTGTCTATTCACTCTATCTGCTGGAGCGCGGCAAAAGGCTGCGCAGTTGAGGTGACTGTGGTCGATAAGCCCTTGTTGCTTGGCGCTGAAACCGAGTATCCGGATCAGTACAGCCCGCAACTTCTGCAACCGATTGCCCGGAGTGAAGGGCGTCAGGCGTTGGGACTGGAAGGAGAACCTAAATTTTTCGGTTTTGATCTCTGGACTGGCTACGAGCTTTCCTGGCTGGATATGCGCGGCAAACCCGTGGTGGCTGTGGTAGAGATTTCCATGCCATGCCACACAGAAAACCTGGTGGAATCCAAGTCCCTCAAGCTTTACCTGAACTCGCTTAATCAGGAACGCTACCACTCACCCCAGGATGTGGCGACGTTGCTGGAAAAGGATATCTCGGCATGCGTTAACGGGCCGGTTCAGGTGGGAATTCATCCCGCAGACACTTTCAGGCACCGGGGTATAGGCTCATTCCCTGGTACCTGTCTGGATGAGCTGCCGATTGAGGTCGACAGTTATTCTCCGGATGCCACACTGTTGGCGCTCACCGGTCAGCGAGAGGTCGTGACAGAATCGCTTTACAGCCATCTGCTGAAAACCAACTGCCCGGTGACCGGCCAGCCTGATTGGGCCAGTATCCTGATTCGCTATACGGGCTGGCCCATCGAGCATGAGGGGTTGCTGCGCTATCTGATTTCCTTCCGAAATCACCAGGATTTTCACGAGCAGTGTGTGGAGCGAATCTTTACGGAGATCAATGAGCTCTGTGCGCCGGATCAGCTGGAGGTTTACGCCCGCTACACTCGGCGTGGTGGCTTGGATATCAACCCCTACCGCAGTTCCATTAAAAGCGATGCACCCCGTATCCGCCTTTCCAGGCAGTAACGCTGGTTAATAGGGCTTTCAGGGCTTTCAGGGCTTTCAGGGCTTTCTGGTTTTCTGCAGGTGTTCTGCCGCTTCCAGCAGGGAACGCAGGATCTTGTCCTGGTCGTAATTGCGGATGCGGTCGGTGTCCATGTAGAACGAAAAACCGTCGGTAATATGTTCGAAATAGCGGTGGGCACCCTTGAGATTCTTGCGCAGGTCGATGGCCGCATAGGCCTTAACCGGATGTTGAAAGCCTTTCACCTGGATTTCACCGCGCTCTTCGCACAACACTAATTCTTTGATCAGCGAGTAGGTCTCGTGTGAGATCAGGATTTCACCTGGCTGCGCGGCGGACTCGAGACGGCTGGCAAGATTCACTTCGGTTCCGAGCAGTGTGTAGTCCAGGCGGTCTTCGGTACCAAAATTGCCCACCGCACAGTAACCGGTATTAATACCCATACGGATTTCCAGAGGCTTGCGAATACCTTGGTTGGCCCAGCGCTGTTGCAGCTCTTTCATGTGTTTCTTCATGTCGATGGCCATGGAGACTGCCGCCAGGCAATCTTCCTTGGCTCCCTTGGTACTTGGGTCACCAAAGAACACCATCACGGCGTCACCGATAAACTTGTCGATGGTTCCACCGTGCTTGAGTGCGATCTGCGACATTTCTGTCAGGTAATTATTGAGCAGGTTGGTGAGGGGTTCCCCTTCCATTTCCTCCGCCAGTTCACTGAATCCTTTAATATCGGAAAAGAAAATGGTTAGCTTGCGGCGGTGGGTTTCAAGCTTCACATCCTTGCCGGACTGAATCGCTTTGAGCAATGTTGGAGAAAGATATTTAGACAGGCGGTAATTGCGAAGTTTCAGCTGAATCTGCTGCTTCTCTAACTGGCTGATTTTTTCATGCTGATCGTGCATCTGCCGCAAGCTGTTCCGGCCGAATATGCAGGCATAGACTCCCAGGGCGATCAGGGGCGGCAGGCATACCGCCAGAGAGACTTCCGTTGTCCACCACAGCTGCAGGGCAAACATGGTCGCCGCAATGCCGATTACCATTGCCAGGTTGTCGATAACCAGCTTTTGCCAGGTGCCGTTAGCCAGGGCATTAAATTGCAGGGCTAGGAAAAATATCAGGGAAGGTATGGGGCTCAGTTGCAGGAAACCCAGCACGCAGCCCAGCAAAAGGGCGTCGATAAAGGCAAACAACCGGCAGACTGCAGCACGCCTGGATTCATCAAAGCGCTGCAACAGTCCATTTGCAGAGGCGATATAGAGTGCTGCCAGAAGCATAGGCAGCGCTTTGGTCAGGTCTTGGCTCAGGGCCTCATGACTGAGGGCAATGGCGGCAATACCAGCAAAGCCATTAAGAAAACGAAACAGGCCCTGATAACGGATCAACCTTGCGGTCTCTTTCGAACTCTCTTCATTCATCCTGTAAGATGTTGCCCCGACATGCCATCCAGTGCGGCTAATTACACGATGTCTGGCTGTAAATGTCCATGTTTGTCCCAGGTGGTGATCGGGATGGTCGTTTCTAACCGAGGAAGATCTATAGATGGATGCCATTAAAGCGTTGCACGAACGCATCTCCTGTCCGAGATTGTCGGCACCAGCCCCTGCCGGTGAAGTGCTGGCCAATATTCAGAAGGCGGCTTTCCGGGCGGCTGACCACGGGCGAATGCGGCCATGGCGTTTTCTGGTTTTGGAGGGAGACGGACTGGTGGCACTGGGCGAATTATTTGCCCATGCGGAGACAGTAAAGAATCCGGATCTGAGTGACAAAGAGCGCCAACGTGCTCTTGGCAGACCACTGAGGGCACCCATGGTGATTGTGGCCATTGCCAGTCCAAAGGCCAACCTGAAAGTGCCTGAGATTGAGCAGGTTATCTCTACTGGTGCAGCAGTGCAGAATATGATTACTGCAGCGTACGCGCAAAATGTCGGTGCAATCTGGCGTACCGGTGACTATGCCTACGACCGCAATGTGATGGACGGCCTGGGGCTTAGACAGGATGAGAAAATCGTAGGGTTTCTTTACCTTGGCACCATGGAGTTCACACCACCCCCCGCACCGGAAGTGGAGGTCTCTGAGTATTTTGCGAACTGGCCGTGATCGTTGCTTTTTTGGGGGTGCTTGTGTACAGTTGCGGCCCTCAAAAAGTGCGGTCAAATGCCCGGAATCATTGATTCAGGCAGTTTCGCAGAGAGCGCCGGAGCTTGTGACGGCGACCCGAAGGGCGAGGGGAGTATCCCCGAGTAACGAGTACGCCTGGCGTGCTTATCCTGAGAGTAAAAAAACAAGCAGACAGTTTTATCTGGTGAGGTGTCCGAGTGGTCGAAGGAGCACGCCTGGAAAGTGTGTATACGGAAACGTATCGAGGGTTCGAATCCCTCCCTCACCGCCAAAAATAAAAAGCCCGGCTCAATGCCGGGCTTTTTTGTTAAACATCGTTTGTTCAGGCTTTCGCGCTGGGTCTGGCAGAGACTTCCTCGTACCAGCGCAGGCTGTTGGTATTTTTATCCGGAATGGTGATGTCCACCCACTTGGCGAAGTCCACGGCACATACGGCGGTGATATCCACCATGGTAAAACGATCACCGGTGATGAATTCATTCCCGTCCAGGAATTTTTCCAGCCAGTAAAAGAAACGGTCGAGGGATTTTTTACCGCGGTCAATGAGCCCCGGAATTGCCGGGGTGTCGCCGGCGCCAGGCAGACTGCGGTAGCAAAAGCTTTCATTGTCGGGCTGGTTGCGGAATACCTCTGAGGTCGCAATCATTCCGTCAAATTCCATTTTGCGTTGCAGGCATTCAATCTGCGCCCGCTCTACCGGGGTGGTTCCCAGTAGGGGTGGCTCGGGATATAGTTCCTCAAGGTAACGGCAGATGGCCATTGCCTCGTCAAAACGGGTTCCGTCGTCAAGCTCCAGCACGGGAAGCAGGCCTCTTGGGTTAATCGCGAGAAAGCTCTCTTTCAGGTTTTCTCCACCCAGGATATCCACTTCCACTTTGGGGATATCGAGGCCTTTTTCGGCGATGAACATCCGGGCTCTTCTGGGGTTGGGTGCTACCGCGCAATCGTACAATTTCATCAGTGACTACCTCTTTATTATTTTGATGTTGAACTTGTGGGCGTGCTGACCATGCTCAAAAGTTGACTGGTCAGTCTGGATAGAAAAGTAAGATACCGATTCTGATAGTTTTTAGCAAATGCTAATGCCCGACCTTTTTGGAGGGGTTTAATGAGTGTATTTAGAGGGTGTAAGCGAGGCCTTGTTATTGAAACAATCTGCCGAGAATAGCTGGAATAGCCGTTTCCACACGCAGAATACGCGCGCCCAGAGTCACCGCATCAAACCCGGTTTCCTGAAATTTTTGGATTTCGTAATCAATAAACCCCCCTTCAGGTCCCAAGGCCAGCACCAGGTTGTCCTGAACTGAGGTGGGGCAAGGCATCTCGCCAGAGGGATGTGCGACCAGTGCCATGTTTCCGGCCACCAGTCCGGGTAATTCGTCCTCTACAAAGGGTTTAAAGCGCTGCCTGATGTGTACCTCGGGAAGCAGTGTGTCACAGCCCTGTTCAAGCCCCAGCAACAACTGTTCACGGATGGCGTGTTCAGAGAGAAAAGGACTCTGCCAGTAGCTTTTCTCTACTCGCCAGCTATTGATCAGGTACAGCTGTTTGACACCCATAGTAGCGACAGTCTGCAATACACGGCGCAACATTTTCGGCCTGGGCAGAGCTAGCAACAGGGTGATGGGCAGCGGGGGAGGTGGTGCTTTGTCCAGGGATACTTCCAGCTCCGCCAGCGTCTGCGACAACTGTAGGATGCGGGCCGTGCCCATGCTTCCATTGAGAACCCCGGCTTTCAACGTGTCACCGGTTGTGACCCCGTGAACGTCTTGCATATGTTGCAGGCGGCGTCCCTGCAACTGAACCCGATTTTCATCGATAAAATCACCGGGTTCCAAAAGCAAAAGGTTCATCAGGAAATGCCCGAAGGGGTGAATAATATATGGCGCCCCGGAGAGGATTCGAACCTCTGACCTGCCCCTTAGGAGGGGGCCACTCTATCCAGCTGAGCTACCGGGGCGAAGACATATGGTGACAGCGCGGGTATTCTAGCGTTCGCACCAGTTGGCGGCAAATGACAGCCCCACGAGCAGGTAATTTTCACAAGGGACCTACCGCGACGCTATGCAACAAGACCGAAACTTTGATGATCTTGCCGAGCGCTTTCAGCGCAAAATTTATGGTGGGCTGAAAGGCGAAATTCGTTTGGCTGTTCTTTGGCGTGACCTGGAAAGCGAAGTGCCGACACTGAAAGAGGGTCGGCCTCTGCGGATTCTGGATGTGGGCGCAGGGTTAGGGCAGCTGGCCATCCGTTTGGCGGCTATGGGTCATGATGTTGTGGTCAATGATATTTCCGCTGAAATGCTTGCCATTGCCCGGGAGGCCGCCAGAAAAGAGGGCGTCGAGGGTCTTATTCAATGGCATCACGGAGCCTTCCAGCAGTTGCCAGCCCTTGATCTGGGTACATTCGATGTGGTGCTTTGTCATGCTGTGATGGAGTGGCTGGCAGAGCCGGAAACTTTACTTCCAGTATTGAAGCAGTTTCTCACGCAGGGCGGTGTGTTGTCCCTCAGCTACTACAACCGCCATTCACTGGAATACCGCAACCTGATCCGCGGCAATTTTAATCTGCTGGAACGTGAAAATCTGGCAGGTAATCAGGGATTCAGCGCTGATCCCGGTAGCCTGACGCCCGGCAATCCACAGTCTCCCGAGCAGGTTGGTCGTTGGGTCGAGGAAGCCGGTCTGTCGGTGATGGCCACCAGTGGTGTACGGGTGTTTTCTGATTATGTGACGTCACCCCGTGGTGGCAATACCGTGCCAGAGGCCGTGGTTGATATGGAGTTACGCTATTCGCGCCGCGAACCTTATTTGTGGTTGGGTCGGTATATACATCTGTTGCTGAAAAACTAGCCGTAGCGCTTTAGCAGCAGGTCTCTGGCGGCATTCAGCTGCGATGCAATGTAATCGTTGCCACCGCGGTCGGGGTGGAGTTTCTGTATAAGCCGTTTGTGCGCCATGACGATGTCTTCTCGGCTGGCACCGGGTTTCAGTCCTAGCAGTTGCAGTGCCTCATGCTCGGTGAGAATCCGGTTTTCCTGCGATGCCGGGGGCTGCTGTTGTTGACGCTTTTTCAGCCACAATTGGAGGAAAGGGAGGGAGCGCATCAGCAATCCGAGCAGGACCTTGGCAAACGGTATAACGGCAGTGACAGCGGCGACAATCCAGTGAACGCGCCCTGTGGCTGCCAGAAGTAGAACGATACCCAGCACCGCAAAGAACCCTGATCGCATCAGGAAATTACGGCGTTTTTCCGGAGATAATCTGATTAATTGTTGCCAGGCGACGTAGGCGAGAATCCCCAACGCCAGCAACAGAATAATACGTGCCACGTTAACCGTCCGTTAGCTTTAACTCAAAGTCTAACAGGAACCCTGGTAAGAAAGTGAGCGGTTCCGAACGACTTACAGATAACGCATCAGCATGGCGTAGCCGCCATCTTCTGCAAGGGGTAGGTCCACGGGCATGGGTATGCGTACCACATGGCCGGAACCGGGAGCGGCATCCATCTTTTCCCCGTCGCGGTTTTCCAGTGCATCGAGGTTGAAAGTCATATTACCTGCCGGGGTGATTAACTCCAGGGTGTCGCCTTTTTCAAAGCGGTTTTTCACTTCGACGGTAAACCAGCCCTTGTCCTTTTCTACGCCGCAGATTTCACCCACAAACTGCTGGTTGGGGTTGGTGGATACACCCTGCTGGTAATTTTGGTATTCCTGCGGTACATGGCGGCGGTAAAAGCCTTCGGTGTAGCCGCGATTGGCCAGATGGTCCAGTTCTGCCATCAGATTCATGTCAAAGGGCTTGCCGGCCAGGGCGTGGTCGATGGCGCGGCGGTAGACCTGAGCGGTGCGGGCCACGTAATAGTGGGATTTGGTGCGCCCTTCAATTTTGAGGGAATGGATACCCATGTTGACCAGGCGCTCGACGTGCTGCACAGCGCGCAGGTCTTTGGAGTTCATGATGTAGGTACCGTGCTCGTCCTCATAGGCGGGCATCAGTTCACCGGGGCGGCCCTGCTCTTCAAGAAGCATCATCGGTTCCACTTCATCGTGATTGTCCGGCGCTTTTTCCGGCTCCCACATCTTGGTGGGAATAATGTCACCGGTTTCTGTCTGCTTGGCTTCGTGGGCATCGTATTTCCAACGACAGGCGTTGGTGCAGGCCCCTTGGTTGGGGTCACGGTGGTTCATGTAGCCGGATAGCAGGCAGCGGCCTGAGTAGGCGATACACAGGGCGCCATGGACAAACACCTCCAGCTCCATTTCAGGTACATGCTGGCGGATTTCCTCGACTTCATCCAGGCTCAACTCCCGGGAGAGGATGGTCCGCACAATACCCTGCTGCTGCCAGAATTTCACCGTAGCGTAGTTGACGGCATTGGCCTGCACAGACAGGTGAATGGGCATATCTGGCCACTTTTCGCGCACCATCATGATCAGGCCGGGATCCGACATGATCAACGCATCCGGTTTCATATCGATGACGGCTTCCATATCACGAAGATAGCTGCGTACCTTGTCGTTATGGGGAGAAATATTGCTGGCAATGTAGAACTGCTTACCCTGTGCGTGGGCCTCGGCGATGGCATCCGCCATCACATCCAGGTGATTAAACTCGTTATTACGCACGCGAAGGCTATAGCGGGGCTGACCGGCATAGACCGCATCGGCACCGTAGGCAAAAGCATAGCGCATGTTTTTGAGTGTTCCCGCCGGGGATAGCAGCTCGCTCATAGTGGTCACCTGAAGAAAGGGCGGCAATTTTACATGGTTGTACAGGATTTATACAGCTATCTGCAGCGGGCTGGCGCTATGAAAAAAGCCGGGCGGTGCCCGGCTTTAACAGGAATCCTTGCCTATCAGTTGTGGCCGTCAATCCACTCTTTGATCAGTGGTGCCACAAACTTGCGGTATTTGCTGCCGTTGAAGATCCCGTAGTGACCAACATCCAGTTGTACATGGTGTTTCTTTAGCTTTTTGGGCAGTTGATCGCAGAGGTTCAGAGCGGCTTCGGTCTGGCCGAGGCTGATCATGTCGTCCTTTTCCCCTTCGAGGGTAAAAATGGCGACATCCTTGATATCACTGCAACTGACGGGTTCGCCATAGTAGGTCATGGCCCCTTTGGGCAGTTTCTGATCGAGGAAAACCCGTTCCATGGTTTCCATGTAGTAGTCGGCGTCCATGTCCAGTACGGCCATGTATTCGTCGTAGAAATCTCGATGGCGGTCGGCTTCATCCACACGGCCATGGGCGATATCCTTAAAGAACTGCACGTGTTTCTGAATATGGGATTTCATGTTCATGGACATGAAGCCACCCAGTTGCAACATGCCCGGATAGACCTTGCGACCGGCACCGGGATAGCGGGAGGGCACTTTGTGAATCAGCACGCGCTTTAACGCCTTGGCGGACATTTTGTCCACCCGCTTGGTAAATTCATTGGGATTGACGCGAATGTCGATGGGGCCAGCCATCATGGTCAGCGTTTTGGGGCGCGCCGGGTTGTCATGTTTGCTCATGTGCGCGACGGCGGTCAGGCCAGGAACGGCAGCCTGACAGATGGCAAACATATGGCTGCCCGGGCCCATGAATTCCATGAACTCGATCAGGTAAGCAACATACTCTTCAAACCCAAATTTGCCTTCGGTCAGGGGGACGTCACGGGCATCCAGCCAGTCGGTGACGTACACCTCGTAGGTATCGAGAAACTCGCGGAAGGTTTCCCTGGAAAGGGTGGCGTGGTGGCCGGAGAGTGCTGCCACACAGAGCAGTTTGGGTGCATCAGCCGGAAGTCCTTCACGGCGGAAACGCAACAGGTGACAGAAAGGCTTGTCCATGACGATATCTTCGTGAACGGCATATTCCACATCGTCGATAACCACCGGTTCATATTCAAAACCCTGTTTTGGGTAATGTTTCAGAAGGCGAATGGTGGATTCCAGAAAGGCTTTCCTGAATCGGCCCAGCTTGGTCTTGGAAAAGGGGTTCTTTTCGTGGGTGATAATATCGTGGGTCAGATCCAGTGCGGTATTGATGGGCACCAGGGACTGACGGTATAAATCATAAATATGGTATTGCATAGGCACCTGCCATAATTTTTTGTAACTGCATGAGTGGATACCAGTTTATGCACAGCAGATTAGAATAGGCAACCTAAAACCGGTTAGACAAAAGATTGATGTCTCCCGGCATACATACAAATTTACCCGCCTGAGAACAGGCTGTTACAGCAGCCACAGACCAGCTCGGATTTATGGTTGGACATAAAAAAAGCCCCGCTAAGCGGGGCTTTTTTGGTAGTGCGTTGCTTTCGCAGCAGATCAGGCAACATCCACGATCTGCTCGGCAGCAATGCGCTTGCCTTCGTCAGCGGCTTTCTGGAAAGACTCGATCTGGTCAAAGTTCATGTAGCGATAGATCTCGCCAGACATGGAGTTGACCTTGTTGGCGTATTCCATGTACTCCGCTGGAGTCGGCAGACGTCCCAGAATACCGCCCACAGCTGCCAGTTCCGCAGAGGTCAGGTACACATTGGCACCGTCGCCGAGGCGGTTCGGGAAGTTACGGGTAGACGTGGACAATACTGTGCTGCCGGGGTTTACACGTGCCTGGTTACCCATACACAGGGAGCAACCGGGCATTTCGGTGCGGGCGCCGACTTTACCGTAAATGTTGTAGTAGCCCTCTTCCATCAGTGTGTGGGCATCCATACGGGTTGGAGGGCTGATCCAGAAGCGGGAGTTAACGCGATCCGCTTCGTTCAGCAGTTTGCCAGCGGCGCGGAAGTGGCCGATGTTGGTCATACAGGAGCCGATAAAGACTTCGTCCACGTTGTCGCCAGCCACTTCGGAGAGCAGCTTGGCGTCGTCGGGATCGTTCGGACAGCAGACGATGGGCTCTTTGACTTCAGACAGGTCGATTTCGACAACGGCGGCGTATTCGGCGTCGGCGTCAGCTTCCATCAGGGATGGATTGGCCAGCCACTCTTCCATCTTGCGTACGCGGCGTTCCAGAGTACGAACATCGCCGTAGCCTTCGGAGATCATCCAGCGCAGTAGAGTAATGTTGGAGTTCAGGTACTCGGCGACAGAGTCTTCGCTGAGCTTGATGGTGCAGCCGGCGGCAGAGCGCTCAGCGGACGCATCGGACAGTTCAAATGCCTGCTCAACAGTCAGGTTGTCGAGACCTTCAATTTCCAGCACTCGGCCGGAGAAGAAGTTCTTCTTGCCTTTCTTCTCAACGGTCAACAGGCCTTGTTTGATGCCGTAGTAAGGGATGGCGTGAACCAGGTCGCGAAGAGTAATGCCGGGCTGCATTTCACCCTTGAAGCGAACCAGTACGGACTCGGGCATATCCAGCGGCATGACACCGGTAGCGGCAGCAAAGGCCACTAGGCCGGAACCGCCAGGGAAAGAAATACCCATCGGGAAGCGGGTGTGGGAGTCACCACCGGTGCCCACGGTATCGGGCAGCAACATGCGGTTTAGCCAGCTGTGAATGATGCCGTCGCCAGGGCGCAGGGAAACACCGCCGCGGTTCATGATGAAGTCGGGCAAGGTGTGCTGGGTGTCAATGTCCACGGGCTTCGGATAAGCAGCGGTGTGACAGAAGGACTGCATCACCAGATCGGCGGAGAAGCCCAGACAAGCCAGGTCTTTCAGCTCGTCGCGTGTCATCGGGCCAGTGGTGTCCTGGGAGCCCACAGTGGTCATCTTCGGCTCGCAGTAAGTGCCGGGGCGAACACCTTCGACGCCACAGGCCTTGCCAACCATTTTCTGAGCCAGGGTGTAACCCTTGCCGGTGTCAGTGGGCTGGGCTGGCTGGCGGAACAGGTCGGAAGCGGGCAGGCCCAGGTGCTCACGGGCGCGCTGGGTCAAACCGCGGCCAACGATCAGGTTGATACGGCCATCGGCCTGTACTTCATCCAGAATCACGTCGGACTTAAAGGCGAACTCGGACAGAACCGCACCGGACTCGCTGAGAATTTTGCCGTCGTAGGGGCGGATTTCAATCACGTCACCCATGTTGATTTCGTCAACGGGGGCTTCGAAGACCAGAGCTCCAGCATCTTCCATGGTGTTGAAGAAGATGGGGGCCACTTTGCCACCAATACAGATGCCGCCAGAGCGCTTGTTGGGCACGCCGGGCATGTCTTCACCGAAGAACCACAGTACGGAGTTGGTGGCGGATTTCCGGGAGGAACCGGTACCTACCACGTCGCCGACAAAGGCAACAGGCAGACCTTTTGATTTGATGTCTTCGATCTGTTTCATCGGGCCGATAGAGCCGGGCTCGTCAGGCGACAGGCCTTCGCGGGCCATTTTGTAGGCGGCCAGGGCGTGCAGCGGGATATCGGGACGGGACCACGCATCAGGTGCGGGAGACAGATCATCGGTGTTGGTTTCACCGGTCACTTTGAAAACGATGGCCTTGATGCTTTCTGGCACAGCGTCTTCCTGTGTGAACCACTCGGCGTCGGCCCAGGATTGCAGAACGGCTTTGGCATTGGCGTTGCCAGCGTCGGCTTTCTCGGCCACGTCGTGGAAGGCATCGAATACCAGGATAGTGTTTTTCAGCTCTTCGGCTGCCTGGGAGGCCAACTCGGCGTCATCCAGCAGCTCGACCAGGGTAGCTACGTTGTAGCCGCCGTGCATGTTGCCCAGCAGTTTGACAGCTGCCAGACGATCGATCAGGGGAGAAGTGGCTTCGCCTTTGGCGACGGCACTCAGGAAACCGGCCTTCACATAGGCTGCTTCGTCAACACCCGGGGGTACGCGGTTGGCGATCAGGTCCAGCAGGAACTCTTCTTCGCCTGCGGGTGGATTTTTCAACAATTCCACCAGATCGGCAGTCCATTCTGGTGTCAGGGGTTTCGGGGGGATTCCTTGTGCGGCACGATCCGCAACATGTTGACGATAGGCTTCAAGCACGATTTGCATCCTCTTCTTAATCTTGTGAGTTTACCCGACGCAGTGGGATCACCTCTGGGCGGGGTCTATCGGTAACACATACCGATGAGGGGTATTCGGCTGCTGGGCCACAATAGGAGCCACGGGCAAGGGCTCAGTATAGTACATCAAATCTGTGCTTCAGGTAACGTGACTAAAGTGGATAACCGCCATTCACCGGGTAAATTCTCTGTTACACTTTCCGCCATAACAATCAGCCCTGGCGGGCGTTTGGCAAGGGGAAATGGTTATGCTCAAGCTCTACGGTTTTCATGTCAGTAACTACTTCAACATGGTCAAGCTGGCCTTGCTTGAAAAGGGGTTTGAGTTTGAGGAAATTCGCACCTATCCCAGCCAGGAGCCGCAGTTTCTGACCATCAGCCCTATGGGTAAGGTGCCCTGCCTCGAAGCGAGAGAGGGTTTCATCAGTGAGACTTCCGCCATTCTCGAGTTTCTTGAGGATGTCACCCCGGAAGTGCCGCTGATGCCCGCCGACCCCTTCGCCCGCGCCAAGGCTCGTGAATTGATGAAAGTATGCGAGCTTTACATCGAGTTACCCGCCCGGCGACTCTACAACGGTGTGTTTTTCGGTGGCAGCAATTCCCAGCGCACGGTGGATTCGGTGAGACCCCAAGTGGAAAAAGGCATGCGGGCGCTCGGGCGCCTTGTACAGTTCAACCCTTACCTGGCTGGCAGTGACTTCACCTATGCCGATATCGTCGCCTATCACACCATTGGGCCAGTAGAAAAAACCATGCAGGTGGTTTACGGCTGGTCAGTACTGGGTGCGGTGTCCGGGTTGCAGCAATGGTACGATAACGTCGCCAGCAGGCCCATTGTCGCCGAGTTGGATCGAAGTATCCTTAACGAGCGCGAAACCTTCTTCAACCAGCAGTCCGGAGAGTAATTACCACCATGTCAGCACTGGAGGAAATCCAGGCGTTTTTGCCGTGCCCCACGCCTGATAGCTGGGTCGAGGAGGCGAAAGCCCCTCAAAACCTGGACATTTTGTTGATAGATCATGCGAATTGCGAGAAGAAAGCTGCCAGCACGGCCCTGAACCTGATTTACCGCTATATCGACAACTTCGAGCTGCTCAACAAGATGTCGCGGCTAGCTAGGGAAGAAATGCGTCACTTCGAGCAGGTGATTGCCATCATGAAAAAACGCGGTATTGAATACCGTAACATCAATGCAGCCCGTTACGCGGCGGGACTGCGCAGCAAGGTGCGCACCCACGAGCCTGCCAAACTGGTGGATACTCTGATTGTCGGTGCCTTTATCGAAGCCCGCTCCTGTGAGCGCCTTGCCAAACTGGCACCATACCTGGACCCGGAACTCCAGAAGTTCTACCTGTCACTGCTTACTTCTGAAGGACGCCACTACAAGGATTACCTCATCCTGGCCCGCAAGGCAGCCGGGGATGCGGAAGTGGACAAGCGCATCGCCGTATTCCGTGAGCAAGAGCAGGAACTGGTGGAAGCGCTGGACAGTGAATTTCGGTTTCACTCGGGACCCTTGAAGTAACGAGTCGCTCACAGGCACCTAGCATGCGGGTTTCACCCCGACTATTGGACACCTCTGATCAGACCCGTGACAATTTTGTCAGCGGGATACTCAATAGCGCCAATTAACACGCCTTCCTGTCATCTGCCTATCTTTAAAAAACAACCAACAACACAGGCTTTCACTCCACAAAAGGAATTTTTCCCATAGGAGATTGTGCCTTTGAGCATTACTGTCTAGGACTAATAAAAAAGACAGGCGTTATATGCTCGACACAGCCTGCCTCGATAACTCTGTTCATAGATTCAACAATAAAAAATTTCGCCCAGTTCCCGGTGTGATAGTTATGCCGGATGGCAGTAGGAGCAAAACATGGCAATTACATTTCAGCGCAGCACCTTGTCTATACTCTTGGCTACGGCACTGATGCCTGGTCTTGGCAGCGCCGATGAGTCGCAACAACCATTGGAGAATATTGAAGTCGTTGGCGTCACACCCTTATCCGGTGTGGGGTTGGCAGCCAATAAGATCCCGGTGAATATCCAGACAGCGACGGCTGAAGATATTGAACGTCAACAGGCGTTGGATATTTCTGACTTTATGAACCAGGCCATGATGAGCATCAGCATCAACCATGCACAAAACAACCCCTTTCAACCCGACTTGAAATTCCGCGGTTTTACCGCTTCCCCGCTGGTCGGCAATGCCCAGGGTATTTCTGTTTACCAGGATGGCATCCGCATCAACGAGCCGTTTGGTGATGCCGTCAATTTTGAGTTGTTGCCAAAATCTGCCATTGCCAGCATGAATATGATGTCGGGTTCCAATCCGTTATTCGGTTTGAACACCCTGGGTGGTGCCTTATCCCTGCATACCAAAAATGGCTTCACCCACCCGGGGCATAGCCTTGAAGCCTACAGCGGCTCTTTTGGTCGTGATTCCGGCACCATTGAAACGGGCGGCAATTATGGAAACTTTGCTTACTTTGCCACGGGCTCAATTACCAAGGAGGATGGCTGGCGGGATTTTTCACCTTCCAGGGTTGAACAGTTCTTCACCAACTTGAGCTACCAGAATGACACCACCAGCCTGGATTTCGGCGTTACGCTGGTAGACAGTGACCTGAATGGCAACGGGCCTGCACCGGTTGAAATGGTCAAGGCTGATCGTGAGGCCGCCTTTACCCACCCGGATAACACGCAAAATGAATTGCGTATGTTTACCCTGAACGGGTCACACTGGCTCAATGATTACACAATGTTAGCCGCCAATACCTATTACCGCCGCAGTGATCGCTCCACCTTCAATGGTGATGGTTCAGAGCTGGAAATTGATGGCGCCAATATCGTGGATGATGATGGGGGCGTTATCACGCCATTTGCGCCGTTAGGCTTTAACGGCAGTGAAGAATTTATCGCCCTCAACAACACCAGTGAAACCGAGCAGGACAGTTATGGCTTTGGTTTTCAGGCGACATTTCTAAACGATGTGCTGGAGCGAGAAAACCAGTTGATTGTTGGCGCAGCCTACGACACATCGGATGTGGATTATTCATCGCAAGCGGAAATTGCCCGGTTTACCGATACCCGCGGCACATCTGGAACCGGTTTCATTGTCGATGAAACCGTGGTTGATGGTGAGATAGAAACGGATATCTTCAGCCTCTTCTTTACCAATACCCTGTCACTCACCGAGCGTTTGGACCTGACGTTCGGTGGTCGTTATAACTGGATTCAGATTGACATTTCCGGTACCAGTGAAGGTGGTGCGCAGGATCTGAACGAATCGGGCAATAAGCATGTTTTCAAACGTTTCAATCCGACGGTCGGGTTTACCTATGCATTGCAGGACAACCTGACGGCCTACGGTAACTACAGTGAATCCAATCGCGCGCCAACCCCGTCTGAATTAACCTGTTCTGAAGAAAGCAGCCCCTGTTCTTACCCCAATGCCTTTTTGTCAGATCCGCCGTTGGATGATGTGATTGCCCGAACCATTGAGGCGGGTTTCAGAGGCCAGAATGGTTCCATCAATTGGAGTGCCGGGGCATTTTATACCCAGCTGAAAGATGATCTGTTTTTCTTCCCTGATGTCGAAGATGACGTGAATGACCCGCGTTTAACCCTGGGTAATTTCGACAATATCGATAAAACCGCCCGTGCCGGGCTGGAATTGGCGGCGAATGGTCTGCACGACAACCTGCGCTGGTTTAGCAGTTATTCCTATGTGCGCGCCACGTTCGAAGATCGCTTCCTCTATGCCCGTGAAGTCGATGATGATGTGGAAACATTTGAGGTAACAAAAGGTGATCGCCTGCCGGGTATTCCCGAGCACAACATCAAAATTGGTGTCGATTATGCCTTTACGCCGAAGTTGTCCATCGGTGCGACGGCTTCCTACCAATCGAGCCAGTACTTCCGGGGCGATGAGGCCAACCAGGACAAAAAAATAAGTGCGTATCGTGTGGTTAACCTGCATGGTCGTTACAAGCTGAATAAAAACGTTCAGTTCTTTGCAAAAGTCGACAACCTGTTTGACAGTCAGTATCAAAACTTTGGCTTATATGGTGAGCCGGATGAAGCGCCTGGTCTGGATTTGGAAGACCCGCGTTTTGTCGGCGCCGGTGCCCCCAGGGCTGGATGGATTGGATTCAAAGTATCTCTTTAATCCATCCGGTCAAATGAGGCTGCCGCCTCAACATTGATATGCCAGTCAGTTCGTCTGACTGGCATTTTTTTATTGGCAATGATGCAGCAATGACAAAGCGCCGTGCGGGCATCCTGTTAAGCGCTAAGGTCAGCACAGCGAACAGTTGCCCGTCAGAGGTTGGCTATGCTGTAGGCTTTATGGTCAACTCATCACGTGGGATTTGCGGGGTGTGGTCAGCCTGTCAGTTTTCATGATGCCGGTTTGCAAGACAAAAGTTGCAAGACAAAAATGAGCTTAAGAAATCTAATTAATTTACGCATTCTGTTGTCGGTGCTGCTGATATTGATATTGGGCGGTGCGATAGCGATCTGGCAGGCGCGCCAGTCGGTTGACAGGGAGCTTCGCTCCTCGTTTCAGCTGATTTCGCAGATGGTCAAGTCCGAAGTGAATCAGGCAGACATGATCCGTGGCAATGATGATTGGTTGCAGTCATTCAGGGCCCTGGGGCACATGCGCCATGTGGAGATTTCCCTGATAGATGCGCAGGGTGCCGAGACTGAAATACTGTCCGTTCCCGAGTATGAGGAGGCAAAAAAACCGCCTGCATGGTTTATTGCTGCGGTGATGACCGATTATCTGCATGCAGAGTACCCACTGAATGTGCCGGAAGGTGCCGGGCAGCGCATTAAAGTTAGTGCAGATCCCATGGATGAGGTGTCGGAAGCCTGGAGGGAGTCGCAGATATATTTTTGGTCAATTGTGCTGATGATGGTGGTGATCTTTCTGGCGATTAACCTGGTGTTCCACTCCATGTTGCGTGCCGTTGGCGCCATTTTATCCGGCCTGCGCCAGGTCGAATCCGGTAAATACGGCGAAAAACTGCCTCGTATTAACATCAGTGAGTTTGATGCCATTGCGGTCGAAATCAATCATCTGTCGGAAGCCTTGAATCACGCCCGGAAAAATAATCAGGCGTTGGCGCGACATACCCTGCAGATTCAGGAGAAAGAAAGGCGACATCTCTCCCGTGAGTTGCATGATGAGATGGGTCAGTCATTAGCAGCCATAAAAGCCATGGCGGTGGCATGCAAAAGCAGCGATGCCGACGTGCCGACTATTGCGGAATCGATCATCGGGATCTGCAATCACTTGTCCGGCGAGGTGCGCTTGATGATGCGTACCTTGCATCCTCTGAGCCTGGGCGATCTGGGGCTGGGTGCGACCCTGACAGACCTGGTCAGCGAATATCGGCGTCGGCATTCCGGGCTGCGCATCACACTGGATTACGATGACAATCTTGAGCTGCTCAGTCATGAGGTCGCTATCCATGTCTATCGGATTGTCCAGGAGTGTCTGACCAATGTGATCCGGCATGCCCGGGCGGAAAGCGTCAACGTGGCGGTTGTCCTCAGTGGCCTGAACGGTGATCGTCAAGTTGAGATCCATATAGAAGATAACGGTATTGGCGGCGAGTCTGAGGGCGAGGGGTTCGGGGTGCGAGCCATGCGCGAGCGGGTTGAGAGTCTCGGCGGGCGATTCAGTTTTGAATCCGAACCGGGGCAGGGTGTCAGTGTAAAAGCCAGTATGCCTTTTATTGAGAAACAGCAAGATGGATCAAAGTCGGATTAGTATCCTCCTGGTCGATGACCATGAGGTTGTTCGCGCCGGATTCAAGATCCTGTTGTCGGCGCAACCGTTTATCGGGGAGATCAGGGATGTTAACCGCGGTGAGCTTGTGGCTCAGGAGTATGCGCGGATGCAACCGGATGTGGTGGTGATGGACCTATCCATGCCGGGCATCGGTGGCCTGGAAACCATTCGCCGCTTATGCAAGCAGGCGCCGGATGCCGTTGTCCTCGTCTACAGCATTCACGATGAATTTGTGTACGTGGAACGTGCCCTGCAGGCGGGCGCCAGGGGCTATGTCAGCAAGAACAGCGCTGCCGAGATGTTAGCAGAAGCGGTGCGAACCGTTGCCCAGGGCAAACGTTACATTGAGCAGCAGCTGATGCCCGAGGTGAGTGATGTCCGACATAGTGATATCGAGAGTTACCGTGAGGTGGTGGATTTATTGTCCCCCCGGGAGTTCGATGTGTTCTGTCGGCTGGCGAGCGGGATGACCACCCATGAAGCCGCGAGCGATTTGTGTTTGGGTTATAAAACAGTGGCCAATTACAACACCAAGATCAAAAGCAAGCTCAGGGTCAATACTGCCGCAGAACTGGCCAATATTGCGGTTGTATTGGGCATTGTGAAACCCTGAAGTCAGTTCAATGGCAACCAGGCCAAGGCCAGCCATAGCACTAAAAGCAACGGGCCGGTACGGTGTGGCTCAATGCACTCCCGGTGGATTTAACCCCCGCAGACGTTTATCCTTCGCACCTTGCCATCCAACCGTTCAGGCCAGACTTTCTCGATGTCGAAAATACCTTTTTTTACCAAGCAGATAACCTCCCCGTTTACCATTCCCTCCGGTATCGTCACCACCGCCACCACCATTATCCAGCGCATCTTTGACACCATGCCGGAAGTGGGGGTGATGACCACCAAGAGCGTCGGCCTGGCTCCACGGGCGGGCTACCGTGAGCCGGTGATTAGCCAGTACGCCCCCGGTTGTTTCGTCAATGCGGTGGGTCTCACCAACCCCGGTGCGGAGCAACTGGCCGCGCAACTGGCGACCCTGCGGGTGCCGGAGGATCGTTTCCTGCTGACCTCCATCTTCGGCGGCAGTGTCGAAGAATTTGTCGAAGTGGCAAAGATCATGGCACCGGTATCCGACGGCCTGGAGCTGAACCTGTCCTGCCCCCACGCGAAGGGCTACGGTATGGCCATGGGTCAGGACCCGGAGCTGGTGCGCGAGATTACTGCGGCGGTGAAAGCGGCGGTGAATATTCCGGTGATTCCGAAGCTGACCCCCAATACCCCAAACATTGCCGAGATCGCCAGGGCCGCAGTGGCCGGTGGTGCCGATGGTCTCTGTGCCATCAACACGGTGGGACCTGGTTATACCTCTGCCCACGGTCACCCGGTCCTCAGCAATGGCGTCGGCGGGATGTCCGGCAAGGGTGTACTGCCCATCGGCCTGAAATGTGTGCGGGAAGTGGCGGAAGCCGTAGATTGCCCGATTATCGGCTGCGGCGGTGTCAGCAGCGCCGATGATGTGCGCGCCTATCAGGATGCGGGTGCCTCTGTAGTCGGAATAGGTTCCTCTTTGGTTGGCCTGACCACGGAAGAGATGGGCCAGTATTTCAAGACATTGGAAGCTGATCTGGCACATGGCAGCAACAATGCCGAGAGCCAGATTCGTTACGATGTGGATATGCAGTTCCGTCCGGTGACCCTGGTGTCCAACGAGCGTGTCTGCGATGACATCTGCATCCTCACATTCGATCGCAAGATCAATCTCAAAGCCGGTGAGTTCGTATTCCTGTGGATTCCCGGGCTGGGTGAAAAGCCGTTCTCGGCGCTCACTGACGATCCATTTTCCCTTGCAGTGATCGATGTGGGAGTTTTTACCCACGACCTAATGAGTCTGCAGCCGGGAACGGAAGCCTATGTGCGCGGTCCCCACGGCATCGCGGTGGACCCGCCAGAAGGGGCGAAAATTATTACTGTCAGTGGCGGTACCGGTCTGGCAGCGGTCTATCAGGTGGCGAGGGATTTTCCTAACACTGAAATTTTCACCGGGGCGCGCACCGCCGAGCGGCTTTACTTTATTGAAGAGTGTAAAAAAATTGCGCCGGTGCATATCGCTACCGATGATGGCAGCGAAGGTCATCACGGTTTTGTCACTGAACTGCTGCGGGATTATCTGCAGGGGCTTGGCGAGGAAGAGCGCAGCAAGCTGATGTTTTACAACTGTGGCCCGGCGCCGATGGTGCATGCCGCCATAGCGGTGGAGCGGGAGTTCTGTGGCGACGCGCGCATCCACAGCGCCATCGACTACCTGACCAAGTGTGGGGTCGGCCTCTGTGGTGCCTGTGCGGCGCCGGATGGACGACGGCTCTGCGTGGATGGGCCCTTTATGGATGCCTCGGCAACCACAAAATGTGTCTAGCAGAATAAAAACGGCCTCCGGGCCGTTTTTTTATGTCTGGCTTAGGGGGAAAAGCCTCTAATTGGTGTGCATCAAGCGGCCCTGGCTTTTCAGGGTCTATGATAAAAGCGATTATTGGGTAATTGACACAGGGAGAATGGCTGAATGAGAAAGTGGCTGGTTACTCTGCTGGTGGTGGTCGTCATCGCCGGGCTCTTTTATTACTGGTCGCGACCGCAGCCGGTCATTGTGACAATGGCAACGGTGGAGCGCGGTGTTGTGGAGCGTACCGTAGCCAACACCCGGGCAGGTACGGTTAAAGCCTGTCAGCGCTCACGACTGGCGCTGTCCATCGGTGGGCGCATCGACCAACTGCTGGTGAAAGAGGGCGATCAGGTCAAAGCCGGTCAATTGCTGATGGTGTTGTGGAACGAGGACCGAGCAGCACAGCTCGAAGTAGCCAAAGCGTCCGAGCTTTCAGCACAGCGGGAGCAACAGAGTATTTGTATCGCCGCCGAGTCCGACCAGCGCGAGGCAAAACGCCTTACCAACCTGGCGCGCAAGAACCTGGTGTCCGAAGAATCTGCGGATCTGGCGAAATCCAAGGCCGAGGCCAGTTCCGCCAGTTGCGAAGCCGCTAAGGCTCGGGTCGTGCAGGCCGGGGCAGCGGTGTCCACCGCCAGTGCTTTACTTGAGCAGACCTTCCTGAGAGCCCCGTTCGACGGCGCAGTGGCTGAGGTCACCGGGGAAGTTGGTGAGTATGCCACGCCCTCCCCACCCGGCGTCATGACGCCCCCCGCTATCGACCTGCTGACCGATGGCTGTCATTACATCAGTGCACCCATTGACGAGGTAGATGCGTCGGAAATCGACGTAGGGCTGCCTGTTCGGGTAACTCTGGATGCTTTCCGAGATAAGATCTTTCCGGCCAAGGTGCGCCGCATTTCCCCCTACATCCTCGATCAGGAAAAACAGGCTCGCACTGTTGAGGTGGAAGCTGAGCTCTCCGCCCTGCCTGAAGGGATAAAACTGCTGGCTGGATACAGTGCGGACATGGAAATTATTCTCGACAGCGGGGATAACGCTCTGCGTATCCCATCTGAGTTGGTGGTGGACGAGACGTTCGTACTGGTGCTGGATGGTGATGGTGTGCTGCAGCGCCAGGCGATTGAGAAAGGGCTGGCCAACTGGCGTTATACGGAAGTGCTGGGTGGCCTCAGGGAAGGTGACCAGATAGTCAGCAACATTGGCAGTTCCGGCGTCGAGGCGGGGGCTGCGGCGAAGGTTGGACCGTCAGCCAATGATTGAACTGGATGGCATCAATAAAACCTACCAGGTTGGGGAATTTCCCTTGCGTGCCCTGCAGGATGTGAGTATCACCATCAATGCCGGTGAGTACCTGTCGGTGATGGGGCCCTCCGGGTCGGGAAAATCCACCCTGCTGAATATGGTTGGGCTGTTGGACCGGCCGGACAGTGGCCGATACAGCCTGGACGGCACCGCCACAGAAACCCTGGGAGAGGAAGCGCGGGCCCGTTTGCGGGCCGACTACATCGGGTTTATCTTTCAGGCCTTTCATCTCATCAACCGCCTGACCACGCTGGAAAATGTCGAATTGCCGATGATGCTGGCGGGCATCAGTCCCAAACAACGCCGCCAGAGTGCCCTCGACGTGTTGGAGCAGGTAGGCTTGGCAGAGCGTGCCACCCACCGTCCCAACCAGCTTTCCGGTGGCCAGCTGCAGCGGGTGGCCATTGCCCGGGCGATAGTGATGAAACCTCGCATTCTTCTGGCGGATGAACCCACCGGAAACCTCGATCAGGCCTCCGGCCATGAGGTGGTGGACGTGCTGGAAAATCTCAATCGCGAGGGTATCACCCTGCTGGTGGTGACCCATGACATGGCCCTCGGTAAGCGGGCACGACGGCGCATCCGCATGGTGGATGGCCGCATAGAGAAGGATACCGGTGACAGCGATGCTGCTACTGGATCAACTGCGCTTTAACAGCCAGCTATTTTTGCGCCACCGGGTGCGCACCGGGTTGCTGTTACTGGCAGTGGGGCTTGGGGTGGCCTCGGTGATTCTGCTTACCAGTCTGGGAGAGGGCGCCCGCCGTTATGTAGACCGGGAATTTTCTGCCCTCGGCAACCAGTTGTTGATCATTCTTCCCGGGCGTAAGGAAACCACCGGTGGAGCCCCCCCTATTTATGGCACAGCACCCCGTGACCTGACTCTGGAAGATGCCCAGGCATTGGAGCGCATCCCCGCTGTTCGCGCTGTGGCACCGGTGATTGCCGGGACTGCTTCTGTTGCATTATCCAGCCGCTCAAGGGAAGTCATCGTGCTGGGGACAACCGCGGCGATTTTTCAGGTGCGGAAGATGAACGTGGCTCAGGGCGAAGTACTGCCAGCGCGCGCCCGCAGCGAGGCCATGGCCGTTTGTGTATTGGGCTCAAAGCTGAAAAATGAACTGTTTGGTAATCGCCGCGCCATTGGTGAGTGGGTGAGGGTAGGCGACCGCCGCATGCGAGTGATCGGAGTGTTGGAGGAGCGGGGGGAATCCCTCGGGCTGGATCTGCGGGACATGATTATCGTGCCGGTTCGCACCGCCGAGCAGATGTTCAATACCCCGGGCCTGTTTCGGGTGTTGATGGAGCTGGATGGCAACGCCGACTTCAAGCGCGCCGAGGATCGGGTCAAAGCCATTATTCGCGAGCGCCACGAGGGCGATGACGACATTACCCTGATCAGTCAGGACTCCATGTTGGCCGCCTTCAACAATATCCTGACCACCCTGACCTTGGCCATCGCTGCCATTGCTGCCATCAGCCTGTTGGTGGCGGGCATCCTGATCATGAATATCAGCCTGATATCCGTCAGCCAGCGGCGCAAGGAGATCGGTTTGCTAAAAGCCCTCGGCGGCAGCAGTCGCCAGGTGCGGCAACTGTTCCTCGGGGAATCGTTGCTGCTGGTTAGTCTGGGATCGGTGGCCGGTATTGTGGTGGCCTGGGTGGTGGTGAACGTTCTGGCACGACTGTGGCCGGTATTTCCGCTGGCACCGCCCTGGTGGTCCATTCCCGCCGCCGTGGGCACAGCATTACTGTCCGGGCTGATATTTTCCTTGATCCCGGCACGCCGGGCGGCAGCCCTCGACCCGGTACTGGCCATGCGGGGTCAGGATCAATGAAGTTTCTGGACTATCTGCGCTGGATCTTTCGTGCCCTGTGGATGCAGCGGATGCGCTCAGCCCTGACCATTGTCGGCTTTGCCATCGGTATTGCCGCCATGGTTTTGCTCAGCTCCCTGGGGGAGGGATTGCGGCTGTTCGTGATTCAGGAGTTCACACAGTTCGGCAGCCACATTGTGGCCGTCACCCCGGGAAAGACCGAGACCTTTGGCCTCGGGGGTATTCTCAATACCACCCGGCCCCTTTCGTTGGAGGATGCCGAGGCGCTGGAGCGCATTCCCGGGGTGGAGCAGGTGGTGCCTGTGGTGTTTGGTACTGCGCAGATCAAGGCGCTGGGACGCAGTCGTTATACCGAAGTTGCCGGTGTGGGGGCGCTGGCGGATAAAGCCTGGAAGCTGGAAGTGTCCCAAGGGTCCTTTCTACCGGTTGAAGATGTACATCGAGCGCGGGCCTTTGCCGTTCTGGGCAGCAAGCTCAAGCAGGAACTGTTCGGTAATACCAGTCCGCTTGGTGAATTCGTGCACATCGGTGGCAACCGTTTTCGGGTGATCGGCGTCATGGAGCCAAAGGGCCAGTTTCTCGGCACTGACCTGGATGACATGATTTACATTCCTGCCAACAAGGGGCTGCAGATCTTCAACCGCGAGAGCCTCATGGAAGTGGATATTTTCTACAGTCCCGCCGTGCCCACCGACCGGCTGACAGATAACGTCAAGCGGCTGCTGATCGAGCGCCACGGTTTTGAGGATTTCACCATCGTCACCCAGGACCAGATGATGGCCACCATGGACAATATCCTGCGCATTCTCAAATATGCCGGTGGCGGGCTGGGGGCGATCTCCCTTTTGGTGGGAGCGGTAGGTATTACCACCATCCTGATGATTACCGTCACCGAGCGCACCTCGGAAGTGGGGCTGCTGCGGGCGTTGGGCAGTACCCGGGGTCAGGTGCGGAACTTGTTTCTCGGTGAGGCGGTTATGCTGGGATTGATTGGCGGTTTGGCCGGTGTGTTGGCGATTGCCCTGTTAATTGTTGCAGTACAGTTGTTTGTGCCGGCATTGCCGGTGGCTCTGAAAGGAGAAATTGTTACGGTGGCGCTGATGGCCTCCATGCTGATCGGTCTGATCGCGGGAGTAAGGCCAGCTTTGAATGCCACGCGGCTCAGTCCTATCGACGCCCTGCGGGCAGAATAGGCCTAGTCTTCAATCGGAAAAGAAATCAGCTCCGGCTCCCGATCCTTCTCAATCTCGATATACCAGCCGTGATGGTGCCAATCACCCAGTACCAGACGCTCCCCACAGGGTAGCCGGTGTCGGTCGGGCCTGTGGGTATGGCCGTGGATCAGCCGCTTTACATCGTACGCCCGCATCATCCGCTCCACCTCCACGGGGGACACATCCATAATGTTGTCTGCTTTGTTGGCGTTGGCAGACATGCTTTTGCGGCGCAGGTCGGCGGCAATTTTCTGGCGTTTTTTTAGGGGCAAGTGACGCATGACAAACTGCAGTGGACGGAAGCGGGAGATACGGCGGAATTTCTGGTAATCCACATCATCGGTACACAGGGTGTCGCCGTGCATCAGCAGCACCGGTTCACCCGCCAGCCGGGCCACGTAGTGATCAGGCAGCAGTGTGCAGCCGGTTTCACGGGCAAAGCGGCGAGCGATCATGAAATCGCGGTTGCCATGCATAAAGTAGAGAAGGGTGCCGCTGTCGCTGAGCTGTTTCAGCTCTCCGATCACTTCCCGGGGCAGTGGCGCCGGGTCATCGTCGCCAATCCAGGATTCGAAAAGGTCGCCGAGAATATAGAGCGCTTCGGCTTCGCGGGCTTTGTCGTGCAGAAAAGCAAAAAACGCCCGGGTTACCGCCGGGCGTTCTGGAGAGAGATGCAGGTCGGAGATCAGCAGCGTAGACATCAGCGCAAATCGGCCAACCCTGTCGCGCGGTAATTACTTGTCCGCGTAGGCATCGCTGATGGTCACTTTCTGGATTTCCACCGGCTCCTTGGGGACATCCTGGTGCATGCCGTGGCGGCCGGTAGCCACACCTTTGATGGCATTGACCGCATCCATTCCATCCACAACGTTACCGAATACTGCGTAGCCCCAACCCTGGGGGTTTTTGCCACTGTGGTTCAGGAAAGCGTTGTCAGACACGTTGATAAAAAACTGTGAGCTCGCAGAATGCGGGTCGCTGGTGCGTGCCATGGCCAGGGTGCCGGTTGCGTTGGCCAGACCGTTGTCCGCTTCGTTCTCAATGGGATCGCCCGCAGGCTTGTGCTGCATATCGGGGGTGAAACCACCGCCCTGAATCATGAAGCCGTCGATCACGCGGTGAAAAATCGTTCCTTCATAAAAACCATCACGGCAGTATTTCAGGAAGTTGGCAGAAGATACTGGCGCTTTTTCAAAGTTCAGTTCAATGCTGATGTCGCCATAATTGGTGTGCAGGGTAATCATGTAACGTGCTTCCTATAACTGTCTTAAGTGGGGGGTATGTTACGTTTTTCAGAGGGGGATGCAAACACCATCGGGTTGTGTTTTCAGGTCAAGGACGATGGGTGTCCTCGGCCCGCAGGTGCGGTGTGATGGCAGGGGGTTCGATACGCGCCTGCCAGGCCTGAATAACAGCGCATAGCAAAATCAGGGAAATGCCCACCCACATCACGTAATCCGGGAAAAATTGCCAGAACAGCATGTCCACACCGGCGGCCATGATGATGGATGTGTATTCAAACGGTGCTACCACCACGGGTTTGCCAATGCGAAAGGCCGCCACCATCAGAATAAACCCCGCGGCACAACCGCTGCCGGAGATAAAAATCAGCAGCAGCTCCATGGCTGTCAGGGGGACCCATTCGGCAGGCCAGAACCACGCCAGCACCAGTAGCGGGAAGTAGAAATAGAAATTAAGCGACCAGTCCGATTCCGTGCGCGACAGATAACGGGACCAGAGAATCATGCCGGCGTAGGACACCGGCAGTGTCAGCAGCGCCAGGTAATTCCAGCTTATGCTGGACAGATCCGGTTTCAGGGCAAGGCTCACGCCGACAAATCCCGTGATAGTGGCAATCCACTGGATGCTGTTGGCATGTTCGCGCAGAAGCAGGGGTGAAATGGCTGAGATGATAATGGGTGCCCCGGCCAGCGCTGCCGCTACGGCGCTCATGGGAAAATATTTCACCGCCACGTAATAGCCCAGGCTGATCAGCGCAAAAAACAGGCTGCGCAGGAAGTGATGAACCGGCCTGCGGGTTTTTAGTAGCGCCAGGCGACCGGTGGCGATGACCATGGCTGTCAGCACGACTAAAGAGACCAGTGTGCGCAGGCACATCACCTGTCCCAAAGGAATTGTCGCCAGCAGTTTCTTCGCCAGTGAGTCGCCGATCAGGAATGACAGCAGGCAGAGTTGCAGATAAAGAATGGCGCGTGTGTTGGGTTGCATGCAGGGCTATGCTCTGAAAACTCGGGCTTTGGGTGTATCAGTTGTTTATACGCTGTTCCCTGAACGCTATAATCCGGCTCTTTTTCAGGGGGATGGCCACGACGGCCCGGCAGTATGGCAGACGACAGCAAACCGCTCAATTTCATTCAGCAGATCATTACCCGCGACCTCGACGAGGGTACGGTCAATAAAGTCGTGACCCGCTTCCCGCCGGAGCCCAACGGCTACCTGCATATTGGTCATGCCAAATCCATCTGCCTCAACTTTGGTCTGGCGGCCCAGTTCGGCGGCGCCTGCAACCTGCGCTTTGATGACACCAACCCGGAAAAGGAAGAAGACGAATACGTTCAGGCCATTATTGAGGACGTGCGTTGGCTCGGTTTCCAGTGGGATGGCGAGATCCGCTATGCCTCCAATTATTTCGACCAGTTGTATGCCTGGGCACAGCAACTGATCCGTGAGGGCAAGGCTTTTGTCTGTGAGCTGAATGCCGAGCAGATGCGTGAATACCGTGGCACCCTCAAGGAACCGGGCAAACCCAGCCCCATGCGCGACCGCCCGGCGGAGGAAAGCCTGGCGCTGTTGGAGCAGATGAAAAACGGCGAAATCGACGAAGGCCGCATGACCCTGCGGGCCAAAATTGATATGGCATCGCCCAACATCAACCTGCGCGACCCGGTGCTGTACCGCATCAAGAAACGCGCCCATCACCGCACCGGTGATAAATGGAACATCTACCCGTCCTACGATTTTGCACACGGGCAGGAGGACGCCATTGAGGGTGTCACCCATTCCATCTGCACCCTGGAATTTGCCGCCAACCGCCCTCTCTATGAGTGGTTTATCGAAAACCTGCCGGTGCCTTCCAAACCCCACCAGTACGAGTTTGGTCGCCTCAACCTCAATTACAACATCACCAGCAAGCGCAAACTCAAGCAGCTGGTGGATGAGAACCACGTGGACGGCTGGAATGACCCACGCATGCCGACCATTTCCGGGCTGCGCCGTCGCGGCGTACCCCCTGCGGCCATTCGCAACTTCTGCGACAGCCTTGCCGTGGCCAAAACCGACGGCGTGGTGGACATGGCCCAGTTCGAACACTTTATCCGCGATGACCTGAACGACAACGCCGCCCGCGCCATGTGCGTACTCAAGCCGTTGAAAGTCACGCTGACCAACGTGCCTGAGGGCGAAGTGGAAATGCTCTCCGCCCCCTGTCACCCCAACCGCGATGATCTAGGTGAGCGCCAGTTGCCATTCACTCGGGAAATCTATATTGACCGCGAAGACTTCAATGAAGACAGCTCGTTGTCTCGCAAAAAATTCAAGCGGCTGGTGCCCGGCGAGTGGGTGCGGCTGCGCGGCGCTTATGTGATTCAGGCCAACGACTTTGTCAAAGACGACAGCGGTGAGATTGTTGAGATCATTGCGGAAATTATTCCCGGCACCATCGGCGAGGACCCGCCCGAAGGTATCCGCCCCCGTGGCGTCATTCACTGGGTCTCCGCCACAGAGTGTGTGGACTGCGAGGTGCGTCTATACGACCGCCTGTTCAGCGATCCGTCCCCGGAAGCGGGTGACCGCAACTTCCTCGATTTTATCAACCCGGAGTCGCTACAGATTCTACAGGGCTGCAAGGGTGAAATCGGTCTGGCGGAAGCCGGTGTGGGAGACCACTACCAGTTTGAGCGGGAAGGCTATTTCTGTCTCGACAGCGGCTACAGCAGCGCCGACAAACCGGTATTCAATCGCACCATTGGCCTGCGGGATACCTGGAAAAGCTGAGTAACTATTCCAAACATTACTGAATTCACAACGGGCTGCACCGTGGCCCGACAAACCGAAAGAACTGAGTACCATGGCACTGACACTGTATAACACCCTGACGCGGCAGAAAGAGGTTTACAAACCCATCGAGGCCGGAAAAATCCGCATGTATGTGTGCGGTATTACCGTCTACGACTACTGCCATATCGGTCATGCGCGGGTCATGGTGTCGTTTGATGTCATCACCCGTTACCTGCGCTCTCAGGGTTGGGATGTCACCTACGTGCGCAATATCACTGACGTGGACGACAAGATTCTCAACCGCGCCATTGAAAATGGCGAGTCGTTTACCGATCTTACCGACCGCATGATCGATGCCATGCACGAAGACGAGGATGCCCTCGGCGTGCTGCGCCCGGATATTGAGCCGCGCGCCACCGGCCATATGGACGATATTCTCGACATGGTGCAGATTCTGGTGGATAACCATTACGCCTACGTGGCGGACAATGGCGATGTTTACTACCGTATCAGCCGCTTCCCCGAATACGGCAAACTGAGCAACAAGAATCCTGAAGACCTGCTGGCCGGTGCCCGGGTTGAGGTGGGTGACATCAAGGAAGACCCGAGGGATTTTGCCCTGTGGAAAAGCGCCAAGCCCGGCGAAGTGAGCTGGGATTCCCCCTGGGGTCCCGGTCGTCCCGGTTGGCACATTGAATGTTCTGCCATGTCCATCTGCTGTCTGGGGGAGACCTTCGATATCCACGGCGGAGGCCCGGACTTGCCGTTCCCCCACCACGAAAACGAAATTGCCCAGAGCGAAGCCGCCACCGGCAAGCAGTACGTTAATTACTGGATGCATGCCGGTGCCGTGCGTGTGGACGACGAGAAAATGTCCAAGTCCCTCGGTAACTTCTTCACCATCCGCGAAGTGCTGAAAAAATATCACCCGGAAGTGGTGCGCTACTTCCTGCTGTCCAGCCACTACCGCAGCCCCATCAACTATTCGGAAGAAAATCTGATTGAGGCCAAGGGCGGGCTGGAACGTTTCTATACCGCGCTACGCCCCTTCGCCGATGTGCAGCCCGTTGCGCTGGACACATTGAAAGACAGCGACTACTACCAGCGCTTTGTGACCGCCATGGATGACGACTTCAACACCCGCGAAGCGCTGGCGGCCATGTATGACCTTGTCAGGGATATCAACACCCAGGCCAAGACTGATGAGGCACGGGCGCGCCAACTGGTGGCGGAACTGAAAGCCATGGCGGGTATCTTTGGTATTCTCGATGCCGACCCCGAAGCCTTCCTTCAAGGTGGGGGCGAGGGTGACCTCGATGCTGCACAGATCGAAGCACTGATCGTTGAGCGCGCCGACGCCAAGAAAAATCGCGACTTTGCGCGTGCCGATCAGATTCGTGAAGATCTGCTCGCGCAGGGTGTAGTATTGGAAGACTCTCGCGAAGGCACTACCTGGCGCAGGGAATAATTGTTGTAAATAGATACAGAGCAGGGGAGGTAAAGATAATTGTTTAGCTATATCGAACCTGTATTTCGTCCCCCCAGCGAAGCCCGCTCACTGATCATACAGGTGACTAACGGCTGCTCCTGGAACAACTGCACCTTCTGCGAGATGTACACCGCACCGCAGAAAAAATTCAGCGTCAAACCCCAATCCGATATCGAAAGCGAACTACAACAGGTGGCTGCCAGCGGCTACCCGGTGCGCCGGGTATTTCTGGCCGATGGCGACGCCATGACATTGTCCTTCCGCCGCCTCAGGGAAATCCTGCTGGCTATCCGCCAATATCTGCCGAACGTGCAGCGTATCTCCTCCTACTGCCTGCCCCGCAACCTGAAAAACAAATCTGTCGAGGAACTGGCGGAGCTGCAACAGCTCGGCCTCAGCCTGATGTACGTGGGCTGCGAATCCGGCGACGATCTGGTGCTGGAAAAAATTGATAAGGGCGAAACCTACGCCTCGTCACTGGACGCCCTGCACAAGATCAAGCAGGCGGGCATGAAAAGCTCGGTGATGATTCTCAATGGCCTCGGTGGCCAGCAATATTCCGAACAGCACGCGATAAATTCAGCGAAGTTGATGAACGACACCCAGCCAGAATTCCTATCCACCCTGGTGGTGAGTTTCCCGATGGGTGAAGAGCGCTTTCAGCAAGGGTTTGGCGGCGAATACCAACCGTTGACTCAGCGGCAACTGTTTGGAGAAATGGAAATACTGCTGGATACCCTGCAACTGGAGCGCACCGTGTTCCGCAGTGACCACGCCTCCAACTACCTGATACTGAAAGGCACCCTCAACCGCGATAAAGAGCAGTTGCTGCAGCAGGTGCGTACAGCGATTCACCAGCCCGGAGTAATCTCCCTAAGGCAGGAATGGGAAAGGGGGTTGTAGATGAATGTTAATGGATTGCGAGAATATCTATATGAATGGTTTCAATGAAAAAATTAAAAGAGTGCTTTCTTTTGTTGCACCATTTTTTCAACAGTATTTGTCAAAAAATGATTCCAAAGGAATACATGAGTTACTGAAAGCGATTGCTTATGGGCAAGGAGGTATCTCATTTGGGTTTATTCTTAGTAATCTAGCAAGCCCAGATTTAGTTATGTTTGGCTTGATTTTAATATGTCCAATTTTTCTGTCACTTGGTTTGGGACTTTCGCTTTTAGCTATAAATTCTAGCGAAGATGGATATCTTTTATCGGTTGTCCTTTTTTGCCTTTTAATTGCTACTGTAATTCATTTGATTTGTCTTTTCTTTTTGCTTTTAAGTGGCTCTTTTTGGCTTTCACTTGCACTTGTCATAGGTGTTTGGTTATCAATGTGGTTGCTCAGCTATGTTCTGGTTACGTACTACGAAATCAAGCCAAAAAGTGAAAGTATGACGGTTAAAGCGAATGGTGAATGAAATCAATATCAAAGAAAAAACTATTTCTTCTTCCAATCTTTCAGACAGTTATCTGAAGTTAGATATAGTGCACTAAATATGTTTAACCGACTGCGCAACTGGCTGGAAAACCGCCGCATTAAAAAAATGGGTTTTACCGCCGAGCAGTGGGAGTCCGCCATTGCCGACTGGCCGGTGATGCATCGCTATCAGGGTGCCGAGCGCGACGCCCTGCGGAATATGTGCTTCCGCTTTCTGGTGCGCAAAACCTTCGCTTCCGGCAGCGGCTTTCAATTCACCGATGCCATGTGCCTGAAGGTCGCCACCATGGCCTGCGTGCCGGTGCTGCATCTTGGTTTGGACTGGTATGACCGCTGGAAGACGGTGATTCTCTACGAAGATGCTTTTGTACCGAACCGCCCCTATCGCACCGAGGATGGCGTCGAGCATTCCCGGGGACCGGGGCTGAGTGGCGAAGCCTGGTATCGGGGGCCGGTGATTTTGTCCTGGCAGGATATTTGCGAAACCGGTGCCCATACCCGCCACGGTAAGGCCAATAATGTGGTGATTCACGAGTTGGCCCACAAGCTGGATATGCTGCGGGATGGCGCCAACGGCGCGCCGCCGATGCACCCGGATATGCGCCCTGGTGAGTGGCACGATATTTTTACCGCGGCCTGGGATCGCCTGCAAAATGATTGGCGACACCACCGAACATTACCCCTCGATGATTACGCCTTGACCAGTCCAGCGGAATTCTTTGCGGTGTGCAGCGAGGCCTTTTTCGAGGCCCCGGAAAACATGCGGGAAGAAATGCCCGAAGTGTATCGGCTGCTCTGTCAGTTCTATCGTCAGCAGCCGCTGCCATTGGCAATCTCAGGGCTTTGATTAATTCATGACAAACCTAGCCCGGTATTGTTCTTGGCTAGTGCCTCTTGGGTTGAAGGTAGTTGTGATTAACAGCTACGATTCTGGCAAAAAGCAGTAGGGAAAAATACTAATAAAAGGATTCGTGACATTGAGCGAAGATATAGAAAATACAGATATCAGTTACTACGTTGACGCAACTCCCGAGTTATTGGGTAAAGTCGATAAGCTCGGAGAATTTCTTACTCCCGAGACCTTTGTTGGCAGCATAGATGGGTTTTGGTCTATGCATCAGCCGGGTAGTCGCAATCCCCGCAGAGCATCCCAGTATTACCGGGTGACGGGATTTCGAGGTGACGTGATTTTCTTTGATCGGAGCTGGGTTGTGGTTGGCGACGCTGACTATTCTGTTAACGGTCGGCCGGGAGTTGAACCCTATTCTGTAGAATACACCTACCAGACCGATGAGCTGAGAATAGACTTCGGCGCTTTTACCTTTAATGTTGCAAATGTCAGCTCACCGAATTCACCGGTTCAATTGCGCTATGACATTGCCAACAGAAAAGTCATTTTTATCGTGCGAAGTCGATTTGCGGCTACTACCCCCGGCAATACCTTTATGGAAAAAAGTTCTTACCTGAAAATCGAGTAAACCTCTAGCTCAGGTTACCGCTTCGTGTGTTAGGGGGCTGGAAATCCATTGTTGTGCAGACGAATCACGCTGTCACCGGTCAGTATTAAGAGCGCTACTGGCTGTGCGAAGGGCTACGCTTAAACGATGAGACTGCATTTTTGTTACTGGCCATTAACGGGCGGCATTGGTTTGCGTCGCCGGTTTGCCCTGTTGCGAAAGCCTTGCCTCGGCGGCGAACCGGGTGGTCAGTACGTACCCGTTTAGGTGGCTTGCCAGATGGATGCGACGCCGGAATCACTGCGCAGCTTTTTTGCCCGCGATCAATTGCGTAATGGCAGAGGGTTGCTGATACGCGCCATCAACCCCCAGGACAAGGACGTGTTGCAGGAGGGGTTGCACCGCCTTAGCGCCGAATCTTCCTATTGCCGCTTCTTCCATTTCAAGAATGACCTGTCGTTACAGGAGCTGAAAGACTTCACCGAGCCGGATTTTGACCGCCATGTGGCGCTGGTTGCTGTGGATGAAGATCTGGAACTGGTGGTTGGCGTGACGCGTTATTTCCGTTGCGATGACCTACCGCTAAGAACCGCAGAAATTACCCTGGCGGTGGAAGATGAATACCACGGTCTCGGCGTGGGCTCGTTGTTGCTGGGTCATCTGGTGGATATTGGCCGTGCGGCAGGATATCGGGAGTTTCGTGCCGCCGTGCTTGGCGAAAACTACAAAATGCTGGATGTGCTCTACAACATGAATTTGCCACTGAGGCGCTCTATGGAAGGCAATACCGTAGAGGTGCACCTTTCACTCGACCAACCGCCGGTGATCTGACATGTCTGGTTCAGCCTGGTTTTCAGTCAATAGGAAAACGGTTTCACCCGCATCGTCGGGAGCTGGTGGCCGGTATGTGTGGCCGCTGTTAATGGCAGTTCTGTTTCTGCTTGGGGGTGTGGGTTGTGCTCCGACTACCAAGATAGCCCGCCCAGCAGGGAGCGATGTGTTGGAGGAGCAGCAGTGGCAGCGCATTGAGGCGGAAAAGGTTTACCTGGAGCGCAACGCGCACTTACAGGACCTGGCGTGGCGGATAAGAACGGCGGGCGTGCCGTTGTGCCCCGACGATAATATCCGGTCGGTGGGTTGGGTGTGGAAAGATACTGCCACGTTGGATAAAAAAGACAGAACCCTGTTTTCAGGGGTATACGGACTCAAGGATGGGATTGTTATAAGCCACGTCATCTTCGGGAGTCCGGCGGCCTATGCTGGCTTACGGGAGTTGGATGTGATCCGTTCGGTGAATGGGGTGACGATACCGGCAGCTAACGCCTCGGAGGTATTTGTGAAGTCCCTAGAGGCGGTGTCCATGCCGATGTCGCAACAGCATCTGGTGTTGGAGGTAGAGCGGGACGATCAGCGTGTGACACTGGATATCGTGCCGGTAACCACCTGCTCCTTCCCGGTGGTGCTGATAAAGGATGATGACCTGAACGCCGCAGCGGATGGGAGGGCCACTTATATCACTGCGGGTATGTATCGGTTTGCTGAGTCCGACGAGGAATTGATGACGGTCATCGCCCATGAGTTCGCCCATAACAGCGAGGGGCATATTGAGAAACGCACTGGCAACTACCTGTTGGGCAGTATCTTCGACATCATTGCCGCCGGTTACGGGGTCAATACCCAGGGTACTTTCGGCAATGTGGGTGGCAGCCTCTACAGCCAGGATTTTGAGCGCGAGGCAGATTATGTGGGCATGTATTACCTGGCCAATGCGGGTGTGGATACCGAAGTCGTCAATGCGTTCTGGCGGCGCATGGCGATTGAGCACCCGGAAGGCATCCGTGAACACTACAACAGCTCTCACCCGTCCACGGCGGAACGCTGGGCCAATCTCAAGGCGACCCATGAAGAGATTGAGCAGAAGCTGGTGAGTGAAGGGGTATTGCTGCCGGAACGGAAATAATCCACATAACACGTATTTCACCCGCCGATGGTGTTAACCAACGCCGCACTCTTTGATATCTGGGGTCTTCAACCCACTCTCACGGTGGAACGCTTTACTGATCTGCCTGAACAATTCAGCAAGTAAGCCAAAGGATATAACCCATACTCAGCTTCGCCGGACCTGGTAACCCGGCGCAGACGGTGGCTATTGGCGATTCCTGCAGTGTTATTTTTTCTCAGATTGGAGCTATCAGGTTCAGTGTGGGTATCACTCTTGGGTGTGTTGTCGTAGCCTTGCCCACTCAAATCAGAATACCGGTAGTGATTCATGCAGAAAGTTCTTTTGTTGGTGGATGTGCAAAACGTCTATTACACCGTCAGACAGGTATACGGCTGCAATTTCGATTACAACGCGTTCTGGTCCCGGGCCACTGCCGGGCGAGAGGTGGTTAAGGCCTTTGCCTACGCCACGGAGCGGGGTGACCAAAAGCAGCGGGAATTTCAGAATATTCTGCGGGCCATTGGTTTTGAGGTGAAACTCAAAAATTTCATCCAACGTGTCGATGGTTCGGCCAAGGGCGACTGGGATGTGGGCATTACCATTGATGCCATGGAATATGCCGGGGGCGTAGACGCCGTAGTGCTGGTTTCCGGCGATGGCGACTTTGACCTGCTGGCGCATAAACTGCGGGAAGATAAAAACAAAAAGGTTGAGGTGTATGGCGTGCCCGGCCTGACCGCTGCTGCACTGATCAATGCCGCCAGTGAATTTATTCCCATCGACGACGGGCTGCTGCTGCGTTGAGTATCGGAATCGGCAGTACAGGGAGTGTTGCTCTGGAGCAGAGGCCTTGATGTATTTCCTGATGTTTATCAGTGCACTGGGGGCGGGTTCGTTGCTGCCTTTTTATTCAGAAGTGGCACTGGTTACCTTTCTCGACGACGGCAACCCGATGTTGCTCTGGCTGGTGGCAACGGTGGGCAATACCTTGGGTGCCGCGCTGAACTGGGGGATAGGCCGTTACCTGATCCATTTTGAAAATCGTTCCTGGTTTCCGTTCAAGCCGGTAAAACTGCACCGGGCCCAACATTGGTTCCAGCGTTACGGGGTATGGAGCCTGCTGTTGGCCTGGGTGCCCGTGGTGGGCGATCCGCTGACATTTGTGGCAGGTGTCATGCGGGTGAATCTGGGACTGTTTTTACTGCTGACGGCCATCGGTAAAGGCCTGCGCTACCTGATAGTGATCGTCCTGTATCTCAACCTGATCTGACTACGCGGTAGAAATCGCGCTCTAACAACACTCGTCGCTCAAAACTTTGCTTTAATGAAAACATGAATGATTTTCTCTATCTGGTGATGGATCAGGGTGGGCAAAGCAGCCGGGTGCTGGTTTTTGATGCCGTGGGCAGGCAACGGTTGTTACTGCGCGAACCGGTACAGACCCGGCACCCCATGCCGGGGCGGGTGGAACAGGACCCGGTTGAGGTGGTGGCCTCCATTCGCAGGTTGCTGGATAAGCTCCCCGATCAATTGGGGGCAGACATTCACAGGCTTAAAGCGGCGGCGCTGGTAACCCAGCGCTCAAGTCTGGTGTGTTGGGACCGGGAGACAGCAGCGCCCCTGTCGCCGGTGTTGAGTTGGCAGGACACCCGGGCTGCCAAGTATATGGAAACACTGTCGTTGAGTGATGAGGAAATAGCCCTACACACGGGTCTGCGACCCAATGCACATTACGGAGCCAGCAAGCTGCGCTGGTGTCTGGATACCATTCCCGGGGTGAAGGCGGCGCTGTGGGAACAGCGTCTGGCTTGTGGGCCTTTGGCCAGTTACCTGCTGTACGCCCTGACCCGACAACATCACTTTGCGGTGGACCCTGGCAATGCCCAGCGGACATTGTTGTGGCACTTGCCTTCGGGGGATTGGGATGAAGTCCTGCTGGCGCAGTTTGATATTCCAAAATCTATTCTTCCTCCGTTACAACCCAGCGCCAGCGACTTTGGTGACCTGCAGATTGGCGACCTCCAGTTACCTGTCGCACTGCTCAATGGTGATCAAAATGCCGCCTTTTTCAGCCAGGGAGAATTGCCCGGGGAGCAGGTGACCATCAATGCCGGAACCGGAGCGTTTATAGCCGTGCGCTGTGCTCCCGCGGTATCAGCTCCGGCGGGACTTCTGAAGACGCTAATTTTCGAAACAGGGACTGAAGCAGAATCGGCGCGCTGGTTTGTGGTGGAAGGAACGGTTAATGGTGCAGCCAGTGCGCTGGAATTACAGGCGGCGGAACTGGGTGTTGCCGATTATCAGCGGAGTCTCGATCAGTGGCTGAAATCCGAAACCGTCATCCCGCTTTTCTTAAATGGCGTGGGAGGGCTGGGTGCACCCTATTGGCGGGGAGATTTCTGTAGTCGATTTGTCGATCTCGATGCCAATAACAATAAGGCCGCCTTGGTGGCGGTGCTGGAAAGTATCGTCTTCCTGTTGATGGTAAATCTGCTGCGCATTCGCGACTGGCGGGGTGAGCAGGAGCCGCTGACCCGCATACTGGTGGGGGGTGGCCTGTCGCAACTGGATGGTTTCTGTCAGCGGCTCGCGGATTTGTCCGGACTGCCAGTAATACGCAGTGCGGACACGGAAGCCACCGGCAGGGGGGCAGCATTTCTGTTGGCGGGCCAGCCGGGGGATTGGCTGGTTTATCCCGGGGATGAATTTTGCCCAGGAGAAAATGCCGAACTGGCGGGCCGTTTTCAGCACTGGTTACAACGGATGGCCGAGGCTACGGCCAAACCTCTGTAGAAATACCTCGGTGGGTTACGATTTGGGCTCTTCGCAAAGGCGTATGTGTTGGGTGTCGGCGATGTGGTTGGCGCGACCCAACTGCTTCTCGACACGTTGCAGCACTTTTTCCGCTGTAGCCCGGTAACCGGTGAGTTTGCCGCCGTAGATGGCCAGGTAACCGTTACTTTCAACAAACTGAACTTCGCGACTGCGCAGGTGAAATCCCGTCGCTTCTTTGGGTAAGACCTTTTTGGGTAAAACCCTGAGTCCGGCCATTTCGCCGCAGACTTGCCCGGGGTAGTCCGGGAAATAATGGTGAAGCACCTCAAGCAGATACTGCCTTTCCTCATCTTTGACCGCGGTGTTATCCGGGTTGTTGTCAAAAGCGGTTTCAGTGGTGCCGAGCAGGGTGCCGTCGTACCAGGGCACCACAAACACCGCGCGACCATCGCTGGGGGCTTCCAGATAGAAACACTGCTCGCTGATCTTTTGATCCAGGATGAGGTGCGCTCCCTGAACCAGGTCAATATCGATGATCTGTGGCTGGGGGGTAATAGCGCGGGCAAGCAAATTGATCCAGGGGCCTGCGGCGTTGACCAGCAAGCGACAATGGATCGTTTCGATACCCGCAGTAGTTTCCAGCTCTACCCGGTAGCCCTGCGGTGTTTGTGTGGCAGACCGCAGTGTGGCAGGACAACGGGTATCAGCCCCGAGGGATTGGGCGGAGCGGACCACGGCTTCAGTCAGGCGGGTGTCGTCGGTCTGAGCATCCCGGTAGCGGAAAACCTTCTGGAGTCCTTCTGTTTTGAGGCCACACAGGGACGACCAGTCTGCCGACGGGACCACTTCAAAGCGGCCTTCGCTGCTGCAGCCGGTTAGCAGCCAGTAGAGTGTCAGTCCTGCGCGGATTTGCCAGGGACGGTAGGTGGAATCGTGGTAAATGGGGATGCTAAACCAGTTGCTGTGTACCAACTCCGGCGCCAGCTTCAGGAGCAGACTGCGCTCTTTCAGGCTTTCTCTCACCAGTGAAAAATCACCGCTTTGTAAATAGCGCAGGCCGCCGTGAATCAATTTGCTGGATTTGCTGGATGTGCCCGCCGCCCAGGCGGTTTTTTCAACAATGAGTGTTTGGTAACCGGCAGCCTGTGTGGCCTGGGCCACGCCAGCACCCTGAATGCCGCCGCCGACCACCAGTACATCGACGGTGGTTTCAGAGGTGGAGGAGGTGGGTGAAATAGCGTCCAAGCTCAGAGCGCCCGGTGGGCCAGATTTTCCAACAGACCACCGATATCGAAGGTCTCCACCATATCGGCCCCGCGGTCAAACCAGGCAATGGCCTGATCCGGGTCTTCCACTTCGTAGATTACCCAGGTGGGCGTGATTTCATCCATAGAAGAGCCTTCCGGCACTTTGTCCGTATCACAGAAGATAAACTCTGGTTGGATACGTTGCATCAGATTGCCCTGACGTTCTTCCCAATCCTTCAGTACCAGCCCCAGTCTGGGGAAGCCCTGCTGGTGGGCATAGTCGATAAATTCATCACTGAAGCTGATCAGTACGCACTGATCCCTGACCGGGGTGAGTATCTTGCTGACGATGTCATAGGCCGCTTCCAGGCCCACAATGTGCAGGCCGCTGCGTTTCATTTCGATAAAGGCGGTGACCTCCGGATGTTCCTCCAGCAGGCTGACCAGATCGCAGAGGGGTGTGATGGTCTGGTTAATAAACTGGTCGCCAAGGCGTTCCGGCTCATGGGCAGAGCGGCTCACCAGTTCGTCGAGGGTCAGCAGGTGTACCGCATTCTCCTCACCGCTGATGCGTGTCATGAGGTTGTCGTGATACAGCACGGGCTGCTGATCGGCGCTGAACAGGATATCGGTTTCGATAAAGTGCGCGCCGGCATCAATGGCCGCCGCCATGCCTAATAGCGTGTTTTCAGGGTAGTGTTTGGGGTAACCCCGGTGGGCTACCAGTCGATCCGCGAGCATGGCTGTTTTCCCTTCCGTTCTGTTCCTATCCTAGTCCAGTCGGACGGGAAGTCACAGCCCTGTCGCTTTGGTGAGTTGGCCGATCAGGCCATCTTTTTCTCGCCGGCGTCCACGGATTGCAGAATCAGAGTGTTGATGGTCATGGGGCCGACACCGCCGGGAACCGGGGTCAGTGCGGCTGCTCTGTCGTGCAGTGGGGCCAGTTCGATATCGCCAACCCCACCCGGGTGATAGCCAGCATCGACAACCACTGCGCCATCCTTGATCCATTCCGCCTTGATAAATTCCGGTTTGCCTACAGCGCCCACCACGATGTCGGCAGTGGCGATCATAGCTGGCAGGTTTTCAGTGCGGGAATGACAAATCGTCACCGTGGCGTTGGCATTCAGCAGCATCATCGCCATCGGCTTGCCGAGAATAGGGCTACGGCCTACCACCACGGCGTGCTTGCCTGACAGGGGAATATCGTAAGCTTCCAGCAAGCGCATGATGCCTTGGGGTGTCGCCGAGCCGTAGGCGAATTCACCCATGGCCATGCGACCAAAGCCGAGGCAGGTGACGCCATCCACGTCTTTTTCCAGGGCGATGCTGTCAAAACAGAGGCGCTCGTCAATCTGTTCCGGTACCGGGTGTTGCAGCAGAATACCGTGGCAGTTGGGGTTGGCATTTAACTCTTCAATCTTGGCCAGCAGTTGTTCGGTTGTGGTGGATTCCGGCATCTCCACGGCAATGGATTCCATACCCACCCGTTTGCAGGCATTTTGTTTCATGCGCACGTAAGTGGCGGAGGCTGGGTCGCCGCCCACCAGGATGGTGGCCAGGATCGGCGTCTGACCGCCACTTTTCTCTTTCAGGGCGTTAACGCGCTCACTCAGTGCGGCTTCGGTTTTCTGTGCGACGGCTTTGCCATCGAGGATGAGTGCGGCCATGGTTGGTTAAGCTCCTGATTGGATAGTGAAAGCCGGGCATTTTCGCACTTCGCTTCGTTCCTGTGAAGGGAATCGCCACCCCCTTATTGAGGGGCTTTTTCATTGACGAGGCTGGTCGTCGCCAGTATTATGCGCACCTCTCGAAAGAGGGCACTTGAGTGATAACGGGGAATAGCGCAGTCTGGTAGCGCGCCTGCTTTGGGAGCAGGATGTCGGGGGTTCGAATCCCTCTTCCCCGACCAACCTCACTCATGCGTCAAAATGCGATAGAGTATGTGTTGAGCGCCCGTAGCTCAGCTGGATAGAGCAACGGCCTTCTAAGCCGTCGGTCGCAGGTTCGAATCCTGCCGGGTGCGCCATCCAACGCTTGAACGCAGCAATAGACCAATGGTGGCTGTAGCTCAGTTGGTAGAGCACAGGATTGTGATTCCTGTGGTCGCGGGTTCGATCCCCGTCAGCCACCCCACCATTCCAAAAAAAGGCGGTCTTTTCAGACCGCCTTTTTCTTTGCCCAACGCTTTAGTCGGGCATTAGTAAGGGACAGCTGTAGCCCCCCCGATCAGGACTTTTTCAATGCCTCGGCAAACAGCGCACCCAGGGTGCCGGTTTTGGCCGGTGGGTTCTGCTGTTTCCTTTGTGGCGCCTGTCTGCCACCTTTTTTATTACCTTTTCCCTCGCGATGTTCCCGTGTCGGGGTTTTCTGACCGGGCTCGTCAGACATGCGCATGCTGAGACCGATGCGTTTACGTGGAATATCCACCTCCATCACTTTGACCGTGACGATATCGCCGGTTTTCACCACTTCCCTGGGGTCTTTGACAAAACGCTCGGCCAGCGCCGAAATGTGGACCAGGCCATCCTGGTGCACGCCGATATCCACGAAGGCGCCGAAATTGGTGACGTTGGTGACGGTGCCTTCCAGTGTCATGCCCGGTTCCAGGTCTTTCAGGCTTTCAACACCGTCTTTAAAGGTGGCGGTTTTGAATTCAGGTCGCGGGTCGCGGCCCGGTTTGTCCAGCTCTTGCAGGATATCGGTAATGGTGGGCAGGCCAAACCGCTCGTTCACATACTGCTGGGGTTTGATACGGCGCAACAGGCCACTGTCGCCGATCAGGGATTGCAGGGGTTGTGCCAGGTCATTGGCCATCTGCGACACCAGCTCGTAGCTCTCGGGATGCACTGCGGAGGCATCCAAAGGATTGTCGCCATTGGCAATGCGCAGGAAACCCGCCGCCTGTTCAAAGGTTTTTTCTCCCAGTCGCGGTACCTTTTTCAGGGCGGCACGGTTGGAGAACGGGCCGTTCTCGTCCCGGAAGGCAACGATATTGTCGGCGATGGTCTGGTTGAGTCCGGCCACCCGATTCAACAGGGCTGCCGAGGCGGTGTTGACCTCCACGCCCACGGCGTTAACACAGTCTTCGACGACGGCATTGAGGCTGCGGGACAGTTCGATCTGGCTGACGTCGTGCTGGTATTGACCCACGCCGATAGATTTCGGATCGATCTTGACCAGTTCTGCCAGCGGGTCCTGCAGGCGGCGAGCAATGGAGATCGCTCCCCGGATAGTCACATCCAGATCGGGAAATTCCCGGGCGGCAAACTCCGAGGCGGAGTAGACCGAGGCCCCGGCTTCATTGACGATCACCGGTTGAATGGATAGCTCCGGGTGCCGCTTCAGCACATCTTTGACAAAACGCTCTGTCTCGCGGCTGGCGGTGCCGTTGCCGATGGCGATGAGCGTTACCTGGTGGGTCTGGCAGAGTTTCACCAGAATGGCTTCAGCCTCATGCACTTTATTCTGTGGCGGCGTGGGAAAAATGGCCCCGTGATCCAGCACCTTGCCGGTGTTATCCACCACGGCCAGTTTTACGCCGGTACGCAGGCCCGGATCGAGTCCGATAGTGACCCGCTGCCCTGCGGGGGCAGCCAGCAGTAGATCCTGCAGGTTGGTGGCAAAGACCGTAATGGCATCGGCTTCTGCACGCTCACGCAGCTCCGCCAGCAGGTCTGTTTCGATATGGGTGTGCAGTTTGATTTTCCAGGTCCAGCGCACCACTTCCGCCAGCCAGTTATCGGCGGGGCGGTTTTCATGTTTGATGCCCAGGTGAGAGGCGATCATGGTTTCACAGGGGTGCGCAGTGGTGGTTTCCGTGGGGATATCCACCCGGATGGAGAGAATGCCTTCGCGTCGACCTCGGAACATGGCCAGAGCCCGGTGGGAGGGGGTGCGCTTCCAAAGCTCGCTGTGCTCAAAATAGTCCCGGAATTTTTCGCCTTCCGTCTCCTTCCCGGTGATCACGCTGGCGCTGATCAGGGCTTCGCTGGCCAGGAATGCACGCAATTGACCCAGCAGTTCGGCTTCTTCACTGAAGCGCTCCATCAGGATGTACTTGGCGCCTTCCAGCGCTGCTTTTACATCAGGGACGCCTTTGTTGGGGTCCACAAATTCTGCGGCGCGCTGCTCCGGTTCCTGTGTTGGGTCGCTGTAGAGGATATCGGCGAGGGGTTCCAGCCCGGCCTCGATGGCAATTTGACCCTTGGTGCGCCGCTTGGGTTTGTAGGGCAGGTAAAGGTCTTCCAGCCGGGTCTTGGTATCGGCATTGAGAATGGCCTGCTTCAGTTCGGGGGTCAGCTTTCCCTGTTCCTCAATACTGCCGAGGATAGTGGTGCGGCGTTCTTCCATGTCGCGCAAATAGCCGAGGCGTTCTTCCAGTGTCCGCAACTGGGTGTCATCCAGTCCGCCGGTCACTTCCTTGCGGTAGCGTGAGATAAACGGTACCGTCGCGCCCTCGTCCAACAGTTGCACGGCGGCAGTGACTTGAGTGGTTTTGATGTTGAGTTCGTCGGCAATCTGCTGCTGAATTTTTTCCATGAGCGTAATCGGGTATTTCCTTGGCTGGTCAATCAGGTGGCGATTATGGGGTAATAGCCCCGCCTGCAACAGACTTGTTACCGGAGCGAAATTATGGCTGAAGCCACGGACTTGCCTTGTCCGCTGTGTGCCTCTTCACAGGTCGAGCACTATCTGGCTGACAGTCGGCGCGACTATCAGCAGTGCGGGGTATGCCGATTGGTTTTTGTGCCGCCGCACCAGCATTTGTCCGCAGCGGAGGAAAAGGCCCATTACGACTTGCACGAAAATGACCCGGGAGATCCGGGCTACCGGAAATTTCTGAGTCGCCTCGCCACACCCCTGCTGGAAAAACTGGCGGACAAGTCTGCCGGGCTGGATTTTGGTTCCGGTCCGGGGCCAACCCTGTCACTGATGATGGCCGAAGCCGGTCACCGGGTGGCCATTTTTGATCCTTATTACGCCCCTGATCACTCATGCCTCAGGCAGCACTATGACTTTATTACCGCCACCGAGGTGGTGGAGCATTTGTCTCGGCCGGGTGAGGAGTTAGACCGGATATGGTCGTTGCTTAATGCCGGAGGTTGGTTGGGCTTGATGACCAAGCGTGTTTCGGGGCGTGAAGCCTTTACCCACTGGCACTATAAAAATGACCCGACCCATATCTGCTTTTATAGCAGGGAAACCTTTGACCATCTGGGACTGAAGTGGCAGGCCGAGGTGCTGTACCCGGATGCTGACGTAGTGCTGTTTCATAAAAACTAGGTTGGTGCCCGTGCGATTCGTTACAGATCGGCAAACGGGTTAGTCTATAGTTGTTGCGAAGATGGCATTTGCATAGAACTCAGTGGTCACAAAAGCACTTTGCTGCACCCGATACCCCTGCTTACTATCCTTTGCCTGAATTTCTCTACTGGCCCGTGCATGGCCAGCAACCACCTAACACCTGATCACAAGAGGAGCACCTATGTTCCAGGGGAATATGCTCAGCCTACAGCCCTTGAAGGGCGGTTTTGTAGAGCTGCACTTTGATGCCCAGAAGGGTTCGGTCAATGTCTTTAACCAGGCGACCCTGAAAGAATTGCTTGAGGCGCTGAACGCTCTGCAAAGCCAGACAGATGTGAAAGGGCTGTTATTGACCAGTGGCAAAAGCGTTTTTGTAGCCGGGGCCGATATCACGGAATTTGGCGACGCTTTTAAGGCCAGCGAGTCCGAGCGCCGCAGCTTTCTCGGTCTGGCCAACGATGCATTTAATACCATCGAGTCGCTGCCGTTTCCCACCCTCGTGGCCATCAACGGCTTTGCCCTTGGTGGTGGCTTCGAAGTCTGTCTTGCCTGTGATTTCCGGGTGATGTCCAGCAAGGCGCAGGTGGGCTTGCCGGAAACGACCCTGGGCATCATGCCCGGCTGGGGCGGCACGGTGCGTTTGCCTCGCCTGATCGGTTTTGACAATGCTGCCGAATGGATTGCCGGTGGTAAGCACAAGAGGGCGGCAGACGCCCTGAAAGACGGGGCGGTGGATGCGGTGGTGGAACCGGAACTGCTTCACGATGAAGCCCTTAAGATGCTGATGCGGGCGGCGGAGGGCGAATTGCCCTATGAGTCACGCCGCGAGCAGAAACAGTCGCCCCTGAAAATGAATGAGATCGAGCTGGGGATGTCGGTACATACCAGCCGTGATGCCGTGCTGGCCAAAGCTGGCACCAATTACCCTGCACCGCTGGTTGCAATTGAAGTGTTGGCGAAGGCGGCAGAAATGTCCCGTGATGAGGCGCTGGAGGTGGAGTTTCAGGCCTTCAGCGACTTGACCCAGACACCCCAGTGTCGGGCGCTGGTCGGCATGTTTCTCAATGACCAGTACATCAGTGGGCAGGCCAAGCAATATGCCAAAAAAGCCACTAAAACCATTGGCCATGCCACCGCATTGGGGGCGGGTATTATGGGTGGTGGGATCGCCTATCAGAATGCTGTGAAAGGTATTCCAGTCATGATGAAAGACATCAATCTGGCGTCCCTTGATCTGGGCATGAATGAAGCCAACAAGCTGTTGGCTAAACGGGTGGAACGTGGCCAGATGAAACCGCTGGATGCGGGCACGGTATTGTCGCGGATCATGCCGACCTTGAGCTACGACGGCATTGAAAATACCGATATTGTGATTGAAGCCGTCGTTGAAAACGTCAAGGTGAAAAGCATGGTGTTGCCGGACGTTGAATCCCGTCTGCGGGAGGACGCCATTCTGGCTTCCAACACGTCCACCATTTCCATCGATTTACTGGCCGGTAACCTCAAGCGTCCGGAAAACTTCTGCGGTATGCACTTTTTTAATCCGGTGCACGCCATGCCTCTGGTCGAAGTGATTCGCGGTTCGAAGACCTCTGAAGAAACCCTGGCCGCGGTCGTGGCCCATGCTCAGGCCATGGGTAAGAAACCTATTGTGGTCAACGATTGCCCTGGGTTTTTGGTGAACCGTGTGCTGTTCCCGGCGGTGTTTGGTTTTGACATGATGATTGTTAACGGCGCGGATTTTCAGCGCATTGATAAAGTCATGGAAGCCTGGGGCTGGCCGATGGGTCCGGCGTACCTGATGGATGTGGTCGGTATTGATACCGCCGTACATTGCTTCCCGACCATGGTGGAGGGCTACCCGGAGCGCATGGGTGATCTTTGCCAGGTCTCTCCCACCCGTATGCTGTTTGAGAACGATCGCCTGGGCCAGAAAAATGGCAAAGGCTTCTATGTTTACCAGAAGGATAAGCGCGGCAAGCCCGGCAAGTTTGTCGACGAGTCGGTTGCCGAACTGTTCAAGCCTGTCATCAGCGCCTATCACCAATTGAGTGACGAGGATATCGTGGCCCGTTACATGGTGCCCATGTGTATCGAGCTGGCGCACTGCCTTGAAGAGGGCATTGTGGGTTCCCCCGCTGAGGCAGATATGGCCGTTGTCTACGGGCTGGGTTTCCCGGCATTCCGCGGCGGGGTGTTCCGTTGGATGGATGAACTGGGCTTGGCCCGCTTCTGTGAGATGGCGGATAAATTCAGCAGCCTGGGCAAGCTCTACGAGCCCACGGCGAGAATGCGTGAAATGGCAGCTAACGGCGAAAGCTATTACGGCTGATCAGCGGAGGAGATGGATAGTGAGTTTGAAACCTAGAGACGCGGTCATCGTTGATTTTGCCCGCACCCCCATGGGCCGTTCCAGAAACGGATCTTTCCGCAATCGTCGCTCCGATGAGTTGGGCGCTGATTTGATTGAGGGTCTGCTGGAGCGCAATCCACAGATCAACCCGGCAGAAATTGATGACATTATTTGGGGTTGTGTCATGCAGGGGCGGGAACAGTCGTTCAACGTCGCGCGGATGACGGCCCTGCGTACCCGCATTCCGCACGAAGTGCCTGCCATCACGGTTAACCGCCTGTGCGGTTCTTCAATGTCGGCACTGCATATGGCTACGGCCAATGTCATGGCCGGGCTGGGTGATATTTATCTGGTGGGCGGCGCCGAGCATTTGGGGCATGTACCCATGACCCACGACCACGATCCTAACCCGGCAATGAATCTCAGTGTTGCCAAAGCCGCAGGCATGATGGGGCTGACTGCTGAATACCTGGCGCGAATCCACGGTATCAGCCGAGAGCAACAGGATGAATTCGGCGTTCGTTCCCACCACCTGGCCGCAGAGGCTCGCGCAGCGGGGCGTTTCGTGGACGAGATCGTTCCGGTTCTTGGTCACGACGAGAACGGTGGCCTGTACATGATGAAGGAAGATGAAACCATCCGCCCGGAAACCAATTTGGAAGGGTTGGGGCAGTTAAAAACCGTGTTTGATCCTGTAAATGGCACGGTAACAGCGGGAACGGCTTCGCAGGTGACAGATGGTGCAGCGGCGTTGTTCGTTATGTCGGCTGAGCGGGCATCGTCGCTGGGGCTAACACCCATGGCGAAAGTGGTTTCCGTGGCAGCGGCCGGGGTTGACCCTTCCATTATGGGTTATGGCCCTGTCCCCTCTACGCGACTGGCCCTGAAGAAGGCCGGGCTCACCATGGCAGACATCGACTATGTGGAGCTGAATGAGGCTTTTGCTGCGCAGTCATTGCCGGTGATCAAGGACCTCGGCCTGCTCGACAGTATGGAGCAGAAGGTGAATGTGAACGGTGGTGCGATTGCCCTCGGTCACCCTCTGGGTGCGTCAGGCGCCCGGATTTCTGGTACCTTGCTGAACATTCTCAAGCAGCGTGATGGAACACTGGGTGTTTCCACCATGTGTATTGGACTGGGGCAGGGGGTTAGCACAGTTTTTGAACGGATTAGCTGAGTTCTCAGCAGTGACAAAAAAGGCCGGATAACTTCCGGCCTTTTTTATTGGGTGTTATATGCGCTTTACTGCATTTTTTCACCCAGTTTATCCATCATGTCCTCGGCTGCATCTTCAGCTTCTTCGGCTCCCTCTTCCACAGTGTCCATGGCCTCGTCGGCTGATTCCTCAAGGGCGTCCATGGATTCATCAGTCTGTTCCTCTATGTTCTCCATGACTTCTTCGGCCTTGTCATCGGCCTCACCCATCGCGTCTTCCATTGCTTCACTGGCAGTTTCCATCGTTGTTTCTGCCTGCTCCATCATCTTCTCGGTAGATGGACTGGCTGGAGTGCCGGTTTCAGCGGATGTTTCACTTGCTGGTTCTCCGCCCCCACAACCGGTGAGTAGTGCCAGAGTGGAAATCAGAGCGAAAGCCATTAATTTAATGCGTGTATTCATATATACGTCCCTTTTTTTGTTTGCGATGAAGAATGCAGGAATGGAGTTTTAGTCCGGCATGGAGGTTTCAGTAAAGACATGCACCAGGCTGCCGTCAAGTAATGTCTGTATGAGTATGCCAGCATCATTGCCATGTCATCCCGGTCCGGGAGAGATAGACGCGGTGAGTTTGGTACATTTTTGGTAGACTCTGCCGCGTGTTGTGTGGAGTAAAAATGTGGCCCTATTGACCTCTGACAATCCGGAGCAGGCTATTCAGGATTGGCTGGCAAGCCAGCCGGCAGATTCTGATGTGCTGTCGCTATGCTACGGCTTTCCTCAATATTATCTAGATGGAGAACCTGTCATCCGGCTGTTGGCCATTTGTCAGTGTTCGGGCGGTCAGCTCGTTTTTACCGTGGGTGAGGCCAGCGATCATCTTTGCGCGGAACTGGAGGGCAGTGGGTCGCCCACCTCCCTGGAACAATTCTGTGCAGATCATGGCTGGCCCCTGTTGTCAGCAGGTCAGCCACTGAGACTCCGGCCGGTGGCAATCCCCAAACCCTGGGGGCAGGAGATCTGGTATACGGGCATTGAAGAGCGGGGCCTGTCGTTGGTGACGGATGGTGTGTCATCAGTCCCTTTGCCTTGGGTCTTGTCGGTGATGCCGGACAGGCTGGTTGCGGGCCATGGGCGCAGGATAAACCTGTTAAAAATCCTAGATCCGCTGCCTGAGGAAGTTTTCGGCGATCTCTACTTCGAGCTGCATGAGGAAAAGCGCGAAGTTTATGTGGTGACCCATGTGGATAAGCAGGCATGGCAGGACGGTGTCGGCAGTATTCGTTTTGGTTTTGACGAGAAGGTGGTTGCCGGTTACGAGACTGAACAGGCTTTCAGAAAGGATTATCTGTTGGCGGTTAGGAAGTATGAGTCTGTCAGGCGAGAAATAGATGCACTGTTGGATCAATACCGTTTAGCTGAGGATGTTGATCTGAATGCCCCAGTTTCTGCCATCCAGTTAAAAGCATGGTTGGCCAGGGTGCCGGAGGCACTGCAGAGTAGGGAGCTCGAGTTGCGCAAAGCGATGAACCGCTTTACCTCGCTGTTGCCCCTGCGTGTTGGCGATGTGGTAAAAGTCCCCCTGCGCACGCCCCATGCTCTGCAACATGGCGTCAGGACGGTGGAGTTTCAAACACCCGTTTACGAACGCCAGATTCTGTCGTTTGCCCAGAAGGTGTTAACACAAAGTCACTGGGATTCTGAAAAGGGTGTTGAGATCATGTCGCTGGAAAGGCCGGTGCTTTCCGGTTTGCCAGTTCTGGCAGAGAGCAGCGGTTACCGCCTGGAGGAAGTGGTCAGCTTTGATGACTTCAGGGTAGAGCGGTTGACCATACAGGCTAGAAGTGATGCCGAATTCAGCCTTCCCGATACGGGAAACTATGCCCTGTTGATGAGTGTTGAGGGTGAGGTGCAGGTCGGTGAGCAGCTGTTGGGTGCGGAAGAGGCCATGCTGATTCCTGCACGACGGAATGATCTGACGCTGAATAGTCAATCCTCAGGTGATATCACCATTCTGATAGCTTGGCCTGTGTAGAGTCTGCACTGAGCACTTAATCGGGCTTTTAAGCCTTTTGCAGCGGTGGTTGCCCGGGAGGTATGGGCTGTGGCAAAATCCACCCCCTTTGTCGAGGGCGACCTTCTGCCGCCCGTTCGATCAATCCCGACATTTTGCGGACGTGGCGGAACTGGTAGACGCGCCAGATTTAGGTTCTGGTACCGAGAGGTGTGAGAGTTCGAGTCTCTCCGTCCGCACCATAATACGATTAAGTAAGAAAACATTTAGAGGGTAAACATGCAGGTTTCCATCGAAACAACTTCTGGTCTGGGGCGTAAAGTCACCGTAGGTGTTCCAGCAGAACGTATTGAAAGTGCTATTACCGAGCGACTGGAAAGTGCCAGTAAATCGGTCAAATTAGACGGCTTCCGTAAAGGCAAAGTACCGATGCAGGTTGTCAAACAACGTTTTGGTGCGGATATCCGTAAAGAAGTTGTTGGCGAGCTGATGGGTAAGACGTTTTCTGAGGCGGTCAGTCAGGAGAAACTGAACCCCGCGGGTCAGCCTTCTATTGAGTCTGTGACCAATGAGCCGGGCCAGGACCTGGAATACGTCGCTGTGTTTGAGGTGCTGCCGGAAATTACCCTGGGGGATTTCAGCCAGCTCAACATTGAGACGCCGGTTTCTGAAGTGACCGACGACGATGTGACCGTGATGTTGGATGCCCTGCGCAAACAGGGTGCGACCTGGGAAGAGGTTGATCGTCCCGCCGCGATTGGTGACGAAGTGGCCATTGACTTTGTGGGCACCAAAGATGGTGAAGAGTTTGAAGGTGGCAGCGCTGAAGACTTTCTGATCGAACTGGGCACAGGCCGAGCCATTCCCGGGTTTGAGGAAGGCGTTGTCGGCATGTCAGTGGGCGAGCAAAAGGTTTTATCCCTGAAGTTCCCCGAGAGCTATCACGCTGAAGAATTGCGCGGTGCTGATGTTGAATTCACCGTTACACTGCATTCTGTAACAGAAGCGGTACTGCCGGAATTGAATGACGATTTCTTTGCCCAATACGGCCTGCGTCAGGGTGGTGAGGAAAAATTCCGTGAAATTGTCAGACAAAATATGGAGCGCGATCTGAAAAACTCATTGCGCGCCAAAGTTAAGGCCCGGGTGATGGAAGCACTGTTCGATATGCACAGTGATGTTGAGCTGCCCGATGTGCTGGTGGCCAATGAAGTGAGAGCAATGAAGCATCAAATGGTTCAGAGCATGGGGCAGGGCGCCAATAATTTTGATCCCAATATGCTCCCCGACGACATGTTTATGGATCAGGCCAAGCGTCGCGCCAACACCGGTTTGCTAGTGACCGAGTACGTGAAGACAAACAAACTGAAAGTTGATACCGACAGAGTGCGTGAGCGCATTGAAGAAATTGCGTCCACCTACGAAGAGTCAGATGAAGTAATTCAGCATTATCTGAACAACCAGCAGCTGCTTCAGGGTATTGAAGCGACCGTGCTGCAAGAGCAGGTTGTTGATGCAGTGCTGGCCGTCGCCAACATCACTGAGAAACCTGTCAATTATCAGGAAGCTATCAAGCCTGACGGACAGGAATAAAGACGAACTTGCTGGGGTCAGGTGAAACTGATTCCGGCTGGTGTCAGATGCAGCCCCGGCGGTCAATTCGTGCGGGGCTGTTTCATTTTTGAAAATAGCAATTTCGCCTCAGGTGGTTGCTTGCCTTATGCCAAGTGCTGGTTACAATGCTGGACAATGACTTCCATTAATTGAGTGAATTCCTATGAAATTTGATCCCTCTTTCTCTTCCGGACTCGATGTGCAAAGTGCCGGTGGTCTGGTGCCGATCGTCGTAGAGCAGTCTGCACGGGGTGAGCGGTCCTACGATATCTACTCCCGTCTGCTGAAAGAGCGGGTGATCTTTCTGGTAGGGCCTGTAGAGGATTACATGGCCAACCTGGTGGTTGCTCAGTTGCTATTCCTGGAGTCCGAAAATCCTGACAAGGATATCCACCTCTACATTAACTCTCCCGGTGGTTCTGTGACGGCGGGGATGTCGATTTACGATACCATGCAATTCATCAAGCCGGATGTCAGCACCATGTGTATTGGTCAGGCCGCCAGTATGGGGGCGTTCTTATTGGCGGCAGGTGCAAATGGCAAGCGCTACTGCCTGCCCAATTCCCGGGTCATGATTCACCAGCCCAGTGGCGGTGCACAGGGACAAGCATCTGACATCCATATCCACGCTCAGGAAATTCTCAAGATACGGGCAAGGCTGAATGAGTGTCTGGCGCACCACACGGGACAGACAGTAGAAAAAATTGCTCTGGATACCGAACGCGACAACTTTATGAATGCGCTGGAATCCAAAGACTATGGCCTGATTGATGAGGTACTGGACAAGCGTCCCTAGAATGGGTACGCTTTTTTAAGAGCACAACAAAAGTTGTGCTATGTATCTGATTTTTAAGTTTTTTGTTGTCCGTGTTCGGATTTTTATGAAGAGAATTGTTGGGATGTGGTTATGAGCGACCAAAAATCCGGAAGTGGTGGAGATGACGGAAAACTGCTGTATTGCTCTTTTTGTGGCAAAAGTCAGCATGAAGTGCGCAAGTTAATTGCGGGTCCATCTGTTTTTATCTGCGACGAATGTGTCGACCTCTGTAACGACATTATCTCCGAGGAAATTCAGGAGACTGATGCTGAATCTTCCGGTGATAAGCTTCCCAAGCCGATTGAAATCAATAATATTCTGGACGAGTACGTTATCGGTCAGGTGCGTGCCAAGAAGATTCTTTCTGTGGCTGTCTACAACCACTACAAGCGTTTGCAGAGTGGAGGTAAGGGTGGTGATGGCGAAATCGAGCTGGGAAAAAGTAATATTCTACTGATTGGCCCTACCGGTAGCGGTAAGACGTTGCTGGCCGAGACCCTGGCGCGCCTGCTTGATGTGCCCTTTACCATCGCAGACGCCACCACACTGACCGAAGCCGGTTATGTGGGTGAGGATGTTGAGAATATTATCCAGAAACTGCTGCAAAAGTGCGATTATGATGTCGACAAGGCACAGCGTGGCATCGTCTATCTGGACGAAATTGACAAGATTTCCCGCAAGTCAGACAACCCTTCCATCACCAGGGATGTGTCCGGTGAGGGTGTGCAGCAGGCGCTGCTGAAACTGATTGAAGGTACGGTTGCTTCCGTTCCGCCTCAGGGTGGCCGCAAGCATCCACAGCAGGAATTTTTGCAGGTTGATACTGCCAATATCTTGTTTATCTGTGGCGGAGCCTTTGCCGGACTGGAAAAGGTAATCAGTGACCGCTCCGAAAAAGGCGGTATTGGTTTTAGTGCCGAAGTGAAAAGCAAGCAGAAGGATAAGAACATCGGTCAGACACTGGCCGAGGTCGAACCGGAAGATCTGGTGCGCTACGGGCTGATTCCAGAGTTTGTTGGTCGTCTGCCCGTGATTGCTACGCTGGAAGAGCTGGACAGGGATGCTCTCGTTAACATTCTGGTTGAACCAAAAAACTCTCTGGTCAAACAGTATGAAGCGCTCTTCGAGATGGAAGGCGTAGAGCTGGATATCCGTCGTGATGCACTGGAAGCCATTGCTGACAAGGCGCTGGAGAGAAAGACCGGCGCCCGCGGACTACGCTCAATTATTGAAAACGTGTTGTTGGACACTATGTACAGCATTCCCTCCACTGATGATGTTGGCAAAGTAGTGATTGAAAGTGCCGTGATTCGGGGTGAGGCTGAGCCCATGCTGGTGTATGAAAACAGCGAGCCAAAAAAGGCTGCATCAAGCGACGATTGATCAAAGCCAGCAGGTATTTTCCACAGGGCTCCTTTCGGGGCCCTTTTTTATTATTCTCGAAATTATCCGTCAACTTTTACTTGTTTTTATCCGGCGTGTCCCCATATTTGCGGTAAGCTATAAAAATTGTAATTCTCAAGAATGAGGTAGTGAGAATGGGACAGGATACGGTGCACAATGAATTGACCATGTTGCCGCTGCGCGATGTGGTGGTTTATCCACACATGGTAATTCCCCTCTTTGTGGGCCGGGAAAAGTCGATTCTGGCTTTGGAAGAGGCCATGGCCAACGACAAGCAAATTTTGCTGATCGCGCAAAAATCCGCTGCTGTGGATGACCCGACCCCGGAGGATCTATATCGGGTCGGTACCTTGTCGTCCGTGCTGCAAATGCTGAAGCTGCCCGATGGCACTGTCAAAGTACTGGTTGAAGGTTCCGAGCGCGTCAAAATCGAAACCATTGATGAGTCTCCCGGTTATTTTGTCTGCACCTATGTGCCGATGTCGGAGGAAGACCTTTCCAGTGAGGAAACCGGTGCGCTGATGCGCTCCTCCCTGACCCAGTTTGAACAGTACGTCAATCTGAGTAAAAAAATTCCCTCCGAGGTGGTTAGCACTGTTGCCGGAATTGATGATCCCAGTCGTTTGGCCGATACGCTGGCGACACACATGACCCTGAGCGTTGAGCAGAAACAGCAGATTCTGGAGACGGCGACGGTCAATGAGCGTCTGGAAAACCTTTTGGGGTTGATGGAATCGGAGATTGAGCTGTTTGAAGTTGAGCAGCGCATTCGCGGCCGCGTTAAAAAGCAGATGGAGAAAAGCCAGAAGGAGTACTACCTCAACGAGCAAATGAAGGCGATACAGAAAGAGCTCGGTGAGGTTGAGGAAGGCGGTAACGATATCGAGCAGCTGGAAGCCAAGATCGATGAAGCCGGCATGCCCAAGTTCGCGTTTGATAAGGCCAAGTCCGAGCTGAACAAACTGAAGATGATGTCGCCGATGTCCGCGGAAGCCTCAGTGCTGCGCGGTTATATCGACTGGATGGTGAGTGTGCCCTGGAAAAAACGTTCCAAGGTTCGTCACGATCTGCTTCGGGCTGAAAAAATCCTTAACGAAGACCACTATGGTCTTGAAGAGGTCAAAGAGCGGATTCTGGAATTCCTGGCTGTGCAGCAGCGGGTTAAAAAGCTAAAAGGTCCGGTATTGTGCCTGGTTGGCCCGCCCGGTGTGGGCAAAACCTCGCTGGGTGAATCCATTGCCAAGGCCACTGGCAGAAAATATGTGCGTATGTCTCTCGGTGGCGTTCGCGATGAAGCGGAAATTCGCGGCCACCGCCGCACCTATATTGGTTCTCTGCCGGGCAAGCTGATTCAGAAGTTGTCCAAGGTGGGTGTCAAAAATCCGCTGTTCCTGCTGGATGAAATTGACAAAATGGGCATGGATCATCGGGGTGATCCGGCTTCTGCCATGCTGGAAGTTTTGGATCCCGAACAGAACAACAGTTTCAACGACCATTACCTGGAAGTGGACTACGACCTTTCAGAGGTGATGTTTATTTGTACCGCCAATTCCATGAATATTCCCGGTCCTTTAATGGATAGGCTGGAAGTGATTCGTATCCCCGGTTACACCGAGGATGAAAAGGTTAATATTGCCCTCAAGTACTTGCTGCCAAAGCAGCGCAAGGCCAATGGCCTCAAAGACACCGAACTGGATATCGAAGAGTCTGCAGTGCGTGATGTGATTCGCTATTACACCCGAGAAGCGGGTGTGCGCGGTCTGGAGCGCGAACTTGCCAAAATCTGCCGGAAAATCGTCACTCTCTATGTGCGTAAGGACTGCGAAGGCCATCAGCTGATAACCAGCGAGCGCCTTGAAGATCTGCTGGGTGTCTATAAGTACGATTATGGTCGCGCCGAGGCTGAGAGTCAGATTGGCCAGGTCACCGGATTGGCGTGGACATCTGTAGGTGGTGAGTTGCTGACCATTGAGTCCTCTGCAGTGCCGGGTAAAGGTCAAGTGGTGAAAACCGGCTCCCTGGGCGATGTCATGCAGGAGTCCATCCAGGCAGCGCTCACCGTTGTGAGAAGCCGGGCTAAGGGGTTGGGTATTCGGCGTGACTTCTACCAGAAAGTGGACCTGCACGTTCACGTTCCCGAGGGCGCTACGCCAAAAGATGGCCCTAGCGCTGGTATTGGCATGTGCACAGCCTTCGTTTCCGTGCTCACCGGAATTCCGGTGAGAGCCGATGTGGCCATGACCGGTGAAATCACGCTCAGAGGCCAGGTGCTGAAAATTGGTGGCCTCAAGGAAAAACTGTTGGCGGCACATCGGGGTGGTATTCACACTGTGGTGATTCCACAGGAAAATGAGAGGGACCTCAAAGAGATACCCGAACATATTAAAGCTGACCTTGATATTCGTCCGGTGCAGTGGATCGATGAAGTTTTGGATATCGCGCTCACAGGCAAACCGGAACCACTGTCCGATGAGGAGTTTGAGAGAGTCGACAGTGATGACAAAAAATCGACAAATGAGGCTGTAAGCCGCATAAATACTCACTAAAGCGCTTGACCGCCGAGGGGGCTCATTGGTATAACGTTGCAGTCGTCTTCTATGCCACAGCCTGCAGTAAGCCGTTGAGTTGTGTGTGTTGCAGGTGAACAGTCTTAATCAACCATAACAAGGGGATTATTGTGAATAAATCTGAACTCGTTGATGCTATTGCTGATTCAGCCGATCTGTCTAAAGCTTCTGCCGGTCGCGCTCTTGATGCTGCCATCGATGCTGTTACCAGCGCCCTCAAGAAAGGCGATGCGGTATCTCTAGTTGGCTTTGGAACTTTCTCTGTAAAACAACGTGCCGCGCGTACTGGCCGTAACCCGCAGACTGGTGCTGAAATCAAAATTGCCGCAGCCACTGTCCCTAGCTTCAAAGCAGGTAAAGCATTGAAGGACGCTGTTAACAAATAAAACAGTGTCGTAGTTGGATTTTTTGCTATGAAAAGGCGCATCGGCGATGCGCCTTTTTTTATAGAATAACGAGTAAGTTTTTTTCCTGAGCCCAAGAGATCTCTATGCTTCAGAATTTTCGAGATAACCTGCATGGTGCAACCAAGGGGGTTTTGATCGCGATCATTATCGTTCCCTTTGCTCTGTTCGGTGTCGATGCACTCTTTATGAGCGGCAGTGCCGTGGAAGAAGCCGCTAATGTTAATGGTGAAACCATTACCGAGCTTCGCCTGCAACAGGCAGTGGTTTTGCAAAAACAGCAAATTCTTAACCGCTACGAGAATATTGATCCCACCCTGGTGGATGAAGATCAACTGAGATCGCCGGTGATGCAACAGTTGATTCGTCAGAAAGTTGTCGAGCAGGCCGCCGTGGATCAGGGCATGGGCGTGGATAAGACGCTGTATCGGATACTGCTAGAGGTCCCTGATTTTCAGACTGATGGCAAGTTCGATACCGAGCGCTATGAGTTTGTTTTGAGGCAGATGGGCTATTCCCCCACCTCCTACAACAAGCTGCTGACTACCGATATGGTCACCAATCAGTTTATGCAGGGTGTTGCCGCAACAGGATTTTCCACCCTGCAGGAAAGCAAGCTGTTGGCGGGTATTACCGAGCAGACGAGGGACTATTATTACCTGACCATTCCCCGCGCGCCGCTGCTGGACACTATCGAAGTGGCGGAAGCCGACATCGAGTCCTATTACACCGCCAATCAGGATGAATTCCGCTCAGAAGAAAAACTGGTGGTGGAATACGTCGAACTGACGCCAGCTAGCTTCACGGAAGAAGTCGATCTGGAACAAAGCATGGTGGATGAAGTGGTTGACGCGAAAATTGCCGCGGCAGCTTCCAGGCGCTCACGGCATGTGGCGCAAATTCTGCTCGAAGTCCAGGATGATGATAGTCATCTGGAGAAGCTGGCAGAGATTCAGAAAAAGTTAGAAGCCGGTGAATCGTTTGCTGATTTGGCCCGGGAATATTCTGAGGACTACGGTACGGCAGAGCAGGGCGGAGACCTCGGGTATATTCAGGCAGGAGACCTGCCGGAATCCCTGGGTGCTGCGTTGGATCAACTTGCCGTTGGTGAAGTTTCCGGCCTGGTGGAAAGTGAGCTGGGTGTGCATCTGATCAAATTGCTGGATGAAAAGTCTGCCGATGTCCCCAGTCGTGAGCAGTTGGAACCCTCCGTACGTCAGGAGCTGTTACATCAACTGGCCTTAGAGTTGCTTCCGGTTCGCATCGAAGAATTGAAAGATCTTTCCTACAACGCTGATTCCCTCGAATCCGTAGCGAACCGTCTGGGCGTGCCGCTGAAGGTTTCTCAGCCCTTTGGCCGCAGAGAGGGTGCAGGTATTTCGTCAAACCCGGTGGTTGTGCAAGCGGCCTTCAGTCAGCCTGTCCTCGACGATGGCTTGGCCAGCGAGGTATTGGAGCTGGCCGATGACCACGTACTGGTACTGAAACTGAAAGAACGGATTCCCGAGACACTCCAGCCTCTGGCAGATGTTCGTGATCAGATTGAAACTATACTCAAGGCGCAATATGCCAGTCGAGAACTGCAGCAGCGTGGTGAGGCTCTGGCTGAGCGGGCAAGGGCCGGCGAAAGTATTGAAGATATTGCCAAGCAGGAAGAGCTGGAGTGGCAGGTGAGCCTGGATACCAAGCGTTTTTCCGGCAATCAGGTCAGCCAAATACGTGATCGCGTGTTCGACATGTCGGAGCCTGGCAGCAAGCCAGTGATTGACAACCTGATTCTGAACAATGGTGACTACGTCCTGGTGTCTCTGGTGAAAGTGCAGGAAGGTGATTTTTCTCAGTTGAGCAGTGAACAGCAGAATTTGCTGACAGCTACCGTTGCCCTGACTAATGCCAGCCGTGACTACCAGGCCTATGAGCGGATACTGCTGGAGCAGGCGGACGTCGCATCCAAATATTGACCTGATCAATTTGGGTCAATCGAATATCGAATGACGCAGTATCGCTGATTGTCAGGGGTGCTGTGGGAGTGTAAGTGGAGTAGTGAGGTATGGCGGATTTTCAGTATGACCTTGTGATTATCGGCAGCGGCCCTGCGGGTGAGGGCGCCGCCATGTCAGCGGTTAAACAGGGTTGGTCCGTGGCGGTTGTGGATGAGCGCATGCAGGTGGGCGGCAACTGCACCCATTTGGGTACCATTCCTTCCAAGGCACTGCGTCACTCAGTGCGCCGTATGGTGCAATTCAATACCATGCCCATGTTTCGTGCCGTCGGCGAACCGAGATGGTTCTCCTTTCCCGAGCTGATGCAGGCCGCGGATGAAGTGATTCGCAAGCAGGTGGATGGCCGCACACGGGAGTACTCGCGCAATCGTATTCGCCTGCATGTCGGTCGCGCTACCTTTACTGATACCCATGAAATCTCTGTCAAAAAGGCTGACCATACCCATGAAACCATCAAGGGTCGCTTCTTTTTGATTGCGACTGGCTCCAGTCCCTATCACCCGGAAGATGTGGACTTTAGTCACCCGTGTATATTTGACAGCGATTCCATTCTCAAGCTGAACCGCACGCCCCGTAATATCATTATCTACGGGGCCGGTGTTATCGGCTGCGAATATGCCTCCATATTTGCAGGCCTGGAAACCCGGGTAGAACTGGTGAATACCCGCGCGGGGTTGTTGTCGTTCCTTGATGGTGAAATTTCTGATGCGCTGAGCTACCACCTGCGGGATCTTAATGTGAACGTCAGGAACAATGAGGAATACGCAAAGGTAGAAACCCGTAATAACGGCGTGACCATGGAGCTCAAGTCTGGGAAACGTATTCACGCCGAGGCGTTACTCTGGAGTAATGGCCGCTCAGGTAATACCCAGGGAATGGGGCTCGAAACCATAGGGTTGGAATCAGATAGCCGCGGCCAGCTGGAGGTAAACGAACACTATCAGACCAGCGTGTCACATATCTATGCTGCTGGCGATGTGGTGGGTTGGCCCGCCCTGGCCGGTGCGGCCTATGATCAGGGGCGTTTTGCGGCAGCTCATATGTGCGGTACAGCCCGTGAGTACCATGTGGAGGATGTGGCCACCGGTATTTATACCATCCCCGAGATCAGCTACGTGGGTAAAACAGAGGCTGAACTCACCGAGCAGCAAATCCCTTACGAAATCGGTAGGGCATATTTCAAGAACATTGCGCGGGCACATATTTCCGGTGAGGAAGTTGGCGTATTGAAGGTCCTCTTTCATCAGGAAACCCTGGAGATACTGGGCGTTCACTGTTTCGGTGCCGAGGCTGCCGAGATTGTGCACATTGGCCAGGCCATCATGAACCAGGAGGGCAAGGCCAATACCATCGAATATTTTATTCGCACCACCTTTAATTATCCGACCATGGCCGAGGCTTACCGAATCGCTGCCATCAATGGCATCAACCGCCTGTGCAGGGAGTCCCGCAAACTGGTGGTTTAGATGGTGTGTTGTCTAGGGCTTGAGAGCAGATTTGGTTTGAGCCCGTGAGATAAAACAGACAGATAAAAAAGGCGCCGTTAACGGCGCCTTTTTTGATTGTAACGGAGAACTGATGGCTTATTCAGTTGGAGTCTCGCTGCGCTTCAAGACAGAATGTAAAACCAGATCATGTTCAAAATACACCACAAAATCGCTGTATTCCCAGGAGGAGATCGGGGGTTCGCCTACGCCATTCTGCATTGTTAATGGTTCGCCAAACTGCTCCCTGACACGTTCTTTGCTGATGCCGCGGTGAGGTCTCTCCAGCGTCTGTTTTTCTGCGGCCTGTTGCCCAACCGGTACCACCACCTGCTCTGCAGCCAGAGGCAGTGAAAGTAAAACGAGAAGGGGCACTAGCAAAAGCTTGTTCATAGAATTAATTCCTTGGTTCTAATGATCACCGGCAGCGTCCGAGTTTTGCAGCGTTACCTGTGATTATAGTAAGCAGAAATGTGCCAAGTGCAACCGCAAAATCCCCAAGGAGCAAAAAACAGGCAGTCAATCACATAAATCGGAGCTTGTTTGACCCTGTGGATTCCGATTAAATGCCAGCCATGAATGCCAACCTGCCTCTATTTATTGGCCTGCGCTACATTCGCAGCAAAAGGCGCAATGGATTTGTTTCCTTTATCTCCCTGCTGTCTTTTATTGCTATGGCACTGGGTGTGATGGCCCTGATCCTGGTGTTGTCAGTAATGAACGGCTTTGACCGTGAAATTCGGGAGCGTATTCTCAGTGTGGTTTCTCACGCTGCACTGGTGAATGAGAAAGGTGTGGCAGATTGGCAAGCCCTCGGTGACTGGGCGCTGGAAGATCCTGGTGTGAAAGCATTTGCTCCCTTTGTGGAAGGCTATGGGCTGTTAACCTCTGATACCGGCAGTCAGGGGGTGTTATTGCACGGTGTTGATCCCCGTTATGAACAGGGAGTCAGTCCGGTGACAAATCATATGCTGGTAGGCGACTTCTCCCTACTGCAACCTGGCGAATACGGTATTGTGCTGGGCAACTTATTGGCCAGAAGCCTGGGGGTGATTCGCGGCGATCATGTCATGCTCTCGCTCCCGGAGCTGAATGTGACCCCGGCAGGGATCTTTCCCCGATATAAGCGATTTAGGGTGCTGGGTGTTTTTCAGGTAGGTGCCCAAGTAGATAGCGGCATGGCCTTTATCCATTATCAGGATGCCCAGAAACTCTACCGCATGAGCGGTCGGGTCAGCGGTGTTCGGCTGCGTGTTGACGACCCTTATGGTGTCGACATGGTGGCTACCAGATTGCGTTCGGAATCCAAGGAAGGGTTGGTAGTGAAAACCTGGACAGGCGAGATGGGAAATCTTTTTCAGGCCATTGAAATGGAGAAAAAAGTGGTGGGTTTGTTACTGGCTGCGATTGTTGCCGTGGCGGCATTCAATATTGTTGCCAGTCTGACCTTGATGGTGGCGGACAAGCGGCGTGATATTGCCGTATTGCGTACTTTAGGTGCAGAGGGAAAAACCATTTCGCGGATATTCCGCATTCAGGGGACAGCGGTCGGCCTGTTTGGTGTTGTCACCGGTGTGATATGTGGTTGTCTAATGGCCTTGGGTATTGCCGATATTGTCGGTCTTCTGGAGCGCTATCTGGGCTTTCAGGTGTTTGATCCCGATGTTTACTTTATCAGTGAACTTCCTTCACGCCTGATGTGGCAGGATGTACTTGCAATTAGCCTGCTTGGCGTTTTCTTGAGCCTGATTGCCACACTGTACCCTGCCCATCGTGCAGCTAAGGTGCTGCCCGCGGAGGCGCTGCGTTATGACCACTGATCAGCCGGTCCTCCTTTGTCAGGATTTAAGTCGCCACTACAGTCAGGGCTCGGCCAGGATAGATGTTTTAAATAAACTGGCACTGACTGTTGGCCGTGGCGAGCGCGTGGCCATTGTCGGCACATCAGGTTCAGGTAAGACTACGTTGCTGAACTTGCTCGGTGGCCTGGATGATCCCGATGCGGGTTCCGTTTGGGTGATGGACAAAGATATGGCGGTAATGGGTGAATCGGAGCGTGCCCGTTGGCGCAACCAGCACCTTGGTTTTGTCTATCAGTTTCACCATTTGCTCGGCGAATTCAGTGCGCTCGAAAATGTGGCTATGCCGTTATTGATCGGTAAACGTCCTGTTGCAGAAGCGCGGCAGCGTGCGACTGATGTGTTGGCGAAGGTGGGTCTTGAGCATCGTCTCCAGCACAAACCCTCAGAGCTCTCCGGGGGTGAGCGCCAGCGCGTGGCCATTGCGAGGGCGTTGGTGGCAAATCCTGCTTGTGTGCTGATGGATGAGCCGACGGGAAATCTTGATCCACAGACAGCGGAAACCATTCTGCAACTGCTTTTGTCCCTGAACCGGGATATCGGCACCAGTTTTGTGGTAGTCACCCACGACCCTGATGTCGCTGGCCGAATGGATAGAACCCTGTCGTTAACTGGTGGTCGGCTCACTGACGTGACGGGCAGGGAATAATCGCTGTGTTCAGGCCTCTGCCCTGTTTTTTAGCTCTTCGCAATTTTACTTCCGGTAGCCGCAATCGGCTGGTTTCCTTTATTTCCCTGCTGGCCATATTGGGGCTGGTGCTGGGCGTGGCATTGTTGATTATCGTTGTGTCGGTCATGAACGGTTTTGACCGGGAAATGGAGACGCGAATTCTGGGCGCAGTGCCTCATATCAGGCTGTTCAGCCATGAAGGTATCGACAATGAAGCCAGCCTTCGGGATACACTCCTGGAGCACCCCAATGTCCGAGCGGTGATGCCGTTTACGCGACTGGAAGGGATGCTGACTCGCAATGGTAAAACCCGTCCTGTGGAAGTGCTGGGTATAGAGCCTGCTCTCAGCGGGCAGTTTATCGGCCAGTTTCTGCCAAACAGTCTCATCATGAAACTGAATCAGACGTCAGGTGGCGTCGTGCTGAGCACCATTGTTGCTGAAAACCTCTCTGCTAAAGCCGGTGACAGGGTAACGTTACTCGTACCTTCCCGTAGTGAAGGGGGTGCGATTCATGTGGCCCCACGGGTGGCGGCCTTTACCGTATTGGGCACCTTTGCGACCCACACCACACTTGATCAGGGCCTCATGTTAATCCATTTGCCGGAGGCTTCTGCACTCGCGGGCCTCAATGGGCATCCTCAGGGTATGCAGGTGAAAGTTGACCAGCTATTTCAGGCCCGCCAGACCGGGTTTCAGTTGATGAATCTGTTACCCGGTGAGTTTTATTTTTCTGATTGGCTGCAGACCCATGGCAATCTCTATCAGGCAATCAAAATGTCCCGCAACATGGTTTCACTGCTGGTTTTTCTGATCATTGCGATTGCCGTGTTTAATGTAATTTCTATGCTGATGATGACAGTGATCGACAAGCGCGCGGAAATTGCCATTCTCAAAACACAGGGTGCTACCGGCGGAGAAATTGTGATGACCTTTCTCGCCCAAGGCTTTCTCATCGGGGTATTCGGTGCCGGATTGGGGGTGTTGCTGGGGACGGTCGGTGCCTACAACATCACAGCGTTGGCACACTGGCTGGAATCCTTGCTGGGGCATCAGCTGTTGAATTCGGAAATTTACCCCATCGACTACTTGCCCGCAGACGTTCACTGGGCCGATGTGGCGATGATCGTCATGGTTGCCCTGGGCCTGAATTTTCTGGCTACCCTATACCCGGCATTCCGTGCTGCGGGCACACGTCCGGCAGAAGTGTTGCGCTACGAATAGTGTTTTGGTCCTAGTCGAGGGTTTTATCCTGTTTAACCTGTTGACGGCCTAGACGATTGCGTTTTCGCTGTTCCCAATTCTTGATCACTTTCCAGCGCCACAGGTAAAGGATCGTCAAATAACCCGTGATGCCGGAGACCAGACCGCAGATCAGCGAGCCGGTAATGAGCGGCAGCCAGATCGCACTGCCCTGGGCGGAGGCCCACTCCCAGCTCAGTTCAATCGTAAATTGGGTCTCCTGATGGCCTAGTAGTAATACGCCAATGCTGTAGGAGAACAAAAACATCGGTGCAATGGTCAGTGGGTTGCTTATCCAGATCAGCGACACGGCAACGGGCAGATTGGTGCGAAACAGCAACGCCAGGAAAGCGGCGATGAACATTTGTCCCGGCACTGGCAAGAACGCACAAAACAGGCCGATAAAGAATGATGAGGCAATAGAGAAGCGGTTGATATGAAACAGGTTGGGATCACGTAGTAATGGGCCCATCCAGCGGAGAGGCCTTAACTGTAGTGTTTTATGGGGGTCGGGTAAAAACCGCCTTAGGGTCTTTCTGGGCATGGAATGCTGGCCGGCAGAAATGGAGGCCGCGATTATGCCGAGTTTTATGGCGATACACCACTGTGCCGGGCAATTGGCTTGCTGGCGGAGCAGGGGTACTATGAGACAAGGTAGAAACGGTTACTGCCAACAGAATAAATAACACTTCCGGATTCGTTTATGCAGCACACAGCCACAAACTGGGTTTATACGATTTTGAACTCCCTGGCGGGGCTATTTGTTATTGCCGTGATTGCAGGGCTGATATGGGTGATGGTGATGTATGTGGTGGACGTCACCCAGTCAAAACATACCGTGCGCCGCAATTATCCTGTGATTGGACGCTTCCGTTACCTTTTCGAGCATATGGGCAGTTTTTTTCGCCAGTATTTCTTTGCCATGGATCGCGAGGAAATGCCCTTCAATCGTGCCGAAAGGGCCTGGGTGTACCGGGCGGCCAAGGATGTGGATCGCACTTTGGCATTTGGTTCCACCCGCGATTTGAGGCCGGTGGGCTCCATTTACTTTGTGAACTGTGCCTATCCGACCCGTGGGGAGGATGCCGTTGCGCCCAGCCCGCTAACCATCGGCCCTTACTGCGAGCACCCCTACACTACGGCCTCGCTGATCAATATTTCCGGTATGAGTTACGGAGCGTTGTCCAAACCAGCGGTGAGGGCACTCTCCAAAGGTGCGGCCAAAGCCGGCTGCTGGATGAATACCGGTGAGGGCGGATTGTCACCCTACCACCTTGAGGGTGGTTGTGATCTGGTGTTCCAGATTGGCACCGCCAAGTTCGGGGTAAGGGATGAAAAAGGTCAACTCAGCGAAGAGCGCCTGGTGGCTGTTGCTTCATACCCGGAAGTGAAGATGTTTGAAATCAAGTTGAGCCAAGGGGCCAAACCCGGTAAAGGTGGGATTCTCCCGGCTGCCAAGGTAACCCAGGAAGTAGCCCGTATCCGTGCCATCGAAATTGGCGAAGATGCCATCAGCCCGAACCGCCACCCGGAAATTGCTAACGCTGCCGGCTTGCTGGATATGGTGGATCAGGTGCGACGGGTGACTGGCAAGCCAGTGGGCTTCAAGACGGTTGTTGGCGATACCCAGTGGCTGGCGGAGCTTTGTGAACTGATTCTGGAACGCGGTATTGAGTCCGCGCCCGACTTTATCACCATTGATGGTGCCGAGGGTGGCTCGGGTGCCGCACCTCAGGCATTGCTGGATTACATGGGCATGCCAATACGTGAAAGCCTGCCGGCGGTTGTGGACCTCTTAAGTGGCTATGGTCTTCGGGAGCGTATCAAGGTCATCGCCTCAGGCAAGCTGATCGTACCTTCCGGCGTGGCATGGGCGCTCTGTATGGGCGCGGATTTCATCACTTCTGCACGGGGATTCATGTTTTCCCTGGGGTGTATTCAGGCCATGCAGTGCAATAAGAACACCTGCCCCACCGGTATAACTACTCACGACCCGAAATTGCAGCGTGGACTTGATCCTTTGGAGAAATCGGACCGCGTGGCCAACTATGTGTTCAACATGACCTATGATGTGGGAATGATTGCCCACTCCTGTGGTGCACTGGAACCTCGGCAGTTGCGGCGCAAGCACGCCAGGATGGAAACCCACTCCGGCCGCTCTGAAAGCCTGGAACATCTTTACCCGACGGTGGCCAGTGGTGCCTATGTGGAGCATATGAAGATATTTGAACCGTCCGAGCCGTAGGCAGTTTTTAGGAGGTCTGAATGGGGCAATTTATTCAAAAGACCAGCTTCAGCGAAAAAGACTTTCTTGCTTTTCAGGACAAGTTGCACCAGTGCCTGGAGGCTCTTGAACTGGTGCTGGAGCGACCCGGTTTTGGGCTGGGAGAGCCCTCCATCGGCGCGGAGCTTGAGTTATATCTGCTGGATGGCGAAGGGCGTCCCGTGCTCGAAAACCAGGCCGTTCAAGACACCTATGACGACCCAACGCTAACACTGGAATTAAACCGGTATAACCTCGAACTCAATTTCACCCCCCTTCCTGGCACCGGTGCACCATTCACCGCTCTGCAGCAGCAGATACTGGACAATCTCGCCGGATTGAACCAGAAGATGGACCCGTGGCAGGGGCAGGTACTACCTATCGGAATTTTGCCGACCTTGCAGGAGAGGGACTTTGGTCCACAGGTGATGACGGATCTACCCCGTTATCGTGTGCTTGCGGAAGCGGTTCAACAGCGCCGCCAGAGCACAGGCATTCGTATTGAGGGGCAGGACAGCATGAATCTGGTCCACGATGATGTCACCCTGGAAGGCGCCTGCACGTCCTTCCAGATTCATTATCGCCCTCGAGGGCAGGACATGGTGAACCTGTGGAATGCTACGCAGCTGGTTACTCCCCTAATGGTGGGGGTGTCGGCAAATTCGCCATTATTGCTCGGCCATCGCCTTTGGCATGAAACCCGAGTGCCACTGTTCTGCCAGTCCATTGATGGGCTCAATAGCCAGTCCGAACATCCCGTACCTCCGCCAAGGGTCAGTTTCGGACAGGGCTGGTTGCGCCATAGTCTAATCGAGCTGTTCCGCGAGACTGTTCAGCTCTATCCACCCCTGATCCCGATACTCAGTGATGAGGACCCGTTGGCCGTGGTGGCTCAGGGAGGCGTGCCGAAACTGGAGGAGCTGCGCCTGCATGATGGCACCATCTGGTCCTGGAATCGCCCGATCTATGATCCGTGTAATGACCCCCATTTGCGTATAGAAATGCGTGTCCTGCCTGCGGGCCCCAGTGCTGCGGATATGGCGGCTAACGCAGCATTGTTTATTGGGCTGGCCCAGGGGTTGTCGGAAGATGTGGAGCCGTTGCTATCTGCGCTACCCTTTTCCTATGCCCGTACCAACTTTTACCGTGCCGCTCAGCACGGAATGGGGGCGTCCATCTACTGGCCCAACGCCCATCAGAACAGTCTCGAGGAGCGGTCATTAGCCGCTGTGCTGGAGCAGTTATTGCCCGTCGCGGAGAAAGGTCTGATTCAGGTCGGTGTGAACAAGGAAGAAGCCCAAACCTGGTTATCGTTAATCAGTGACAGGCTGCAGAGCGGGCAGACGGGTGCCAGTTGGCAGTTGCAACAATATAACCGCTTGGTGGGCAACGGGCATGGGAACCATGAGGCTTGTCTGCAACTGCTGAAAGCATACTGTCATCACTCCAACGCCAATGTTCCAGTAGCCCAGTGGCCGGACCTTTAACTTGCCGGTGTTAAACTTATGAAGATGACAGTGAGGTAGGCAGACGACGATGTCTCAGGGATCAGCCTTTCAGGAACTGAATAACCCGCCGGTTTCGTCCATTCCAGCATCTGTAGAAGAGTTTCTGCAGCAGCTGGCTGTGCCCACCCTGCTACGCCTGGATGGTGCAGATCAAGGTCGTTGCCGCTTTGTGGTGACACTTTTACACGGTAACGAGCCCTCGGGGCTCAAGGCGATTCACCAGCTGTTACTAGAAGGTTTTCGGCCCCAGGTGACGATGTTTGTGGCAATTGTGTCTGTCTCTTCGGCACTGGCGGAGCCGCTGTTTACCCACCGTTTTCTTCCCCCGTTGGAGGATATGAACCGGTTGTTTACCTCCCCGGTGGCAGGGGAGCAGGGACAACTGGCTCAAGCACTGCTGGCGTTGATCCGGGATCATCAACCGGAAGCGGTCATAGATATTCATAATACGTCCGGGGACGGGCCTGCATTTGCTGTCTGCGCGGCTGAGCACGACTGCTTTTATGATTTGGCTCCCCTCTTTACCCACCGCTTGATCATTACCGACATTCGTCTTGGCGCTCTCATGGAGGTGATGGACCTGGGCTGCCCGATCCTGACTGTGGAGTGCGGTGGTGCGAATCAACGACTGTCTGATTACGTCGCTATTGAAGGTCTGCGGCGATTTCTTACCGCGAGCAATCTGGCAGAGGCGGCCTCACTGCCCAAAGAAGAAAAACTGGCGCTGGATATTTATCGCCACCCGGTGCGACTGGAGCTGCAGAAGGGCGCTAGCCTCTGTTATGCAGATACGCCCTGTGAAGGCGTGGATATCACACTACCCACGCAGATCGATCGCCGCAATTTTGGCATTGCTCGGGTGGATTCTCCCCTGGCCTGGTTGGGGCCGAAGGGGCTGGATGCTCTCAGACTGGTCGATGCCAGAGGGCAGAATGTGATAGATCAGTATTTCGTGGCTCGCCAGGGCAAGTTGTTTCCACGGGTAACGCTGAAGTTGTTTATGGTGACAACCACACCGAGGATAGCACTCAGCGATTGTCTGATGTACGCGGTTAAAGAATCCTATCACCAGCTCGAGGAAGCCCCGACCGATGACCACTGGCCCGATTTTTTTGCTGGGGTAGGTTCCTTGTCCTCAGGTTGACAGCCGGATTTCTGGTGGTCATGGGCAGATAGTATGCAGGTATTGGGGCACTACCTCTGAAGCCATTCCATAGCATTGTTCTTCAAACCGAGAACCATTGACAGAGGGTTCAAGGTTTAGCTCTACCGTATGGGCGCCAGCGGCCCTGGCGATTTCAAAAAAACCTGCAGCCGGGTAGACATTGCCCGATGTGCCGATGGCAATGAACAGGTCACATTGATCCAGCACCCGGTAGATCTCATCCATATAAAGCGGCATTTCTCCAAACCAGACCACGTGGGGCCTTAACTGGCCCGGGATACCGCAGCATGGGCAGACTGAGTGGGTAGCCGTGTCTTCCAAGCAATCATAGATTTTTCCGCTGGCGCTGCAGCGAATTTTTAGCAGTTCACCGTGCATATGCAGCGGCTGGCGGCTTCCAGCCTGCTCGTGGAGGTTGTCAATGTTCTGGGTCACCAGGGTGAATGTGCCGTTAAACCGTTTTTCAAAATCGGCCAGCGCCTTGTGGGCGGCATTCGGGACAATATTTTCGTGGAGCAACTGGTGTCTGCGCAGGTTATAGAAGCGGTGGACAGTATCGGGATCGCGCTCAAAACCTTCAGGAGATGCCACATCCTCGATGCGATGATCTTCCCATAGGCCATCGCTGGCGCGGAAAGTGCGAATACCGGATTCTGCAGAAATGCCTGCGCCGGTTAGCACGACAATAGACTGATAAGGTGTAGTGCCCATAAAAAAATGTCTTCTATTCTCAGCTGAGGAGTCTTTAGTTGATACATACTAGCAAACGGTCATGCAGCAGCAATGGCAAACTTTTTCACCTCAGCCTGGTCTCAACCTGCACATAATTTGGCAGAATGAGCCGATGCTTGATACCAAACCGTTATTGCTCAAAACCGACTTTCCCCCCCTAAAACGCCAGGGTCTTAAAAATCTGCAAGTGAATCTGGGTTACCGCTGTAACCAGAGCTGCAGTCACTGTCACGTCAATGCCGGACCCGGTCGTACAGAGATGATGAGCGCAGAAACGGTGTCTCTGCTTGTGGACGTATTGCGCCAGACTTGCCCGGACACACTCGATCTCACCGGGGGGGCACCTGAGATGCACCCACAGTTTCGTGACATCGTACGCGAAGCTGTGTCCCTGGGTATCACAGTTATTGACCGCTGCAACCTGACTATCCTGGTCACTGAGGGGTATGAGGATACGGCCGAATTTCTGGCAGAGAAGGGTGTGACCGTGGTGGCGTCACTGCCCTGTTACACCGAGCAGAATGTCGACCAGCAACGCGGCAAGGGTATTTTTAAGCAGAGTATTGATGGACTTCAGCGGCTTAATCAACTGGGTTACGGCAGGGATTCCGGGCTGCCATTGAATCTTGTTTACAACCCGGGGGGCGCTTTTCTGCCGCCTCCTCAGCAACAGTTACAGGAAACCTATCGGGAGCGCCTGTACCGCGATTTTGGTATCGACTTCAACGAGCTGTACACCATTACCAACATGCCCATCAGCCGGTTTGGCGCGACATTGCTGGCCAAAGGTGATTACGAGCCCTACATGCAGTTACTGAAAGATAATTTTCAGGCCGCCAATCTGGAGGGCTTGATGTGTCGCGATACGGTCAGCGTTGATTGGCAAGGGAATCTGTTTGATTGTGATTTTAACCAGATGCTGGCAATGCCGATGGTGGCGAGCGACCAGCTGATAGCATCGGACCGGCAGCGCCATTTACAAGACCTGCTGCCATCCAATCTGGAGGGGCAAACCATTGTCGTGGGTGATCATTGTTATGGTTGTGCGGCAGGTCAGGGCAGCAGCTGTGGCGGGGCACTGGCCTGATGCCCCGGGTTTCCCTGAGTATTGTGATACCTGCACTCAACGAATCCGGTGAAATTGTTCATGCCCTGACACGACTGCAGCTATTGCGTGATCAGGGAGTTGAAGTGCTGCTTGTGGATGGCGGCAGCGAGGACGATACCGTACGGCTGGCAAAGCCCCTGGTGGATGTGGTGATAGACAGTGACCGCGGCAGGGGCGTTCAGATGAATAGGGGCGCGTCCGCCGCCAGTGGTGACTACCTGTTGTTCCTGCATGTGGATAGCCATCTACCGCCGACATTTTCAGCGGATGATCTGCTTGGGGCGGCATGGGGCTTTTTCCCGGTGCGCCTGAGTGGTCGGGCCTGGCTTTTTCGTGTGATTGAGAGGGCTATGTGCTGGCGCTCGGCTCTCTCGGGTATTGCCACCGGCGATCAGGGATTGTTTGTGCGCCGCGACCTGTTTGACGCTATTGGTGGTTACCCGGCGATTCCGTTGATGGAAGATGTGTCTATTTGTCGGCTTCTCAAGGGCCGGTGTCGTCCCTCACGACAGCGTCACCCTGTTACTACCTCCAGCCGCCGCTGGGAAACCCGGGGAATCTTGAGAACAGTTCTGGAGATGTGGCGCCTGCGACTGGCCTATTTTTTCGGGGCGTCCCCACAGTATCTGGCTGGCAGTTATTACACGAATGACATCGACCGACCCCGCTAGCTGCCTGGTGCAGTTTGCCAAGGCGCCTATCCTCGGACAGGTGAAAACCCGGTTGCAATCCAGTCTGGGAGAACAGGGCTGCCTTGATTTGCATTGTGCGCTGGTAGAACACGTGCTGTCGCAGTTCGTGCATGAAACAGGAGTCTGTCAACAGCTCTGGTGCAGCGAGCCCCACCCATATTTTCAGCAATTGGTTGAAGGTCTTCCTGTCTCGCTGCACCTGCAGCAGGGGAGCGATTTGGGTGTGCGCATGGCGTCAGCATTCCAAACCTGCTTGCACCACTACGACAAGGTCGTGTTAATCGGTAGTGACTGCCCGGCACTCTCGGTTCAAACCCTCAATACCACGTTACAGCTGCTGGATGAGGTGCCGGCTGCCTTTGTCCCTGCCGAGGACGGTGGCTATGTACTGGTGGGATTAACCCGGTTTGACCCGGCATTGTTCCAAGGTATTCCTTGGGGTTCGTCCGGTGTCATGGGCGTCACCCGGACACGTTTAACGGAGATAGGTTGGGACTGGCGGGAGCTGCAAATGCTACCCGATATTGACCGCCCGGCTGATTTACACCTCCTATCCGGCCACAAAAAACTGGATTTTTTTGCGAAAAACTACTAATACCATGAAATATAAGAAGTTATTTTTCTTGACCGTTTATTGATTTGCACCTATTTTGCGCAAAAATGCAGTGATAAATTCACTGTTTCGCTGTAGTGGTCAATATCGAGATGGAGGTATTTCGGTATGAGTAGCGAAGACGCAGTAGAAGATGACGATTTCGACGTCGAGGATGACAACAATACTGAAGAGCCGGAAGCGGAATCGATAAAAGTCATGACATCTGAATCCAGGCGCCGTCTTGAAGACCGACTGGAAGAACGTCGTCTGCAAAAAATGATACGCGATTACGATTTCGATCTGGATTAATCTTTTCGGCCGGGCTCTATCGTCGATCCTGGCCGTGTCAACTTTTTACCTCCCCTCCATAAGTTTTGGCATAATAGCGCTTTTGCCACTGTCCGGACCCGTAGCCGTTGTCGCAACCCGCTGTTTTTAAACTCCATGACATAGCCTTTGAGCGTGATGACAGACTGCTGTTTTCCACTGTCAACACGGAGCTCAATGGCGGCGACATTCTTCAGGTTGAGGGCCCCAACGGGGCGGGAAAAACCACACTATTACGTATCATTGCTACGGCTCTTTCGCCCACTGACGGCATATTGAGCTGGCAGGGGATCGATATCCGTCGTCAACGCAGTGAATACCTGCAGAGCCTGCTTTTTCTTGGGCACTTGCCGGGCCTCAAGCAATCCTTGTCACCACTGGAAAACCTGCAATGGTGGCGCCGTGTGCATACCGATCAGAACCCGTTGGCCGATGAAGAGGTGCTGGCCCAGATCGGTTTGCGCGGGTACGAGGATGTCCCCTGTTATTCCCTGTCTGCCGGGCAGCAGCGCCGGGCAGCACTGGCCCGTTTATTGGTGACGCAGGCACTGTTGTGGGTGCTGGATGAACCGTTTACCGCTATTGACAAGCAGGGGGTTGCCGAGCTGCAGTCCCTGCTGGTGAATCACGCCGGGCGCGGCGGCATGGTCATTCTGTCTACCCACCAGGATGTCGGCATTCCGGGTATGCGCCGTCTCTCTCTGGCGGGTTCTGGAAGGGTGTCCTAGTCATGGGAAGTGGTTTTATCTCCATACTGCGACGAGATCTGTTGCTGGCTTTCCGCAATCGCGGCGAAATCGCCAACCCGGTCATTTTCTTTTTTATCGTTGTTACCCTGATTCCACTGGGATTGACCCCTGAAGCCAGTCGTCTGGCAGAAATTGCCCCCGGCATCCTGTGGGTGATGGCACTGCTCGCCTCCCTGCTGTCCGTCGATGGCCTGTTCCTCAGTGATTACAGGGATGGCACCCTGGAGCAGCTGGTGATTTCGCCGCAACCTCTCTACTTGATGGTATTGGCAAAAATACTTGCGCACTGGCTGATCAGTGGCCTGCCTCTGACCCTTTTGTCGCCGGTTTTGGGTATGATGCTGTCCTTGCCGAAAGAAGGTTATCTACCATTGGTAGCAAGCCTATTTATGGGTACTGCGGTACTCAGCCTGGTGGGTGCTATTGGCGCTGCACTGACAGTGGCACTGCGTAAAGGTGGACTGCTGCTGTCATTAATTGTTGTTCCGCTGTACATGCCCGTGCTGATCTTTGGCTCAAGTGCGGTGCAGCGAGCGGTAGATGGGTTTTCGGTGCAGGGTCCTTTGGCGGTAATCGGAGCGTTACTGGCTTTTTCCCTATTAATATCACCCTTTGCTACTGCGGGTGCTTTGCGTGTCGGCATGCATGGTTGAATCTGCGATGGTCAGTAAACGGCTGAAGAGAGGAAATTAACGAATGTGGCAGTGGTTTCATCGCCTGGGTTCGCCACGCTGGTTTTATCAGGCCAGTGGCAAGTGGTTACCGTGGTTAACGGCAGCAACTGTGTTGCTGCTGGTTGTCGGTATTGCCTGGGGGCTGGGATTCGCTCCCAGAGATGCCAAGCAGGGTAACAGCTTTCGAATTATTTATATTCACGTGCCAGCCTCATTTCTGGCATTGGCTGGCTATTATGTGATGGCTTTTTCAGGTGCGGTTGGTCTGATCTGGAAGATGAAGCTTGCCGATATGGTTATGAAGTCTGCGGCGCCTATTGGAGCAGTACTGACATTCATAGCCCTTTTTACCGGTGCGATCTGGGGTAAACCCACTTGGGGAACCTACTGGGTTTGGGACGCTCGAATTACATCCATGCTGGTGTTGTTTTTCTTATACCTGGGCGTGATTGCACTGCAGTATTCCTACAGTGGTCAGGATGCGGCCAACAAGGCCAGTGCTGTGTTGTCGCTAGTCGGTATGGTGAATATTCCCATCATCTACAAGTCCGTAGACTGGTGGTATACGCTGCATCAGCCGGCGACGATCAAACTTACGGAGGCTCCGTCCATGCATCCGGACATGTTTCAGCCGCTGTTAGTCATGATCCTCGGGTTTTACTGCTTCTACGCGCTGGTACTGATACTGAATACCCGTGCTGAAATTCTTTACCGTGAACGTCGTACCCGCTGGGTGCAGGAAATGGTCTCCCCCGTGGAGGGAACGCAACCATGATATTTCGTTTTGACAGTCTTCAGGACTTTCTGCAGATGAGTGGGCACGGCCCCTACGTCTGGTCTGCTTATGCGGTCTCTATTGCCGTCATGCTCTGGCTCGTTGCGAGCCCGTTGCGCCGTCGCCGTCAAATACTGGCCGATGTACAGCGGCAGCAACGCCGGGAAGCTCTGCGCCAGTCTGAAGACGCTGTTGATGACAACTACGTGGCAGAGAACCGGAGTTAGACAACCATGCACCCAATACGTCGACAACGTCTGGTAATGGTGATTTTTATCGTGGTGGTAGCATCCATCGCCGTGGGTTTGATGAGCTTCGCCCTGCGTGAAAACATCAACCTTTTCTATCCGCCGACAAAAATTGCTTCTGGTGAAGCACCCAAGGATGTTCGCATCCGTGCCGGGGGAATGGTCGTGGATGGCAGCATGAAGCGTGCGGATGACTCGCTCTTTGTAAGCTTTCTGATTACCGATGGTGAAGCGGATGTCGAAGTGCATTACACCGGGATTCTGCCAGACCTGTTTGCCGAGGGTGAGGCAGCTGTGGTAACCGGTGAACTGAATGCAGATGGCGTTTTCATGGCCTCGGAAGTCCTGGCCAAGCATGATGAGAACTACACACCTCCGGAAGTGGCAGATGCAATGGACGCCGCTCACCAGCGGGCTCAACAATCTTCCAGTGAAGACAGTTGATGGAACAGTCTTTCTCTCAAAGGGGGATAAAACTTGATTGCTGAATATGGCCATTTTGCCCTGATTCTGGCCCTGGTGCTGGCAGTACTGCAGGCGGTGATACCGCTGGCTGGAGCCTCTGTGGGTAACCGATTGTGGATGGCCTCTGCGCGCCCGCTGGTTGCCGGGCAGACAGTGATGGTGGCGTTCAGTTTTGGCTGCCTTGTGGCACTGTTTCTCAACGACGACTTTTCCGTGAGTTACGTGGCCAATAACTCCAACACCCTGCTGCCGACACAATATAAAGTTAGTGCGGTGTGGGGTGCCCATGAAGGCTCGTTGTTATTGTGGGTGTTGATTCTTGCGCTGTGGAGTTTTGCCGTGGCGCTCTTCAGCCAGTCGCTGCCTCGTTCACTGGTGGCGCGGGTCATTTCGGTGATGGGTATCATCAGCGTCGGCTTTTACCTGTTTCTGCTGTTTACTTCCAATCCGTTTGAACGCGAACTGCCGTTTTCACCCATTGAGGGTGCAGATCTCAACCCGTTGTTGCAGGACTTCGGGCTGATTGTTCACCCGCCCATGCTCTACATGGGGTACGTGGGCTTTTCCGTTGCTTTCGCTTTTGCCATTGCCGCGCTGTTGGCGGGGCGTATGGATGCCGCCTGGGCACGATGGACACGCCCCTGGACCAATATCGCCTGGATGTTTCTGACACTGGGTATTGCTCTGGGAAGCTGGTGGGCCTACTACGAACTGGGCTGGGGTGGCTGGTGGTTCTGGGACCCGGTGGAAAATGCCTCCTTTATGCCTTGGCTGGTGGGTACGGCATTGGTGCATACACTGGCGGTCACTGAAAAGCGCGGGGTATTCCGCAGCTGGACGCTACTGCTGGCTATTTTTGCTTTCTCGCTGAGTCTGCTGGGAACGTTTCTGGTGCGTTCCGGGGTGTTGACCTCGGTTCACGCATTTGCTGCGGACCCAGAGCGGGGCGTGTTTATTCTGGCCTTCCTGGCTATTGTGGTGGGCGGTTCCCTGTTTCTTTATGCCCTGCGTGGCCCGTCGGTAAGAAGTACAACCAGTTTTAACGGGTTTTCTCGGGAAATGTTTCTGCTGATCAATAATATTCTGCTGGTCAGTGCCATGGTTATTATTCTACTGGGCACCCTATACCCACTGATTGCGGATGTGCTGGACTGGGGCAAGATCTCAGTGGGCCCTCCCTATTTCAACCTGTTTTTTGTGCCGCTGATGCTGGTTTTGGCGGTACTGATGGCAGTGGGCTCGGTATTGCGCTGGAAGCGTAACAGCCTGAGCGATTTGACACGTTTCCTGAATGTGCCGGTTGTTGTGTCACTGCTGGCAGGGGCGTTGTTCCCACTTTTCTATGGCGACGAATATTCGTTGATGGCGGCTGTGACTGTGGCAGTGTCCACATGGGTTTTTGCCGTCACGCTGAGAGACATCTGGCAAAAGAGCGGCCACTCCCGTTCCCGCTGGCACGGATTGCTGCGCCTCAAGGGCAGTTATTTTGGCATGGTCCTGGCTCACCTGGGCATTGCCGTCTGTATGGTGGGTGCGGGCATGACCACTATCTACAGCGAGCAGCGTGATGTGCGCATGGTTCCCGGCGATTCGGCAGATCTGTTGGGTTACCATTTTGAGTTTGTTGAAATGCGCCGGGTTCAGGGGCCGAACTATATTGCTGACCAGGCAGTGGTGGCGGTGACTCGGAATGGCCATGCCATTGACCTGCTGCATCCGGAAAAACGACGTTACATGGCCAGCGGTCAAACCATGACGGAAGCGGCGATCGGCAGTGGTTTCTGGCGCGATCTCTACGTTGCGCTGGGTGAACCGCTGGCAGGTGATGCTTGGGCCGTGCGTATACACATTAAGCCCTTTGTCCGCTGGATATGGCTGGGTGGATTGTTGATTGCGCTGGGAAGCTTTATCGCCGTGTTGGATAAGCGCTACCGTCACCAGCGGGCAAGCCAGACCGCCAGTGATGCCCTGGCATCAGGTGCCTGAGGAGGCTGACACTGTGTCGAGACTGAAGTTATTTATTCCCCTGATGGTTTTTGTGGTATTGGCAATCTTTCTGCTGAATGGCCTGAGCCGCGATCCCAATGAAATGCCCTCGGCACTGATCGATCGTCCGGTGCCCGCGTTCTCATTGCCAGTGTTGGGTGATCAACAACAGATGATGGATGAGAAAATCTTTCAGGGTAAACCGGCCCTGTTCAATGTCTGGGGAACCTGGTGCATTGCCTGTCGTGTTGAGCACCCCTATTTAAACAAGCTGGCGCAACAGGGTGTCCGAATTGTTGGCCTGAATTACAAGGATGACTTGGCCGAGGCCGAAAAATGGCTGGCGGAAAAGGGCGATCCCTACGAACTCAGTGTGATTGATGCCACCGGCCGGTTGGGGTTGGACCTGGGTGTTTTTGGTGCCCCGGAAACCTATGTGGTCGACGCCAATGGCACCATTCGTTACAAACATGTGGGCGTTATCGATGAGAGCGTCTGGCAAAAGAAAATCCTGCCGGTGTGGCAACAGATTCAATGAGGAAGCAGCATGGCTGAAGAAGACTATCAACGGGGTATGAAGGTTCGCCGTCAGGTGATGGGTGATGTGTTTGTCGATCGCGCTATGGATAGTATTACTGAGTTTACTCGCCCGGTGCAGGACTACATCAACGAAAACTGCTGGGGTTCCGTCTGGGCGAGGGACACTCTGCCCCTGAAGACCCGCAGTATTATCACCATCGCGACATTGGCGGCTCTGAAGTCGCCCACTGAACTGAAAGGTCATGTGCGCGGTGCACTGCGCAATGGTTGTACCCCGGAAGAAATTCGTGAGGTGCTGCTTCATACTGCCCCGTACATTGGTGCTCCGGCTCTTCAGGAGGCCTTTCGAGCAGCGAAGGAAGTGATTGAAGACCTCTAATACGGCAATGTCTATGCGTGCTTTTTTTGTGACTAACAGCGGAATGAATAGGGCCTCGATGTGTCTTGGCATCGCTCTGCTATGGCTGGTGTTGCTCACACCCTTTCAAGCAATGGCCGCTGTGGATGTAAAAAGCTTTAGCAGTGACTCGGAGCGGGAACGCTTTACGACATTGGTCAATGAGTTGCGCTGTCCTAAATGCCAGAACCAGAACCTCGCTGACTCCAATTCGCCCATTGCTGAGGATCTGCGCGATGAAATCTATCGCATGTTGGAAGAGGGTAAGTCGGATCAGGAAATTGTTGATTTTCTGGTGGCACGCTACGGGGAGTTTGTGCTCTACAAGCCGCCAGTGAAATCGACAACCCTGCTGCTTTGGTTGATGCCAGCCGCATTGCTCTTAATCGGATTATTTGTGGTTTTTATGGTGCGACGCCGGCAACAACCTGCGGCGGATGCGAATTCATCCCTGGACGGTGATGAACAGGCCCGCCTGCAGGCCCTGCTGAGTGAGTCCAAAACAGGCGCTGGCAATTCAGCCGATACCAAAGGGGATGCACATTGATGTGGTTGATTTTTGCGCTGCTGTCGCTGGTCGCTGCAGCGTTCGTGGTTTACCCCCTGTTTTCCCGTTCTTCCCGACAGCAACATACCGAGCCTGTGCATGCCAATGTGGTGCTCTATCAGGAGCAGCTGGCTGATCTGGACCGGCAGCTGGCGGATGAAGAAATTGATGCCGCTCAGCACGCTGAACTGGTGGCGGAACAACAGCGGTTGCTGCTGGCCGATGAAAACCTGGCGGACTCCCATCGCCAGGCCCGTGGTCGTGGTGCCTGGTTGCTACTTGCCGGGCTGCTGATCGTACCCGTGTTCACGTTCACTCTATACGAGATGCTCGGTGCCAGTGATGATGTGGCCATCACGACCATGATGCAGGATAGACTGCGGGGTAACCTGGATCAGGCTGAAGATGCACAGCTTCGCGAGCAGCTGACGCAACGTATCGGCAGGCGTCTGATGAGCCAGCCGGATAATATCTACTATCTGGTTTCCCTGGCTCGCTTGCAGTTGGAGAGCGGGGATATGCTGCAGGCCAGTGCGACCTACCAGCAGGCCGTGGCGGTGAGCCCGGATGATCCGGATCTGTTGGCAGAATATGCCCAGGCCATGTATTTCGCTTCAGGTAACAAGTTTGTGCCAAGCGCGGAAAGTGCCCTTGATCGGGCGCTATCGCTGGATCCGAATAATCTGACGGCCTTGGGTTTACAGGGAATTCGTGCCTTTGAAAATGCAGATTACACCTTGGCTATTGCCAGTTGGCAATCGGCGCTGCGGGCCATTTCACCCGCCACTCCCCAAGCACAGGCGTTGCAGGCAGGCATAGCTCGTGCCAAGCAGCAGTTGGGCGAAGAGCTGCCCGGTATCAAGGTGCAAGTAACGTTGTCGCCTGAGCTGGCGGCCGACCCGGAGCTGCTGGTTTATGTGTTCGCCAGAGAATGGCAGGGTCCGCCGATGCCTTTGGCGGTAACACGACTGCAGGTGGCAGACTTGCCGGCCTCAGTTGTGTTGGATGACACCATGGCCATGCCCGGAGGCAAACCGTTGTCTTCCGTGGAGCAGGTTCAGGTGGTGGCCAGGGTGTCTCAAAGTGGCTCGGCCATTCCCGCGCCGGGTGACCTGGAGGGCGTCAGCGGGGCACTGAACCTTTCTCAAGGGAGTGTTTCAGAAGCTGTCATTATCGACCGAAAATTATAACCGATGGCCGCTTGTGGCCCCGGTACAGCCGTGTAAAATCAACACCTTTAGCTGCGTCTAATCGCTATCAATACAGGTGGCATTTCGCAGAGTTTGTTCTGGCCGGAAAGCCGACTTCAAAGAGACATACATGCGCCTTAAATGTATTAAATTGGCAGGATTCAAGTCATTTGTTGACCCCACCACGGTGTCTTTTCCCAGCAACCTTTGTGCGGTTGTAGGTCCTAACGGCTGCGGTAAGTCCAATATCATTGATGCGGTGCGCTGGGTGATGGGTGAAAGCTCGGCGAAGCACCTGCGCGGTGAGTCCATGACAGACGTGATCTTCAATGGCTCCGGCGGGCGCAAGCCGGTTGGCCAGGCGTCCATTGAGCTGGTGTTTGACAATTCCGACAGCACACTTGGCGGTGAGTACGCCAGCTGGAGTGAAATCTCCATCAAACGCAAGGTTACCCGGGACGGACAGTCCAATTATTTTCTGAACGGCAACAAATGCCGCCGTCGCGATATCACCGATATTTTTCTTGGCACCGGTCTCGGTCCGCGCAGTTACGCCATCATTGAACAGGGCATGATTTCCAACCTGATTGAAGCCAAGCCCGATGAGCTGCGTGTTTATATCGAGGAAGCTGCCGGAATCTCAAAATACAAGGAGCGCCGCAAGGATACTGAAAACCGTATGCGTCGTACCCAAGAAAACCTTGAGCGTTTGACGGATATTCGCGACGAGTTGGGCCGCCAGTTAGGCCGCCTGGAACGGCAGGCACAGGCCGCTGAAAAATACGCTGAATTGAAAAAGGAAGAACGTCGCTTAAAAGCTGAATTACAGGCACTGCGTTGGCGTTTGCTGGAAGGGCAGATGACCGAACGCAGGAAAGTAATCACTGAGTTCGAGTTAAAGATAGAGGCATTGGTCACTGAGCGCAGCAGCTGCGACACCACCCTTGAGCGTGCCCGCACGGAATATACAGAGCTGGGTGACACCTTTAATGAAGTGCAGGGTCGCTTCTATGCCATCGGTGCCGAAGTGGCTCGCATCGAACAGGCGATTCAGCACGTGCAGGATCGTGCTCGTGAGCTGGAACAGGATCTGGCCCAGACCGAGCGCAATTATGCCGAATCTGAAGAACATCTGCGTAGCGATCGCCAGAAAGCCGAGAGCTGGCAGCGGGAACTACAGGAAATTGTTCCCGAACTGCAGCAGGTCACCGCGGCGGAAGAGCTTTCCCAGGCAGAACTCATTGCCTCGGAAAGTGCCATGCAACAGTGGCAATCTGCTTGGGATGATTTCAACCAGCGCGCAGCAGACCCGAGGCAGCAGGCAGAGGTTCAACAGTCCCGTATCCAACACCTGGAACAGGTGTTGAGGCGTCTCGGGGAACGAATTGAGAGTATTCAGCAGGAATATCAGGACCTGGGCGACAGCCAGGTGCAGGAAGAGATTGCTCTGGTTCAGGAACAACTGGCCGAAGTGGAGCTGACCCTCGGTGACCAGCAAGCCAATCTTGAACAAATTAACGGCAAGATAGAACAGGCCCGGCTCCAGGGCGATCAGGCCGGTAGTGAACTGGATAGGCAGCGTGGCCAATTGCAGACCCTGATGGGGCGCCGGGCCTCACTGGAAGCTCTCCAACAGGCGGCGTTGGGCGGCGACGATGAGCAACAGCAGTGGATCCAAAACAATCAACTGCAGGCACAGCCGCGATTGGCGGAAACCCTGCAGGTCGAAAGCGGTTGGGAAACTGCGGTCGAGGTGGTGCTGGGTAACTACCTGCAAGCACTGTGTGTCGATGATCTCTCAGACCTGTCGGCACAGCTAGCCAGTTTCAGCAAGGGAGAGCTGGTGTTGGTGGATAATGCCTCTGTCACTGCACAGGGCTCTGTTGCGGCAGACCGACTGGCTGCCAGGGTGAACAGTCCCCATGCCGCGCAGTTGCTAGGTGGTGTCTATGCGGTCGAGCAGCTTTCTGATGCGCTTCAGTTGAGGGCAAAACTGGAAGCGGGTGAATCAGTAGTAACACGTGATGGCCTCTGGTTGGGTGCTAACTGGCTTCGGGTCGCTAGGGATCAGGATGCCCAAGCTGGTGTTCTGAAGCGTCAGCAGGAACTGGAGTCACTGGAGCAGCGTCAGGCAGAAACCGAAGCAGCCATTGAGTCGTCCTCTCAACAGAAAGAAGCGGCTGAAAAAGCATTGCATGATCTGGAAGTGCAGCGGGAATCCATTAGCCGCCAGGTCTCCGAACAACAACGCCACTATGCCGAGTTGCGGTCTTCACTCAGTGCCAGTCAGATGCAGGTGGAACAGTTTGCCGCTCGACGTGAACGCGCAGACAACGAACTGGCGGAAGCGAAACAGCAGCAGACCCTGGAGCAGGAGAACCTTGCCGAAGCTCGACGTTTGCTGTCTGCAGCCATTGAGACCATGGAAAAGGATGCACAACAGCGGGAGGAGCTGTTACAGCAACGGGACGGTTTGCGGACCTCTCTGGATGAGTCGCGCCAGCATGCACGCCACGATCGGGATCGCAAGCATGAGCTGGCGATGCGCGAAAAATCCCTTAGCACACAGTTGCAGTCAATCCGCGAGGGCATTGGTCGACTGGAAACCCAGGTAGAACGCCTGCAGGAACGCCGTGAGCAGCTTCGTACCACATTCAGGCAGGATGAAGATCCCACCCAGGAGTTGAAGGAGCAACTGGCAGAGCAACTGGAATGCCGCTTGCTGGTGGAGAAAGAACTGGCAGATGCCCGTCAGTCTCTGGAGGCAGTTGAGCACCAGATGCGCGAAAGCGAAAAGCGCCGGGCAAACCTGGAACAGCAAATCCAGGAACAGCGCAGCGAACTTGAACAGCAGCGGCTGACGGCACAGGATCTTGTCACCCGCAGCAAAACCATTGTCGAACAGATTGGCGAACAGAAATTTGACCTGGAAACTCTACTGGCGTCGTTGGCAGAAGACGCAGACCTGAGTCAGTGGGAAACTGAGCTGGAAAAAATGGCAAATCGCATCCAGCGTCTGGGCCCCATCAACCTGGCAGCAATCGACGAGTTCAAGATCGAGTCAGAGCGCAAAACCTATCTCGATGCCCAGAATGCCGAGCTGGAAGAAGCGCTAGAGACACTGGAAAACGCCATTCGCAAAATTGACCGTGAGACTCGCACGCGCTTCAAGGAAACCTTTGACCGCATCAATGTTTCCCTGCAGGAGCTGTTTCCGAAATTATTTGGTGGAGGCCATGCCTACCTGGAAATGACCGGTGATGATCTGCTGGACACGGGTGTGGCGATCATGGCTCGCCCTCCGGGTAAAAAGAACACCACCATTCACCTGTTGTCCGGTGGAGAAAAAGCGATGACGGCAATCGGTCTGGTGTTCTCTATCTTTCACCTCAACCCCGCACCATTCTGTATGCTGGATGAGGTGGATGCGCCGCTGGATGATGCCAACGTGGGACGTTACGCCCGCATGGTGGCGGAGATGTCAGAAAAAGTGCAGTTCATTTATATTTCCCACAACAAGATTGCCATGGAAATGGCTAACCAGTTGATGGGGGTGACCATGCACGAGCCGGGGGTGTCGCGCCTGGTCAGTGTGGACGTGAATCAGGCCGTGGAATTGGCCGAAGCCTGATTCAGGACAATACACAGCCGGTGTCGAAAGCGGCTATTTCTCATTACAATATTGCTTAAGCCTGACAGGATTTAATGACGATGGAATTTGGAGCTCGCGAAATGATGATTGCTTTGGGTGCTTTGGTAGCCCTGGCAATTCTTCTCGATGTAATCCGTCGCATACGCAATGCCCGTTATGAAAAAATTCATATGCCGCGGCGCAAGCAGCCAATTTTTGATGACGATGATCTTCCCGAAGACTACGGTAGTGAATTGCCCAGTGGTGGTGCCCGGGTGGTGGGTTATCGGGACGATTCCGATGTTGAACAGTTGAGCCGCGAAGTACGGGAACGAGCTGAGGCCAACAAGCCGAAGCTCACCGTGCCCAAGCGTGAGCCAAAACAGAGTTCCCTCAATCTGGGTGATGAAGCAGTCGAACCCAAGCAGGCACAGCCAAATACTGAAGAGCCGCAGGCAAAGGTTGTAGAAGACGAACCCGTGGCTGAGGTGAGAGAAGCGCCAGCTATAGAAAAGAGTAAGCCGGCAGCACCGACCAAAGAGCAGAAAAAACCCGTGAGTTCTGCTCCGAAAGAGTCCAGGCCGCCAGTGGTGAGTGTAGTCGTACTACACATGATGGCGCCCCCGGAGGAACCCTTCCCCGGTGAGGATCTGCTGGATTCACTGCTCGGTGCCGGTTTGCGTTATGGCTCAATGAAAATTTTCCACCGCCATGCCGGTGATGACGGTTCGGGCCCAGTGATCTTCAGCGTTGCCAACTCGGTCAACCCCGGTACCTTTGATCTCGATAATATGGAAAACTTTTCCACTCCTGGGGTGAGTCTGTTTTTTGCCATGGAAGATGTGGACGATCCGATGAAGGCGTTTACGCTATTGCTCGACGCAGCCAAAAAGATGTCTGCCGAGCTGGGTGGTGTGCTCAAGGACGAAAGTCGCAGCGTACTCACCAAGCAGACAGAAGAACATTACAGGCAGCGTATTACTGATTATTGCCGCAGTCAGCTCTCCGGGATTGAGTAATGACCAAGCCCGACCCGGCGCTGCAGGAAGAGGCTGCGGCCCTTCGTCAGCAGCTGCACGACCACAATTACCGCTATTACGCCCTCGATGACCCCTCTATTCCCGACGCAGAATACGACCGTCTGCTGCGTCGATTGCAACAACTGGAATTGCAGTATCCTTCTCTGAAAACTCCGGATTCACCCACCCAGCGTGTGGGTGCGCCACCGCTTTCTGCCTTTGAGAGCGTTACCCATGAAGTACCCATGTTGTCCCTGGATAACGCCTTTAGTGACAAGGAACTGGAGGACTTTAACCGCCGTGTCATGGAGCGTTTGAAACGGGACGAACCGGTCAGCTATGTCTGTGAACCCAAGCTCGACGGTGTGGCGGTGAGCTTGCTATACCGGGATGGCGTTCTGGTGCGCGGCGCCACCCGAGGTGACGGCACTACCGGGGAAAACATCACCGAGAATGTGCGCACCATCAAATCCATTCCCCTACGTCTACAGATGCAGCATCCACCGAGCAGCCTTGAAGTGCGCGGTGAGATTTATATGCCAAAAGCTGGTTTCGAAAAACTCAATAATGAGGCCCGGGCGGCGGGTCAGAAATTGTTCGTCAACCCTCGTAATGCCGCGGCAGGTAGTCTGCGTCAGCTGGATTCCAGTATCACGGCATCCCGTCAGCTGGAAATGGCGGTCTACAGTCTGGGTCTGACAGAAGGGCTGGATCTGCCACCTACGCATATGGAAACACTGGGCTGTCTTCGCGAGTGGGGATTTCTGGTCAATCCGAATATCGAGTTGCACCACGATTTGCAGGGTTGTCTGGCCTACTACGAAAAGATGGCGGAGATACGACCGCAACTGCCCTGTGATATTGATGGCATTGTCTACAAGGTTAACGACTTCTCACTACAACGGCGACTGGGCTTCGTGGCCCGGGCACCCCGTTGGGCTATCGCTCGTAAGTTTCCAGCTCAGGAAGAAATGACCCGCCTGCTGGATGTGGAATTTCAGGTGGGACGAACAGGTGCGGTCACCCCGGTAGCTCGCCTTGAACCCGTGTTTGTCGGTGGTGTCACCGTCAGTAACGCTACCCTGCACAATCAGGATGAAGTCGCACGCCTGGGGCTGAAAATTGGTGACTCGGTGATCATACGGCGGGCCGGGGATGTCATTCCCCAGGTGGTTAAGGTGGTGGAGGAACGGCGTCCTGCCGATGCCCGGGATATTACTTTTCCCGATCACTGTCCGGTGTGCGGGTCTCCTGTGGAGCGGGTGGCGAATGAAGCGGTTGCCCGATGTTCCGGTGGTCTGATATGTGCCGCCCAGCGAAAGCAGGCGATTAAACATTTTGCTTCGCGCAAGGGTATGGATATCGACGGTTTGGGTGACAAACTGGTGGAACAGTTGGTCGATCAGGGCTTGGTGCATTCTGTGGCAGATATCTACCGGCTTTCCCGGGAACAGCTTGCAGCACTGGATCGCATGGCTGACAAGTCAGCGGCAAACCTGATTGATGCGCTGGAAGCTTCCAAACAGATTACTCTGCCACGCTTTATTTATGCATTGGGCATTCGTGAGGTGGGTGAGGCGACAGCACGCAGTCTGGCACAGCATTTTGGAAGTCTCGATGAGCTCCAGTCCGCCAGCCCTGAAACCCTTCAGGAGGTGCCGGATGTGGGGCCGGTGGTGGCCCACTTTGTCTGGGAATTTTTTCAGCAGGCCGAAAACCTGGACGTCATCGGGTCATTAAAAGATGTTGGCGTACACTGGCCAGACCCGAGTCCTGCCGATACCTCTGAGCAGCCTCTTGCCGGGCAGACCTGGGTGCTAACAGGCACCCTGGAGACGATGGGGCGCGCCGAGGCCAAGGAAAAATTACAGCAGCTTGGCGCTAAAGTGTCTGGCAGTGTGTCCGCCCGATCAGCCTGTGTGGTGGCCGGTCCCGGTGCTGGCTCGAAGTTGGCCAAAGCCCGGGAGCTTGATATTCCGGTAGTGGATGAGGCTGCGTTGCTGGAACTTTTCCGGAATCATCAGCTGATCTAACCCCCATGTCACCTCAAGCCCCCACTAACAGCCCCACAGGAAGTTTTCGCGCCTATTTACAGGGGGTTGGCAGCAGCTCCATGGCTCAGGGGTTGCAGATTGTGTTGTTTCCCTGGTTGCTGGTAGGTGTGCTGGGTGAAACCCCAGAGCGCGTCGGATTGGGGCAAATGGCCCTGATGTTACCCCAACTGCTTTTCGTTCTCTGGGGTGGTGTGTTGTCGGATAACCGCCACCCCGGACGTCACCTGCTGCGCTTGTATCTGTTGTATAACCTGCCTTGCCTGATGTTGCTGGCTGCCCTGGTGACAGGGCACCTGACCTACGGCCTGATGCTGGTGTTCGGTTTTGTGTTCGGCACGATCACCGCCTTTGTTCAACCAGCTCGGGAAAGCCTGCTATCCAGGGTCGTGGATACCCAATTGCAACAGGCGGTTGCCCGGGCATCGTTTGTGCAATTCACGGCCCAGAGCATTGGGATTGTGCTGGCGGGTTACCTGGAACAGGTCAGCTTGCCACTGTTGTTACTTGTACAGCTGCTATTGCTGAGTGTGTCTGGATGGTTCCTGCACCGCAGCCTTGGGACGTTGAGTGAAGCGAAATGCCGGCACAGTGGATCGACCTGGCAGGAGATGAAATCCGGGTTGCAGTTGGTAAGGCAAGACCCCCGGCTGCTGCAGTTGATGATGATTGTCGCCGCTACTGGTTTTCTCGGGTTCGGCATGTATCTGGTTGCCATGCCGCTGCTGACCCGTGAGGTTTATCATCAGGGGGCCGCCTTCTTCGCCTGGATTCAGTTCAGCTTTATGTTCGGGGTGATTTTGTCCAATCTGGTGATCATTCGCTTGGTGGGCCGTTTCGCCAAACCCGGCAGAATATTGTTGGTCAGCCTGATGGTGCGAGGTTTCTTTCTGGTGGTGATTTCCCTGCACCCGCCCCAGTGGCTGCTGTTTCTGACTATTGTGCTGTGGGGCGGTGCTTCCGGTTTGGCGATGATGCTGGGTCGCTCCATGACCCATGAAGAATCCCCGCAGGCCTACCGGGCCAGAGTTGTGTCTGTTTACCAGTTGGCATTGTTCGGTTCGGCACCTATTGGTGCCTGGTTGAGTGGCCAGGCCATCGCGGCATTTGGTGTACTGCCGGCCATTGGTGTGCTCGGGTTGTTGACGGTTGTGGCTGCGATTGTCGCTATGCTATTCAGCGACCTCTGGAAACAGCAGGGGCCTAAACGAACCAGCTTGTCTTCAGTATCCGAATAAAAACTGGACAGGGTCAATATTCTCCACGAAAGGCCAGCAGGGCAGCTGTCACGGCGACATTGAGGGACTCCACCTCATTGTGCATGGGAATGCGCACATGGGCATCACAGCAGGCATGGACTTGTGGGCTCACACCTTCCGTTTCATTACCGAGCACATAGACTACTGGAGCTGCCGGCTGGAAATCCGCAAGACGCTGTTCGCTGTGTGAGGAAAGTGTACAGGCGGTAATCCCCAACTCTTTAAGTGCTGTCAGTGCATCCGCAAGGTTGTCACAGTGAATTAAACGACTTTTGAACAGGGTGCCGGCGCTGGCTTTGATTACCAGGGGAGAAATGGATGCCGTGCCTTGCCTGGGCAATAGAATTCCGTGGCAGGGACTGGCGGTGACCGAGCGAATGATCATGCCTAGGTTCTGTGGGTTGGTGACACCATCCAGGGCGATCAGGCTGAAATTACCACTGGGCGGGCTGGCAACAAAATCTTCCAGCTGCATATGGTGCGGGCAGTCAAGGTCAGCGGCAACGCCCTGATCCTGTTTGCCATTTCGGGAGATTCTGGAGAGAGCCAATCGGTCGTGATAGCAAATTTCAATCTCCCGTTTTTTGGCCAGCGCTTTGATTTCCTCAATAATTCCACCGGGCTTGTTGGTATCCGCGAGGTGTACCCGATAGCAGGGTATATGTCTGTCCTGCAGTGCCTCCAGCACCGGTTTTCGACCGTAGATTGTCAGTAGTCTCCCGAAGAAGCGTTTGCGCTGCTGGTAGTTGTTCTGGGGGTTGTGATCAGCCTGCTTTGTCATGGCGTTATCAGTATGGATTCAAAGGGCTATTATAGAGCGATGGAACCCTTAACGGACCAGCAATTACAGCAATTTCAGTTGCAGCTGACGGAGCTGAAGCAGGAGCTTTTTTATTTACTGGAAATATCTTCAGCGGCTAGTGATGTGGTGACGCTTGATCAATCCCGGGTTGGGCGATTGTCGCGCATGGATGCCATGCAACAACAGCAGATGAGTCAGGCCAGTCGAGCTTCATATCGGTTGCGCTTGCTTGCAGTAGAACGCGCGCTGAAATTGTTTGAAACGGGCGATTACGGATACTGTGAAGACTGTGGCGAGTGCATCGACCCTCGTCGCCTGGAGATCAAGCCTGAGTCAGTACTCTGCCTTGGCTGCCAGCAGGCCCGTGAAGGCGGCCATTAAGCTGAAGTAAGAATCTTTTTATAGGCTTCCACGGCATTGCTAAGTCCCATGGCGATGGCATCCACCGTGAGGGCGTGGCCAATGGAAACCTCCAGCAGCCCGGGGATGGTGGCGTACATGGCGAGGTTTTTCAGGTTCAGATCGTGACCGGCATTGAGCCCCAGACCCAGCTCCATAGCTAGTTCAGCTGCTAGATAATGTTGCTGAAAAACCTCTTCCTGCTGATGGGTCCCCCAGGCGGCTGCGTAGGGGCCTGTGTAGAGTTCAATTCTGTCAGCGCCCACCTCTTTAGCGAGACGAATCTGCTCCTCAATAGGGTCCATGAAGAGGCTGACGCGTATGCCGAGGGATTTCAGGTGCTCTATGATTGGGGCGACCTGGTCTGCCGAGCGGGTCAGATCAAACCCGTGATCCGATGTCAGCTGGTTGTCGCTGTCGGGGACCAGTGTGCACTGGTCCGGACGAACTTCTTCCACCAGGGAAATAAACCCTGGGTAGGAGCCTCTGGGTGGCGCAAGGGGGTTGCCCTCAACGTTGAATTCGAGGTCGCCAAGGGGCAACAGTAAGGACGACAGCTCCCTGACATCACCGGTGCGAATGTGCCGCTGGTCGGGTCTGGGATGTACTGTGATACCGTTTGCGCCATGCTCAATACATGTCCGGGCGTGCGCGATGACGTCCGGGTAGTTGCCTTCCCTGGAGTTGCGAATCAGGGCAATTTTGTTGAGATTGACGCTGAGAGCTGTGGACACGCTTACTCGTCGCCAATAATACGTGCGCTGACGATATGAATCGGTTTTCTGGGCACATCGCCATAGGGGCCAACCTGGCCGGTGGGGACAGCCGAAATTTTATCGACGACGTCCATTCCTTCGGTCACCTTTCCGAACACCGTGTAACCTGCATTCTGGCCACTGCGGTCAAGAAAGTGATTATCCACGGAGTTGATAAAGAATTGGGCCATGGCGCTGTCAGGATCATTCGTGCGTGCCATTGCCACACTGCCGCGAACATTTTTAAGTCCGTTGTAGGCTTCGTTTCTGACGGGTCTGCCCGACGGCTCTCTGGGACTCATGTATTCATTGAAGCCGCCCGCCTGAATCATGAAGCCTTTAATAACACGGTGAAAAACCAGGCCATCATAGTGCTTGGCTTTGACGTAATTGCTGAAGTTGGTCACTGATTTGGGAGCTTTATCTGGGTAGAGTTCCATCTTGATATCGCCCATGCTGGTGGTCAGCAATATGTGTACCGGCTTTGATTCTTCGGCATGTAGTGACAGTGCAGAGAAAGCGAGTAAAACGGTAAGAATAATTTTTTTCATCATTAAGCCCATTCAGAAAAGCGTTTACGTTTTTTCAGGCGCGGGAGGAGCAGTGTTAACAGAGAACCCATGACCACGGCCAGTGCTCCGTAGAGAAACCAGGTGTTGCGCTCGTTATTCGACAGCCGCTCATTGGAGGCTTTGAGAACGTCGATTTCACTCTGTAGCATGCCGTTTCGCTCCAGAAGCTCCTTGTTTTGCTGGCTGATCGCGACCGCGTTGGCAGAGATTTTCTTGATGGACTGCAGTTCACTGCTGATGCCCTCGTTATTGCTCTGCAGACTTTCCAGGTGACTGGTCAGTTGATCGTTCTCTTCCTGCAATAAAGCCAGCTGTTCCTTAAGCTGCGTGGCCTGTTGTTCAGCAGCAGCTGTTCTTTCCTTCATGCTTTCGATTAGCTTGCGCGCAGTTGGTTCATTTTGCAGGTAATGTGAGGGCATCCATCCGTCGAGGCCGCTCGAGGTGGTGACATGACTCCATCCCTCTGCGTTGGTTTCCACTAGGGTCATTGCCGTGCCGCTTTTGATGCCCTTGTGCAGAATGCTGCAGCGGGGGCAGGGTGAGGAGCGAAGCGGTACACGATATTCATCTGAAACATAAACCGTTTCAGCCTGAAGGTTGAAGGCGAGCAAGACGAGAATTGCCGCAGTAATTATCCTCATGGTAGATCCTGTTTTCGGTAATAACTTTCGGTAATAACTTTCGGTAATAACTTTCGGTAATAACTTTCGGTAACAACGCCCCGTTTTAGGGAAGTACTTTTTTAAAGGGCTTGACGGTCACATTGGCGTATACACCAGCAGTAATGTAGGGGTCTTCGTCTGCCCACAACTGGGCATCCTGAAGTGAGTCAAACTGGGCTATGACCAGGCTGCCGGTGAAGCCAGCATCCCCGGGATTTTCACTGTCGATTGCAGGATGCGGTCCGGCCACCAGTAGGCGGTCCTGAGTTTTCAGGGCCTCCAGTCTTGCCAGGTGGGCGGGGCGGGCCGTGAGCCGTTTGGCCAGACTGTTTTCGGTGTCTTCACTGATAATGGCGTACCACATGAACTATTTTCCCTTTTTCTCGTGATGGTGAATAACGTCTTCGAGCGTTAGTCCGGTCAATCGAGTGATACCCCGAAAGAGATAAAACAGAGCTCCCATCAGCACAATCATTGCCGGTAGGGCAATGACAGGAAAGCTCAAGGCCGTCATTTTGCCTAACTGTTCATTAAACTCAACCGTTCCCGGCTGGCTGGTAATTAGGAGGGTCGCCAGCAGGTAATTAAGCAATGAAGACAGGAAAAAAGAACCTGCTACCAGGCAGGAGGCGTTAGCCAACAATCTTTCAAAATTCCTACCGTTGCCATTTTCCTGCAACGCCAGGGCAATTTTATCGGTTTGTAAAATTTTGTCGTTGTAGAGAAAGGTTTTGACCAGTGGGTAGGGGGTTTTGAGAGAGACAAGGGTGGCCACCCCGAAAATTGCAGGCACCATAGCTTCTTTTATCGCAATGTAAGCCGGGTCCAGTTCCAACAGGCTGATCCCTCCAGTCAGCAACACGCTGATCGTCCCCAGTGCCGAAAAAAAGTTGATTTTGCGGGACTGGACAAAGTCTTTCAGGCCGTAGGTCAGGGGAAAAGCCAGCGCAACCACTACTCCCCATTGGGTGCCCAGATATTCGTCACCGCTGAGTTTGGTGAGAATTACCGTAGGCAGAATAATATTGAAGAGCAGGTTGAGAAGGAGGTTTTCACTTTTAGGGGGCTCTTTACGACTAATGTCTGTAGGGGAAGATTGTGTCATCAAGTTACAAGTCAGGGGGTGTGAAAAGGGGTTAATTGTAAGGGATAGCGGGTGTGGAATCGAGGCTGAAAAATACTGCCCACTTCGCTAAATTGATTCCGTGTGCCATTCGGAAATTTGCACCTTTCATGGTTGAATTTTAAGCAAAAATAAGGCAATAATGGCTAAACTGCCACAACAGATTTAAGAAATATCCATATCCTTTTGATAAATAAGAGAAATTTTTATGGATGCTCTCAGGGTTGGCAAGCAAAATGCAAATCTCTCAATGGGTGAAAAAATGGAATTTGGTGACCTGCTTATAGCCTATCTCGAGCAATTGGGTGTGGAGTATGTATTTGGAGTGCCGGGTGGTGCCATTGAGCCTTTCTACAGCGCCCTGGCGCGTAGCGAGCGCAGGGGAGGCCCTCGGGCGGTGATAGCGCGCCATGAGAGTGGTGCCGCCTTTATGGCGGATGGATATGCGCGCAACACGGGTAAGCTGGGTGTTTGCTGTGCCACCACAGGTCCAGGGGCAACCAACCTTATCACCGGTGTAGCTTCTGCCTATGAGAACAATATTCCGATGTTGGTCATCACCGCGCAAACGGCGTTGTCCACTTTTGGTCGAGGCGCTTTTCAGGAGTCATCCTGTACCGGCACAAATACAGTCGGACTGTTTGAATACTGTACTCGCTATAACACGTTGGTTTCCCATGCTGGACAATTCGAGGCCAAGCTGGTGTCCGCGATTATGACCGCCACCCAGTCGCCAGGGGGCCCCGTACACTTGAGTGTGCCATTGGATATCATGCGTGATTTGGCGACGGCACCGCCCAGCTATGATTTGGTGAATTTACTGAATAAGCCCTCCCTGGTGGATGACGTTGCGGTAGAACAGTTTATGAAGAACTGGTTAATGCCAAAAGCCCGGTGTTTCTGATTGGTGATGAGGCGAGTGAAGCCATAGGGAGTATTCTGACCCTGGCGGTGGACCTCAATGCCCGTATCCTGGTGACGCCCCATGGTAAAGGGTTGGTCAGTCCCTATCATCCGTTGTTCAGGGGGGTGATCGGTTTTGCCGGCCACCAGAGCGCCCGAGATGTGTTGTGTGACCCGGACGTTGATCTTGTGGTGGCCGTTGGTGCAACCCTTGGTGAATGGGCCAGCGATGGCTGGGATACCGAGTCTCTGTTGACCACCCGCATGATCCATGTGGAATCTGTGGAAGAGAATTTTACCCGTACCCCGATGGCGAAACTGCATGTCAGAGGGCGCCTGTCCAGCATCTTTGACCGACTGGTCGACCGGTTTGAAAAGGCTTTAAGAAGTCAGATTCGCGTGGTTGGCAGCGATATCAAGCCCGCCGATGACTCGGCAGATAAAGAGAAAACGCTGCATTTTAAGATGGAAGATCTTGAGGGTTATTGCTCTGATGCAACACCCATCAAACCTCAGCGTCTGATGCGCGAGTTGCCGAGAATTTTCCCCCCGAATACCCGCTATCTCGCAGATTCCGGGGGCAGCTTTACTTGGGCAACCCATTACCTGCATCCCTATGACCGCCGCATTGCCGGCAAGCGCAATGCTCGGGGTGGCTTGTTTCGTGCATCCCTGGAATTTGCTTCCATGGGGTGGGCCATTGGAAGTGCCGTGGGTACTGCATTGGCAGAGAAAGGCGATCCGGTGGTTTGTATCACAGGTGATGGCAGCCTGTTGATGAGCGGCCAGGAAATTACCGTTGCCATTCAGGAAAAGTTGCCGGTGGTGTTCGTGGTTCTGAATGACAGTTGCTATGGCATGGTTCGCCATGGGCAGGAATTGACCGGTGCAGAGCCCATCGGATTTGAGTTGCCAGTAATCGATTTTGCCCAGTTTGCCCACTCTATGGGTGCGGCAGGTCACATCATTAAATCTCCTGAGGATTTGCAGTCACTGGATATTGACGAAATCTGCAGTAGGGAAGGACCTACCCTGTTGGATGTTCGTATTGATCGAGATGAAGTGCCGCCTATGGGTATGCGGGCCAAAGGCCTTAAGCAGATGGTATGAACGAAAAACAACCTGAACAAATCACGACAAAAATATGGCGGGAGACAGCAGAGGAGGACAACCCCTTTGCTGCTTCCGCATGCTTCTGTGCCGGTTACGATGTCTACGGTGACCTGTTGGGTAAAGCCACGTACATAGAATATTTGTATGTGCTATTCAAGCTGGAGCGACCCACATCCAGTCAGGCCAAACTGCTGGAAGGATTGGCGGTTGCCTTGGCGAACCCTGGTCCTCGGGATCACAGTGTGCGTGCAGCCATGTGTGCTGGCGTCGGAGGATCAACACACGCATCCGCACTTATCGGTGCCCTTTCCGTAGGCGCAGGTAATTTGGGTGGTGGGCATGAAATCCTGACGGCAGTACAGTACTGGTCAGCCTGTGGGACTGATATCAGTGCCTGGAGTCGGCTAATAAAAGAGCCACCTGAACATGATCATGCTGATGTCTGGACAGTGATGGAGCATCCTCCTGGATTTGACCCTAATGGTGTTTCCTGCGCGACACCGGTGAAACAAACCCTGGAGTATCTGGCGAGCGCTGGTCAGGGCGCTTGTCTTTCCTGGTTGTTATGCAATCGCAAGAAGCTGGAAGAAATTGCTGGGCTGCCGTTGGCTATGTCTGGTGTTGCAGCTGCGGCTATGGCCGATCTTGAGTTCTCGCCGGAACAGGCGGAAATGCTGTATTTGTTACTGCGTTTACCCGGTGCTGCCGTGCATTCACTTGAGCAGGAAAAGCTGGGCTGGCGCAAATATCCTTTTTTTGCTGATGGATTGAAATTACTTAATGATCCTGGCCCAGTGGCCGATGAGCCTTCTGTGGTGTCGCCATGAAGGGACTGCCACTTCTTCGTTATCGTGAAGATAACTGGGAAACCGAAATGGGAGCCTGGTTTGCTAGTGAGCGGGTTGTGCTTCGTGGGCGCGACTTATTTTCCAACTTTTCATCATCCACATGGATGGAATATCTCTATTTTGTGATCACTGGCCGCGAAAATAAAACGTTTTGCCGTTTAACTGAGACGATGTGGGTTTTGAGCACTAGTTATCCTGAACCTCGGTTGTGGCCAAATAGAATTGCAGCAATGGCTGGAACCACCAGAAGTACGGGTGTTCTGGGTGTCAGTGCGGGTATCGCAGCTTCTGAGGCGACAATCTATGGGCTGAAGCCCATTAAAGGTGCCTACGAATTTCTGCATAAGGCTTCAAAAGAAAAAGCTTCTGGACGATTACTAGAAGAGTTTGTGCTGAGTTATCTGAAAGAGCACAAGGTAGTACCCGGCTATGGACGCCCACTAGCGCCAGCTGATGAAAGGATTATTCCCGTTGTTTCTGCTGCAAAAGCTGCAGGATATGGGGATGGTGAGTTTTTGAAGTTAGCATTTGAGATTGAGAATATTCTCTTTTCAAAGAAAAAAATGAAAATGAATATAGCCGCTGTTAATGCGGCCATAGCTGCTGATGCAGGACTGGCAGCCAGAGAATACTACTTGATGGCATCGATGGCTTTTTCGGCTGGGATGTTTGCCGCAATGGTAGATGCGATGGATAAAGAAGAGGGAACATTTTTTCCATTAAAGGTATCTCGCGTGAAGAGTATTGGCCACGCAGAAACTAGAAAGTGGGAGGCAAGATTATGAAGTGCAGATGGTATGTGGGAACGGTTTTTTTCGTCACGCTAGGGTGTTTTGCTGATGATTTTGGTGAAGCTTCAGATATGGATCTGATGTCGCTCTATGGTGGGGAAGAATTTATCAGTATTGCAACGGGGATGACTCAGCCTATCGCAAAAGCTCCAGCTGTTGCCTCAGTGGTTACGGCGAAAGAAATTGAGAAAATGGGCGCTCGTGATATTGATGAGGTGTTGGAAACTATTCCGGGCCTGCATGTTGCCAGAGATAGTGCGGGTTATAACCCCATTTACACTTTTAGGGGTATATACGCTAGTTTCAATCCACAAGTCTTGATGCTGATTAACGGCATCCCTATTACCAACCTGTTCCAAGGAGATAGAAATACAGGATGGGGGGGGATGCCGGTGCAGGCAATCTCAAGGATTGAGGTGATTAGGGGGCCCGGATCAGCCCTTTATGGCGCAGATGCGTTTGCAGGTGTGATTAATATTGTTACCCATGAAGCTAACGGGGAGGATTCCTTTGAGACGGGTGCCAGATACGGCACATACAATACTAAGGAATACTGGGTGAGTAAGAGTGGAACCATCGGTGAGGTTGCGTTTTATGGAATACTTGAAGGCCTTAACACGGATGGTTATAACGAAAAAATAACTTCTGATGCACAGAGCGTCCTCGATTCTTTCACATTTACGAATGCGTCCCATGCTCCTGGCCCAGTTAATATGGAACGGGAAAACTATGATGCCCGCATAGAATTAGCGTACAAGGAATTTACTTTCAGAGCCGGGGGGCAAGTCAGAAGCCATGGGGGAGACGGGGCTGGAACGGCGCAAGCTCTGGTAGAAGATAATGGTATTACAAGTAAAAGATATAATGCCGACCTCACCTACGAAACTGCTGAGATTATTAAAGACCTTTCGTTAAAGATTCAGGCTAGCTATCTGAGTACTACCCAGGAAATTGAAGGGGATCTGGTTCTCTATCCTGAGGGTACTTCAGGACCATTCTTTGATCCGATAACGAGCTTTCCCTTGTATCCAGGAGGCTTTCCTGATGGTGTGATTGGTAACCCCGAAGTTTATGAGCGTCATTCGAGACTGAATATTACCTCTTTTTACAAAGGCTTTGATAAGCATGAGGTCGGCTTAGGGGCAGGTTATTACTATGGCGACTTATATAAGGTAAAAGAGTCAAGAAACTACGGAATTAACCCGTATACGTTTTTGCCCATTATGCCTGGTGACCCGCCTGTCGAAGTCACGGATACGCCGCTAGCGTTTTTGTCAGAAGATGAGCGAGAAAATAATTACGTCTTTCTGCAAGATGTGTGGCAGTTAGCTAATGATTGGGAGTTAACTGCGGGTGTTCGCTATGACCACTACTCGGACTTTGGAGATACCGTGAACCCGCGTTTGGCACTGGTATGGTCGACTACTAGGAATTTAACAACGAAATTCCTCTATGGTGAGGCTTTCAGGGCTCCTTCCTTTGCCCAGACCCGCGCTCTTTTTAATCCACTATTCCAGGGCAATGCAGGTCTTGAGCCGGAGGAGTTGAAAAGCTATGAATTGGCATTCGATTATCGGGCTGGTTACAACCTCACGTTTAACCTAAATGCGTTTTACTATGAATGGGAGGACATTATTCAATATGTGGATTCTGGAACCCCTGGTGTAAAGCAAGCCCAGAATGCCGGCGAACAGACCGGGCATGGCTTGGAGTTTGAGGCTAGGTGGCAGGCAACTAATAAACTGGAGTTGATCGGTAATCTTGCCTGGCAGAAATCAGAAGATAAAAATCTCAATAAAGACTCTGCCAATTCTCCAGAGAAGCAGGTCTATATACAGGCTGATTGGGAGTTTCTGCCCCACTGGTTTATGAATGTGCAGGCTAACTGGGTGATGGATCGCAATCGTGCCAGTGGAGATCCACGCTCCGATATTGATAACTACGCACTTGTTGATTTAACCCTCCGTCGCAAGTCGCTTTGGAACAATATTGACGTAGCATTGATCGTCAAAAATCTGTTTGATGAAGATGCTAGGGAGCCAACCCAAAATTCTGACTTTGGCCCACTGATATATGACGACCTGCCGCTGGCAGGGCAAACGGTGATGGGTGAAATCCGTTACCGATTCTAGGGAAAACTGCAGGTTAGCGGTTAAGCAGAGCACAAGGATGATTAAACACAATCCATACCTTAATAGTGGGTGGGGAAGTTGGCTTGCCAGACTGTTCCTGCCACTTATTGTTATTTTTACTTCTGGGCTTAGCAGCAAAAGCGTGAGCGCTGAGCTCATGGTGCTGTATCCTGAAGTCAAAGCTCCATTTTCAAAGGTATTTGAAGATATTTCTGAAGGCGCGCGCAGCGGTTTTAAGGGCGATACAACCTTTGTTAAATTGGATGAAAAGACCAGCCTACAGCCGGAAGTGAGTCGAAAAAAACCGGATATTGTTCTTGCCCTGGGTAAGCGTAGTCTGCTGACGGCGAATGCGTTGGAAAACCGTCCGCCGCTGGTGCTTGGAGCGGTAAACAGCGGGGAGTATGCGTATCCGGGTATTGTCATGATTCCCGACCCGGAAGTGATTCTCGACCGTTTGTTGGTGCTCTCCCCCGGGGTCAAGCGCGTTCATGTGGTTCAGAAATCCAGTGGTGATGACTTGCAGCTATTGGGGGCCGTTGAGTATTTGAAAAAAAGGAATGTTGAGCTGATTGTCTATCTGGCTGAAGATATCAGGGCGGCAGCTTCCATTTATGCTGAGATGCTGGAGAAGGCCAATTCAGGTGATGCAGTTTGGATACTTCAAGATGGTTCCTATGTAAATAGTGCGATATTTTCACTGCTGCTGGACGCTGCCTGGAACAAAAACCTGGTGGTGTTTTCCTCCAACCCCCTGCATGTAAAACATGGGGCGTTGTTTGCAGTGTATCCAGATAATAAAAAAATGGGTGTAAGCCTTGGAAAAATTGCCAACGAGGTGTTGGCGAAGAATGCTGAGCCAACCATGCATCCCCTCAGGGATGTCCTTCTGGCGGTCAACGAAAGGACAGGAAGCCATTTGGGTATTTCCTTATCCAATGATGTCAGGGAACAAGTCGACCTGATCCTGCCCGCCAGGTAACCGCTTTTTCATGAATCGCTACGTGAACAAATCTGCCGATAAAATGAAATTTAGGCATCAGCTGATGCTCATATTTGTCGTTGGCGTTTTGTTCATGGCGCTGATTACCTCTCTCGCTGTCAGCAACATTTCCAGTCAGATATTTCGCGATCGTCAGGTCGAGCAGGGCTTGCAGGTTGCGGGCTCTCTGGCCAAACAGGGTGAGTTAGCGCTGCTCTACCAGAGCAGGGACAGCGCCAAGGAACTGGTGGATAACGCCCTCAATTTTCCAGGTGTGAAATCTGTAGCAGTGCTTACCGAAACCGGTAAAGTGCTCTACAGCAGTAATGATGAACTGTCACCCATTGCCAGGCGCCCAGATGATGTATCCCTAGTGCTGGAAGACAGCGATATGTGGTTGTTCAGTGCCCCGGTGATGGCCGGCGAATCCCAGGATAATATCTGGGCTGAGTTTGACAGCCCCCCTGGGGACGGCGAGGAATTGCTTGGTTATATCCTGCTTCAGATAGGCAAAGATGCCTCAATTCTGATGGAGCAGAGTATTCTGCGCAGTAATTTGCTGATCTCTCTGGTCATTGCCGTCATCCTGCTGTTAATGCTGCTTGGTATTTCTCGTCGTTTGACCAATCCCCTGGAAAAACTGGCGAGCAGCATGAAGCGAGCCGAGAATGGCGATTCTGTGATCCGTGCTGACCTCGGTGGCCCTGCTGATATTGCTGAGATGCAGCATGCATTTAACTCAATGATGGAGGCTCTGGAAAATCGTCAGCAGGAACTTATGAGGGCAATGTCCGCCGCCCTGGAGTCTGCCCGAATCAAGGGTGAGTTTGCAGCGAATGTCACTCATGAATTGAGAACCCCCATGAATGCTGTTCTCGGCATGCTCGATTTGCTGATGACGATGGGGCTGAGCCCCAAACAACAGGAATATGTCGAGACAGCAAAACTTTCCGGCGAAGGGTTACTGGAATTGATTGATGAAATCCTGACCTTTTCCGAGATTGATTCCAATAACCTGACAATCAAGAAGGAAGACTGTTCTCTGCATGAACTGTTGGATGAAGTCATCAGTCTGCTGGCTAACCAGGCGCTGAAAAAGAAAATTGATGTTGGCTATCTGATTGAGGAAGGCGTTCCCAGGTATATTCACGGCGACAGTTCCCGAATTCGGCAGGTGATTATTAACCTGGTGGGTAACGCCATTAAATTTACCGATATAGGCGAAGTGTCGATTTACGTTTCCTGCCTGGATGACCCCTGTTCCCCTGAAGAGGGTCAGATGCTGCAAGTCGAGGTTCGAGATACGGGCATTGGAATTACAGAAGAAAGTCAGCAAAAAATCTTTGATGCTTTCACTCAGGTGGATTCTTCAAGTACTAAAAAGTACGAGGGTACCGGGCTGGGGCTTGCCATCAGCAAGCAGATTGTGGAGCTGATGGGTGGATCCATTCGTGTCGAAAGTGAAACCGGCAAAGGCAGTTCCTTTCTGTTTTCTTTGCCGACAGGAGTTGTTGAAAACCTCAAGAAAGTGGCTCCGCCAGTTAAAACCAATGACTACCAGGGCAAGCGGGCACTGTTAATTGACAATAGTGCTATCGTCGGTGCCTATGGCTCGCAACAGATTGAGAAGATTGGGGTGAGTTGTGAATTCATCGACTCCGCTGTCGATGCTCTGGAGCACATCCGACAGCTTTCCAGACAGAGTAAATCCCTTGATGTGCTGCTGATTGACGAGGATATGCCTGGATTGCGAGCGCCTGATTTTCTGCGCCTGGTGCGTGATGAGGCCTCCGTCAAAAACTGTGTGTTCACGGTCTTTAACAACCCGTGGGACAAAGAAAGTCCGGAAAAAATTGAAGGGGTCGCCTATCTCAGCAAGCCTTTGAGGGCAAATGATCTGAAGAGTTGCTTTGCCCAGTATCTTCTGGGTAACCCCGATGCGGCGAAAGAATACAAGCGTATGGAACCCCATACCATTGAAAAACTTTATGCAAACCCACGGCAAGTGCTGGTGGTTGACGACAATCGGGCCAATCAGCAAGTGGCCATCGGAATGCTCGAGCGCATGGGGTGTGAGTGCCAGCTGGCAGATAATGGCAAGGCTGCAGTTGAAGCTATAGTGCGCAAAAACTTTGACCTGATCCTGATGGATTGCTACATGCCGGTCATGAATGGCTACGATGCCACCAAACAGATACGCATGTATGAAGGTGGTCGTTACGATGGGAATGGTGTTCCGATTGTTGCCATGACGGCTAACAATACCCAGAAGGAAGCCGAACGCTGTTCAGCCTCTGGTATGGATGACTTCCTTTCCAAGCCACTGCGCATTAATGAATTGAAAAAGATGCTGTTGAAATGGGTGCCAGCGGATCAGGGTGAGGTGCTGGGTGGTCATGGAGATGATGCAGTTGACTTCAAGGAGACAACTCAACTGAATATTCCGGGAGATGGTTTTGATCCCCTGGTGATAGAGGAATTGAAGGGTAGTGTCGGGGAAGTGCTGGTCTCCATGATCGAGGCCTTTCTGGAAGACACCCCGGTGTACCTGCAATCACTGCAGCATGCGATTCTTGATGGAGATGCCAAAAAGGTTCGCGAGTTGGCCCATACCGTCAAGGGCAGTGCATCTAACTTTGGTGCCAAGCGGGTTGCTGACCTTTCTAAAATCCTGGAAGAAAAGGGTGCCATAGATGATCTTGTGGATGCCGAGAATCTGCACAAGCAACTGAAAGAGGCCTATGCCAGTCTCAGTAAGGAGCTGCAAGATTATATTGTCGGTAGTGACAGCGAGGCACACCTCAAAGGGAATACATACAGCATTCTGGTTGTAGACGATGACCGCTCCATGCGGTTGGCGTTAAAAAACGTCTTCAAAACGGAAGACTATGTGATTGAAGAAGCCAGCAACGGTGAGGAGGCGGTCGCCCTTTGTCAGCGTCATATGCCAGACCTTGTACTGATGGATGCGATGATGCCTGAAGTAGATGGTTTCGCCGCCTGTGAGCGAATTCGTCAACTGCCCAATGGAGCCGACACGCCAGTCTTGATGGTGACAGCGTTGGAAGACGAAAACTCCATTGTTAAAGCGTTTGCGTCTGGTGCCACCGACTACATACCGAAACCCATTCACTTTTCCGTATTGAAGCAGCGGGTTTCACGGTTGATTCAGGCCAACAAGGTCGAGAAGCACGTCAAACAGTTGGCTTATCATGACCCACTGACCGGGTTGCCCAATCGTACCCAACTGATGCAGCAACTCCGTTTGATGTTGAACAGGGCGCAACTGGAAGAAAAACAGTTGGCTATTCTGTTTCTGGATCTGGACCGCTTCAAGATGATCAACGATACCCTCGGGCATGATGCCGGGGACTTGTTGCTGAAGGCGGTTTCGGAGCGAATACGTCGCTGTGTAAGAAGTCAGGACTTTATTGCCCGTTTGGGTGGGGATGAATTTACTGTCATCCTTGAGGGTGTGACAGACCTGGAGACCGTTTCGAAAATTGCCGGCAAAATCTGTGATGCGTTGAGCCAGCCTTTCGTTTTTCTGCAGCAGAAAATGTTTGTTACCGCCAGTATTGGCATCTCGGTATTCCCTCAGGATGGGCAGGATGGCAGTTCACTGATGAAGCATGCGGACTCAGCAATGTTTCGTGCTAAAGAAGAGCGCAATAACTATTGTTTCTATGTTGAAGGAATGGAAGACGAAATTGCCCGCCGAATGGAAATTGAACGGGAGTTGCGCAATGCCATACAAAATGAAGAGTTGGTTCTCTATTATCAGCCAAAAATTGATCTTAAAAATGGCGAACTGATGGGCGCTGAGGCGCTCATTCGTTGGCATCATCCCCGTCACGGATTTGTCTCTCCCGATATGTTTATTCCCATGGCCGAAGAGTCGGGGTTAATCAACCAGGTCAGTGATTGGGTGTTGCACTCCGCCTGTAAACAATTGAAGCAATGGCAACAAAGTGGCCACAAATTACAGGTTGCTGTAAACCTGTCTGGTAAGGATGTCCAGCAGAATGACTTCAAGGAAAAAATGCAGCGTGTCGTCGAAGAGTACCAGATTGCACCGAAAACGCTGGAGCTTGAGATCACCGAGGGCACACTGATGGAAAACCCTAGTGAACTTGAAGACGAGTTGAATGCGCTACGCGCAATGGGGCTTACGCTGGCAATTGATGATTTTGGCAGCGGCTTTTCTTCGCTGAATTACCTGAAACGTCTGCCGGTTGATGTGCTGAAAATTGATCGCATGTTTATTCGGGATATGGAGAAGAATGAAAACGACAAGGCAATTGTGGCGGGCATTGTGGCACTTGCCACCAGCATAGGCCTGAAAACAGTGGCTGAGGGTGTGGAAAACGAAGAGCAGTACCGAATCTTGCAGCAGCTGGGGTGTGACAGTTGCCAAGGATTCTATTTCAGTAAACCGCTGCCGCTGAGCGAGTTCCAGAACAAATACTTTGAAGAAACTGTAGTTCAATAAGAAGCGGCTTCACCGAGGTTAAACCTTGCTCCCTTCCGCTCACTGCTGTGAGATAATGGCTACAGTCAGCATACAGTAGCGATCCATGAGCCAGTTTTTTACCATTCATCCGGACAATCCCCAGTTACGCCTGGTACATCAGGCGGTTGAAATCATCAGGCAAGGGGGGGTCATTATTTACCCGACGGACTCGGCCTACGCCATAGGCTGTCATATAGGTGATAAGAAAGCACTGGACAGAATTCGGCAGATTCGTCATCTGGACAAGCATCATAATTTTACGCTGGTCTGCCGGGATCTCTCAGAATTGGCGCTGTACGCTAAAGTCGACAATCAGGTTTATCGTACGCTGAAGGCCCACACCCCAGGTTCCTACACGTTTATTCTGGAGGCAACTTCAGAGGTGCCACGCCGACTGATGCACCCAAAACGGAAAACCATCGGTCTGAGAGTGCCGGCAAACCCTATTGCTCTGGCGCTGTTGGAAGAGTTGGGGGAACCTTTAATGAGTGTGACCTTGATTATGCCGGATGACGAATACCCACTGACAGATCCCTACGATATTCGGGATATGCTTGAGCGCAGGGTGGATTTGATTATTGATGGCGGATTTTGCGGGCTTGAAATGACTACCGTCGTTGATTTGACCGGGGATACCCCTGAAATCATCAGACAGGGTGTCGGGCAATTCGAAGACTTCCTCACCTGAATACAGCTTCCATGTGTGCCGCTGGTCGCAGCAGCGAATCAAAGTATAATGGCCCTTTCCACCAGCGCGAACCGTGGTTCCATGGCACCCCAAACAGTTCCAGAAGTAGACCCCTCTCAGGACATCCCGGCAGCGGAGCTTCATTCCCACCCGCTTCAGGAAGAAATGCCGTTCGCTATGATCATGGGGCGCCAGATTACCGAGCTCCCCAAAGATCTGTATATTCCCCCCGAAGCCCTGGAAGTTTTTCTCGAGGCGTTTGAAGGCCCGCTGGATCTGTTGCTCTATATGATCCGCAGGCAAAATCTCGATATTCTCGAAATCAATGTGGCGGAGATTACCCGCCAATATATGGCTTATATCGATATGATGCAGGCCATGCAGCTGGAATTGGCAGCTGAGTACCTGTTGATGGCAGCTATGCTGGCTGAAATAAAATCCCGTATGCTGCTGCCGCGGCAGGCTGTCGAGGAGGAAGAGGATGATCCTCGAGCAGAGTTAATTCGGCGGTTGCAGGAGTACGAGCGCTTCAAGCAGGCGGCAGAAGATATTGATGAATTACCCCGCTTGGGTCGTGACGTCTTTATGGCGACGGCAAAAGAGCCCGACCGGCAAAGCGAGCGCCCCCAGCCGGATGTGGCTATGAAAGAAATACTGCTGTCACTGGCTGATGTGCTGCGCCGTGCTGAAATGTTTGAGAGTCACAAGGTGCAGTTGGAGAAGTTGTCGACCCGGGAGCGTATGTCTCAGGTGATGGAAACACTGCGTGACAAGCAGTTCGTACCGTTTGTCAGCCTGTTTCGACTCAGCGAAGGGCGCAGTGGTGTGGTCGTCACTTTTCTCGCCATCATGGAGCTCATCAAGGAGTCTTTGGTCGAGATTGTGCAGAGTGAATCCTATGGTCCCATCCATGTGAAAGCGCGTTAACGAGTAAAGGAAAAAATGGATAACGATCACCTAAAAAAAATTGTAGAGGGCGCGCTCCTGGCATCGGGGCGTTCTCTGGATATCGGGCACCTGCAGGGGTTGTTTGATATTGACCAGGTGCCGGCAAAAGATCAGTTGCTCGCAGTGCTTGAGGATATTGAGAATGAGTGTGGCAACCGGGGCTATGAACTGACCAAAACCGCCAGTGGGTACCGTTTTCAGGTGCGCCAGGAGCTGGCGCCCTGGATTAATCGACTGTGGGAAGAAAAACCTAAAAAATATTCACGGGCGCTGCTTGAGACACTGGCCTTGATTGCTTATCGGCAGCCGCTGACACGCGGTGATATTGAAGAGATTCGTGGCGTGTCGGTCAGTTCCGAAATCGTCAAAACCCTGCTGGAGCGGGAGTGGGTGAGAGTTGTTGGTCACCGGGATGTTCCCGGGCGTCCGGCACTGTACGCAACAACCCGCGAATTCCTCGATTATTTCAATCTCAAGAGCCTGGAGGATTTGCCCGCACTGAGTGAGATCCGCGATATTGACAGTATTGACCCTGAGCTCTCACTACAGGTCGCTGAGACCAGGGAAGCTGAGACAACAGAAAACGCAGAGGAACAACTATCTGATTCTCTCGAGGAATCAGCGGTCGAGCAGGAAATGCCCGAGACAGATGAAGAAAGCAGGTTGCAACAGAACTGATGGCAGATAAGTTGCAAAAAGTACTGGCTGCGGCCGGTTATGGATCGCGCCGGGAACTGGAACAGTGGATCAGTGATGGCCGTGTGCAGGTCAATGGTCGGGTTGCCAAATTGGGTGACCGCGTTTCCGCGGATGACACGGTGATTGTAGATGGCAAACGAGCCAGATTACTTGGCACGGACCAGCGTATTCGGGTGCTTGTTTACAACAAGCCAGAAGGTGAAGTTTGTACCCGCTCTGATCCCGAGGGGAGAAAAACCGTATTTGACCGCCTGCCCAGATTGAGTGGTGAGCGGTGGATTGTTGTTGGTCGCCTCGATATCAACACCACGGGCCTGTTGTTGTTTACCAATAACGGAGAGTTGGCCAACCGTCTGATGCATCCCTCGTACGAGGTGGATCGTGAGTATCTGGTGCGTGTGCACGGGCAAGTGGATGATGCCATGATCAAGCGCCTCAGGGAGGGCGTTTTGCTGGATGATGGCATCGCCAAATTCAGCGATGTGGTGCCTGGAGAGCGCGTTGGCAGTAATGGCTGGTATACGGTGGCACTGATGGAAGGTCGCAATCGCGAAGTTCGCCGTCTCTGGGAGTCACAGGGTGTGGAAGTGAACCGTCTCAAGCGGGTGCGTTTTGGCCCGATCTTCATGCCTTCCTATGTGCGCAAGGGACAGTGGATTGAGCTGGATGACAAGTCGCTATCCGATGTGTTGTCTGCCGTGGATCTATCTGTTCGCAAAAAGCAGCGGCAACAGGCGCCGCAAGATAAAAAACGATGGGATCGACAGTTGAAGCGTCTTCGCTCCAGAGGGCCGTCCAGCCGCTAGTCATTCCAGGGTCACTTTCTGAAGCCGTTGCAGGGTCGCTGGGTTTATGTCGAATAAGGAAAAACACGCTTTTATTACCGGCGCCACAGGTTTTGTCGGAGGCGCCTTGGCCGAAAAGCTCACTGCTGATGGCTGGACAGTAACAGCGCTGGTTCGTCCCCAAAGTGATACTGCAAGGCTCAGTGCTTTGGATGTTTCTCTGGCCTTTGGCGATGTTTGTCAGCCTGAAGGCTTGGCCGAGGCCATGTCCGGTGCGAATGTGGTATTCCATTGCGCGGCCCTGACAGGGGTAGGCCACCGCAGCGCAGACATTCACCGTGTGATTGCACAAGGCACGAACAATCTGCTGGATGCCGCCTATAAATCGGAGGTACAGCGTTTTGTGTATGTCAGCAGCGTTGCGGTTTATGAATTGAGTGATGCGGGTGTTTGCGATGAACAGCATGCATTGCTGAGCAGTAGTATTGATCCCTATGCTCAGGCAAAAATTGCTGCTGAGAAAGCCTGCTTCGAAGCGTGTCACGCGGGGCAGTTAGAAACTACTATCGTCAGGCCGGTATTTATCTACGGGCCAGGAGACCGTCGTGGTGGTTTCCTTCCCGAGCTTGCAAGCATGATGGCTGAGGGAAAGTTCAAACTGATAGGCGGGGGCGCTAACCGTATTCCATTAGTGTATATCTCGGACCTGACCGATATGCTGCTGCGCTGTGCAGTGCGGCCGGAGGCAGTAGGGCAGGCGTACAACGCCTGCTCCAAAGCACCTCCCACCTGGCAGGGCTTCGCACGATCGCTCTCTGGAGTGCTTGGTGTAGCACAACCTGGCTCTGTCCCAGCCACACTAGTGAGGCCTATAGCGGGTCTTCTGGAGTTTTTGGCCAAAGTGCAGTTGCTTCGGACTCTTCCGCTCAGTAAGGTGGCCGTCAATCTGTTGGCCATGGATTTGGAATTTCCTGCCGATAAGGCCGAGCGGGAATTGGGGTATGTGTCACAGATCGGCTTTGCTGAAGGTGTCGTGCGCTGCCTTCCAATGTTGAAAGAACTGCAGTGGGTTAAATGATCAGGATTCAAGAGAGTTATCGTGTCTAATAACGCCAATCCATTTTCAATCAAAAATAATCTCAGGATTCTCTTTAATCCCACTCAGGGACAATTGCGGCCCGTTGATGGTCTGAGAGCACTATCAATTTTGCTTGTTCTGACTATCCACTGTGTCTGGTTTTTAAGCATCTTTGACGAAAGCGTAGTGGAGTTGTTTTACGGTGCCCCCATTTGGTTGAACTGGGTTTTCAATGGCGATTTAAGTCTGGATGTCTTCTTTGTTATTAGTGGTTTTCTTATTTCTACCATTTTGATGAAGGAATACAAAAAGACTGGTGGTATACGTTTTGGACGTTTTTATCAGCGGCGGTTCATGAGGCTGATGCCTGCTTATCTTTTGGCATTGGGGTTTGGGTTGCTAGCCGCGCCAAATAAGGAATACATCTGGAGCAACTTGCTCTACATCAATAACCTGTTGCCTGCCTCTACCCATTTCATGCCCTGGACCTGGTCTCTGGCTATTGAGGAGCAGTTTTACTTTTTGTTTCCCTTGCTATTGCTGTTGGGCATGCGCAATTGCCGCCCAACGACCCTTTTCTGGTCAATGCTGTTGGCGTTTATCGCCTTTGTCCTGGTTCGGTTGGCCGTCATCTGGCGGTATGAATTATTTTTGCCCATCTGCTGGTATGAAACTACTTGCGAGGGTTTTTTTGACGTTATCGACTACATATATGTCAAACCCTGGACCAGGTTTGGCAGTTTCCTGCCGGGGATTTTTGCGGCGTATTTTCACGTCTACCATCAGCAGGCAATGATCAGCTTTTTTCGCCGTAATCGTGCGGCTATTACCTGGTTGACGGGGATAGCGTTGCTTGCCATCGCTGTTATCTCAACCATTCCCGTGAACAATCAGCACGCGACTTTCCCCAAATTCTGGGGTGCTCTCTACTACGCCAGTTGCCGCCACCTGTTCACGATGGCTATTTGCATCGTCATGGTCAGTAGCCTTTACGCGGATTACGGAATTTGTCGCTGGATTTCCCGCTTCCTGTCTTCGTCATTTCTTTATCCGATCGCCCAGTTGGCCTACTCGACCTATCTTTTCCACCCGTTTGTTATTGCTGGTATTTACACGGCTATCTTCCAGTTTGCGCCTGAACTTCCGGTGCTACAAAAAATTGTCATTACCACAGTCGGAGGTATCTCTATCAGTCTATTGGTGGCACTGGTAGTGTTTTTGTTTCTTGAGCGACCGTTTATGAATATGCGCAGTAGTCACAGCGAACGGGCTAAAGCGCCGGTTCTGGTGGAGAGTTAAGAGGGTGTTGAGTGGAAATGGCTTACTGCGCGTCCACTGACTGGCCAGTAATGTCGAGGCTGTCGTCACCCATCAAATACAGATAGGTTGGCATGATCTCCTGCGGGGTTTTCACTGACGCTGGGTTTTCCGCCGGGTAGGCAGCAGCCCGCATGCGGGTGCGTGTGGCGCCTGGATTTATGCAGTTGACACGAATATTGCTGGTGCCATCCAGCTCATTGGCGAGTACCTGACAGAGGCCTTCTGTGGCAAATTTGGAGACTGCATAGGCGCCCCAGAAAGGTTTGCCCACACGTCCCACCCCTGAGCTGGTGAAGATAATAGAGGCGTGATCCGCCTTTTCCAGCAGGGGCAGTAACGACTTGGTCATCAGAAACTGAGCAGTAACATTGACCTGCATGACTTTCTGCCAGCTCTCGAGTTTATAGTTGGCGATAGGTGTGCGTTGACCCAATTCCCCGGCGTTGTGTAGCAGGCCATCCAGCTTGCCAAAGCTTTCCTCAAGACGGTCGTGCATGTCCTGATAGTCTTTTTCTACTGCGCCATTCAGACAGATAGGGTAGATCCCCGGCTGGGGACCGCCTGCAGCTTCAATTTCATCGTAGACCGCTTCCAGCTTGGGCACTGTGCGGCCGATCAGAATAACGGTGGCTCCGTGGGCGGCAAAGGTCTTGGCGGCAACCGCGCCAATCCCGTCTCCGGCTCCGGTGACGGCGATGACTTTATTCTCTAACAGCCTGTCAGGTGCCTGGTAGCTTTTTGGATTCATGGGTTTTCCTTTAAAAAATCAGGTTGGCCAGCTGAGTGGCAGATGCCACCGTGTGGTGGGCTCCCCAGTCGTTGGGGTCCTCATCTTCACTGAGGTAGCCGTAGGCCGCGGCAATGGTTGCGGTACCGGCCCGGAGACCAGCTTCAATGTCACGAAGGTGATCGCCAATAAAGACCGCTTGATGCGGTTCAATATTGATCTGTTGCAAGGCTAGCAACACGGACTCAGGGTCAGGCTTGGTGCGTTGTACATGATCGGGGCAGATAACAGTGGCGGGTGGTGGCCACAACGGTAGCTGATCAAGAATGGCCAGGGTGTAGCGCTCAGGTTTGTTGGTGACAATACCCCAGGGTATGTTGTGTTGTTCCAGTTTAGATAGCAGTTCTGGGATGCCAGGGAAGGGCCGGGTACGGTCCGCGAGATTGTCAAAATACAGAGTCAGCAATTCCTGGCGTATGGGCTCGAAATCCGGATGTTCCGGCTCCAGCTGGAAGACCTTGTTGATGATGCCGGCTGAGCCATGGGTTACCAGGCGGCGGATGTTTGCCTCGTCGAGCAGGGGCATTCCTTTGCTGTGCAGTAATTGATTAGTACAGGTGAGAAAATCCGGTGCCGTGTCCAGCAGGGTGCCGTCCAGGTCGAACAGCACAGCGCGGTATTTTGGTGTGGTTGTGAGTGGCTCAGACATCAGGCAGGTTTGCGGGCGTAAACCATGTAGTTGACGTCCACATCGCGCTCATCAAGACGGTAGCGACGTGAAAAAGGGTTATAAACCAGCCCTGTCATATCCTGCAGTTCCAACCCGCAGTCGCGTATCCAGATGCCAAGCTCGGAAGGGCGAATGAATTTGCTGTATTCATGGGTACCCTTGGGCAACATTCTCAGCAGGTATTCCGCGCCGACAACGGCGAACAGGTATGACTTCGGATTGCGGTTGATGGTGGAAAAATACAGGTGGCCGCCAGGTTTGACCAGTCGGGAGCAGGCTTTGATGACGGAAAGTGGGTCCGGCACATGCTCCAGCATTTCCAGGCAGGTGACAACATCAAAGGTTTCGGGTTGTTGTTCCGCCATTTCTTCAGCGGTACAGCGCTGGTAATTGACGGCAATGCCACTTTCCAGGCCATGTAACTGGGCCACGGCCAGCGGGGCTTCCCCCATATCAATGCCAGTCACATCTGCGCCTCGGTGGGCCATCGCCTCGGCGAGAATGCCCCCGCCACAGCCGACATCAAGCAATTTGCATTCCGCAACCGGGGAGCGTTCATCAATCCAGTTGGCACGCAGCGGGTTGATGTCATGCAGGGGTTTGAATTCACTTTCCCGGTCCCACCAGCGGCTAGCCAAAGCTTCAAATTTGGCAATTTCAGCGCGGTCTACATTGGGTGCGGGCATCGGTTGTTCCGGGTGTGTTCTGGTTAATTGGGAGCTGAACTGGTTACGCATCAACCAGTTTGCGGCGCCACAGTTTGGCCTTGGTCAGTACTTCCATTTCATTGACGGTCAGCAATTGTCGGCCTGCCATTAGGACTGTGCCGTTGACCCAGACATGACTGACTCGACTGCCTGACTGAGTGTAGACCAGTTGAGAGGCCGGATTATACAGCGGTTCGGTTTCAATTGTCCCCAGTGCGACTGCGGCCAGATCCGCCGCCTTGCCGGGTTCGATACTGCCAATATGGTCAGCCCAGCCCAAGGCGCGGGCGCCGTTAATGGTGGCCAGGCGCAGTGCCTGGTGAGCATCGACGACAGTGGGGTCGCCGGCTACAGCTTTGGCGACCAGGGTTGCCGTATTGAGCTCGCCGAACATATCCAGGTCATTATTGCTGGCCGCGCCATCTGTACCCAATGCCACATTGATGCCTTGCCGCAGTAATTTTGCTGTCGGGCACAATCCGCTGGCCAATTTCAGGTTGGACTGTGGACAGTGAATTACCTGGGCATTGAATGCGGCGATGGTTTCTATGTCCGTGTCGTCCAGCGTGGTCATATGTACGCACTGGGTGAGTGGTGAGAAGAATTCCAGCTCTTTCAGGCGTTGGATGGGTCGCACGCCATATTGTTTGATACTGGTGGCGACTTCCTCTGCTGTTTCGTGGAGGTGAATCTGAACAGAGGTCTCCAGCTCCTCGGAGTACGTGGCAATTTTGCGCAGCGGTTCATCGCTCACGGTGTAGGGTGCATGGGGACCAAAAGCTATCCTGATCAGTTCGCGACCCTTGTAGTCGTCTCTAAGCTGCAAACCTTTGTGGATGTATTCGTCGGGGCCGCGCCCCCATGGTGAAGGAAAATCAAAAACCGGAAAGGCAATCTGGCTGCGCATACCCGCTTGTATCGCCGCTTTGGCAGAACTCTCCGGGAAGAAATACATATCGGAAAAACAGCTGGTGCCACTGCGAATCATCTCTGCAATGGCCAGTTCTGTACCGTCCTGAACGAATTCTTCGTTCACCCAGCGCATTTCTGCTGGCCAGATGTGCTCTTCGAGCCAGGTTTTGAGCGGATAGTCATCTGCGAAGCCGCGCAGTAAAGTCATGGCGGCATGGCCGTGGGCATTGACCAGCCCCGGTATCAGCACGTGGTTGCCGAGTTCCACCTGCTGGCGGGGGCTGTATTTGCGCTTTGCCTCTGCCGAAGGTAACAGGGCAGTGATGTTGCCGCCGTCGATGGCGACGCTGCAATCTTCATAGACCTGATCCTCGGGAATGACCGGAATAATCCAGCGCGCTGAAATCAGCAAATCGATGGGTTCATTGGTCATGGTTCGGCGATCCTGTAACGGCCTTGGGGCAGGGCAGTATACCCGCAGAAAAAAGATCGTTAAACAAAGGGATACAGAGGCGTCGCGGGCCGGTTTTATGGTATGATCGCGCGCTTGTTTTGGCGCTATTTGGCGCCTCGGCACAAAACAAGCATAAAGGGGATTGAGCACCAGCATGGGTGAATTAGCTAGAGAAGTCCTGCCCGTCAATATTGAAGACGAACTGCGCCAGTCGTACCTCGATTACGCCATGAGCGTCATCGTCGGTAGAGCGTTGCCCGATGTACGCGATGGCCTAAAGCCGGTGCATCGTCGAGTGCTGTTTGCCATGAACGTGCTGAATAACGACTGGAATAAACCCTACAAGAAGTCGGCACGGGTTGTGGGTGACGTGATTGGTAAATATCACCCCCACGGTGATTCCGCTGTTTACGACACGATTGTGCGTATGGCGCAGCCGTTCTCGCTGCGTTACATGCTGGTGGATGGCCAGGGAAACTTTGGCTCCATCGATGGCGACTCAGCCGCGGCCATGCGTTACACCGAAATTCGTATGTCGAAGATTTCCCATTCGTTGTTGGCGGACCTCGATAAGGAGACCGTCGACTATGTGGAAAACTATGACGGCACCGAACTGATCCCTGAGGTGTTACCCACCCGGGTGCCCAACCTGCTGGTTAACGGTTCTTCCGGCATCGCCGTGGGCATGGCTACCAACATTCCGCCCCACAATCTGAAAGAGGTGGTCAACGGTTGTTTGGCGCTGATTGATAACGCGGATATCTCTATTGACGAGTTGATGGAGTATATCCCTGGCCCGGACTTTCCTACCGCTGCAATTATTAATGGCAAGGCGGGTATTCTGCAGGCTTATCGCACGGGCCGGGGTCGCATTTATGTACGCGCCCGTGCAGAAGTGGAAACCAACGAAAAGACGGGTCGCGAGACCATCATCATCAATGAGATCCCCTACCAACTGAACAAGGCTCGCCTGATAGAGCGTATTGCCGAGCTGGTTAAAGAGAAAAAGCTCGAAGGGATTTCCGAACTTCGCGATGAATCTGACAAGGATGGCCTGCGCGTGGTCATTGAGATCAAGCGCGGTGACGTGGGTGAGGTAGTGCTCAACAATCTCTACGCCCAAACCCAGCTGCAGAACGTGTTCGGCATCAACATGGTGGCGCTGGTTGATGACCAGCCTCGTACCCTCAATCTCAAGGAGATGCTTGAGGCGTTTGTGCGCCATCGCCGCGAGGTGGTGACCCGCCGTACGGTTTACCTGTTGCGCAAGGCCCGCGAACGCGGCCATATTCTGGAAGGCCTGGCGGTGGCCATTGCCAATATCGATCCGGTGATTGAGCTGATCAAGTCCTCGCCGACCCCTGCGGAGGCTAAGGAGCGACTGATCGCTGAGGGTTGGCCAGCTGCTGCAGTGAGCCAGTTCCTGGAGCGCGCCGGCAGTGATGCCTGTCGCCCGGAAGATCTGGAGCCTCAATTCGGCATGCGGGAGGGTAAATACTACCTGTCCCCGGCCCAGGCTCAGGCCATTCTGGAGTTGCGCCTGCACCGCCTGACTGGCATGGAGCACGACAAGTTGCTCACCGAGTATCAGGAAAAGCTGGAGGAAATAGCAGAATACCTGTCGATTCTCGGTTCTCACGATCGCCTGATGGAGGTGATTCGCGAGGAGCTGAAAGCGGTCAGTGAAGAATTTGGCGACGATCGCCGTACTGAGATTATTGAGTCTCAGCACGATCTCACCATTGAAGACCTGATTACTGAAGAAGACCGCGTGGTAACGATTTCCCACGGCGGTTATGCGAAGACACAACCCCTCAGCGATTACCAGGCCCAGCGCCGCGGTGGTATGGGCAAATCAGCGACTGCCGTAAAAGACGAGGACTTCGTCGAGCACCTGCTGATTGCCAATACCCACACCACAGTGTTGTGTTTTACCAGTGCCGGTAAGGTTTACTGGCTAAAGGTTTATCAAATCCCCTTGGCGGGCCGTAATTCCCGTGGCCGTCCGATGGTGAATCTGCTGCCGCTAGATGACGATGAGCGCATCACGTCTATCCTGCCAGTGGAGGAGTACAGTGCAGACCGTTACGTGATCATGGCCACGGCCAATGGCACGGTAAAGAAAACCTCTCTGGATCAGTTTTCACGTCCCCGCAGCGTCGGTTTGCGTGCTGTTGATTTGGTGGAGGGCGATCACCTGGTGGGCACTGCCATCACCGATGGCAGCTGTGATGTGATGCTGTTCAGTAGTGAAGGCAAGGCTGTGCGCTTTGCCGAAGAAGACGTTCGTGCCATGGGCAGGGTTTCCAAGGGTGTGCGCGGTATGCGCCTGCCGGAAGAGCATCAGGTGTTGTCGATGGTGATTCCCCAGCAGAAGGGCTATGTGCTGACGGTGTCTGAAAAGGGTTATGGCAAGCGTACGGCGCTGTCTGAATTCCCCACCAAGGGTCGTGGCGGTAAGGGCATGATCGCTATTCAGGCCAGCGAGCGCAACGGCCCGTTGGTGGGTGCTGTGCAGTTGTTTGACGGTGACGAAATTATGCTGATTTCAGATCAGGGCACCATGGTTCGCACCCGCAGTGAAGAGATATCCGTACTTGGCCGCAATACCCAGGGTGTGAGAACCATTCGCCTCAAGGAGGGCGAATCGCTGGTGGGTCTGGCACGTATTGAAGAGCAGGAACAGCCTTTTGATGAAGAAACGACGGAGTGACGGGCAGCAAGCATGGCAGATGATAAACAACTGACCCGGTTACGCGATCAGATTGACAGTATTGATGACCAGATCCTCGCGTTGATCAGCGAGCGGGCCAGATGTGCCCAGCAGGTGGCGGAAGTCAAACAGTCTGCGGGCGATGCCGTCTTTTATCGGCCCGAACGGGAAGCGCAGGTATTACGCCATATCATGGCGAAAAATCAGGGCCCGCTGGATAACGAAGAGATGGCACGGCTGTTTCGCGAAATCATGTCTGCCTGCCTGGCCCTGGAGCAGCCCGTCAAGGTGGCTTTCCTTGGCCCTGAAGGCACTTTTACACAAGAAGCCGCACTCAAGCATTTTGGTCATTCCGCCGTCACCGTGCCCTTGGGGGCCATTGATGAGGTTTTTCGAGAAGTGGCTGCTGGCGCGGTGAACTATGGTGTGGTGCCGGTAGAAAATTCTACCGAAGGCATGATCAATCACACCCTGGATACCTTTCTTGATTCCACCCTGAATATTTGTGGTGAAGTGGAATTGCGTATTCACCACCATCTGCTGGTTGGGCCCAATACCCACAGCGACCACATTACTCGTGTTTATTCTCACTCCCAGTCCTTGGCCCAGTGTCGCCAGTGGCTCGATGGGCACTACCCCAAAGCGGAGCGAATCGCCGTCAGTAGCAATGCAGAGGCGGCCAAGCGCATCAAAGGGGAGTGGAACAGTGCGGCAATTGCCGGGGACATGGCGGCTGAGCTTTACGGTCTGACCAAACTGAATGAAAAAATCGAGGATCGACCGGATAACTCAACCCGTTTCCTTATCATTGGCCGGGACAGTATTCCCCCTAGCGGTGATGACAAGACCTCGATCATCGTTGCCGTGCGCAATGAACCCGGAGCCCTGCACAACCTGCTGGAGCCCTTTCACCGCAATGGCGTTGATTTGACTCGGGTGGAAACCCGCCCATCGCGGACCGGTAAGTGGACCTATGTGTTCTTTATCGATTTTCTCGGGCACAGGGATGCCCCCAATGTATCGGCAGTGCTCGCAGAAGTGGGCAGTATCGTCGCCGACCTCCGAGTGCTTGGCTCCTACCCGAAAGCCGTGTTGTAACAACAATCAAGAACAATATTTATGAGCGTGGATTTAAAAAGTCTGGCTTTGCCCGGCGTACAGCATTTGCAACCTTATCAGGGCGGCATGCCCGTGGAGGAGCTGGAGCGTGAGCTGGGGATATCAGATGTCATAAAGCTGGCGAGTAACGAGAACCCCCTGGGGCTCAGCACCAAGGCTCGCGAGGCTGTTGATAGGGTATTGAAAGACGGGGCGCGATACCCGGACGGCAACGGCTACTACCTAAAAAACGCACTGGCAAAGCAACTGGGTGTGTGTGCCAATCAACTGACCCTGGGTAATGGCTCTAACGACGTGCTGGAACTACTGGCTCGTGGCTTCCTGGGTCAACAGCACAATGCGGTGGTCTCCGAGCACGCATTTGTTGTCTATCAGCTGGTGATCACTGCTCAGAATGCTCACGTGGTGATTGTCCCCGCAAAGCAATGGGGTCATGACCTCGAAGCCATGGCGGAAGCTGTTGACAGCCAGACACGTCTTTTATTTATTGCCAATCCCAATAATCCCACGGGCACTTGGGCGCCGTTGAGCTCGGTAGAGCGCTTGCTTCAATCAGTGCCGCCACATGTGCTGGTGGTGCTGGATGAAGCCTATTTTGAATATGTTGATGAAGCCGGGTATGGTTCGGCCATTGAGCTCATCAAGCAATACCCCAACCTAGTAGTGACCCGCACCTTTTCCAAAGCCTATGGGTTGGCTGCTCTGCGAGTGGGTTACGCAGTCTCCCACCCCGATGTGGCGGATATCCTTAATCGTCTGCGCCAGCCATTCAATGTCAACGGCCTGGCCCTGGCCGCTGCGCAAGCGGTGTTGGCGGATGAAGAGTACCTGCAAAATAGTATTGAAATGAATCGCCAAGGTTACCAGCAACTGACTTCAGGTTTCGAGAAGCTTGGCCTGGACTATATCCCTTCAGCCGGCAATTTTGTGGCTGTGCAGGTGCCGGGTGATGCCTCTGAACTTTATCGGTCATTGCTGCAGAAGGGCATTATTGTCCGGCCCATTGCGCTGTATGGCATGCCCAATCATCTGCGGGTCTCCATTGGTCTGCCCGAGGAAAACGAACGCTTTTTAAATACCTTGTCACAGCTGCTGTCAGATGGGGGCGCGGTCTGATGACTGTCAGAATTCAACGCCTGTTAGTGGTGGGGCTTGGCCTGATAGGTGGTAGCCTGGCCAAAGCGGCTCGTGAGCGTGGCCTTTGCGCTGAAGTCATAGGCAGTTCACGTAATCCTGAGACACTTGAAAAGGCTCTGGCCAACGGCGTTGTAGATCGTGTTGTGACTAGCCTGGAAGACATTGCTGGCGAGCTCGGCAAAGGGGATGTGGTGCTTATCGGCGTTCCTACCCTGACAGTCCCCGCCATCGTGAATCAGTTGCAAGCAATACTTTCCCCTGAGGTGACTATCACTGATGTCGCTTCGGTCAAGGGCAGTGTGGTGGCCTCGGTGCGGGATGCATACAACGAAATTCCTCAGCAATTTGTCCCGGGACACCCGATAGCCGGATCTGAGAAAAGTGGTGTTGAAGCGGCTAATTCATCATTGTTTGACGACCACCGTGTGATTTTAACCCCTTTGCCCGAAACCGGTGCGGATCACCTGCAGCGGGTACGAGACCTTTGGCAGGGGGTGGGTGCTGTGATCAGCGAAATGCCGGTGCCCGAGCACGATGAAGTACTGGCTGCTACGAGCCATTTGCCCCACATGCTGGCTTATACCTTGGTCGACGCTCTGGCACATATGCGAGAAAACCGGGAAATATTCCGGTATGCTGCCGGCGGTTTTCGGGACTTCACCCGCATTGCCGCCAGTGATCCGGTGATGTGGCACGACATCGTTATGGCCAATAGCGATGCGCTGTTAAAGGTGCTGGACAACTTCACCGATCACGTAAGCAGCCTCAAAGAGGCAATAAAAAACAAGGACAGTGCCCATTTGCTGGGGGTGTTTACCCGGGCCAGGGAAGCGCGTAATCATTTTGCCAAGATGCTGGAAAACAAGGCCTATCTGGAACCAATGACACAAACCATCGATTATCGGGTTGCTCCCGCTGAAGCAGTAACAGGCGACATTCGTGTTCCTGGCGACAAGTCCATTTCCCACCGCTCCATCATGTTGGGGTCCTTGGCTAATGGCACTACCGAGGTCACCGGTTTTCTGGAAGGTGAGGACAGCCTCGCCACATTGCAGGCATTCAGGGATATGGGTGTAGTCATCGAAGGCCCCGACAATGGACGTGTGACCATCCACGGTGTTGGCATGCAAGGTTTACAGGCTCCAGTGGGTCCCTTGTATCTGGGTAACTCAGGAACTTCCATGCGATTGCTGGCGGGACTGCTGGCAGGACAGGCATTTGATGTTGAATTGACGGGTGATGAATCCCTGTCGAAGCGTCCGATGGAAAGGGTGGCGGCCCCTCTGCGACAGATGGGTGCTGTCATTGAAACGGCAGAAGGTGGACGACCGCCTCTGCTTATAAAAGGTGGTCAGACACTAAAAGCTATCGATTACAAATTGCCGATGGCCAGTGCCCAGGTGAAATCCTGTGTGCTGCTTGCGGGTCTATATGCGCAGGGCATGACCAGAACCACTGAACCTGCGCCGACCAGAGACCACACCGAGCGCATGTTGACGGGTTTTGGTTACCCGGTGGAGCGACATGGTGCCGTGGCCGAGTTGAGTGGTGGTGGTAAAATGACAGCCACGCCTATCGATGTGCCTTCAGATATTTCATCTGCCACATTTTTTATGGTGGCGGCTGCCATTGCACCCGGGTCGGATATCACTTTGACTCATGTGGGCGTTAACCCGACCAGGATCGGAGTGATCAATATCCTGCAAATGATGGGCGCGGACCTGGAGCTCACTAACTACCGTGAGGTGGGCGGGGAGCCGGTCGCTGATATTCGTGTTCGCTATGCACCCCTGCACGGCATACACATCCCTGAAGATCAAGTGCCACTGGCCATTGATGAGTTTCCGGCACTGTTTATCGCAGCGGCCTGTGCAGAGGGAGAGACCGTGTTGTCCGGTGCCGAGGAATTACGGGTCAAGGAAAGTGATCGTATTCAGGCCATGGCAGATGGCTTGGAAATACTGGGTGTCAGAACTGTTCCGACCCCGGACGGTATTGTGATCACCGGTGGTCCCATTGGCGGTGGGGAAGTAGACAGCCTGGGCGATCACCGCATTGCCATGTCGTTTGCCGTGGCATCATTGCGGGCCAACGGGCCGATACTGATACGGAATTGCAATAACGTGGCGACATCATTCCCGGGTTTTGTGGCGTTGGCCAACAATGCCGGGCTGAAGATAGCCGAGGAAACAAGATGATTGAAAAAAAGGTCCCCGTAATAACCATTGATGGACCCAGCGGGTCGGGTAAGGGCACGATCTGCCAATTGCTGGCAGCCAGGCTCGGTTACCACTATCTGGATAGCGGGGCACTTTATCGCTTGCTGGCCCTGGCCGCAAAACGCCACGGCGTGGCCTTCGACAATGTCGAATCCCTGGCAGTGTTGGCGGCTCATATGGATATTTCCTTCCGCACCCAGGATAACGGTGATGCCCCTCGGGTGATGCTGGAAGGTGAAGATGTCAGTTCCCTGATTCGCACGGAAAGTGTGGGCACTGAGGCCTCATTGGTCGCTGCCTTTCCTGAAGTGCGGACAGCGTTGCTGCAACGTCAAAGAGCATTTGCAGTCATGCCGGGACTGGTGGCCGATGGTCGCGATATGGGGACGGTTGTTTTTACCGATGCCGATGCCAAAATTTTCCTCACAGCCAGCCCCGAGGAGAGAGCTGAGAGACGCTATAACCAGTTGATTGATAAGGGGGAAAGTGTTAGCCTTGCCGCCCTCGTCGAGCGGGTGCGCAAGCGGGATGAGCGGGATATGAACCGCAAGGTGTCACCGATGGTTCCCGCCGCCAATGCCATTCTGCTGGACAGTACTGGCATGAGCATCGATGAGGTATTGCAAAAAGTTGTAGATCACGTGACCGCCAATGGTATTGATCTGCCGCAATAAACCGGGATTCGCAGCGTTTCACCAGATACGCGCTGTGTTGCCCTGAAACCAACAGCCCGCATGACTGGTAGTGCGGTTTGAGAGTCTAACGACTCGTTTTTTATCACAGGTAAATCTCAATGAGCGAGAGTTTCGCAGAACTTTTTGAAGAAAGCTTGAAGACCGTCGAAATGAGCACCGGCTCCATCGTGACTGGTGTTGTCATTGATATCGACAAAGACTGGGTAACCGTTCACGCGGGCCTGAAATCTGAAGGTGTTATCCCCAAAAGCCAATTCTTGGACGACGATGGTGAAATCCATCTCGCTATCGGCGATGAAGTCCAGGTAGCTCTGGAAGCTGTGGAAGATGGTTTTGGCGCTACCCGCCTGTCCCGTGAAAAAGCCCGTCGCGCTGAATCCTGGATTGAGCTGGAAGCTGCCCATAAGGCAGATGAAGTGGTTAAGGGTGTTATCAGTGGCAAAGTCAAAGGTGGCTTCACTGTTGATATTAATGGCCTGCGTGCCTTCCTGCCCGGTTCTCTGGTAGACGTGCGTCCGATTCGCGACACCGCACATCTGGAAGACAAACCCCTCGAATTCAAAGTCATCAAGCTGGATCAGAAACGCAACAACGTCGTGGTTTCACGCCGCGCCGTGATGGAGCAGGTGAACACGGAAGAACGTGATGAGCTGCTGGCGAAACTGGAAGAAGGCGTGACCCTGAAGGGTATCGTCAAGAACCTCACCGACTACGGTGCCTTTGTAGACCTGGGTGGTATCGATGGTCTGCTGCACATCACTGACATGTCCTGGAAGCGCATCAAGCATCCCAGCGAGATCGTCAATGTCGGTGACGAAATTGATGTGAAAGTACTCAAGTTTGACCGTGAGCGCAGCCGCGTATCTCTGGGTATGAAACAAATGGGTGAAGATCCCTGGGCTGATATCTCCGGTCGTTACCCTGAAGGTGCCCGCGTCAAGGCTGTGGTTACCAACCTGACGGATTACGGCTGTTTTGCTGAGTTGGAAGATGGTGTGGAAGGTCTGGTTCACGTCTCTGAAATGGACTGGACCAACAAGAACATCCACCCCTCCAAAGTGGTTCAGTTGGGCGATGAAGTTGATGTCATGGTTCTCGATATCGACGAAGAGCGTCGTCGTATCTCCCTGGGTATCAAACAGTGTCATGTTAATCCTTGGGATGAGTTTGCTTCACTGCACAGCAAAGGTGAGAAAATCGCCGGTAACATCAAGTCCATCACAGACTTCGGTATCTTTATCGGTCTGAACGGTGGCATCGATGGTCTGGTTCACCTGTCCGACATCTCCTGGAACGAAACCGGTGAAGATGCAGTACGCAACTTCAAGAAAGGCGATGAAGTGGAAACCGTTATTCTTTCCATTGATCCGGAAAGAGAGCGTATTTCACTGGGTATGAAACAACTGTCTGACGATCCGTTCTCCAGCTATGTTGCTGAGAATGACAAGGGCACAATCGTGACCGGTATCGTGAAAGAAGTGGATGCCAAGAGCGCAACCATTACTCTCAGTGGCGAAGTGGAAGGCCAGCTGAAGGCTTCCGAGCTGTCTCGTGACAAAGTTGAAGATGCCCGTAATGTCCTGAATGTTGGTGACGAAGTGGAAGCGAAGATCGTTAACGTGGATCGCAAGAACCGCGCTATCAATCTTTCCGTTAAAGCTAAAGACGTTGCTGAAGAGAAGGCTGCGATCAAAGAGCACCGTAAATCAGAGGCCGATAACATCGCGCCGACGACTATCGGTGATTTGATCAAGGCACAGATGGACACGAAAGAGAAGTAATGGTTAGATAGGGGTAATGGAAACATTACCCCTTTCTACTTTAAACTCAGGTAGTTATGACAAAATCAGAATTAATTGACCATATTGTCAGTCAGCAGGATCAGTTGCCTCCCAAAGATGTGGAGTTGGCAGTGAAAATGATCCTTGAACGTATGACCCAGGCGCTGGTTAATAACGACCGTATTGAAATTCGGGGTTTCGGCAGTTTTTGCCTGCATTACCGGGCACCCAGAGTGGGAAGAAACCCTAAAACCGGTGACTCTGTGAAGCTGTCCGGCAAGTATGTGCCGTACTTTAAGCCAGGCAAGGAATTACGCGAACGGGTAAACGACAGCCTGACAAGTTGAGCATAGGTGTTCTGCCTTACAATAACCGGGGCTGAATCTCGAGAGTTTGGTTACAATAAACGGCAAGGCTTCGTACTTGCCGTTTTTTTATGAGGACGTTATGGCACTGCTGAAAAAACTCTGGATATTGCTTGTCTGCGTGTTAGCTATACTTCTTGGCTTGTCGATAGTGCTCGCCAACCCGGAACCTATTTCCATGGTGCTTTTGGGATATTCCCTGGGCCCGATGCCATCCGGCTTGTGGTTGTTGCTGGCGGTATCTGTAGGATGCCTACTGGGTATTATTGTCAGCCTGCCGGCACTGTTGCGTGTTAAGCGGCGTGCCTACCGGTTAAACAAGCAATTGACGAAACAGCGCCTGGTCAAGACCCAAGAAAATCCATAGGCCCATCCGTACCCGATGTACGAACTCACGTATGCTGTTCCCCTTATTCTGTTATCCGCACTTTGCTGGTATGCAGGGTACCTCTACGGTGTACGTAGGGGCCGTGCTAAGGAGGCCAGTAGTCAGCTTGCCCAGCACTATTTTCAGGGCATCAACTTCCTGTTAAATGAACAACCGGACCAGGCCATTGATACCTTTATCCGTTCGGTTGATGTGACTCCTGCGACCCTTGAAACCCACCTGGCGCTGGGCAATATCATGCGACAGCGGGGAGAGACGGAGCGCGCGATCCGTGTTCACCAGAATCTATTATCCCGTCCCAACCTCACTGGCCAGCAGCTGCGGCAGGCCCGCCTGGAGCTGGGTCGAGACTTTTTAAAAGCCGGTCTGTTTGACCGAGCAGAGCGGTTGTTTCTTGACTTGGTGGATGATGAAAGCGGTGGATTCAGACAGTCTTCGTTACTTCATCTGATCGATATCTACCGTCATGAAAAGGAGTGGGAGAAAGCCATTCGTGCGGCTAGCATGATGGACAAGAAGCGTTTTGGTCGCACGCCTGAAGGGTTGGGGATAGAACAGGCCAATTTCTGCTGTGAGCTGGCACTTAGGGCCATGGCAGGAGGTGACCTGCTGGAAGCGCGGGGTCATCTCAAGTCGGCTCTCAAGTTCAACCGCAATTCATCGCGTGCCAGTATGTTATGGGGCAAGCTGGAAGGACTGGCCAATAATCACTCTCTGGCATTGAAGCGTTATCTGGCAGTACCGGACCAGCAGCCGGAGTTCCTGACCGAAATATTGTCGCCTGTCAGGGACTGTTATCAGGCTCTGGAGGATAAGTCGGGCCTGCTTCGCCAGTTATCCGGTTGGCTGGAAAAGTATCCCAGTGCCAGCCTCCTGAACATGGTGGCTGAAGAGATCGCGGTACAGCAAGGCGATGAAGCTGCCATCAGTTTTCTGGGGGACTATCTGGAGCGTCACCCATCTCTGAAAGGGTTAAATGCGCTATTGGGCTTCTATTGGCCCTCGGAGGGCGCCGTCGGTCGTCATCTTGAATTGTTTAAGCATACTTTGAGTGCGCTGATCGAGAGGAATCCGGCATACCGCTGCATACAATGTGGATTCAAAGGTTCGCACTTGCACTGGCTTTGTCCCCAGTGCCAGCATTGGGAAACCGTTCGCCCGCTGAGGGGAATTGAGGGTGAGTAGTACACCCGGATATTACGAAAATGACGAGATAATCAATGAATAACGACAGTAAAGTAATTGTTGCTCTGGATTACAACTCGGCCGCATCGGCACAGAAGTTTGTGGATAGTGTGTCCCCTGAACTCTGCAAGCTGAAGGTGGGTAAAGAGCTGTTTACACAATCCGGTCCGGAATTTGTTTCCGGCCTTGTAGGCCGGGGATATGACGTCTTTCTTGACCTCAAGTATCACGATATTCCCAACACTGTTGCCAAAGCCGTAAGAGTAGCAGCAGATATGGGTGTATGGATGACAGATGTCCATGCATCGGGGGGGCGGCGCATGATGGAAGACGCGCGAGAAGTGCTGGAGCAGACTAACAGTAACATGCTGTTGATAGCTGTCACGGTATTGACCAGTTTTGCCGAAGAAGACCTGGCTGAGATTGGCATTCAATGCAGCCCCGAGGAGCAGGTATTGCGCTTGGCATCTCTTGCGCAGTCATCCGGTATGGATGGTGTGGTCTGTTCTGCCATGGAAGCACAGGGCTTGCGTCGGGCATTGGGAGAGACCTTTACTCTGGTGACTCCTGGTATTCGCCCTGCAGCTGCAGCGGGGGATGATCAGCGCCGTGTTGTGACACCTACCGATGCCATTGCCAATGGCAGCAGTTATCTGGTGATTGGCCGCCCGATTACCCAGGCTTCGGATCCCGTTGCCACTCTTCTTGCCATCAATTCTGAAATTTCGACATAATGGGACCGCGGCACATGGGGTGCCGCTTATCTGTAACAGAAGTGCCTCGGCACAAGGAGCTCGTTATGCAAGCGCTTATTCGCGTGATCAAAGTTCTATTGTTGATTGCTGTCACGTCACTACCTGTCTGGCAGCTGGCGTACGCTGCTGAAACGTCATCATCGGAGATGGCCCAGACAGAAACCGTCAACATCAATACCGCCACAGCGGAGCAGTTGTCCGGGATGTTAACCGGCATCGGTGAAAAACGTGCGGCGGCCATCGTTGCCTACCGTGAAGCCAATGGTCCTTTTTCAAGCCTTGAGCAATTGCTGGAAGTTAAAGGCGTGGGTGAAAAAGTGATGGAGCAGAACAGGGATAAAATGACATTGAAGTAACCCTGATCTGTTCACAACCGGCCAGCCATCGGGCTGGCCTTTTTCATGGGTATGTTTCGAGTTTCACCTGGCCGGAATAGCTGATAGGGTGCTGACAGAGTCATTCTGGAAACATGTCATGAGCTCACTGGATCATTACATCGCACATCTCGAGACGTTATCCCCAGCCAACCTCGGGCAACTGCGGGACCTGGTCTGCGATGACATTCATTTCAGTGACCCTTTCAACGATATCACTGGCGCTGATCACTATCTGGCGTTGCTCAATGAGATGTTTGATCGCCTCGATGATATTCACTTTACGGTGCACGAGGTTTCCCGGGAAGGCATGGTTGCCCATCTTTACTGGACCTATAGTGCCAGCAGCAAACTCACCGGCCAGTTTACTTTTCAGGGTACGAGCCGTTTGGTCTTAGCGGACAATGGTCGAGTGGCACGACACCAGGATTTTTGGGACAGTGCAGCAGTGTATGGGCGCCTGCCCCTTATTGGGCGCTTAATGCACTGGTTGAAAAAACGTACAGCCTATCGTGGTTAAATGGGCAGCCCCGTGTTTAGGCCTCGTCGTGTTCCAGAACAAACAACCCCACATCGATAGCGCCTTCTTCAAAACCACCTTCGCAGTAACTTAGGTAGTAACGCCACAGACGGTAGAAACGTTCGTCAAAACCCAGTTTGGTGATTTCCGGCCATGTGTTTTCAAACGCGTCACGCCAGCAGGCCAGGGTTCGGGCATAGTCTTTGCCGAACATTTGTTGGTGGGCTAGGCGAAAGCCATGCTGAGAGCATTTTTCCTTGAGGATCGCCACGCTGGGCAACATGCCGCCGGGAAAGACATGGCGCTGGATAAAATCAGCCTGTCTGGAATAACCGGCAAAACGATCGTCATCAATGGTGATGATCTGCAGAACCGCCCGACCGCCAGGTTTCAGCATGCCTTTCAACTGGGTGAAAAAGGTATCCCAATGGGCTTGGCCGACGGCCTCAAACATTTCGATGGAAACCACGCCATCATACTGCTGCCGGATATCACGATAATCCGTGAGGGTAATGTCCGCCCGTTGTTCCAGACCAGCCGTGTGTAACTTGTCTTGCGCCCATTGCAGTTGCTCTTTAGAAAGAGTGACACCGTGAACACTGACGTCATGGGTCTCCAGCAACTGCCGTGCAAACTCTCCCCAACCGCAACCGATTTCCAGAATGTCATCACCGGTTTGTGGTGCCAACAGCTCCATAATCCGGCTGTATTTCAGGGACTGGGCATCTTCGAGGCTGGTCCCGTCAGAATCGAACAGGGCTGAAGAGTAAGTCATGCCCGGATCTAGCCAGTGTGCATAGAAGCTGTTGCCGAGATCGTAGTGAGCGGCAATATTGCGACGGCTTCCACTGCGGGAATTGGGGTGACACCAGTGGTAAATGTTGTATATCAGGTTATTGAACCAGCGTGCAGAGGCAACGTTACCGAGGTGTTGTTCATTGAGCAGGGCCCACCGAACCAGTGCGGTCAGGTCGCTGCTGTGCCATTCACCTTGAAGATAGCTGTCTGACCAGCCATTGGTGCCGCCCAGAAAAAGTCGCAACAAAGGTCGCAATGATTGCAATCTCACTTCAACCTGGGGAGACCCGTTTCCAAAGCGTTTGCGAAAACCACTGGGGAATTGCAACGTCAATTGCCCCTGGCAACTGTCCAGTCGCGACGCTAAATGGCCAACCAGCAAGGATTCGATAGAGTCTGGACGTTTGCCTGATTCTGGAATCATTCCCGTCACAGTCAGCTCAGAACTTTTCATGGTGCATATCTCCTTGTTGGTCTCGCCAGCTGATGGCGTTGGTGTCGTGGTGCTCATGTCCCGGTTGCAGTTTCAGTCCCTTCATCCACAACCTCAGGGCTTCCCAATGAATGCCGCCAATGACTTTCAGGGTCATGAGCGGGTAGCGGATAAAGAGCGCCAGTAGACTTCTATTAGTTAATGGATGGTGGGTGCCGTTAAAACTGGCAAACAATTTGTGGGCTTCACGATCATTCGGTGCGGATTGTTCCTGGTAGATACAAACTGCGAGGCGTTCGCCGTCCGGGGGGAGAATTCGGAAGCGATAATGGCTGTCCATGGGCATAAAGGGACTGACATACATTTGTTTATCGCTCTGTTGCCTGACCCAAGAATCCTTGCTGGATGCCTCTACGGATAGCAGGTAACAATGACGCTGGCCGAAGGTGTTGGTCACCTCATAAATAATGACGCGCAGCTGTTGTTGCTTGTCGAAGCAGAAATAAACACTCAGCGGGTTGAACACATATCCCAGTATCCTCGGGTAGCAGAGTAGCTGAATCTTCCCGCAAGCTTCCGGGTAACCCCGCGTTTTAAGCAGCTGGTAGATATGGTTCTTCAACCCGGGGGTGCCTGCACCATGGTCTTTTTCGTAAAAAGAAAACAGATTGAAACGGTTGATCGATAACCAGCGCAGACGTTGTTGCAGTGTTGGCAACTCGTCCAGGTCGATTAACAGTGAAAAGACCCGATAGACAAAGCGGTGACGTCTGGGCTGCCAACGATGGTGCAGAACGTGGCCACGGTAAACCGAAGAGTTAAGGCTATCAGGCATGACGTGTCTCCGCGCTGTCGCGACGGGCAACGTAATCAGGGGGCAGAATGATCCGACCATTGGGATCATCCACTTGCCAGGGGCGCATTACCCCTCCCAGCGCCTCAGCGACGGCCAGTCCCGACTGCAGGCCATCTTCATGAAAACCATATCCGAAGTAGGCACCACAGAACCAGGTGCGGTTTTTACCTTGAAGTGACCACAGGTGACGTTGAGCATCCAGTGATGCCTGCCCGAACAGCGGGTGGTCATAGAAAAAACTGCGAATAATCGTCCCTTGGCGGGGCATGTGCAGGGGGTTCAGTGTCACTATTAACGGTTGCTCGGTGTTAAGGGGCTGCAGGCGATTCATCCAGTAACTCACCGAGACCCGCGTGTCATCTTGCCGCTGGCTGGAAAGGTAATTCCAGCTGGACCAAGTTTTTTTGCGCAACGGCATCAGCGAAGTGTCCTGATGGAGGTAGGCAAAATTTCTCTGGTAGGGAAAACATCCCAATAGGGATTTTTCTTCCCTGCTGGCATCGCTTAGCAGGTTCAGCGCCTGGTCACTATGGCAGGCAAATACTACCTCATCGTAAGTTTCGCTGTTGCCAAGCATGTCATCCACCACCACGTGATCGTCGTAGCGAGTGACAGACTGTATGCGAGTGTTTAGCCGCACGGCATTTCCCAGGTGTTGTGCAATTTTGTCCACGTAGCAGCGGCTACCGTTCACCACGGTTCGCCACTGGGGGCGGTTTTGCAACTGGTTGAGTCCGTGATTGCGACAAAAGCGCAGAAAGCTGGTGGCGGGATACTCGAGCATTTTTTCTACCGGCACGGACCAGATGGCAGCCCCCATTGGCAGCAGGTGGTTGTAGGTAAATGCTTTGCCGTAGTTATGCTGTTTGAGCATCTGGCCGAGTGTTATATGGCTGTTTTCCGGGGCTTGTAATAGCTCATCGGCCTCCCGGTAGAAACGCATCAGATCTTTCAGCATTGACCAGAACTGAGGTTTGGCCAGGTTGGATTTTTGAGCCAGCAGTCCGGACAGACCACTACCGGAATATTCGAGTTCGCCGCCATTGATGGAAACAGCAAAGGACATATCGGTTTCGCAGGTGGTCACGCCCAGCGCATCAAAAAATGCCACCAGATTCGGGTAGTTAACCGGGTTGTAGACAATAAACCCGGTGTCAACGCTGACAGGCTGTTGATTAAGCTCAAACGTAACCGTATTGGAATGTCCTCCCAGCCGGTCATCTTTTTCGTAGAGGGTGACATCCTGGGATTGGTTGAGAAGCCACGCACAACTCATGCCGGAAATGCCAGAGCCAATCACGGCAATTTTTTTGCGGGGTGGTTTCACCGGTAAGGGTGTGGCATTCATACAGAACCTCTACTCATACAGAACAACTACAACAGTTACACAAGGCTATTACGCAAATACCCTTCAGAGGGATCACCGGTTTTGTTTGGCTTTGTATTGGCTTGCAACTACCCTGTGAGTCAGTTGAAAAACTATCTGCCTAGCTTCTGCTTGGTTAACATTGAACTCAAAATGCTCATTGATAAGTGATCAACTCCGGTTTTTCGTTCAATGTTGCCTTGCGTCACCGGCCTCGAAAACATTTTTCAAGGTCTGCTCGGTTGATCTATTTAGCCATGTTACTCGTAGGAGAAGATATGAGGGATAAACCTCCGGGAGAAACGGTGGACAATGTAATTGCACTGAAAGCGAGAGACATGGCTGAGACAAAAAGCGCTGATTGGTCAGCGATATTGGCATCCCTGTCCATGACCAGGGACAAACAGCTTTTTATACAGCTGTTTCGTCACTTCGCGCCGCGTATCAAGGGCTACATTGTACGCCTGGGCCTGACCGAGGGTACTGCAGAAGAGCTTACCCAGGAGACCATGCTGCTGGTGTGGCGCAAGGCCCACTTGTTCAACCCGGAAAAAGCGGCTGCCAGCACCTGGATTTATACCCTGGCTCGAAACCAGAGCATCGATTGGATGCGCAAGCAAAAATACCCGGAATACGACCTCGATACCTGGCGTGATGAGGAGGGTGAATTGCATGAAGAGCACGGGGCAGAGCAGTCAATGATTTCAGACCGCGTGGCCATGGCCATTCACCAGCTACCGGAAAACCAGGCACAGGTAATCTATATGTCATTCTATGAAGGCCGCACTCATTCCGAGATTGCCGACCGGCTTTCCATTCCGTTGGGCAGCGTCAAATCGCGAATTCGCCTGGCTGCTGAAAAACTTAAGCTGACACTGGGAGGTGATTATGAATATTAAACACCACTTGGATGAGGCGACATTGTTCAGCTACGTGGCTGGTGCTGTGGGGCAGGGAGCTGCCCTGGTGGTTGCCTGCCACCTGTCGGTGTGCGAGCACTGTCAACACCGTGTTCGTAAACTGGAAACCATAGGCGGCGCCTTGCTTGAAAAGGGCAGCCTCTCGGCCGTGAGTGATAATTCACTACTGCATGTGCTGGAACGTCTCGATGCCGAGCCCCTGGAAACCTCTGTTATTTCAGCACCGCAGGACTCGGAGGTACCCAGGCCTCTGGCCAGCTACGTGGGTGACTCCCTGGATGACATTCCCTGGAAGAAGGTTGTTTCCGGTCTATGGATTCATAATTTACCGAGTCAGGGCGAGGGTGTTACCCGACTGTTGCGGGTCGCACCGGGCAAAACTGCCTTTCCCCACACCCATCGGGGCAGCGAACTTACACAGCTGTTGCGAGGCTCCTATTCGGACGACGTGGGCCGTTTTTCTTCAGGAGATGTTGCTGATCTGGATGACCGTATCACCCACCAGCCCCTGGTGGACAGTGACCATGACTGTATTTGCCTGATCGCCACAGAGTTTCCCCTGCGCTATACCTCTCTGATGGGAAAACTCGCTCAACCCCTGCTCGGTTTGTAACCCGCGATCGTTATCAATGAAGTTAGTCTGGTTTCGAAACGATTTGCGTTGTCGTGACAACCCGGCGTTGTTTAATGCCTGTCGGCGAGCTGATGGCGGCGGGGTTGTGGCGGTTGTCACTCTCTGTACTCAACAATGGTCCAGCCACGATGAATCCACGGCCAGGGTGGAATTCTGGCTGGCATGCCTGCGTTCCCTGCAAACTGAACTGGCCGAGCTCAATATACCTCTCAGGGTGATTGACGCCGGTAGCTTTGACCACGTTCCAGAACAGCTTTGCTCACTTGCCCGAGAATTGCAGTGTGACGGTTTATTCCTCAATCAGGAGTATTGCCTCAATGAAGTCATACGGGATAAACAGGTTGTCGAACGCTTTCACGCAGAAGGTATAGAGGTCTTCGGCTTCCACGGCGACGTGGTGTTTGCTCCGGGTACCATCATGAACGGTCAGGGCCACCCATTTCGGGTGTTCACGCCGTTCAGCAATGCATGGCGGCGGGAGTTTGCGTCGCAGCACCCGCAACCGCTGCCGTTGCCTGAGGCACAGCCTCGAATGCCGTTGCAGCCGCAGCGGGATGGTGACCAAATACCAAATTCTCTGGCCTATGCTGTGGGCAACACCCACTGGTCGCAGGAACTCTGGCCGTCGGGAACAGAGGTCGCTCACCAGCGCCTGCAGCAGTTTGTGGCAGACAAGGCAGTGGATTACGGTGGCCAGAGGGATTTCCCCGCCCACGAAGGTACCTCTTCGCTATCCCCTTATCTCAGTTGTGGGGTGATTTCAGCCCGTCAGTGCCTGGCCGCACTCCAGGCTGAGTTTGCCCCCGATAGCTGGCTGGACAACCAATGGGTCACAGAAATTATCTGGCGTGAGTTTTACCGTCATCTGATGGTGCATTTCCCGGAGATGAATCGCTGGCAGCCCTTCAAGCCGGATGTAGAGTCTCGCATTCACTGGCTACAGGATGAATCGCTGTTTGATGCCTGGAGCCGTGGAGAAACCGGTTACCCGATTGTCGATGCCGGGATGAAGCAGTTGCTGGCCACCGGATGGATGCACAACCGGGTGCGCATGATTGTGGCCTCATTTTTAACCAAGTTGCTGCGACAGGACTGGCGGCACGGGGCACGGTTTTTTATGCAGAACTTGGTAGATGGCGACTTTGCGTCCAATCTGGGCGGTTGGCAGTGGAGTGCCTCGGTGGGTGCGGATGCCGCCCCCTATTTTCGAATTTTCAGTCCCATGCGCCAGGCTGAACGGTTTGATCCACAGGGTGAATACGTGGCCCAGTGGTTGCCGGAGTTGCGGGTCCTGAACGGTCTGCAACGTCATGATCCGGAGCGGGCTGCTTCTCTGGGACGTCCATTACCCATCATTGATTACTCTCGGGCAAGAGCAGAAAGCCTGGCCAGTTATCAGCGGGCAACGTGAGGTTGCAGCTATTGGCTTGTGTCTGTGCGGCACCGTTTGTCATTACGCAGGCAGGCCTGGCGAAAGCGCCGTCGGGCGAACCCCCTGTAAGCCCATTCAAGCAATCCCTGTAAATGGCAGAACTCGATGATATTTGCCAGGTGCCGGTAGCCGGGCAATGCCCGCCACAGGGCAAGAAATGCCTCCGCGCCCTGAGAAATAACGCCGTTGTATTCGATCACGTGGAAGCGCTTCATGGCCTCTTCTTTGTCAATGCCATACTGTTCAAGCATGGGGCAATGGCCTGAAATATCCTGCCAGTCGATGGGCTTGAGGCTTTTCAGTTTCCGGTAATGGTGAATTTCTTTCTGGCAGATGGGGCAGGCACCATCGTAGAAAACAATGGTCGGCTTCAGCGCTGAGCCCTGAGTTAACCCGGATGACGTATGACTGCTGTGGGACATCATTGGTTAAGCATCTTCCTGCAACAATTTGTCGGCCAGGGCATTGGCGCTCAGCCAGGCTCCTTCGCTGCCATCGTGCCTGAACCAGTCACCGCAGGCGCCAACATATTGTTTATCGCTCCACAGGTAATCATCCGTCAGTGGGGATTCATGGCGTGCATAAAGCCAGCGATGGCTACGCAGCCCGGTGATCTTCAGGGTTTGTTGGGTAATCCTGGAAAAGCTTTCCAGCATTTTTACTGCCACCTCGCGGGATGGTGAATCCTCGTGGTCCAGGCTCCAGTCCGCGTTAGCTTCCAGTTGCCAGATTTCCTGGAACGGTTTGGTGTTGGAGTGGGTTCCAGGGAGGGGGGTGCGCTGATGGCAAATTGCCCTGGATAACACCGGGTGTTGGCCACAAAGGTAACTGCTGCCCGCACCGCAGCCCTGTTCCAGACCAACCACCGTGACCCAGGTGGGTAGGGTGTCAACACTCGCCGCGAGTCGTACAAAATCATCGACAGGCGCTAATAGGGGTAGCGCCTGAGGTGCCGGTGTTGTCACCACCACCGCGTCATGACGGGCTATTTTTCGACCGTTGGCATCTTCCAGGGTGACACCATTTTCCGAGCTATGTAGCGCAGAAATTCGGACGCCAGTATTGAGAATGGCGCCCTCAGTAAGCCTTCTGGTCATGCAGCTTTGGTAGGGGTCGACCGACAATACGGTCACAGGTGCCAGAGGCGAGCCATTGAAATCTTGAGGCTCCAGAACCCGTTCTTGAATGTCCGGTTGGTTCAGTAGCCAGTCATGAAAAGCCTTTGATTCTGGTTGGAACCAGGGTGCTCCAAGATTGGTGGGGGTATCGCCCAGGCGGCAGCTGGCAAGCCGGCCTCCTGTGCCACGGCTTTTTTCATAAATCGTGACATCCCGCCCGGCCTGTGTAAGACGGTTTGCGAGTGTGGCACCGGCTAGGCCTGCACCGATAATGGCGATATTTTTTAATGGCATAGTTTGATTCTATATTTGATTCGATCTGTTTTTTGGCTGCAGTACACGCTCTAAAACAGACTTATGTAACCGTTTTTTTACAGCAATGCCTTCACGGCCCGTTTAAAGCGCATACTATCCGGCGACGTAAAACTGCTGTACACATCGACGACTTCTCCCTGACGGTTAATCAGGTATTTGTAGAAATTCCATTTTGGGTAAGTCCCCGATGATTCCCCCAAAAATTTCCATATGGGGTCTGCGCCTTCTTTTCGCACCTGACTTTTGGCAAACATGGGAAACTGAACACCGTAGGTGACCCTGCAGAAATTATGAATTTCCTCTGGTCGGCCGGGCTCCTGCCCGCCGAACTGATTGGAGGGAAACCCCAATACCACCAGGCCCTGGTCGGCATATTCTTTGTAGAGAGCTTCCAACCCTTCGTATTGACCGGTAAACGCGCATTTGCTGGCGGTATTCACAATGATGAGCACTTTTCCCTTGAATGCATCACAGAAGTTTACGGGTTGATTGGTAATTAGATCGGGAACGCTGAATTGGTAGATATTGTTACAGGTCGCCTCATTGCCTTTGGTGATTTGTTGGTTGTTGTTCATGTCTGCCACCCCTGGCATTGGTGCTAGAAACAGGCAAGCCAGGGTAATAATGCCCGGCCATTTGGAGAAAGAAGGTGAATGTGACATTGCTGTTCGTCTCAGTTTAGAAACATAGGGTCATTGACGGATTTGTCAGGTTATCTTCAGGTGCGGAGCAGGTTTCTGTATGGGGCAAAACCTGCATCAGTTCTGCTTGTCTGACACCCGCAGAGCGGCATACATCATAAGCCTGTGAAAGGTTTTGGCAGGTCACTACCTTGCCATGCACATCTTTGATGAGTTTTTTAACCATGGTTTTGTCTTGTTGGAACCAGACCTGAATAACCATGGGGCCACAGGATGTTGCTACAAATTTCACACCGGATAGTTGTCCGCTTCTTCGCAATTTTGCCAGTTGTTTTGTCGTCATAATGGTTTTCCATTAACACCAGACTTTACGTAAGGCCGCTGATGACGGATCACTTAGGGGCGTGGATGATCTGCCAGCGCAATTGCTGCGTAAAATCTGCACAGTGAGAAATTTATGCGCCTAGTCTGCGATGGAGCGACCATGTATTGGAGTGAATATGTTTTCAGGCCTGTCACAATTCTGGTGGGTTAACCTGGCTGGATTCCAACTGGCCTGGTGGCTTTGCATCCTGATGGGTAACGACGCCCTGTGGGTGGTGATAGCGCTGCTGGTGTTGCACCTTCTCGGTCACCGCAAACCCCTTGCCGAATGTTTGGTTGTCACCAGCTGTGCGCTACTGGGGTTTGCGGTGGATACATTCCTGACACGCTATGGTGTCTTTATCTTTTCCTCTGGTCAGGGTTGGCCGCCGCTTTGGTTGTTGCTGTTGTGGTTTGCCTTTAGTGCCACCCTGCGACAGGGATTGACCTGGTTTTCCGGACGTTACCTGATTTCCGCATTGGCGGGTTCTCTGTTGGGCACGTTGACATATCTGGCTGCCGGTCGTCTGGGAGCGGTGAACTTTGGTCTTGCTGAGTTGGAGGTGGCAGCTTTGCTGGCCCTGGTTTGGCTGCTGCTGTTTCCCGCCTTGCTGAAATTGGCAGATATCGTTGGAGGTTGGCATGTTAAAGCTTAATCGCTGGCTCCTGATCGTCCTGCTGATTGCCCCTCCGTCTGCAGTGGCCAGGCCGCTCCCGCAAGACCTTCTGACCGTCGGGCAGGCAGAACTGAGTTTCCTTTTTTTCAGAATCTACACGGCGGAACTGTTGAACCCTTTCGGCGAGTTGCAGCGGTTGCAGGGGCCGCTGTTGTTACGCCTTACCTTTCATCGGGATATCAGCAATACCCGATTGCTCAAGGAAACCCGCAAGCGACTGGCGGGTGAAATGTCCTCCAAAAAACGCGATGACTGGCTCAATCATCTGGGGGTGATATGGCCCAACGTGGAGAAGGGAGAGCAGATGGTTTTTTTCATGGATCAGGATGGCCATGGTCACTTTTATCTGCAGGGACAGCACATTGGTTCGCTTCCCGAAAAGGACTTTTCCCACGCCTTCCTGAATATCTGGCTGGGCGATGACAGTGACTATCCCAAGCTAACCCGAAAACTGCGGGGTGAACTCAAATGATGGAGAGATCGGTATGAGAACCATCAAGGCAAAATCCATTTATCTGGCAGGGGCTTTGCTGGCGGGTTGTTCGGCCAGTATTGACGATTACCAGAACAATACCCCGGCTCTGCATCTGGATCAGTTTTTTAACGGCAGGCTTGAGGCCTACGGCATGGTGCAGGACTTTCGAGGCCGCGTGATTCGCCGTTTCCGGGCCGACATCCATGCCACTTGGGACGGTAATCAGGGTGTGCTGGACGAGCAGTTCTTTTTTGATGATGGCGAACACCAACAGCGCTGCTGGAAGCTCACCAAGGATGGCAATCACTACACCGGTGTTGCCGGAGATGTGATAGGCACCGCCGAGGGCGTGACCCGGGGCAATGCGTTGAACTGGCACTACACCCTGGCGGTGACTGTGAATGGCAAGGAACGGCATTTACAGCTCAATGACTGGTTGTATCTGATTGATGAGGACAACCTGCTCAATAGGGCGACCATGAGCAAGTTTGGTATTCCCGTCGGCAAAATCACTCTGTCGATACATCGCCTGAAAACGGCAGAGCCAAAAAACCTGTGGTCTGTTTGTGATCTCAAACACTGAGGCTGGAGGCGATTGATGAGCACTAAAAGTGAAGGTGTCTGCCCCTGGCGGGTAGCTTGGATAACCGGTGCCGGTCGCGGTATCGGTGCGGCGCTGGCCAAAAAATTATGCCAGCAGGGCTGCACGGTCTACGGCTCGTCGCGCACGGTGGAAGAACTGCTGGAACTGCAACATAGCCTCGCCGGTACTCCAGGAAAATTTATTCCTGCACCGCTGGATATCCGTCGACCGGGGCAAGTTTCCTCACTGTTTGAACGCTGGGAGAGTGAGGGGGTGTCCCCGGACCTGTTTGTGTTGAATGCGGGCACCCACGACCCGGATGGAGCGGGGAGATTTTCTGCCCAACGGTGCCGGCGACTTCTGGATGTGAATCTGCAGGGAACCATCAATTGTCTGGATGTTGTCTTGCGCCACTGCTTGTCTCGACATGCAGGACATATTGCTGTGGTGTCCTCGGTGGCAGGTTACCGGGGCCTGCCTAAGGCGGCTGCCTACTGTGCCAGCAAGGCGGCGTTAATCAGTTTGTGTGAGTCGCTTTATGTGGATCTTCAGGGCACCGGCCTGCGCTTGCAGGTGATCAATCCGGGTTTTGTCCGCACGCCGCTCACGGATAAAAACGATTTTCACATGCCGGCGCTGATGGAACCGGAGGATGCGGCAGAGGCCATTTATCGAGGTTTGGGCTCCCGGCGTTTTGAAATTACGTTTCCGGCGCGCTTTGTGTATTGGCTTAAATTATTACGCATCCTGCCCTATCGCCTGTACCTTCCCTTGATGCGCCGGGTAGCCTACCGATCAAAGTGATTCAGGCGGTATGGCTGATCACAATGCCTCAAAATCATCTGTGAGAACGCTGTCAAAGCGCAGTTGATCGTAGGTTTTCAGTGGCTCGACATCGGCTTCAGTAATAATCTCCAGCCGCAGTGCTTCAGACAGCTCGGTGTCCAGATCGCCACTGGCACCCAGTTCACCTTTGCTGCGCGCACGACTGAATGCCTGCCAGGCACTGTCCACTTTCAGCAGTGCGCTGAACGTATTTTCAACACGTCCAGCGGCATCGTCGGAGCTCTCGCTAACGTAAACATACTGTTTCAGGGCTTGGCGAACCGGATTGGGTTCCATAATCAGCGCCCCCAGTTCACGGATTTGGTTGTCGTCGGGAGCCTGGTAGCGTCTGCCCAGGGGCAGGCAGAGGAACTTCAAAAGCCATCCCAGCCAGCGTTGTGGGAAGTTGTCACAGAATGCCACCAGGCTCTGCTGGGCATTGTTCAGTGAGCGCTTGAGTGCAAATGAGGCATGGGCGTCATTGGCATCGCTGGTTGGCAATGATTGATGGTATTTGAGAATGCTGCAGGCAATTAACAGCTCGCTGTGAATATCGCCGAGCCTTGCAGACAGCAGTTCCCGGCGCTTGATACTGCCTCCCAGCGTGCCCAGCGCCACATCGGCACAGGTGGCCAGAGCCGCGCTCAGGTGATTGATTTTCTGGTACCAGGGTTTGTTGAAGCTGTTGGCATTGATCGGTAGGGGGCTGCCCAGTCCACACCCGAGGCCAAACACCAGGGTACGTGCCATGTTGCTACCAGTGTGTGCCAGGTGTGCCATCAGCAGTGGCTCAAATGCTTCTTTACCTGCGACCTCATCTGCATTCTGCAGGGCTTGAAGCTCTTCAAACAGGTAGGGATGGCAGCGCATGGAGCCCTGACCGAAAATCATCAACGAGCGGGTCAGTATGTTTGCGCCTTCAACCGTAATGGCCACCGGCATGGTGTGGTACATGGCGGCCAGAAAATTGCGGGGTCCCAACTGAATGGCTCGCCCACCCACCACATCCATGGCGTGGTTGACCATGGTGCGCATGCGCTCAGTGGCATGGTATTTGGCCATGGCGGTGAGTACCGATGGTGCGCCGTCATCCAGTCCGCGGGTAACCAGTTGTCTCATGGCTTCAAGGGTATAAGCACCAGAGGCAATTTCTGCCGTCGCTTCCTGAACCCCCTCGAATTTGCCGATCTCCATATTGAATTGACGACGAATCCGGGCATAGGCGCCCACATTGAGATAACACATCTCGCTGCCAGCGGTGGCCAGTGAGGGTAGAGAAACTCCTCGCCCAGCGCCCAGGCATTCAATCAGCATGCGCCAGCCCTTGCCGGCCATGCTGGCCCCGCCAATGATCCAGTCCACGGGAATAAATACGTCTTCACCTTTAATGGGGCCGTTCATGAAGGGTCCGCCGGGGTTGTGACGGCGACCAATCTCGATTCCGGGATGATTGGCGGGTAACAGTGCGCAGGTAATGCCGTAGTCGACTGTATCCGGATCGCCCAACAGGCCTTCGGGGTCCCGCAATTTGAAGGCCAGGCCAATCACGGTGGCAACCGGTGCCAGGGTGATCCAGCGTTTGCTGAAGGTTAATTTAAGGCCGAGTACCTCTTCGCCGTTCATTTCCCCGCGGCAGACTATGCCCATATCGGGAATTGAGCCGGCATCAGAGCCTGCCTCGGGTCCGGTGAGGCCAAAACAGGGCAGTTCTGTGCCGTTGGCCAGCCGTGGCAACCAGTATTGCTTCTGCTCTTCCGTACCATATTTGACCAGCAGTTCCCCGGGCCCGAGAGAATTGGGAACCATGGCGGTCACTGCCGTGGTGGGTGATTTACTGGCGATCTTGCTCATGATGCGGCTTTGGGCGTAGGGACTAAAATCCAGTCCGCCGAATGCTTCTGGAATAATCAGTCCGAAAAAGCCATTCTGGCGCAGGAAATCCCAGGCTTCAGGGGACAGATCCTTGCGTTGACCGATATCCCACTCATCCACGAGTTGGCAGAGCTGTTCCACTTCGTTGTCGAGAAACTGTTGTTCCTTTTCGCTGAGCTGGGGAAGGGTGATATCGCTATACATGGACCAGTCAGGCTGGCCCCCAAAGAGTTCCTTCTCCCACCAGGTGGTGCCTGCCTCAAGAGCTTCCCGCTCGGTTTTACTCATGCTTGGCATGGAGCGGCGTAGCAGCTGGTAGGCGGGTTTTATCAGCGCACGTTCCCGCCACTGGGGAATATTGAGAATGGCGGTGATCAGCAGGGTGGGGAATAACAGAAGCCACATAATGCCGCTGTAAGTGGTCAAGAACAGGGTGCCCAAGACCAGGATGACAGATCCCAGTCGCAGCGGAGGCTGGTAATAGAGCACGGAGACCAACAATGCGATAAACAATAGCAGCGATAACAACATGACTAATTCACCTTAAACAGCCTTCCTGATAAAAAACCTGTATCTAACTATACGACACCTTAGACGATCCGGTTCTATTCGCCCAGTATCGAGATTGCAGGGTGGGGTGAGAGAGGCTATTTGCAGCGTTGGTAGTGGGAACCGATACACTTGGCAGCCTTGGCCTGGCCGTCAATCACTTCTTTCAATGACATACGTTTGCGCAGGGTATTCAGGCTGTGCTCGGAAGCTGTGTCACCATTGGCCTTGGCAGCAGACATCCAGATAAACGCCTTGACGTTATTTTGCTCGGTACCTCTGCCTTCGGCATACATATTGCCCAGCTTGCTTTGTGCCTGAGGATTGCCATTCTTTGCTTCCTGCAGGGTGTCCTCAAAGACGGTGCTGGCGAAGGTCTGACCGGATATCAACAGGCCAAGTAGCACTGAATAGCGTAAAGTTTTAAAAATCATAGGTACTGCCTGTCGGTTTATTTTTATGTGAAATGGCATGCAGGCAGAGGGTCGGAAGAACTTTTTCATATGATTGCTCACCGAGCCTGCCTAGTGGCCGCCCTAGTGTATGGGGATAGAAAATCCACTGCAATATCCCGGCCGGTTCCAGTCTGCCAGACTCATAGATGACCATTCGAGCGTCTCGGTAAATTTTTTCAAAAAAGTTTGAACTTAGTAGATTCAGTGTTGACTAATAGATAACACCCAGCAAATTCTTCTCCCCAAACAGCAGTCATAACCCCGATCACAGCAATGGTCGGGGTTTTTTGTGACTGTGTATATTGTGGTGTTTTAATGCTCTAGGGCCACTCTAGTGGTTAAGTGAGCTTTTTGTGTGGTTGCTGGACGTTAGTTTTTTAAGACTATCAAGGCAAAGAATGGCAATGTGCTTAAGTCACGAACAGATCCGAGATTGGCGTATAGCCGTAGAAAAGATACTGAAAACAACTAGCTAACATCGTATAAATTTTAGAGACGAACGGGTTATGACATGTATCGAATTATCTACAAGAGCCGTAGTGTTGCTCCTCTAAATTGGACTTTAGTTCAGGACATCATCATGTCCAGCGAGCCAAGAAATGAGCAGTCTGGGATTACAGGTGTTCTGTTGGCGAGTGAAACACACTTTCTGCAAGCGTTAGAGGGTAAGTTTGAGGATGTTAATGCACTCTTTCGACGTATTTTCCGTGATGACAGACATGAAGAGCTAACTCTCATTAGTTTTTCTGTCATTGATGCCAGATTATTTCGTGGCTGGGGCATGCTGGGTATCGGTACTTTTAACCTGAATCAGGAAATAGAGTCAGAGCTGGTGGAGAAGTACGGGGAGGAAGATGGGGGTATTCGTTTTCCCCTGGAAGAATGGGCGGCATTGTCCTTGATTAACGATATCAAACTGATGCGAGAACTGCCGGTTTGGAAACAATAGCTTAGGAATACACCCGCGATAAGATTTCTGAACTTCTAATGACAAGCTTTAGAAGGGATTCTCAATAGAAAAAAATACTTTGCAGTTAATACATTTGGGAACTTCTAGCCATTCGTGATGACTAACTCATTACAACAGCAACATGCTTCTCCCCAAAGCAACTAAAAGACCCCGGTCCTCTCACCATGATCGGGGTTTTTTACGTCTGTTCAAATTGGAGGGCGTTTGTTATCCAAAGAGATTTTTTGGACAATAAAAAAGGGCTGTATTGCTACAACCCTTTTAGTATTTGGCTCCGCCTGCTGGGCTCGAACCAGCGACCCAATGATTAACAGTCATTTGCTCTACCAACTGAGCTAAGGCGGAATGGTCTCGTTGAGAGGCGCGTATCTTATAGATCGCATTTGGGGTAGTCAAGCCCTGCTCCCGGGCCATTTTACGGGTTTTTGTGGCGTATAATATGACGTTTTGTTGGATGATTCTGGAGAGCCCTGAGTGGCGAAAGCGTTTACGGTTAAAAGTGCTTATCAACCGGCAGGGGACCAGCCTGAAGCCATTAAAAAGTTGGTCGATGGTCTACACGCCGGGTTGGCAGCACAGACATTGCTCGGTGTGACTGGGTCGGGCAAAACCTTCACGATTGCGAATGTCATCAGCCAGGTACAGCGGCCCACCATTGTTCTGGCCCACAACAAAACCCTGGCCGCGCAGCTGTACGGTGAATTCCGTGAGTTTTTCCCAGACAATGCCGTGGAATACTTCGTTTCCTATTACGATTATTACCAGCCCGAGGCCTATGTGCCTTCCTCTGACACCTTTATTGAAAAAGATGCCTCGATTAACCAGCACATTGAGCAAATGCGCTTGTCGGCTACCAAGGCATTGATGGAGCGGAAAGATGTCATCGTGGTGGCCACCGTATCGGCTATCTACGGCCTCGGGGATCCGGAATCCTACCTGAAGATGGTTTTGCACCTTGTCCGCGGTGACAGGGTGGATCAACGGGCTGTTTTACGCCGTCTGGCGGAGCTGCAATACAGTCGCAACGACTCTGTTTTTCAGCGGGCCACGTACCGTGTGCGTGGCGATGTGATCGATATTTACCCGGCAGATTCTGACAACGAAGCGGTGCGGGTCGAACTGTTTGATGACGAAGTGGAGAATATTTCGCTATTTGATCCGTTAACCGGTGAGGTGTTTGGACGGGTGCCGCGGGTGACTGTGTACCCTAAATCTCACTATGTGACCCCCAGGCATACCATTCTTGAGGCGATTGAAGCGATCAAGGTGGAGTTGGCAGAGCGGCTTGAACAGTTACGTTCTGTCAACAAACTGGTGGAAGAGCAGCGCCTGCGCGAGCGCACCCGCTACGATCTGGAAATGATGCAGGAACTGGGTTACTGCACGGGTATTGAGAATTATTCCCGTTACCTCTCTGGAAGGGAGCCGGGGGAAGCACCGCCGACACTCTATGATTACTTGCCTGCTGATGCCCTGCTGGTGGTGGATGAATCCCATGTGACCATTCCCCAGTTAGGGGGCATGTACCGGGGCGACAGATCCCGCAAGGAAACACTGGTGGAATACGGTTTTCGGTTGCCTTCAGCGCTGGATAATCGCCCCATGCGCTTTGATGAGTGGGAGCGTTTGGCTCCTCAAACCATCTTTGTGTCGGCAACGCCCGGCAAGTACGAGGCGGAAAAAACGGGACAGGTCGTGGAGCAGGTGGTCAGGCCCACGGGGCTGGTTGATCCCCAGATTACGGTGCGCCCGGCAAGTTCTCAGGTGGACGATGTGCTTTCCGAGATCAACCTCTGTGTCGGCCATGGTGAACGCGTACTGATTACGGTGCTTACCAAGCGTATGGCAGAAGACCTGACTGAATACCTGGATGAGCATGGTGTGCGGGTGCGGTATTTGCACTCGGATATAGAAACGGTTGAGCGGGTGGAAATTATCCGCGACCTGCGTCTCGGTGAATTTGATGTGTTGGTGGGCATCAATCTGCTGCGTGAGGGGCTGGACATGCCGGAAGTGGCGCTGGTGGCCATTTTTGATGCTGATAAGGAAGGCTTCCTGCGATCAGAGCAATCGCTGATCCAGACCATCGGGCGAGCGGCCCGAAATGTCAACGGCCGTGCCATTTTATACGCCGACAAGATAACCGGTTCTATGCAGCGAGCCATGGATGAAACTGAGCGTCGTCGGGAAAAGCAGGTGGCGTTTAACCGCGAACACCATGTGACGCCCCAGGGCATTAAAAAGTCGGTTGCTGATATCATGGAAGGAGCCCGGAGCATTCCCGGAAAGGGAGGTCGCAAGGTGGCCGAGCGATCTGGGAAGTATGAAGCCGAGCAAGCTCTTGCCAGCAGTTCCGGCGATATCTGGCATCAGATTGATATGCTTGAAAAACAGATGTTCGAATGTGCCAAAAATCTTGAATTTGAAGAGGCCGCCCAGTTGCGAGATCGGGTTCACAAGTTGAAGCAGCAGGTGGATGGGGTACCCTAAAACCCTTTCATGTTATCCAGTAGTTCCCCTAACAACGATTAACTTCTATCTCAATGGCACCATTTTTATTTCCCTCCTAGAATTTGAGTTAGGAGTGTGGGTGCTTGTCATGATTTTTCGTGATCGAAACGATGCGGGCGAACTGTTCTGCAATGAATCCGTGCGGGAATATCTTGATCAAGATTGGCTGCAGCGCAGGGTGATTAGATACGACGTGATCGCCGGGTGCAGCGTTCAGTGAAAAGATAAACCCGGCACAAGCAAAAAGCCCACCTTAATGGTGGGCTTTTCAGTAAGCGATGCTACCGCATTAATCAGCTGCGCAGGTGCCGGCAAAGCGCATCTGCTGGCCACTGTGCCCCTGGTCCCGGTTGAAACCGGACTCTCCGATTCCGGTGGACCATTCGAAGGCACCACTGCCAAATCGGTAGGAGAAGATCATGCCTTCATTTTTAGCCATGGCGGCATAGTTGTTATTGATCTGCAACTTCAGGTCATGATTTTCTGTTTTGTTGCCACTGCTGTTGGTAATGGTCAACACGTCACCGCTGATACTGAACTTGAATGTTTCGTTATTCGAGTCAACGGAGGCTCCGGCTCCAGTTCGATAGATGCTGGCGATCGTGCAGGTATAACTGTCGCCATCTGCAGCCTGCACATTAGCTGTCATCAGCAGCAGGACTGCGATAGCTGAAACAATTAATTTATTCATCGGAGTGCCTTTATTTTGTTTAGGGGCGTTGGTTTCGATTACCAAGTGTTACACGGTAGACCCGCTGCGACCAAAATAGTTGCAGATTAACGGCGACCATAGGTCTTGAGCTTGTGGGTGAAAAAACCACAGACGTAATAGTCACCCTCAAGTTTGGTTTTTTCGACGATGTCGTTGCTGTCTGTATAGGCATACAGGCGGCAGCTGACGTCAATAGTGTTGTTGGTGAAGGCGGTATCCTTTTTGGTGTTCTGTAACTGTGTGCGCTCGGTTTGCTGCCAGTAATAAATAGTCGTGTCCCCTTTGTTGGACTGCCCATCCGGTTCACCGAACATCTTTACCAACTGGCTGATAGGCTTGCCTTCAACCGTTTGAAGAGCGGCTTTTTCTGCAGAAGTGGCACAGCCCGCCAGGAACAAACACAGGGTAAGGGCGGCTATTAGTATTCTTGGCATGGGGGTTTCCTCATTATTCTGTCTTTCTGAGCAGGGCGCAGTGTAACCCTGCTGGCAATTTTTGTGCACCCGGCTTGAATGCCAGGCAAAAAAAAGCCCACCGAAGGGGTGGGCTTTCCTGTTTGGTAGGCACGAGTGGATTCGAACCACCGACCCCCACCATGTCAAGGTGGTGCTCTAACCAACTGAGCTACGTGCCTATTGTCTTGAAGCTCTGCAAAGAGGCGCGTAATTTACCAGTCGACCTGCAGCATGACAAGCCTGAATCGCGGCTTTTCGGGCTGGATAACGGTTTGATTCTCCATGTGATGGCGTTAGAATGCCCGGCTCACTCTTTTGGCGCTGCAATGCAGCATAAACCATGTGGCCTTTGGTAGGGGTCACCACTGGAAAGGATCGCATAATGCCTGTAATTACCCTTCCTGACGGCAGTCAACGTACCTATTCAAAACCTGTTTCCATTCATGAGATCGCCGCCGATATCGGCCCGGGCCTCGCCAAGGCAGCCCTTGCGGGCAAGATCGATGAGCAGCTGCTGGATACTTCTCATGTCATTGAGCAGGACGCCGAGCTGGCCATTATCACCGAGCGCTCGGATGAAGGGTTGGAAATCATTCGTCACTCCACTGCCCATTTGCTGGCGCAGGCGGTGAAACAACTGTTTCCTGAGGCGCAGGTCACCATTGGCCCTGTGATTGAAAACGGTTTCTACTACGACTTCGCCTACGAGCGCCCCTTTACGCCGGAAGATCTGGAGGCTATTGAGGTCAAAATGACCGAGCTGTCAGAGGCGGACAGCACTGTGGAGCGTCGCGTACTTTCCCGGGACGAAGCGGTGAGCTATTTCCGGGGTCTCGGTGAGGCCTACAAGGCAGAGATCATTGAGAGCATTCCCAGTAATGAGGAGTTGTCTCTTTATCGCCAGGGTAATTTTGAAGACCTCTGTCGTGGCCCCCATGTGCCATCCACGGGCAAGCTGAAGTATTTCAAGTTGATGAAAGTCGCCGGCGCCTACTGGCGGGGAGACTCCAACAATGAAATGTTGCAACGTATCTACGGCACTGCCTGGACCAGCAAAAAAGAGCTGAAGGCTTACTTGCATCGCCTTGAAGAAGCCGAAAAACGGGATCATCGAAAACTGGCCAAGAAGTTCGATCTGTTCCACCTCCAGGAAGAGGCCCCAGGAATGGTGTTCTGGCATCCCAAGGGTTGGAGCATCTACACGCAGATTGAAAGTTACATGCGTGATGTGCAGATTCGCAACGGCTACCGGGAAATTAAAACGCCGCAGGTGGTTGATCGCACTTTGTGGGAACGTTCCGGGCACTGGGACAAATTCCGCGACAACATGTTTACGGTCGAGTCCGAGGCCAGGGATTATGCTGTTAAGCCCATGAACTGCCCCTGTCATATCCAGGTCTTCAATCAGGGGCTTAAAAGCTATCGTGATCTGCCGTTGCGACTGGCGGAATTTGGTTCCTGTCACCGCAACGAGGCCTCCGGTACGCTGCAGGGCCTGATGCGTGTTCGTGGCTTTGTGCAGGACGACGCTCATATTTTCTGTGCCGAGTCGCAGATTCAGAGCGAAGTTTCGGTATTTACTGATTTGTTGTTCGAGGTCTACAAAGACTTCGGCTTTGAGGATGTGATTATTCGCCTCTCCACCCGTCCCGAGCAGCGGGTTGGCAGTGACGAGGTCTGGGATAAGGCCGAGAAAGCACTGGCCGACGCGCTGGTCGCGAAAGGGCTGAATTACGAGCTGCTGCCTGGAGAAGGGGCCTTTTATGGGCCAAAGATTGAATTTTCCCTGAAAGATTGCCTTGAGCGTGTCTGGCAGTGCGGCACCATTCAGGTGGACTTTTCCATGCCCGGTCGTCTGGATGCCCAATATGTCTCGGAAGATGGTTCCCGGCAGGTGCCGGTGATGTTGCACAGAGCCATCCTCGGTTCCTTTGAGCGTTTTATCGGCATTTTGATTGAACACTATGAAGGTGCCTTTCCCACTTGGCTGGCCCCATGCCAGGCAGTGGTGATGAATATCACAGATTCCCAGGCTGAATATGTGTCTGGCGTGGTGGATGCCTTGAAAAACAAGGGGTTCCGGGTTGAAAATGACTTGAGAAACGAAAAGATCGGCTTTAAAATCCGCGAGCACACAATTCAGAAGACTCCCTATCTACTGGTAATCGGTGATCGGGAAGTAGAAACGCAGACCGTGGCAGTACGTACCCGGAGCGGTGAAGACCTCGGCACTATGCAGGTTTCAGCCTTTGCAGAGCTTCTCGCCCAAGACGTCAAACGCCGCGGTCGCGTTCGTTTACAAGACTGAAGTTGGAGATTGGATTATCAAGAAAAATTATGGCAAGGGGACAGCAAAACGGTCTCGAATGAATGAAGAGATCGATGTTCTCGAAGTGCGTTTGATCAATGCCGATGGCGAACAGGCTGGCATTGTCAGTATTGAAGAAGCCTTGAGTGCAGCGACGGCAGCCGGCCTGGATCTGGTGGAAATTTCACCGGATGCCGAACCACCGGTCTGCAAGGTCATGGACTACGGCAAAAAGCTGTTTGAAGCCAAAAAACAGCAGGCTGCTCAGCGTAAGAAGCAGAAGCAGACCCAGGTTAAAGAAATGAAGTTTCGTCCGGGAACGGACATTGGGGATTACCAGATCAAGTTACGTAACCTGATCCGGTTCCTCGAAAATGGGGACAAGGCCAAGATAACCCTGAGGTTTCGTGGTCGTGAGATGGCTCACCAGGAACTCGGTATGGAAATGCTCAAACGCATTGAGCAGGACCTCGAGGAGCTGGGAACCGTTGAGCAGTTCCCGAAAATGGAAGGGCGTCAACTCACCATGGTGATTGCCCCCAAGAGCAGGAAGAAGTAATCCGTAAGCTGTGGTTTATCCCACAATCAATACCTACGGCACTACCCGCGTTCAGCCTTTGGCAGACTGTCCGGGAGTGACTTCTCCATATTAGTAACCCGTCATAAAACGGAGAACCAAAATGCCAAAAGCAAAAGCCCATAGCGGTGCGGCCAAGCGCTTTAAGAAAACCAGCGCTGGCTACAAGCACAAGCACGCTAACAGAAGTCATATCCTCACCAAAATGTCCCAGAAGCGTAAGCGTCATCTGCGGGGCACCAGCACCATGAACGGTTCTGATGCACCACTGGTCGATCGCATGCTGCGTTCCTGATTAGCTGATTTATTTGAGAGGATATTGATATGCCACGTGTAAAACGAGGTGTCACCGCACACCGTCGCCACAAGAAAATCCTGAAGGCAGCAAAAGGTTACTACGGCGCTCGCAGCCGGGTATTTCGTGTTGCTAAACAGGCAGTAACCAAAGCTGGTCAGTACGCCTACCGCGACCGTCGCGTCAAGAAACGTACTTTCCGCGCTCTTTGGATTACCCGTATCAACGCTCAGTCCCGTGTTGAGGGTATGAGCTACAGCCGCCTGATCGCTGGCCTGAAAAGAGCCAACATCGAACTTGATCGTCGCGTTCTGGCGGATCTGGCAGTTCACGATAAGGCTGCTTTTGCCGCTGTTGTAGAACAGGCGAAGGCTGCCCTGGCTTAATATTCACTACCGGTACACCGGTATTGAATACTGCCAATTGAAAAGGGAAAGGGCCGCAGCTCTTTCCCTTTTTTGTTACTAATAACTCCTTGTAAAGGTTGTGACTATGGAAAATCTGGAGCTTCTGGCCAGCGAGGCGCAGCAGGCCATTGAACAGGCGGATGGCCTTGCCGCTCTTGACCAGGTGCGGGTGGAGTTTCTGGGTAAGAAGGGGAAATTGACCGATCTCCTGAAGGGACTGGGCAAGTTGTCCGCTGAAGAGCGCCCGGCAGCGGGTGCCAGAATCAACGAAGTCAAGCAACAGCTACAAGTGCAGATCAATGTGCGTCGGGACAGCTTGGAAAATGCTGCCGTCGAGGAGCAGCTGGCCAGGGAGTCGGTGGACGTTACCTTGCCGGGTCGCGGTGAGGAAAGTGGTGGTCTGCATCTCATCACCCATACGATGGAACGCATAGAATCATTCTTTACCCAAGTGGGCTACAAGGTGGAAGAGGGACCTGAAATTGAAGATGATTACCATAACTTCGAGGCCCTCAATATTCCTGCCCATCACCCGGCGCGGGCCATGCATGATACATTTTACGTCACTGAGAACACGGTGCTGAGGACCCATACCTCGCCGGTACAGATTCGCACCATGGAAACCCAGGCGCCGCCGATTCGCATTATCTGTCCTGGCCGCGTCTATCGCTGTGACTCCGATCTGACCCATACCCCCATGTTTCACCAGGTGGAAGGGCTGGTAGTGGATCGTGATGTCAGTATGGCTGACCTCAAGGGGACCATTGATCAGTTTCTCAAAGCTTTCTTCGAGGCGGATCTTCCCGTACGTTTTCGGCCCTCCTATTTTCCCTTTACGGAGCCCTCTGCTGAGGTAGACATTCAGTGTACGAATTGTCGTGGGGCAGGCTGCCGCATCTGTAAGAACACAGGCTGGCTGGAAGTGATGGGCTGCGGCATGGTACACCCTAATGTGTTTGCTCACTGCAAGGTTGATGCGGAGGAATTCTCCGGATTTGCTTTTGGTATGGGTGTGGAGCGCCTCGCCATGTTGCGCTACGGCGTCAATGACTTGCGACTGTTTTTTGAGAATGACCTTCAATTCTTGAATCAATTTTAAAACAAATAGTTACGCTGTTTATTTAAAGCTATTAATAGATTTGGTGACCAATGAAATTCAGTGAATCCTGGTTGCGGGAATGGGTTAACCCGGCGATTGAAACCACAGAGCTGGTGGCCCAATTAACCATGGCCGGCCTTGAAGTGGATGCGGTCGAACCGGTGGCGCCACCGTTCAGTGGCGTGGTGGTCGGGGAAATTATTGCCGTTGAGCCTCACCCCAATGCTGACAAACTGAGAGTCTGTCAGGTGGCCGGTGGACCTGATGGCGAGGTGCAGGTTGTTTGCGGTGCCCCCAATGCCCGAGCTGGGTTGAAAATTCCTTTTGCTACAGTCGGCGCTCAGTTGCCTAACGACATGAAAATTCGCAAGGCCAAGCTGCGTGATGTGGAATCGTTTGGCATGCTCTGCGGAGAAGATGAGCTGGGACTGGGTGACAATGGTGAGGGTTTGTTTGAATTGCCTGCTGGCGCTCCAGTGGGTGCTGATTTGCGCGGTTATCTTGGCCTCAACGATCAGCTGATCGAAGTGGATTTGACGCCAAATCGCGGCGACTGTCTGAGTCTGCGCGGTCTGGCCCGTGAGACAGGTGTATTGAATTCACACCCTGTCACGTCCCCTGATCTGACTCCGGTGTCTGCATCCATCGAGGATGTATTACCCGTTGAGCTCCAGGCGCCTTCGTCCTGCCCCCGTTATGCCGGGCGTGTTATTCGCGGCATCAACATCAAGGCTGAATCCCCGCTGTGGCTGCAGGAAAAATTGCGTCGAAGTGGCCTGCGCAGTATTGACCCTGTGGTGGATGTCACTAACTACGTGATGCTGGAACTGGGCCAGCCAATGCATGCTTTCGATCTGTCCACGCTACAGGGCGGCATCGTGGTGCGTATGGCGGAACAGGGAGAAAAGCTTAAATTGCTTGACGGCTCCGAGGCCACACTGAACAGCGATACGCTGTTAATTTCTGACCGCGAAAAACCCCTGGCAATCGCTGGCATCATGGGTGGCGAAGATTCATCGGTGAATTCGGAAACCGTGGATATCTTTCTAGAAAGTGCTTACTTTGACCCGATCGCGATTGCCGGTCGCCCTAGAAATTACGGGTTACACACGGACTCCTCGCATCGCTTTGAACGTGGCGTGGATCCGCAGTTACAAGCTGCGGCCATTGAGCGGGCAACGGCCCTGTTAGTTGATATTGTCGGTGGTCAGCCTGGTCCCGTTGTTTCAGAAGCATCGCCAGCTCATCTGCCCGCAACCCCAGAGGTAGTGCTAACAAGTGCCAAGTTGAAGCAGCAGCTTGCCCTCGATCTGGAGGCTGGTGTGGTGCGAGAAATGCTGGAGCGTCTCGGACTGGACGTGATCGCTGAAAATGATCAGGGTTGGACATGTGTTGTGCCCAGCTGGCGTTTTGATATAGCTATTGAGATGGACCTGATTGAGGAGGTCGCTCGTATCTACGGCTACAACAGGCTGCCGACGACCACGATCAGCGCCCATTTGCCGATCGCTGGTGGTGACGAAAAAAACATCTCCCTGTCACTACTGCGTCAACAATTGACCGCGAAGGGCTACCGGGAGGCCATCAGCTATTGTTTTGTTGATCCGGAGGTGCAAAAACATCTCTCACCGGGTCAGGAGAGTGTGGTGCTGGCCAATCCCATAGCTAGTGATATGTCCGTTATGCGCACGACTCTGTGGTCGGGTTTGTTGCCTGCGGTGCGTCGCAATCTCAATCGTCAGCAGAGCCGGGTGAGAATATTTGAGACAGGTTTGCGATTTGTTCCGGACGGCGGCCAGTTACAACAACAGCCGATGATCGCCGGTGCCATTACCGGAGCGCGTCAGCCGGAACGTTGGTCAAACAGCCAAGAAAATGTGGACTTTTTTGATATCAAGGCCGATGTTGATGCTCTGTTACAGCAGGCGGGCAGTTACGGTGAGTATCGCTACGTTGTCGAAAAAAATCATCCGGCACTTCACCCTGGGCAGGCTGCAAGGATAGAGCGGGAAGGCCGTCTTGTCGGTTATGTGGGGCGGATACACCCCCGGGTGCAGAAGGGGTTGGACCTTTCCCAGCCAGTCTACGTGTTCGAACTGCTGAGCGCAGAGGTGCTCGCCGGGCAGTTGCCGGCATTCGGTGGTATCAGTAAATTCCCTGAAGTACGACGGGACCTGGCGTTGATTGTTGACCAAGATGTGTCCGCTGAAGCGCTTTCGATGGCCGTTCGTCAGAATGCTGGTAGTTATCTTATTGACTTAAAGATATTTGATGTCTATCAAGGAAAAGGTATTGAAAAAAATAGAAAAAGTGTTGGTATGGGCTTGACGTTCAGGGACAGTTCCCGCACCCTTACCGAAGAAGAAATAAATGGGGCTGTTGAAGACGTGGTTAACGCCATGAAAGAGCAGTTTTCAGCAAGCCTCAGGGGATAGGAAACATGACGGCACTGACAAAAGCTGAATTGGCAGAAATGCTTTTTGAGGATCTGGGTCTTAACAAGCGGGAAGCGAAAGAAATTGTCGAATCCTTTTTTGAAGAGATCCGCACTGCTCTGGAAAGTAACGAGCAGGTGAAATTATCCGGGTTTGGGAATTTTGAGTTGCGTGACAAAAAGACCAGGCCCGGTCGAAATCCGAAAACCGGTGAGGAAATACCCATTTCAGCGCGTCGTGTTGTGACGTTTAAACCGGGACAAAAACTGAAGGCGAGAGTGGAAAGCTATGCTGGAACCGAGCAATAACGATCAGTTGCCGCCCATCCCCGGCAAGCGCTATTTCACGATTGGTGAAGTCAGCGACCTCTGTGATGTCAAACCCCATGTTCTTCGTTACTGGGAGCAGGAGTTTCCAAATCTCAGTCCGGTAAAACGTCGGGGAAACCGTCGTTACTACCAGCGTCAGGATGTTATTCTGATTCGTCAGATTCGCTCGTTGCTCTATGATCAGGGCTTCACCATTGGTGGTGCCCGGCAGCGCATGAATGGTGATGATGCCCGCGTTGAAGCGACTCAGGTGCGCCAGTTGATTGATCAGACCGTGGGTGAACTGGAAGAGCTGCTAGGCGTACTGAAAGCCTGATTTTATTCTTGAATTGTCAGGTGCATTCGGTATTATGTGCGCCTCTTTGAGCACCCATACTCATTCGGGGCGTAGCGCAGCCTGGTAGCGCACCACACTGGGGGTGTGGTGGTCGTCGGTTCAAATCCGGCCGCCCCGACCAAATTTCCTTTCTATCCTTGAGCTATTTCCGGCTTTGCACCTTAAGAAGATCGACCGGCTGCATTGTGGAGTGGCAGTTCCTCTCGGTTTTGCTTCTCAGTATATTCATTAAGAATTAAACCAGTAAAAATCATCCAATTAGATAATCTCTATTGTTGTGTGATATTCGCTGTGGTGACTGCATGGTCAACTGCTAAGTTTGCCCAAGGGTTTATAGAGGCTCTGGGTTGAATGTGATAACGTTTCCCGTAACAGATGCCCCGTAAAAACCAAGGAATTCTGTGCAAATCACTAATATGGATTTAGTCTGATATGACCTCAAACGAAGTAACCAGGGCCGTAATTCCCGTGGCCGGCCTGGGCACGCGTATGTTGCCTGCCACAAAAGCCATTCCCAAAGAAATGTTACCTGTCGTTGATAAGCCGCTCATTCAGTATGTGGTTAATGAAGCCATTGCTGCGGGTATCACGGAAATTGTTCTTGTCACTCATGCCAGTAAAAACTCCATTGAAAACCATTTTGATAGTAGTTTTGAGCTGGAAGCTCAGCTGGAAGCTCGGGTCAAACGGCAATTGTTGGATGAGGTGCGTTCTATTGTGCCTCAGGAAGTTACCGTCATTTCGGTGAGGCAGCCCTATGCCAAGGGACTTGGTGATGCCATCAGTTGTGCACGACCGGTGGTTGGTGACCAGCCTTTTGCCATTCTGTTGCCGGATGTGTTGGTGGACCAGTATCGTGCAGACCTTCATCAGGACAACCTGGCGGCCATGGTGCAGAACTATCAGTCTACGGGCTACAGCCAGATTATGGTTGAGGCTGTGCCCTGGGAGGTGGTTAACAAATACGGGGTGGTGGATTGTAAAGGCGTCGAGCTGATGGCCGGTGGTGTAGCCCGCATTATGAAAATGGTCGAAAAGCCTGATGCCAAAATAGCCCCATCCAACATGGCGGTAGTGGGCCGCTATGTGGTTTCTCCTGCAATCTGGGAATTGCTGGCTAAAACACCCACGGGCGTCGGTGGAGAAGTCCAGCTTACCGATGCACTGGAGGAACTTCTGAAACAGGAAGAAGTTGAAGCGTACCGCATTGTTGGCTGCAGCCACGATTGCGGTAGCAAGCTTGGCTACATGCAGGCCAATATTGCCTATGCACTGAGACACAAGGATATTGGTTCAGGAGTCAGAGACTACCTGAAGAGCCAGGACCACGAGGAAAACGTACTGGCCATGGAAGATTCCCGTCAGTAATTTCACAGATACAACCCGCGCAGAACCGCGGGTTTTGCACATTTGGATGTTATGAAAATCAGTTGTTTTAAAGCCTATGATATTCGGGGCAAGCTTGAGGACGAGCTCTCGACGGAAACGGTTTATCGCATTGGTAGGGCCTATGCCCGCTGGCTTCAACCCGAGACTGTAGTGGTGGGTGGAGATATTCGGACATCAAGTCCGGCATTGAAAAGTGCCCTTGCCAATGGCCTTCGAGACGAAGGGGTCGATGTGTTGGATATCGGCCTTTGCGGCACGGAAGAAATCTATTTTGCGACCGCTCACCTCAACGTATCCGGTGGCATTATGGTCACTGCCAGCCATAACCCCATCGATTACAACGGTATGAAGCTGGTTCGGGAAGGTGCTCGTCCCATTAGTGCCGATACTGGGCTCAAGGACATACAAGCATTGGCCGAGGATGGTGAATTCCCGCCGACACCCCTGGACAAAAAGGGAAGCTACCGGCGTATCAGCTGTTCTGATGACTATATCGAGCACTTGTTGGGTTACGTGAATACGCAACAATTACGGCCCCTGAAAATTGTTGTCAATGCGGGCAATGGCGCTGCCGGGCCAGTGCTGGATGCACTGGAAAACCATTTGCCCTTTGAGTTGATAAAGGTCAACCATGAGCCCGATGGCACCTTTCCTAATGGCATTCCTAACCCGCTGCTGGATGAGTGTCGGCACCACACCGGTGACATGGTGAAATCTTCTGGCGCTGATCTCGGGCTGGCCTGGGACGGGGATTTTGATCGCTGTTTTCTGTTTGATGAAACCGGTGCGTTCATTGAGGGGTATTACATTGTCGGGTTGCTGGCCGAAGCCTTTCTGCGCAAGCACCCCGGTGAGAAAATTATTCATGACCCTCGGCTGATCTGGAATACCCAGTCCATCTGCCGGGAGTTTTCCGGCGATGCGATTGAGACCAAGTGTGGCCATGCCTTTATCAAGCAGACCATGCGCGAAAAGAATGCGGTTTATGGTGGAGAAATGAGCGCCCATCACTATTTCCGAGATTTTTTCTACTGCGACAGCGGCATGATTCCCTGGTTGTTGGTTGCAGAACTGTTGTCCACAAGCGGACAGCCCCTCTCCCAGATGGTTGCCCATAGAATGTCTGAATATCCCTGTTCCGGGGAGATTAACCGCAGTGTTGATGATGCTGCTCGGCTGATGGCATCTCTTAAAGCCCGCTTCTCTGATCAGGCGGTTCAGGTGGATGAGCTGGATGGTCTCAGTATGGCCTTTGCAGATTGGCGCTTTAACCTGCGTAGCAGCAACACGGAACCGGTGGTGAGGCTGAATGTTGAGGCAACCGACTCGCAGTTGATGCAGCAAAAAACCCGCGAGTTACTGGATCTGATCGGCAGCGAATAACGTATCGGCCCTTAGCGTATTGACTAGACTGTCAAGGACGGCAGTTCAAATTCGTATTGGGAGATATGTCATGCAAGACAAAACTGTTTTGGTTACCGGCGGAAGTGGCTTTATCGGCACTCACTTCTGCCGTGCTGCCGTTAAGAAAGGTCTCAGGGTTATCGTACTGAGCCGAAACCCGGATAAAGCCCGCTCGAGCTTGCCGACTGTCACTGTCATCAGAGACCTGTCAGATATTCCCCAGGACCAACCGATCAATTTCATCGTTAACCTGGCTGGTGAGCCCTTGGTCGCCGGTCGCTGGAATGCAGCCCGCAAACAAGCCTTTTTGGACAGCCGCGTTGGCATTACTGATCAGCTCTACGATTATTTCAAGCAAGTTGAAACACCGCCTGAAGTGATGGTGAGCGGTTCTGCGGTGGGTTATTACGGCCCCCATCGGGACAAGGTGCTAGATGAGTCTGGAAAACATACCGATAGTTTCTCCCATCGACTGTGCTCGGCCTGGGAGCACAGCGCCTCCCGGTTTGAATTGCTGGGTACCCGGGTTTGTTACCTGCGCACAGGCATCGTATTGGGGGCGGGTGAAGGGGCACTCGCGCGGATGCTACCCCCTTTCCGGTTGGGGTTGGGTGGACGGTTGGGTTCCGGTACACAGTGGATGCCCTGGGTGCATATCAATGACGAGGTGGCGATTATTTTTCACTGCCTGAAACGCCGTGATCTACACGGTAGTGTGAATGCCGTGTCACCCAACCCGGTGACCAACCAGCAATTTACCCGGGCATTGGGCAAGGCATTACATCGTCCTGTCATTTTTCCAATGCCGGCGCTGGTGGCAAAAATACTGTTTGGGGAGATGGCCAGTGAGTTGTTGTTAACTGGCCAGCGAGCCGTCCCGAGAAAACTGCTGGAATCGGGTTACCACTTTCGTTTTCCCGAGTTGAGCCTTGCGCTTTCAGAGATTCTCGGCAACGGGGAGTCTGAAGCTTAACGCAAGGGCTGCGTTGCCAGGGAGTGATAAGTGACGCCTCCGTCAACAAACACAGTTTCAAATAATGCCACTGATTTAACTACCATTACGATGGCTGGAGAAATAGCGACTGAAGACCAATTTCCCCGGTGAATTTTGCCCAGAGTGATATGTGGCCTGAAATCCCGCTGCATCAACGCAAACCCCCGAGTCGTGAGTGCGCTAGCCACCAGGTGATGCAATTGTTTCAGAGGCATGCAGTCGGTCGGTAATGCCACGATATGTTGTCCCCGGTCATCTGGAAAACGCTGCATTGAATGCAGTGTTATTTCAAATACAGTGGCGTCGATCCTGTCGATGACCTCAATGGCCCTGTGGGTTTGGTCTTCTGTGTGGTGGCCGAGAAATGTCAATGTGAGATGGCGGTTTGTCGTGGGAATCCAGTGGGCATGGGGAAGAGAGACGCAGTATGGGGTCAGCTGTTTGCTGGTCTCCTCCGGTACCGGCAAGGCGATAAATAGACGTCGGTAACCGGAAGGCGCCACGGACGTTAGTCACCTCGGTAAATACAACCGGAAGTACAGGTTTCCCGAATTTCCACCTGGCTCAGCAGGGGCATTGAGGGTTTCAGTTCATGCCAGATCCAGCGGGCAATATTTTCGCTGGTGGGGTTTTCCAGCCCGGCGATCTCGTTCAGGTAGCGATGGTCGAGGCGGTCATAGAGTGGTTTGAAATAATCTTTCAGCTCTCCGAAATCCATCACCCAGCCGGTGTCTTCGCCAACCTCACCGCTGAGATAGAGTCGTACATGGTAGGAATGACCATGCAAGCGGCCACATTTATGTCCCTCCGGGACATTGGGTAAAAGATGAGCAGCTTCAAAGGTGAATTCCTTGAAAATTTCCATGATTTTTCCGGTCTGAATAGCAGGGTGCCTATGTTAATTTGCCAGTCCCGGACTGTATAGCAAATCGCACCCTGAAATGTTTGACACAGACCGATAATTCGGTAGAATGCGCGTCTCTTTCGAGGGGTGGTTAGCTCAGTTGGGAGAGCGACGGCCTTACAAGCCGTAGGTCACAGGTTCGACCCCTGTACCACCCACCAATTTATAGAAAGGTTTCGCGGACCGGTAGTTCAGCTGGTTAGAATGCCGGCCTGTCACGCCGGAGGTCGCGGGTTCGAGTCCCGTCCGGTCCGCCATTATTTAGAAAAACCGCCCAATCTGGGCGGTTTTTTTATGGAAAAAGCTTTGCCGGGACGAGAACCCGCGAAGCGGGTCGACCGATTTGCGGAGCAAATCAGGGCGCCGCAGGAACAACGGCGGGGTTTGCCCCGAGGAACCGTAGGGTGCGAGTCAGTCCCGTCCGGTCCGCCATTATTTAAAAAGCCACCCTTTGGGTGGCTTTTTTTATGCTCTTCCTTACTAGAAAACTTTGGAAAAAGTACAGATAAATACTTACTCCAGAATAAAACTGATACTGTATTCTCCACAGTAAAAGTACTCATCCTTTTCCGCTTGCAGTTGGTCATACAACCCCCGAAGCTGATCTTCAGCATCTTCTATAAACCAATCTTGGGCCCATTCTGCTGGATCGCGTTTACGTTCATCATAGGGTATCAACAGCGGTAACACGTTATCGGCTATATGGTCTTTGATGTCTGGAAGGCCTGACTCAAGAAATTCAAACCGTGCAAAATTACCCTGCACTGAACCAAATACGAACCCACATGCTCTGCCCTCTTCAACTAAGCCAACTGATAGCAGATCACCTGGAGACACTTCTACACGCTCACTGTCGTTATAGGTGGCAACATTTCCATCTGAGTCTGCTATGTGTTGTACAGATAGACTGGTTCGAGAATTGTTTACCCACAGCACAACTTCGACTTCAGTGTGATCTATCGGGGGGCCGATAGGTCGAACAGTCAGGCTGGACAATACGCCACCCCTCGGCAAAATTACGTTAGATTTCCGGATATCTGTGTAGCAGCAATCAGAACTCTCGTTGGGCTGGTTGAATAACTGCAATCCAAGACTATTGGTGTGGTTGGGGCGAATAGCAATGCCTTTGCTGAAGAAAGGTATACCGGAACCAGTCGCCTGAGACAGGTTGGTGCACTGCCATTCCCCAGATTCTTTCAGCAATACATCGCCATCCATACAGGTCTCAGGGCTAAGTGATTTGGCAACCTCTGCCTCTTTCGCAACGTCTGCCGACCGGGATTTGTCTTTTGCTTTAATATCGGCGCATACCCATGTTCCGGACTCTTTTGCCAGAATTTGTCCATCAGTGCAGATGCTGTCGGCCAGGCTGAGTGCTTCAAGAGCAGTCTCGGCTTCACCTGCACTTCCCGCTGACCCAGCGTAGGGTGCCTCGTTAGTGCAGATCCAGTTGCCATTATCGTAGGCAAGTATTTGTCCGGCGTTACAGGTAATTGACAGCTGGTCAGCGACATCTGCTTGTGCGGCAGTTTCTGCATGGCCTGCGGTCTCAGAATAAGTAGCGGTGTCTGCGTGTTCAGCCAAAGTGGCCGTATCCGCATGGCCTGCGGTCTCAGCATAGGGGGGCACTTCCGGTTCGGGGGGAAAGGTTATGACGCCAATTTTTATTGTGAGTGAATCTGCGGTGCTTCCCTCGCCCCAGGAATAAACATAAATACCGGGAATTAGCTCCATATCCGCGAAGGTTTTAGCTTCCCAGGTTGCCGTTGCAGATATGGGTGCTTCTGAATCATAGTCCGTTCGGGTATATAGACGATCCTGCCCATCCCTGGTGTCAGTCCTCACCCCGATGACAGTGCCAGAAGCAATAGGTGTTATCTGTCTATATGATGTACTAAACGCGGGTTCGTTCGCTTCGATTTGCCAATGGGTCACGGGTGACGCGCCCCCAAAAAAGATTTCTCCTGTACTGGTAGGAGAAAGCTTTTCACCGGAGATGACTCCAGCAGCTGGATTGAGAGTTGATGAACCGCTGGATGTGAGAGCGTCGAGGTTCAGGGTTCCCTCGGCAGTCGCTACCACATTACCGCTATCTTCGACGATGGTGATAGTCACGGCTGCATGCGCTGATGACATGGCCGCAATGAAGAACAATATGCCCCATGATATTGATTTCATGGCTTTTTCCCCCGAGGTGCTTTTAAGCCTAGTTTTCAGTATGGGAGAAAAAATACTTGGTGTCATTCCTGAGAGTGTTGCTGTGTTCCGATAGAGACGGAGCTAGAGCACTTTTCACAGATAGATAACACTAAAGATTTTCTTTAACTTTCAGCCATTCACGCCAGACTTTTTGCGCTGTAAATGTTTTTAGACACTGGGCCTCCGGACCTTTGTAGTGCTGATAGGTACAGGAGCGCTTGTAGCAGGGTGTGCACTCAAATCCCTGAGCGGAGAGATGCACTGAGTGTTTGCCGTAGGCACCGATCAACGCGGCATCTGTGGGCCCGTAGAGGGTCACCATAGGTACTTCCAGAGCTGCGGCTATATGAGCCAGTCCGGTATCGACACAAATGGCACCAGACGAGTGTGACAACACCGAGGCGATATCGGTTAGCGGTAGACGTGGTAAGACGGTGGCGTGATCAAAACCCTCAGCCAGAAGTTCGGCTTGTTGGCGTTCCCACTCTGCGCCCCAGGGAAGAAGGACATCAAACCCTTCTGAAGCGGCCAGTTCGATTAATTGGCGCCAGTGCTCATTGATCCAGCATTTATTGTCCCAACTGGCGTTGTGAACAAAGACCAGGTAGGGCCGATTGGGCAGTTCAACGCTCGGTGATGGCCACTCGGCATATTTCGCTCCATCGCCAGTCAACAGAAAGTCCGGCTTGGTGTCTGGCAATTCATAACCCAGAACCTGGGAAAAGAGCTGTCGCCAGCGATCAATCGCCAACTGGTTTTTGGCGATGGCATAGGTCTGATTGTAGGCAAATTGTGCGCCGAACTCCCGCACGGAAGATCTGTCCGGGCCACACTTCAAGCCTCTGGTCAGCCAGGTCACCAAAGAACTTTTTAGGTTGCTCTGGGCATCGATAACGATGTCGTACTCGACCTGTCGCAATTCTCTGGTAAAGCGGGTTAACTCGCCACCAAAAAAGAAATTGAAGAGGTTTTTACGCCAGCGTCTGTGAGCTGTTTTTATGGTGTTGCGAACCGTGGGGTGCCAGGTGGGAATTTCGGCAAAGGCTTCATCCACTGCCCAGTCAAATTGAATGCCGGGGATTGCCCGCTGGGCATCGGTGAGGGCGGGCAGTGCCTGCACGAGGTCGCCCATGGAGCTTAATTTTACGATGAGTACTTGCATCAATGATCAACTGTGTTCAGCTTGCCATACTGAAAGCTGTAGGTGTTAAGGCGCTTCATCTGTCGGGTGTTGTGGTGTGGGAAGCATTGCATAACCCGGAGTAACGATACTGGTGGTTATGAAAAGATTTTTTTCAGCTTGGCGCTCAAGCCATGAAAGAAATTATGTTTTCCCAATGCGGCTTTACTCACAAGATAATTCATCTGGATAGAGCGGCGTTCGCCCACCACTGGCTTATGACCGTGCCAACAGTTGTCTGTCACCTTAAATGCCATCATGGTGCCAGCCTTTGGGGCAATTTCCTCAACGTAATCTTCGATATCGGTCCCGTTGCGCAAAACGCGCAAATAGCCGCCTTCATTGGCCCAATCTTCATTAAAGTAAAACAGTACGGTAATGATTTTGGTTTTGGAGTCGGTGTGAATGCGGCCATCTTTCTTACGCATGACACCTCTCACTGTGAACATGGTGGGTGAGTCGGATAAATCCACATCAAATTTGGCTTCAATGGCAGACCTGAACTGATCGCTGTTGAGCTCGTTGATCAGTGCCTCGAAACCAGGGCCACTCTCGACTTCCGCGACGGGTATGCTGCCGGGGTGCTGTATCACCGGAAAATCTGACAAGACCTTCTGCAACGTCCCTTCTTCGAAAGCGTCCGTTAGTACCAGGTAAGGGTAAGGGTCGTTTTTCAGAGTTGTTTCTTGCAGGGCAGAATATCTAAGCATATCAGGATGATAAATCCGGTCAGTGGCGGGTATGCAATGCTAGCATAATCGGGAGATAGCACCCAAGCAGGCAGAACCATCTGACTGATACAAATCAAGGTTTGAGGTTGAGCCTTCCTTTAGGTAGTGGAGCCTGTTTTACTACTCAAATAGCGTTGGTTTTATTAGCATGGGCTTCACGGGGTTTTCGGCCATCTATAATCGAACATAATCAGGGAGATGGATCGCACCAATGAATTATCAACAACTGCGTGAAAAGCTTTACCAGATCATTTTTGGCACAGATACACCCCTGGGGCAGCGTTTTGATATTTTTCTAATCTATGCCATTTTGATCAGTGTGCTGGCGGTTATTCTGACCACTGTAGATGCCTTGAATAGCCGGTATTCCACCACCTTTTTCGTGATTGAATGGTTTTTTACCGGGCTTTTCACCATTGAATACGCACTGCGTATATTCTGTTCCCCCAACAGGCCGAAATACCTGTTTAGTTTCTACGGCATCATTGATCTGGTCTCTATTATCCCGTCCTATCTGGCGTTGATGATTACTGGTGCCCATTACCTGATGATTATTCGTCTGGTGAGGGTGTTGCGCATTTTCCGGGTACTGAAGTTGGTGCGTTACCTGTCCGAAGCCGATGTGTTGATGCGTTCTCTACACCAGGCAAGGCGTAAGATTTTTGTGTTCTTCAGTGCAGTACTGGTACTTAGTACGTTGTTCGGCTGTCTGATGTATGTCGTGGAGGGCCCTGACAACGGTTTTAGCAGCATCCCCATCAGTATTTACTGGACCATTGTGACGATTACCACCGTGGGCTATGGAGATATTACGCCGCATACCGTAATCGGCCAGTTAATCTCAACCCTGGCGATGCTGACCGGTTACTCCATAATTGCCATTCCCACCGGGATTATCACCGCAGAACTTGCCAACGAAATACAGCGCGAGAAGTCCCTCTATCCCTGTCCTAATTGTGTCAAGGCCGGCCATGACCGCGATGCAATTCATTGCAAATGGTGTGGCGCGAGCCTAGGTACATTGGAAGAACGCCACCCGCCCACAAAGGAACTCTAGCCAGTGAATCACTGGTACCTGGACGCAGTGCAGAGACTTTCCTCTGGTCTGGAGCAGTTATCGGAGTTCTGGTTGTTGCTGTATGTGCTGATGGAGATCATCGGCATTATCTTTGCGCTTGAATCTATTTTTAAATCTCGAACTTCCCAGGGGGCAATCGCCTGGGCACTAGGCCTGGTCTTCCTGCCTCCACTGGTGGTGCCCATATATCTGTTGTTCGGGCAACGGCGCTTTTATGGCTACGTTGAAGCGCGGCGCAAGGGAGATCTGGAGATCCAGCGTATCGCCCAACGACTTTTGGCAGAAATGACCCAGCACTTCAGTTTGCCAGGTGAATTGCCCGCGGGTATGCAACTGCTGGAAAAGCTGGCCCTGATGCCATTTACCCAGGGAAATCAAGTGAGTCTGCTGATTAACGGAGACCGCATTTTCAGTGAAATTTTTGCTGCTATCGACCGGGCGGAAAATTACATTCTGGTGCAATTTTATATTGTTCGAGATGATCAGCTGGGTAGAAAACTTCTCGAGCGGCTAGCTAAAAAGGCACAGCAGGGAGTCAGGGTTTATTTTCTGTACGATGCCATCGGCAGTTTTAGTCTTACCCGCCGTTTTTTGCGGCAATGTCGCAAATCCGGCATTGATATTCAGTCATTCCACACCTGGCGTTGGTTCCGGCGACGCCGCTTTCAGGTCAATTTTCGCAATCATCGCAAGATCGTTGTGGTGGATGGACATGAAGCCTATGTGGGGGGCGCGAATATTGGTGATGAGTATTGCAATGCCCATCGCCACCTATCTCCCTGGCGCGATACACACCTGAAACTGGAAGGTCCTGCAGTGCAGGGCGTTCAACTGTCTTTTATGGAAGATTGGCACTGGGCCACCGGGGATGTGCCGGCAATGAACTGGCACCCGGCCGGGGTTGATGGTGACAAACGGGTATTAGTGTTACCCACCGGGCCTGCTGATCTCCAGGAGTCCTGCCAACTGATGTTCCTGCATGCGATTAACAGCGCCAATCAGCGCCTGTGGATTGTCAGCCCTTATTTCGTGCCTGATGAATCTATCATCAAGGCCCTCAAACTGGCTGTGCTCCGGGGGGTAGATGTGAAAGTGATGCTGCCCGGCATAACGGACAACCGCGTGGTGCAGTTATCGTCCTATGCGGTGCTTATGAGCCTGCGGTTTTCTGGCGTAAAGGCTTACCAGTATCGTGAGGGTTTTTTACACCAGAAGGTTGTGTTGGTAGATGATGATCGTGCGTATGTGGGTACAGCCAATTTTGACAACCGCTCCTTCCAATTAAATTTTGAAATCACCGTCATGATCAGAGACAAGGTTTTTGCGGGGCAGGTTGAACAGATGCTGGAAAACGACTTTCTTTGTTGCGAGGAATTGAGTGCCTCTGAACTGGAGCAGCGCAGCCTGCTGTTCAGGGCGACGGTGAAGCTTGCACAATTATTTTCACCAATTCAGTAGTTGTGCAAAAAATAGAGTACGATAGCGACTCTGCAAATTTGGATGGAAAATCCTATGTCACTGTTCTCGGAACTGTTAGGCGATTGCTCCCCGTACATCTTTAATCTGGTTTACGATATCGATGTTCGGATGCTGTTTATTGAGTGCCTGGATGATCCATCTGATGAAGAACCGTCGCTGCGTATCGTGTTTCCCGAGGTGACAGCGTACGCGGAGAGTAATCAGGCAGATGCGATGGATGATGAACTGATGGATGACCTGGTGAGTATCGACTGGACCAATGAAAACCAGGTGACGATCTTGACGTGTAAAAAGGAAATTGTGATTGATATGACCGGAGCCCCGTTTACCGAAGAAATCGAGTAATCCCCGGCAGGTCGTTATTCCGGGGTTTCTTCGTTCTCTTCGTCCTCCGGCCCAAACACTTCTTCACGCCAGTTGGGGCCTACATTATGCTCAATGTATTCACGGATGAGCTGACGAACCTTCTGGGAAGGTGTAACATCCTCTTTCGAGCAAAGCCTTTCAAAGGTTGCTTTCTTCTTCGGATCGATCAGTAACGTCAATCGGGCTGTACGGTTTTCCATAGGTGTGATCCACCGGTATCATTATTCTGTATGTTAATTAAGTTAACATTCTTCTGACAGGGTGTGATCGTAATTTGTCTGCGTGTTAATCTCAACCCTTAATTTCATCCAAGCAGCGTAATCAAAATGGCTCATCGAGCACACCTGTTTTCCCTTAAGCTTGGTCATGGCTTGCGCACTGCGCTGGCGACTGAAACTTACACAAAAAACCGCTTGCTCAGTGATGCCATGGCTGGCATCACTGTGGGTATCATCGCGATTCCCTTGGCGATGGCATTGGCCATTGCCAGTGGGGTTGCCCCTCAGTACGGTCTCTACACTGCCATTATAGCTGGCCTGCTTATCCCCTTGGCCGGCGGTTCCCGTTACAGTGTTTCCGGCCCCACGGCAGCATTTGTGGTCATTCTTTATCCTGTCGCACAGCGGTATGGATTGTCCGGGCTGTTGGTGGCCACGGTCCTTGCTGGCTGCATGATGGTGATTATGGCCTTGTTGCGCCTGGGACGCTATATCGAATATATCCCCGAGTCAGTGACTCTGGGTTTTACTGGGGGGATTGCGGTAGTCATTGCCACCCTGCAGTTAAAGGATTTGTTAGGACTGCAGGGCATTGTTATGCCCTCTCACTTTACCGACAAGGTTGTGGCGTTGTTTCGCGCTGCATCGGAATTCTCGTCCTGGGCCGTTGTGGTGGGATCGCTGACGCTGGCAGTCATGTTGCTCTGGCCTCGCCTGAAAACCCAGGTGCCGCCGCATTTGCCGGCGGTAGTGGTCGGGGGAACGGCGGCTTATTTGCCCAGCGCTCAGGGTGCAGAAATCGCCACTATTGGCTCCACGTTTCATTATGTGCTGGCGGATGGTGTTGTCGGCCAGGGCATTCCAGCGGCATTGCCGGATTTCCAGTGGCCCTGGTTGCGCAATCAGCCCGGTGAATCGGTCTTGAAATGGGATTGGCGCGTGGCTCAGGATCTGCTCACAGCAGGATTTGCCATTGCCATGTTGGGGGCAATTGAGTCCCTACTGTGTGCGGTGGTGCTGGACCGCGCTACCGGGACAAAACACAGCGCGAACAGCGAGTTGCTGGGGCAAGGTCTTGGCAACATCGTCGCGCCTTTTTTCGGCGGTATTACCGCAACCGCAGCCATTGCACGCTCTGCTGCCAACTTGCGTGCGGGGGCGAAAACACCGATTGCAGCAGTGATCCATGCCCTGGTCGTATTATCGGCATTGCTCTTTCTGGCACCGCTGTTGGCCTATCTGCCCATGGCCAGTATGGCGGCTTTGCTGGTGGTGGTGGCTTGGAAGATGAGTGAGGCGCCCCGTATTGTGCACTTGCTGAAAACGGCGCCGCGCAGTGATATTGCCGTGTTTCTGGTGTGTTTCTCCCTGACAGTGTTGTTCGACATGGTGATTGCGATATCCACGGGGATCGTGCTGGCATCTCTGCTGTTCATGAAAGAGATCGCGGAGATGACCAAAGTGACTGATATAAGCCGCAATAGCAAAGTGGTGGATCGAGCAATTCCTGAGAGCTGGTCGGTTTTGAAAATAAATGGCCCGTTATTCTTTGCGGCGGCCGAGCGCCTGTTTGCCGAATTGGCACAGCAGTGTACTGATCGCGAGGGCGTGGTGTTATATCTCGACGGTGTATCGATTCTCGATTCAGGTGGTGTTGCAGAATTGTATAAATTTCTGGAGAGCTGTCGGGCAGAAGGCACTGTGGTGTACTTGGCGGATCTGCAATTTCAGCCGATGAAAACCCTTTCCAGGGCAGGTTTTAGCCCGGACGGTGTGCACTGTCGGGTTTTCCCCACGCTGGCAGAGGCCTTGGCTACTATGCCGGATGGCACAACGCTATAACAGTGCAACGAGCCAGATGGTCTGATAGGGCTGTAGTAGAAATCTTGCCTCTGTATCGCCGCTGTCAATTTCCAGCCCACTGATCAGGTCACGCCAGTGTCCGCTCGGAGTGAGATTGATGTCGGTAACGATAATGTCCATGGGTTGGTCAGTGATATTGCTGATTGAGTAAATACTCTGTTGTGCGTCGTGGTTTTCCCGCCAGAAAGCAAAAATCCCATCACCCAGGTGCAACACAGTCTGCTGAGCATTGGGGTGGAAGGCAGGTTGTTTGCGGCGAATAGCGATCAGCCGTTTCAATGACTGGTAAATCCGGGTGTGATGACTGTCTGTAGAAAGCAGTTCGAGCAATTCGTCCGCTTCCCAGTTGTGGCGATTGATCGCCCGGTTGTTATTAGTGTTTTTTAGTTTTTCGTAGTCGTTACCGGTGGCCAGCAAGCTGTGAATATAGAAAGCCGGTATGCCTTCCAGAGCAAGCATAATGGCGTGAGCACAGATAAAACGTTGCTCCTGCCACTGGTCGGGTCCGTGGGTGAGCGTTCCCTTTAGGGCGTCAAACAGACTGATGTTGATTTCATAGGGTCGGTTGACGTTATTTGCCAGGGCCCGCCAGGAAATATATCCACCAAAGTCTTCCATGGCACTGATCAGCTCATCGATTTCACTGTCTTCCAGTAGACCTTCGGCCGGCCTTAAGCCGATGCCATCGTGGGAGGCAATAAAATTCAGGTACGCCGTGCCGGGGATGGCCTGGGGCATGCTCATGATCCAGGTTTTCAGGTACTGGCAGTTACCGCTGACGAGGGTATGCAGCAGCAGAGGTGGTAACGAAAAGTTGTAGATCATGTGGGCTTCGTTGGCGTTACCGAAATAGGTCAGGTTCTCCCGCACCGGAATATTGGTCTCGGTAATGATGATGGCATCCGGTGAATGGTGCTCGATCAGTGTTCTCAGTAGGCGGACAATTTCATGGGTCTGCGGCAGGTTGATGCAGCTGGTGCCCAACTCCTTCCACAGAAAGGCGATGGCATCCAGTCGGAAAATCTTCACCCCGAAATCGAGGTAAAGCCGGATAATACGGGTGAATTCCAGCAGCACTTCAGTGTTGGCAAAATTCAGGTCGGGCTGGTCGTGGCTGAAGGTGCACCAGATATGTTCTGTTCCCTCCGGTGTATGGACCTCTCTCAACAGCGGGCTGGTACGGGGGCGAACCACTTCGGAAAGATCCAGCTCAGGGGACACGCTGATAAAATAGTCCTTGCCCGGTGCTTCCCCTTGCCGCAGTTGTTCAAACCAGCGACTTCTGGCGGAACAGTGGTTGATCACCAGGTCAGACATCAGTTTGAAGCCGTTTGATATCCGCTGAATATCGCTCCACTCGCCAAATAGATCCCCAACCTGGGTATATTCCATCACGGCAAAACCGTCGTCGGAACTGTAGGGAAAAAACGGCAGGATATGAACAATACTGATGCAGTCACTCAGTTGTTCGGAGAGAAATCGGTGCAGGGTTTGCAACGGTTTTTCACCTTCCCTGATCAGACTGTTGCCGTAGGTGATGACGGCGATATCGCTTTCATCCCAGTAGCTCTTGTGGGGCTCCGGCATCTCAATGTGTTCATCCAGGCCCATGGCAGAAAGTAACTGATGGGCCAGATCGTTATTGTCCAGGTGGTCGTAGACCTGGTCGAGATGGTTAACCACCCGGCCATGCAGCTCGGTGTAACTCCCCGGTGGATTCATACTCGCATTTACCTCTTGCTGAACTCTTCCATATCCAGGGATACCTCGCGCACGAAATCTTCGGGCAGATCTGGCAGGGCGCTGCAGACACGAGTCCAGCTGGGTATGAACGGTGTTTCCATGGGGTTTTCCAGGAAATGCAGTCCTGCTTTCATGATGTTCTCTGCAAACAGTTCTACTGCCAACTCCTCGGCATGAATATCAAGGCTCAGGCCATTCATAACAGCGTCATTGTGGAAGGTTTCGATCAGATCCAGGGCGATGCGGTAATAGGTGGCCTTGATAGTGCGGAAAGTTTCCACCGAGAACACCACGCCGTTGGTTGCCAGCTTGCGATACATGGCCTTGCTGATGTCGATGGACATTTTTGACAGGCCGCTGCTGGCATCTGCGGCAGACAGATCCTGATGCTTGTGATCGTAGTGGTCGGCAATGTCCACCTGGCAGATGCGGTTGGTGGAATAGTTGCGTTTCATTTCCGACAGTATTCCCACTTCCAGCCCCCAGTCACTGGGTATGCGGATATCGTTGATGACATCGGTCCGCAGCGAGAACTCCCCGGCCAGCGGGTAGCGGAAGCTGTCCAGGTACTCGATAAATTCATCGCCACCAAATACTTTTTTCAGTGCCCGCAACAAGGGGGTGACCAGTAGCCGACAGACCCGGCCATTAATGGTGCCGTTGGCGATTCTTGAGTAATAGCCCTTGCAGAACTGGTAGTTGAAATTGGGGTTGGCAACCGGGTAGATCAGTCGTGCCAGCAGTTCGCGGTTGTAGGTAAGAATATCGCAGTCGTGAAGTGCGACCGATTTGAACTTGCCAGATGCCATCACGTAACCCAGGCAGAACCAGACATTGCGGCCTTTGCCCAGTTCTGATGGCTCCAGGTTTTCCCCCTGGAGTTGGGCGTCGATGGCCTGCAGCCTGGGGCCGTCGTTCCATAACACTTTATGTGGCTGTGGCAAGCGGGAGAAAAATTCCAGTGCATGCCTGTACTGACTTTCGTCGGCGCGATCCAGCCCGATCACAATTTCAGACAGGTAGGGCACCTTGGCCAGTTCATCGACGATGTTGGAAAGCGCAGGCCCCTCCAGCTCCGAATAAAGACAGGGCAGCACCAGTGCCATGGGCCTGGTTCGAGAAAATTTGAGGAGCTCTGCTTCAATGTCATCAATACTGCGGTGGGAAAGGTTGTGGAGGGTGGTCACTACGCCGTTCTGGTAAAAATCGCCCATAATCGTTTATCGCCTTTTATATCATTCGGTGTTCTTCAAAAAAGTTACAGATACATTCGTTCCAACCCGCTGGTCCGAAACGTTCACTGATTTTCAACTGATCTATTTCTGCGGCCGGTGGTGAATGTACCGGGGAGCGGATCATGAAAGGGTGTTCTGCCATGGCCAGCATTTGCAGGTCATTGTCGCTGTCGCCAAGGGCAATGATTTCAACGGGTTGCCCCAGCTGTTCCAGAAAGTAATTCCGCAACCACTGTATTGCCTTACCCTTGTCGGTGTGACCCGAAACATGCACAAAGCGACCGCCGCGAACAACCTGCAGTTCATGCTGTCCCAGCGCTTCGGTAAACTGTTGCAGGGCGGTTTCTGTATCTTCCCACAACAGGGGTTCTGTAAAGTCCCGTTGCTGCGCCCGGACACACGCCTGCTCGGACAACCCAGTACAGGCCTGAAGTTGTTCAATATCCATATCGCTGAAACCGGTAAAGGCCAGATTCATTTCTTGCCGGAGCTTGGCTAGCAGAGGCAGAAAGTCTTGCCGCGGTTTGCCCATGGGAATAAGCCGGTAATCGGGACCTTCCGGCAAATAGACGCCTCCACCATTTTCCGCAATAAAAGGCTGGTGATTGTGTAGGGTTTTCCTGATGGCAATGATCTCGGCGGCGGTTTTGCTGCTGTTGAGAATTAGGGGAATTTGGTGGTCTGCCAGCAGGGCAAGGGCGGGTTGTGCCGCATCAAACTGGTAGCTGTGGTGATCCAGTAAGGTGCCATCCAAGTCGGAAATGACGATCAACTGCTTATCGCTGTTCATGGTTCCATTGTTATATAGCCAGGCGCTCAGGTCCAATCGGAAACAGGCTGAGTTGACATGAAGACAGGTAACCCGGCTGCACCGGGGCTATTTTTCCTAACCGGACTGTAATGGCAGGCGGATGTCTACTTGTAATCCGCCGGTTTTACGATTGGAGAGTGTCAGCATGCCCCCCATGCTGGTAATAATGTTCTGTGTAATTGATAGCCCCAGTCCGACACCCCCTGTCCCCGGGTTGCGGGATTGTTCCAGACGATAGAATGGCTGCACCACGGCCTGGATTTGATCCTCGGGAATACCCGGGCCCGAATCGGTGATGGAAACCACGAAGTACTCGTCCTCGCACTTCAATTCCAGATGCGCTGACCCCGTGTACTTAATGGAATTGTCGATGACATTTTGCAGTCCCCTGCGCAACACACTGGCCCGGCAAAGCATGGAGACCGGTCCGCAGCAACTTTCGTCGCTGATTTGAAAGCCCTCGTCGCGGAGATCGTCACAGAGGCTTTCTATCAGGGCTGTGATATTGATCATCCTGACGGGCTCATTGGATTCATAACCACGGACGTAGGCCAGCACAGATTCAATCATCTGTTTCATGTCGCTGACTACTCGCATCAACCCATTGCGCTCCTGGTCGTTACTGAGCATTTCTGCGCGCAGTTGCAGGCGAGTCGCCGCTGAACGAAGGTCGTGTGAAATGGCGGCCAGCATCTCAGTTTGGCCGTGCACCAACCGTGACAGACGATTTTGCATACGATTGAAAGCGTGGGCGGCGCGGGCCACTTCCGGGGGGCCTTTTTCATCCATGGGTGGGCTGTCAAGGTTGACGCCAATGGTATCGGCGGCCTTGGCCAGGCGTTCCAGTGGTGCAGTGGCCTTGTTGATGAGGAACCAGGCCAGCAATAAGGCTAGCAGTGCGACCAGCAGAAAATAGGGCAGCATTCTGTCGGTCAGCAGCGAACCTCCCTCGGGCAGAACGGCATGAAAAATGATTTCTTCACTGTCTGGGAAGTTCACAAAGATCAGTACGTCAAAGCCTCGGGTGTGGAGCTCTTTCAGGGCAAATTGTGGCAGCTCAAGGCTGCGCACGCAGAGTTGTGCATCGAGTCCGGGAATGTCCCGAAAGGACAGGTTGATACGCTCGGACATAAGTTGTGAAAACTCGTTTTCCTGGCAGGCGGCCTGATCGATAGAGACCACACTGGGAAACGTTGCCAGAAACTGTGTTTCAGCAGCGGCCAGAATCTCTTCCCGATCTGGTTGGGGAAAACTGTTGGCCAGATTGACAATACCGACGATGCGGTCGGCCATATCTGTAGCCTCGGTTAGCAAAATGTTGCGTTCCCGGTTCTGCTCATACAACCAGAGGGTGGCAGCTTGAAAAAGCATAAAGACAGCACACAGAATTAGCATGGCTCGGGCTTTGAGTGAAAGCGAGAGAAAATGGATCACGACTTCTCAACAGTGCAGGTAAAGATATAGCCAGTGCCCCAGGCCGTTTTGATGATTTCCGGGTTTTTTCCATTATCTCCAAGTTTGCGCCGCAGGCGGCTGACATGGATGTCGATGCTGCGGTCAAAAGGTGCGCTATTGCGCCCTTTTGTCAGATCCAGTAGTCGATCACGGGATAGCGGCACGCCAGGATTCTGAACAAATGCGAGCAGTAGGGCTGTTTCACTGGTCGATAGTGGCGTTGCGATGGATTGTTCGTCGTAGATTTCCATATGTGCTGGTACAAAGCGCCAGCTGGCAAAATGGAGGGTATTGGCAGCCTGGGCAGGCTCACTGCGTGTGCGGCGCAGTACAGCCTTGATTCTTGCGATCAATTCACGCCCCCCGAATGGCTTGACGATATAGTCGTCCGCGCCAAGCTCAAGACCCACCACCCGATCAATTTCTCCATCCTTGGCGGTCAGCATGATGATGGGCGGCATGTCCGGATCCATACGAAGCTGTCGGCACAATTCGAAGCCATCGCGCTTGGGTAACATCACATCCAGCAATATCAGGTCAGGCTTGTGTTCAGCCAGGTGGGCCATCATGTCATCCCCGTCGGCTGCGACGGTTGCTCCGTATCCTTCGGACATCAATAACTTGGAAACCAGTTCCCGTATATCCTCGTTATCGTCGACGATCAGGATGTTGGGTGAGGCCGAGAGACTGTTTGTGTTCATTGCTTGAGCTGACTGTATCCGTTGTCGTTATTGTCAATTACAGCAGGGGCTTTTGATACCTTACACCAGAAAACCAGGCCGTACACAACAGGGATGTGGTGAAACACTTTTTTACATTTTTGTCATACTTTTCTGTGGCTAGGGTGAGAAAGTAACTTTAAAACTATAACAAGTGGTGATCCTGTGCTGACTGTACTGAAAACCATAACTGCGCGTGGTTGTGTCGCTCTTATTCTGACAGGCCTGTTGATATACAAGGGGCATGCGGCGGAAGCCGTGTCGGCCGAGATGTTGCTGTCGTCCTGCAAAAATGCCGCTCATCAAACGGCTGCAGAAGCGAAACAGATCTGCCATGGCTACATCCGAGGGTATCTGGACGCTATTGCCGATCTGACACTGGAACAGCAGGCAGATGAATCCTTCCAGCAGCGGGCGCTTAAAACCCGTGCCAGGGGGCAAATGATGCAGGATGGTGCGATGTATCGCAGTCCATACTGTTTGCCTGCAGGCCTCTCGGTCAGTGATGTTGTAAAAAAACTTGAACAGGAAAAGGCCTCAATCGGGGCCAATGCCCCGGCGGCAGAATTGTTGTCGAGCGCATTAAGGAAACACTTTACCTGTCCCTGAGGACGGTATTTCAAATGGGGGCGGGTGCATTGCTCATGCCATCAGTATTGGGTTCAGGGTGGCTGTCATGAAACACAGTTTAAGTCTGTTTTTTCTTCTGGCGTTGCTCTGGTTGGGAAATTCCGGTCATTACACGCCTTTGCTGCTGGCAATCGGGGTGCTTGCCTGTCTTTTTGTTATGTGGGTCGCCCAACGTATGAATTTGGTCGACCATGAGTCACAACCCTTGAATCTGGGGTGGGGGATCTTCGGCTATCTTGGTTGGTTGACTGCCAAGGTGGTCAGCAGCAACGTGGCCGTGGTGGGCCATATCTGGCGGGGCAACGGGTCTATCAGCCCCAGTGTCGCCCGTCTGCCATTAAGTCAATCCACGGATATGGGAAGAGTGATTTACGCCAATTCCATTACATTAACGCCGGGCACTGTGGCTATGGATATGGATGATGGCAGTGTGGTGGTACATGCCCTGACTGAGGCGGGGATTCAGGAACTGGAACAGGGAGAGATGAACCGTCGGGTAGCGAGGCTGGAGGAGTAGATGCTAGCCGCAGCTGCAGTGGCCCTGTTGGTGGTCATGGTGATGGCGCTAGTGCGTGCCATGCTGGGCCCCACCATTTATGACCGGATACTGGCAGTCAATGTCTTTGGTACTAAAACAGTGTTATTGATTGCCGTGGTGGGCTTCCTGTTTGGCAGGCCGGATTTCCTGGATATTGCCCTGGTTTATGCCCTGATCAATTTTATTAGTGTGATCGGTGTTCTCCGCTATTTCGAATACAGCGGTAGCAGGCAGAAAGGTGCCAAGCCATGATGGCGGTATTGGCTGAGTGGCTGAGTGTACCCCTACTGGCCGTGGGTATTTTCCTGGTTGTGTCGGGCGGGGTGGGCCTACTGCGTTTCCCCGATATTTTTTGCCGTATGCATGCTGCGGGCGTCACTGAAACCCTAGCCTCGGGACTGATTCTGCTGGGGCTGATGTTGCTGGCCGGTTGGGGCATTGCAGCCTTCAAATTGTTGCTGATTCTACTGTTTCTTCTGATTACCAGTCCCACGGCCAGTCACGCGCTGGCCAAGGCGGCTCTCCACGGGGGCATGAAAGTGGACCCCGACAAAAAAGAAACATTCTGATACAAGAATAGGAGGAGTGTTGGCATAGAACTGTTACTCGATATTGCGCTGCTGTTCCTGCTGGCCATTACTGCGTTGGCGATTGCCCGGATGCGTGACCTGTTTGCCGTGGTGATGCTGGCGGGCATCTACGGGCTGCTCTCAGCCAGCTTTTTTGTGGCAGTGGATGCCGTGGACGTGGCCTTTACTGAGGCAGCAGTCGGGGCAGGGGTCTTCCCGTTACTGATGCTGACGGCCCTGGCGCTGGTTGGACGCCATGAACAGACAGCCGGTCGCAGGCCGCTTCTGTCATTTCTTCTGGTCTCTGTCACGGGAGCCATGCTGGTACTCGGCACCCTCGATATGCCGGCATTTGGTTCAGCCGACGCTCCGGCTCACCAGCATGTGGCTGTTCGTTATATCGAAACATCTCCTGCGGAGATTGGTATTCCCAATATGGTTACGTCTGTTCTAGCAGACTACCGGGCCTATGACACGCTGGGTGAGGTGGTGGTGATCTTTACAGCGGCCATGGGAGTGCTGGGGCTTTTGTCGGCTGCCAGCAGCAATACCGAGACTGTGCAGGCGACCATGCATGAACACCGGGTACTCAGGGTGGTCAGTAAAATGCTGATTCCTCTTATTCTGCTATTTGCGCTCTACGTTCAATTCCACGGTGAGTATGGGCCCGGAGGTGGCTTCCAGGCCGGTGTGATCTTTGCTGCCGGCATCATTCTGTACGCCATGCTGTTTGGCTTATCGAACACTCGGAAAATTATCCGGCCAGAGCTGTTACAGGTACTGGCGGCCTGTGGCGTGTTGCTCTATGGCAGCGTGGGTGTGGTCAGCCTGCTGAGCGGTGGCAATTTTCTCGATTACAGCCATTTGCTGGCAGACCCGCTGGCGGGACGTCATGTGGGCATTATTGTGATTGAGCTGGGCGTGGGCATTACCGTAGCTGCGGCAATGATCCTGATTTTCTACGCCTTTGCCAATATAACCGTGACAGATGAGGATTCCCCCCCATGTTGATGGAACTCTATAACTACTGGGTGGTAATCCTGCTGATGATGACCGGTTTTTATATCGTCATCGTGCAGGGCAACCTGATCAAGAAGCTGATCGGGCTCAATCTCTTTCAGACGTCGGTATTCATTTTTTATATCAGTGTCGGCAAGGTGGCGGGCGGAACCGCACCAATTCAGTCCGCAGGTATTGATGTCTACTCTAATCCACTGCCCCATGTGTTGATCCTCACGGCCATTGTGGTGGGTATTTCCACTACGGCACTGGCATTGGCGTTGGTGATCCGCATTCGCAATGCCTATGGCACTGTGGAAGAGGAAGAACTACAGAAGAGGGACTTGCAGTGCTGACGCATTTGCCGGTACTACAGGTGGTGGTGCCGTTGCTGGCGGCGCCCGCGTGCCTATTGCTTGACCGCGCGCGCCTCGCCTGGCTTTTCGCGCTGATGGCCACCACGATTTCCCTGGTGATCAGTGCCCTGTTGCTCTATCAGGTTAACCAGCATGGCACTTTGGTGTATGCCCTGGGTGGCTGGGATGCTCCCTGGGGGATTGAATACCGCATTGATCTGCTGGCAGCCTACGTGCTGCTGGTTGTTAGTGGTATAGCGACGCTGGTGATTGCGGCAATGGGGCAGGGCATTGCTCTGGAAATTCCCCAGGAGCGGCAGCCGGTTTTCTACGTGATTTATCTACTGTGTCTGGCAGGCCTGTTGGGGATTGTGGCCACGGGAGACATCTTTAATGTGTTTGTCTTTCTGGAGATATCCTCACTGGCAACCTATGCATTGATTGCCCACGGGCAGGATCGGCGTGCCCTGTGGGCGTCGTACCAGTACCTGATCGTCGGTACCATTGGTGCGACGTTTATTCTGATCGGTATCGGTTTTCTCTATAGCCTGACCGGCACCCTGAACATGCAGGACCTGGCGCAACGGATTCCTGAAACGGACAGTGTCCGCACGGCATACACGGCGTTTGCCTTCCTGGTAGTGGGGATCTGTCTGAAGCTGGCGTTGTTCCCCCTGCACCTGTGGCTACCCAATGCCTATGCCTATGCCCCTTCACTGGTGACGGCATTCCTGGCAGCGACGGCCACCAAGGTGGCTGTTTACCTGCTGATCCGGGTGCACTTCTCCGTATTTGGCGAACACTTTGTGTCGTCGGTGCTGCCGTTGCACAACATCCTTATCACCTTGGGGCTGATCGGTGTTTTTGTGGCATCACTGGTGGCGATATTCCAGACCAACATCAAACGGCTGTTTGCCTATTCGAGCATTGCGCAGATTGGCTACATGATCGTTGGCATCGGATTTGGTACGGCGGTCGGCGTACAGGCCACCCTGCTGCACCTGTTCAACCACGCACTGATGAAAGGCGCCCTGTTCATGGCCTTGGCGGCGGTGGTTTACCGGCTGGGCAGCGCCGATATTTCTGCTTTCCGGGGGCTTGGGCGACAGATGCCCTGGACCATGGCCGCCATCGTTATCGGCGGCCTGAGTCTGATCGGCATGCCGCTGACAGTGGGCTTTGTCAGCAAATGGTACCTGGTGCTTGCGGCGATCGAAGCCGACATGTGGCCAATTGCGCTGCTGATTCTGGCTGGCTCTATTCTCGCTGTCGTGTATGTCTGGCGCCTGGTTGAAACCGCTTATTTCCCGAGTGGCGATGAACCCATGCCAGAGGTGCAGGGCACCGTGGCCAGTCGCGAGGCTCCCTTGGCATTGCTTATTCCAACCTGGCTGCTGGTGGTTGTGAACATTTATCTGGGTATTGATACTCGCCTGACCGTAGGTACCAGCGGTGCGGTGGCAAGCGCCCTGTTGGGGGTTGGCCAGTGAACTTCTCGGTGATTGGTCTGATGCAGGCGGTGTTGGTCATCCCGCTGCTGGCAGCAGCAGGTGTTGCCCTGACCGGTCTGCGCCCAAACCTGCGGGAAGGTATATCTCTGGTTTCAGGGGCATTGTTGTTTGCGGTTGTTTGGTCTCTATACCAATCCGTCATGGCGGGTGATCGCAGTGGCTGGACTCTGCTGGAGCTGCTGCCGGGTTTGACTATCTCCTTCCGGCTGGAGCCTCTGGGCATATTATTTTGCCTGATTGCCAGTTCCCTCTGGATGGTGACCGTTCTCTATTCTATTGGCTACATGCGTGGTCATGGTGAGTCGAATCAGACACGTTTTTATGCACTGTTTGCCATTGCAATCGCTTCCGTTGGTGGGATTGCCTTGGCCGACAATCTGTTGACGCTGTTTATCTTTTACGAAGTCCTCACCCTTAGCACCTATCCATTGGTTACCCATGCGGGTACCGATAAGGCGCGGCGGGGTGGGCGGACGTATCTCGGCCTATTGCTGGGGACATCCATCGTATGCTTTTTGCCCGCCATTATTGGTACCTGGGTTGTGGCCGGAACACTGACATTTAAAGAGGGCGGCATTTTTGGTGACGATATCACCCCCGTATTGCTGTCGCTGTTGCTCGTGCTCTTTGTGTTCGGTATCGGCAAGGCCGCAGTCATGCCATTCCACCGTTGGTTGCCAGCAGCAATGGTTGCACCTACCCCCGTAAGCGCCTTGTTGCATGCGGTGGCTGTGGTCAAAGCCGGGGTCTTTGCCCTGGTGAAGGTGGGCGTTTTTATTTTTGGACTCGATACGCTAGGCACGCTTGCTGTGACGGAATGGCTGCTGTACCTGGTGGCCTTCGGGGTGTTGGCTGCCTCTCTCGTGGCCATGAGACAGAACAACCTCAAAGCGCGGCTGGCGTATTCCACCATCAGTCAGCTCGGCTATATCAGTCTTGGGGTGCTGCTGGCCACCAGTGCGGGTTTGCTGGGTAGTGCGCTGCATATCGCCATGCACGCCTTTGGAAAAATTACGCTGTTTTTCTGTGCTGGCGCCATCCTGGTAGCCAGTCACAAATCTGAGATCAGTGACATGCGTGGGCTTGGCCGTGCCATGCCGCTGACCATGGCGGCCTTTTTTATCGCCAGCCTGAGCATTATCGGTTTACCTCCGGCGGGAGGTTCCTGGAGTAAGTGGTACCTGATTCTGGGAACCCTTGAGGCGGGACAATGGCTGTTGATGGGCGTCTTGATGCTCAGTTCTCTATTGAATATCGCTTACCTGTTGCCGATTCCCCTGAAAGCCTTTTTTGCCACCGATAGTACCGGCAGTGTTGGTGCCGGTGAGGCCGCAGGCATACGTGAGGCGCCGCTTACTTCGTTGCTGGCGATCATGATTACCACACTGATGTGCCTGCTGTTGTTTTTCTACCCGCAGCCACTTTATGACCTGGCGCGAAGCATTGGATAGGGGGCAGCAGTGACGTCCGAGAAACAACATTTTTTCGACAAGCCCGGTAACGTGCGTCTTGTCCTGCGCGCCCTGTTTGCCTGCTGTATTCTGCTGCTGGGGCTGGACTTCGTGATCCACCGCCATATTTACCATTCCTGGGAAAATCTTTGGGGCTTTTACGCCCTTTACGGCTTTGTGGGTTGTGTGTTGTTGGTGCTGGTAGCCAAGTGGATGCGCACCTTCCTGATGCGGGATGAGGACTACTACCTACGCCGTGAACAGGCCGCAGATCGGGGCGAACTAAAGCGAGGAGGGCAGGCTGATGATGCCCATTGAGCTGCCTCCTTTTCTGTTTTTCTTTCTTGCAGGGGCTCTGGCGCTACTGCTGAACGGCACACCGCGAGCCGTACTGATGCTGCTGATTCCGGTGGTCAGTGCCGTCAACCTGTGGCTGACCCCGGCGGGGAGTTACTGGCAGATATCTTTCCTCGATTTTCAGCTTATCATTCACCAGGTGGACCGGCTTAGTATTCTGTTTGGTTACCTGTTTCACATCGCCGCGCTGATTGCCATTATTTATTCTCTGCATGTGCGTGACCGCATGCAGCAGGGTGCGGCGCTGTTTTATGCGGGCAGTGCCCTGGGGGCAGTTTTCGCCGGTGACCTACTCACCCTGTTCGTGTTCTGGGAACTGCTGGCATTAACTTCGGTATTCCTTGTTTGGGCGCGCCGTTCGGAGCGCTCCTATCGTGCCGGTATGCGCTACCTGATTATCCAGGTGCTGTCCGGGCTGTTGTTGCTGGGGGGGATCATTCTCTACAGCCGACAGGCCGAATCCCTGTCGTTTGGCGAGATTGGCCTGCAGGGAGTGTATGGCTGGCTGATATTCTTGGCGTTCGGTATTAAATGTGCATTCCCGTTCTTCCATAACTGGCTGACGGATGCCTACCCCGAGTCAACACCCACCGGGACGGTATTCCTCAGTGCCTTCACTACCAAGGTGGCCGTTTATGCACTGGCCAGGGGTTATCCGGGTACCGAGTTGTTGGTTTATATCGGTGCGGCCATGACCTGCTTCCCGATTTTCTACGCAGTGATTGAAAACGACCTTCGCCGGGTTTTGGCCTACAGCCTGATCAACCAGCTCGGCTTCATGGTGGTGGGTGTGGGGATTGGCACGGCGCTGTCCATTAACGGCGCGGTGGCCCACGCCTTTACTGATGTGATTTTTAAGGGACTGTTGTTTATGTCCATGGGGGCCGTATTACACATGACCGGGCGGATCAATGGGTCGGAACTGGGCGGGCTCTACAAGAGTATGCCGAAGACCACGGTGCTCTGTATTATCGGTGCTGCCTCCATTTCCGCGTTCCCGCTGTTCAGCGGCTTTGTCAGCAAATCTATGGTGATGAGCGCAGCGCTGGAAAATGATTACCCGTGGATCTGGTTGATGCTGCTGTTTGCTTCCGCAGGGGTGTTCCACCATGCCGGTATCAAGATTCCCTATTTTGCATTTTTTGCCCACGATTCCGGTATTCGCACCTCAGAGCCTCCGGCTAACATGCTGCTGGCCATGACCATTGCCGCGGCACTGTGTATCACCATTGGCGTATTCCCGGAAGTGCTCTACCAGCTGCTGCCCTATGACACTGGCTACAACCCCTATGACGCCACTCACGTGCTGGCCCAGACCCAGTTGCTGTGTTTCTCGGCACTGGCCTTTGTCTGGCTTAACATGAGACATATGTACCCGCCGGAACTGCCATCGGTGAATCTGGATGCCGAGTGGACATACCGCCGCCTGGCACCCGCCGCCTTGGCGAGGGTAACTGGTGCCGTCATTGCCGTTAACGGAGCAGTGCGTGCCACCGCAAAGAGCCTGTTTGACTGGGTTGTGGATTACATCACTCGGCATCATGGTCCCCAAGGCATCCTTGCCCGAACCTGGCCTACAGGTAGCGTGGTGATTTGGGTCGTGTTGTTGTTGGTTCTCTATCTGTCTCTTAGTTTGTATTAAGAAAAGGCCGTTTGTATAAAGTGTTTTTTTGCAGTGTGCACACCATGTCATCCTTTTATCTGTAGAAAGGTTAAGGGATAACCTGCTGCCCTTGCTGAATATGGAAAGGCATTGCTACCCCAAATACAGGTGTGAAATAAGAACCGATAATAGCCAGCTGGTTGGAATATCAGATTGCTAATATCTGGAGACAAAAATTAATTGAAGCCTTTGTTTATAACCTCTTGATGGTTTTTATCGTGAGTGGAAATATTACGCGATAACATTGACCAAATTACGCTTATCCATTGATTTTTATAATGGATTAAATATATTCAGCGGGTCAAAGGATTTGTTTTTCAACACAGGAGGTGGCTTGTTTTGTTCCCGGTATACTCCCTAGTAAAACCCCTTGAATTCCTTGCTACTAAAGACATTCAGCCTGGTCCTGACTTTGAATGTTTCTGTGTTATAAGGCCAAAGTGTTATAAAGCCTTAGGCTTTTGAATTTACTGTTAAGGGAATCCTATGGAAAGCAAAATTCCTATTCCAACAGACAACATCTATAAGTTTCTAGCAACTTTTGGCTTGGTGCTAATGGTTAGCTCACTGACTTTGTTGATCTATACCTATCAGGCAACGAATGATGTAGCTTTTAAAAATGCATCGGCAATATATGATTTGGATATTAGCAATAGACCTGACGAAGATAAGAAAAGAAGAGCGAAGCTCCTTAACCGGGAAGTTGAAATTACAGTAACCAATCGAAATGTCGCGAAGTGGTTCTTTTCAGGTCTATTTGGTCTTGGCTTTTTAGCTTCTATCGTTGGCTTCGAACGATGGTACAAATATATACAACCAGAGCACGATCGGGCGATAAAACTGCAAAACCAAAAGTTAGAGTTAGAGTTAGAGCTGGCCTCCCTTAACAAGTTAAGCCAGCAGGACGCGCAAAATACGCGCGCCCCTGCTTGAAGCGTTAGGCAACAAAACAACTTCAAGTCACAGTTTGAGGTCAGCTTGGTTGAAGTTCGATGATAGGCCGTAGTTGGAGTTCGTGTTGCTGAGAGTCAGCAATGAGATATGAGAATGGTGCCCAGGAGAGGACTTGAACCTCCACCCCCTTGCGAGGACCAGCACCTGAAGCTGGCGTGTCTACCAATTTCACCACCTGGGCATTCCGAGGAGCAATTGCTGCTCTTTCAGAGGTGGCGAACTATAGTGATCGTTCCTGCGATTGTCAATTATCGACAGTAAAAATATCCCGTTATCTTCGTTGTCTTACATGCCTTCGTCGGTACGAAAATCATTGGCTTGTGTGCCGGTATCTGCTGTTATGATATATAAACCTGAGCTGTTTCCTCCTGTTAGAGAGATTGAATGAAAAAACATGTTCGTAATGACCCTCATGCCGAGCGCGAGGCTGCCAAATACGACCGACCCATCCCCAGCCGTGAATATATTCTCGACTTCCTCAATGAGAGTACCGGCCCTCTGACTTACGAAGAACTATGCACGGAATTCGGCATTCAGGACGAGGATGCCCGTGAGGCGCTGCGCCGCCGGTTGATCGCCATGGAGCGTGATGGCCAGACAGTGCGCAATCGCCGCCATGCTTATGGCTCTCTGGACAAAATGAACCTGATCAAGGGGCGGGTCGTTGGACACCCCGAGGGTTTTGGTTTTGTGATTCCATCCAGCGGGGGCGATGATCTGTTCCTCTCCAGTCGCCAGATGCGACGGGTCATGGATGGCGACGAGGTCTTGGTCAGAATTGCCGGCTGGGACCGTCGCGGTCGCCCTGAAGGTTCTATTGTGGATGTGGTGGAGCACCACACCACCACGCTGGTTGGTCGATATTTTGTAGAAAGCGGCATTCATTTTGTCCGCCCCGATAACCCCCGCATGACCCAGGACATTCTGATCCCCACGGAGCAGCGGAGTGAGGTTGAGCCCGGGCAGATTGTGGTGGTTGAAATTACCACTTTCCCAAGCCGCAACAACCTGCCTGCAGGACGTGTGGTCCAGGTGCTTGGAGAGCACCTGGCGCCGGGTATGGAAATTGATATTGCCATTCATAATTACGGTATACCCAATGCATGGCCTGACGAGGTAATTGCCGAGGCTGAGGCCATTCCAGAGACGCTGTTGCCGGAAGATGGCCAGTACCGGGTGGATTTGCGCCAGATGCCGTTCGTTACCATTGACGGTGAAGATGCGCGGGACTTTGATGATGCGGTCTTCTGTGAGCCGCGCCGTAATGGGTGGCGTTTGCTGGTGGCTATTGCTGATGTGTCCCATTACGTTCAGGTGGGTAGTCCCCTTGATCGGGAGGGTTATCAACGGGGTAATTCCGTGTACTTCCCCCAGAACGTAGTGCCGATGTTGCCGGAAAAGCTGTCCAATGGCCTGTGTTCGCTGAACCCGAATGTGGACCGTCTGACCATGGTCTGTGATATGACACTGGATAACGGTGGCAATATCACCAAGTACCAGTTTTATGAGGCCATCATCCATTCCCACGGGCGGCTGACATATACTCAGGTTGCCGCCATGATCGCCCAGCGGGGCGATCGGGATAGCGGTGTTCGGAAACAGTTCCACGCGTTGACGGCACATGTGGACCACCTGCATGAACTTTATTTGATGTTATTGCAATCCCGAGAGGTTCGCGGTGCCATCGACTTTGACAGCCGGGAAACACGCATTCTGTTTGATGCTGAGCGCAAGATTCAGCAGATCATTCCCTCGGAACGCACAGAAGCTCACCGCCTGATTGAGGAATGTATGCTGTGCGCCAATGTGTGCGCGGCCAGCCTTCTGCAAAAGAGCAAACTGCCGGCGTTATACCGGGTTCACCAGGGGCCTCGCCAGGAAAAACTGGCAGACCTGAGAGAATTTCTGGGCGAGCTGGGGCTGGGTTTGCCGGGTGGCGATGAGCCAACTCCCAAGGATTTTCAGAGGGTTTTACGACAGGTGGCGGGGCGCCCAGATGCGGGCGTAATTCAGACGGTGATTCTGCGCACCATGAATCAGGCGGTTTACGATCCGGAGAACGAGGGTCACTTTGGCCTCAACTACCCGGCCTACACGCACTTTACCTCGCCGATACGCCGTTACCCAGACTTGTTGGTGCACCGGGCAATCCGCTACCTGATCCGCAAGAAAGGGCGAGCCAGCCACGTGAAAAAGGTGGACGGCGCCCCATTGCTCAAATCCGCTCAGATTTATCCCTATGACGAAGCCTGGATGGTAGGTGCTGGTGAACATTGCTCCATGACGGAGCGCCGTGCCGATGAGGCTACCCGTGACGTGGTCAACTGGTTGAAATGTGAGTATCTGTTGTCTCGGGTTGGCGAGGAATACAATGGCGTCGTGGTTTCGGTTACCGGTTTTGGCCTGTTTGTCCAGCTCACGGAATTGTTTATCGAGGGACTGGTACATATCACCGGCCTTCCGAAGGATTATTACTATCATGAGGCAGCGCACCACCGACTGGTGGGCGAGCGTACCAAGCGTGTATTTGGTCTGGGTGACAAACTGCTGGTGCGAGTCAGCAGGGTAGACCTGGATGAAAGAAAGATCGACTTTGACCTAGTGGAAGAGAACCGCCGAAAATCCAGAAAAGGCGTAACGGTGACCCCCAAGGCTCTGGAGATGGCGGTTGAACATGAGCAGGAAAGAACACGCCGTCAGCCCCGAGGAAAAAAACGCGCCACTTCCGGTCAACCCCCGGGGAGCACACCGGCATCCAAACCAGGTAAACCGAGACCTAAAAAAACGGGGAAATCCAGCAGTTCCAGGCGACGCAAGTCAACCGCCAAAAAGCGCTAGTGATGGTAAGCAAAAAGAACCGGGGCACCGGTTAAAGACGAGTTAAATAATGGCAAAAACAGGACAGGAGCAATCCCAGGCCCAGGGGCAGTGGGTTTTTGGTATGCATGCGGTGCAGGCAATATTGAAAACCTCCGCAGACAAGGTGCGGGCCTTGAAAGTCATGAAGGGGAGGGATGATCAGCGTCTGCAGAAACTGTTAAATCTGGCGGACATGCATAGCATTGAGGTGCTACGTGTGAGTCGCAAAGAGCTGGATCAGTTGACTGAAGGCGAGGGCCGCCACCAGGGCGTTGCCGCATTCTGCGAAAGTGGCGACATTCAGGACGAGCACTTTCTTTTTGGGTTGCTGGAGCAACTTCAGGTGCCGCCTTTCCTACTTGTGCTAGATGGTGTTACCGACCCCCACAACCTGGGGGCCTGCCTGAGATCTGCAGATGCAGCGGGTGTGCAAGCTGTGATCGTGCCTAAAGACAATTCCGTGAGCCTAACGCCAACCGTGCAGAAAGTGGCCAGCGGTGCTGCTGAAACAGTCCCCCTGATTGTCGTCACTAATCTGTCGAGAACCCTGAAGCAGTTGCAGGAAAAGGGTCTGTGGATTGTGGGCACTGCTGGCGAGGCAGACAGCCTGGTTTATCAGGCGGACCTGAACGGGCCGCTGGCGATCGTGATGGGTGCTGAGGAAAAGGGCTTGCGGCGGCTGACGCGGGAGCACTGTGATGTGCTGGTCAAACTGCCGATGGCTGGTGCGGTCAGTAGCCTGAATGTCTCTGTGGCTGCGGGTATTTGCCTGTTTGAAGCGGTGCGCCAACGACACTAACGACCGTGCCTTAGTGAGGAGAAACCCCTATTAACCGCCGTCGTCATCAAATTACCCAGCGGGTTCTGGAGAACAACCAGATGGCCACCCGAAACCTGGTGTTGAATTTACCCAATGTGATCAGCGCTCTCCGGGTAGCGTTGATGCCGGTTTTGGTCCTTCTGGCGCTGGAGCAGAAAGTGATTCCCTTTCTGGGGGTGTTGGCTTTTTTACTGTTCAGCGATTGCCTCGATGGCTATCTGGCCCGTCGTTTAGGGCAGGTTACCGAGCTGGGGACGCGCCTGGATAGCTGGGCAGATCTGAGTACCTATGCTGCCATGTTGATGGGATTGAAAGTATTGTGGCCGGAGGTTTTTGTCCGAGAAGCCGGTTATCTGGTGGCCGCATTCAGCGCCTGGCTGGTGCCTCTCCTGGTGTGCCTGGCCCGATTCCGGTGTCTGCCGAGTTACCATACCTGGAGTGCAAAGCTGGTAGCCATTTTGTTGGCACCGGCTTATTTCGTGGCGGTGATTTGGGATAGCTCCCTGTTCCTGCGCGGGGTGTTGCTTTTTTATCTTTGGGTGGCTTTCGAGCAGCTGGTGATTACTTGTATCCTGCCCCACTGGCAGAGCAACGTGGCTGGATTCTGGCGTGCTGCAGCCGTGGCCCGCGGCAGCCAGCCCCTGGAAGAGCTGGCTGCAGGTCAAAGCGAGGGAAGTTCACCTTAGAAAATACAGTGCTTGGTGAAGTCGGCGGCTTCGTTGGCAGTCCACTCACCCTTGGGTTTTTCCTTCATGTCATTGCACCAGGCTTCACTGCCAACCTTGGCGCAACCAGCCAAAGACAGTGAGAAAATGGCGGCCAGCAACAGGGTAAACTTTTTCATCGATAACTCCTTTCCATAAACGTGCGTGAAGGCTGAAATCATAACTGCTCAGACTTCGCACTCCTAGTCTATAAGTGCCTGAATTTTCCTTGAAATTACAGTTTCATCCCCGTAGAATGCCCGCCCTTGGCCTACTTGGGCCAAGACACTCCTTGCTGCACCGCATGGGGCGGGCAGCTACTTACCCGTAAGGAGGCACAATGCGTCACTACGAAATCGTTTTTATGGTTCACCCGGATCAGAGCGAACAGGTCCCCGGGATGATTGAACGCTATACCGGTACAATTAATACCGGCAATGGCAAAGTCCACCGTCTTGAAGACTGGGGTCGTCGCCAGCTGGCCTATCCCATCAACAAAATTCACAAGGCTCACTATGTTCTGATGAACATTGAGTGTGGTCAGGACGTTCTGGACGAGCTGAATTCTAACTTCCGTTATAACGATGCAGTTATTCGCAGCGCAGTGTTTAGCTGCGACGAAGCGATTACTGCCGAATCGCCCATCATGAAAGCCGAAAAGTCTGAAAGCCGTTCCGAGCGCCGCGAGCCTCGTCCGTCTGACAGCGAAGGCGTCACTGAGAAAGCAGATACTAAGTCAGAAACAGACGAAGAAACTAAAGCGTCTGCTGATGAAGCAACGGAAGAGGAGGAATAAGCAATGGCTCGTTTTAACCGTCGTCGCAAGTTTTGCCGCTTCAGCGCGGAAGGTGCCCAGGAGATCGATTACAAGGATCTGGACACCCTGAAACAATACGTTTCCGAAACCGGAAAAATCGTACCAAGCCGTATCACTGGCACTAAGGCCAAGTATCAGCGTCAGCTGGCTACCGCCATCAAACGTGCCCGTTTTCTGGCTCTGCTGCCCTACACGGACAGCCATAAGTAAGTATTGGTAAAACCAACCTATGCGCGCCTTGGCTGAATTTATCATGCGCGGGCGCCTGCAGGCGGCACTGGTTGCCCTGGTAGGCAGTCTGGTGCCGATGCTCAGTCCGGCAACGGTCTCTTTGGTGACCTTGAGCCGGGGCGTAAAAGAAGGCCTGTTAGTAATGTTGTGGGGTTTGTTGCCCCTACTGATGGCCTTTTACGGCAGCGCTATCAACCCGATGATTACGCTGGCGACCATGGCAGGGCTGCTGGTCGTTGTGACGTCATCAGAAGTACTCCGTCTCACCGTGTCGTGGACGAGTACCTTGACGGTGATGATGGCGCTCAGTGCGCTGTCGGTTTTGTTACTGAATCTGTTGTTTGATAGTTCGGTAGCGAACCTGGAAGTGGCTGTGGCAAACATGTTCAGCCAGTTGCAAAAACAGGCAGGAGATTCGGAAGCGGCATTCATGCCGGGCCGGACATTCCTGTTGGGTGTGATTGGCTATGTGGTTGCACTAACTACCGTGATCAGTCTGATTCTGGGTCGCTGGTGGCAGGCACAACTCTATAATCCCGGTGGTTTTCGGGAAGAGTTCCACGCATTGCGTTTCAACCGCAATGTGGGCATAGCACTACTGGCCGGGGTGGCAGTTTGTTACCTGTCGCCGGAGGAATACGCCAGTTGGGCAGGCCTATTGGGTTTGCCGTTGCTGCTCAGCGGCATCGCACTCGTGCATCATACGGTGGCTTTCTACCAGATAGGTGCACATTGGTTGGCAATTTTTTACGTGGGCTTGTTAATGATAGGTCCCTTGAGTTTGATACTGGTCGGTTTGGGATTTCTCGACAGTGTCTTGAATATACGCGCCAGGTTGGCAGCGCGGGCCAAGTAGCTCTGCCACCCCGGTGATAACAGGTTATTAAAGAGAGGATATCCGAGATGGAAGTTATTCTTCTGGAGAAAGTCGGCAAGCTCGGCACAATCGGTGACAAAGTCAATGTGAAGGCTGGCTATGGACGCAATTTCCTGATTCCACAGGGTAAAGCGGTGTTCGCCACAGCTGAGAACCTGGCTGAATTTGAAGCCCGTCGTGCAGAGCTTGAAGCCGCTGCCGCCGAGCAACGCAGCTCTGCTGAAGCACGTGGCCAGCAACTGGCAGCGCTGGATGCCATTGTCATTGCCAGCAATGCCGGTGATGAAGGCAAGCTGTTTGGCTCCATCGGCACACGCGATATTGCCGATGCCATTACTGCGGCTGGTGTTGAAGTGACCAAGAGCGAAGTGAAGTTGCCTGAAGGTGCACTGCGTGAAACGGGTGAATTCGAAATCGACATCCAGTTGCACGCCGAAGTGACCCAGCCTATCAAGCTGACTATCGTCGCTGAGTAATTCGGCAGTTCCCTGCCGTTTCAGTATCGGTAACAATACGGCACTGCACTGTAATCAGCGCAGTGCCGTTTTTGCATTGGCGAGAGACAGTAGATGGTTGATGAAAGGGGAACCACAGAGCAGCAGCTCCCTCACTCCATAGAGGCGGAGCAGGCTGTGCTCGGCGGCCTGATGCTGAGTAATGGTGCCTTTGATACTGTCGCCTCGGTCATTTCCGAAAAAGATTTTTTTGCCAGCGATCACCAGCTGATTTTTGAAACCATGCGGCAGCTTTCTGCTGAGCAGAAGCCGCTGGATCTGATCACGCTTTCTGAATCCCTTGAAAACAACAGTCAACTGGACCATGTAGGTGGTTCGGTATACCTGGCTGAGCTCGCCAACAATACACCCAGCTCGGCCAACATCAGCGCCTACGCACAGATCGTGCTGGAACGCTCAATCATCCGCCAGCTGATTTCTGCCGCTAGTGATATCGTCAAAAAAGGCTACAACCCCCTGGGGTGGGACAGCAGCAAATTGCTGGCCGAAGCGGAACGCAAGCTCTCTGATATTATCCAGAATCGCCCCAAGCAGGGCGGTTTCCTATCGGTCAATGACCTGCTCAAGCAGGCAGTTGAACGCATTGATCAATTATTTAATAACGATGAAGACATCACTGGGATCAGTACAGGGTTTGATGACCTGGATGAGAGAACGTCCGGTTGGCAGCCTGCGGATCTGGTGATTGTTGCCGGTCGTCCATCCATGGGGAAAACCTCGTTTGCCATGAACATGGCTGAGCATGCTGTATTGAACCAGGATAAGCCGGTACTGGTGTTCAGTCTGGAGATGCCCGCCAGCCAATTGATCATGCGGATGATGTCCTCTCTGGGCAAAATTGATCAGACCAAAATGCGCTCGGGCAACCTGTCTGAAGATGACTGGCCCAGACTGTCCAGTGCGGCATCGAGACTGAAAGATCGCCCCCTGTATATTGATGATACCCCCGGCATTACCCCCATGGAGTTGCGCAATCGGATACGCCAGATTGCCCGTGAGCAGGGTGATCCCGGTCTGATCGTGGTGGACTACCTGCAGCTGATGAGCGGTAGTGTGCCGACGGATAATCGCACCAACGAAATTTCTCAGATCTCCCGTGAGTTGAAGACCATTGCCCGGGAGTTTAGTTGCCCTTTAATTGCGTTGTCTCAGTTGAGTCGTAATCTGGAACATCGCCCCAACAAACGCCCGATCAATTCTGACCTGAGGGAGTCCGGTGCTATTGAGCAGGATGCGGACGTCATTGTCTTCATCTACAGGGATGAGGTGTACAACGAGGACAGCCCCGACAAGGGTGTGGCAGAAGTGATTATCGGCAAGCAGCGTAATGGCCCGATCGGCACCTGCAAATTGGCCTTCCTGGGCAAATACACACGGTTTGAAAATCTCGCCCGGGATTATTTCGCCGAGTAATCCTCGTCTTATCTGTTCGGAAACCCCATGCAAATATTTCATTCCATACAAGGCCTCCGTCAATCATTGTTGCAGTTACGCCGTCAGGGTAAGCGCATCGGCTTTGTTCCCACCATGGGGAACCTGCACGATGCCCATATTGAACTGGTGAAGCGGGCGCAGCAGACCAATGATATTGTGGTCTGTTCAATTTTTGTCAATGGCCTGCAATTCGGTCTCAACGAAGACTGGGACAAGTATCCGCGAACCTTTGAAGATGATTGCGCCAGGTTACGTGCCGTAGGCTGTGACTTCCTTTTTCACCCGGATGATAACGAGATGTACCCCAATGGCCTGGATACCCAGACCCGGGTTATTTGCCCCACGATGACCGATGTGTTGTGCGGCGCCAGTCGTCCCGGCCATTTCGAGGGGGTCACCACTGTGGTCACCAAGCTCTTCAATATCGTGCAGCCGGACGAAGCGGTTTTCGGTATCAAGGACTTTCAGCAGCTGGCGGTAATACGTCGCATGGTTGAAGACCTCTGTATGCCGGTCGAAATTACCGCGGCTCCCATTCATCGTGAGGCGGATGGACTGGCCATGAGTTCCCGCAACGGTTACCTGACGGCAGAAGAGCGTCCCCGCTGCAACCAACTCAACCGCAGCCTGAGTTGGGTTGTTACCCAGATAGAGGCAGGCAACAGGGATTTTCCGGCACTGGAGGCGGAGGCGAAAAGCCAGATTGAACAGGCGGGTTTCAAAGTGGACTACGTGACAGTGTGTAACAGCAAAACACTGGAACTTGCCGCGGAAGATGACCAACAGATTACGGTGCTGGGGGCAATGTACACCTCCCATGCACGACTGATTGACAATATTTCCCTAACGTAGAGGAATACCATCATGTTGAGCACCATGCTGAAAGGCAAATTGCATATGGCCAGCGTTACCCATGCCGAACTTTGGTATGACGGGTCCTGTGCCATTGATGCCAACTTACTGGAATTGGCAGGTCTGCGGGAGTTTGAGCAGATTGACATCTACAACGTCAATAATGGTGAGCGTTTTACTACTTATATTATTCGCGGCGAGCCTGGCTCAGGCATTATTTCCATGAACGGTGCAGCCGCACGCAAATGCCAGGTGGGTGACCGGGTGATCATCGCTACCTATGCCCAATATTCCGAGGAAGAGCTGGCTAAGTACAAACCCCGCCTAGTTTATCTGAATGCCGACAATACCGTAGAGCGTTCTGACAATACCATTCCCGTCCAGGCGGCCTGAAGTTTCGAGGCCCAATCCGCAGGCAAAAAAAACCGGTGGTTGTGGCCACCGGGAAGGATTGCTGGAATGGAGAAAGCGTAAAGAGGTTGTTTAGGCAGAAGGTCTTCCCGCGGTTTTCATCGCCTGAGAAATTTCATCCAGTATTGCGGGATCATCGATGGTCGAGGGCACGTTGTAGGACTCGCCATCGGCAATCTGGCGCATGGTGCGACGCAGAATTTTTCCAGAGCGGGTCTTGGGAAGTCTTTGCACAATCAATGACTGATCGTAGCAACCCACGGCCCCAATTTTCGCACGCACCATTTGTTTCAGCTCCGCGGCGAGATCGTCCTTGCGAAGGGATGCGCCATCCTTGAGAACCACCAAGCCCAGGGGCAGTTGTCCTTTAAGGCTATCGCTAATACCGATCACGGCACATTCAGCGACCGCCGGGTGAGATCCGACAATTTCTTCCATTTGACCGGTGGACAGGCGGTGGCCAGCGACGTTAATGACATCGTCACAGCGACCCATGACAAAGAGATAATTTTCTTCGTCAAGGTAACCCTCGTCACCGGTCAGGTAATAGCCTGGATAGGTGTTTAGATAGCCTGCTTCAAATCGTGGGTGATTGCCCCAGATAGTGGCCAGCGTGCCCGGAGGCAGGGGCAGCTTAATGGCGATATTACCTTTTTCACCGCCACTCACCGGTTCACCGGCTTCGTTGAGAATCTGTACCTGGTAGCCAGGCATTGGCACCGTGGCTGAACCAGGCTTGGTGGGCATGGGTTCAAGACCTATAGGGTTTCCGGCTATGGCCCAGGCAGTTTCTGTCTGCCACCAGTGGTCAATCACGGGCAGCTTGGTTTTTTCTTTCAGCCACTCGTAAGTGGGGGGGTCCAGTCGTTCCCCAGCCAGGTAAATACGCTCCAGTTTCGACAGATCGTATTGCTTCAGGTTTTCAGCTTCAGGATCTTCCTTTCGAACTGCACGAAATGCAGTGGGTGCCGTAAACATGGTCTTTACGCCGTGTTCAGCACAGACCCGCCAGAAAGCACCGGAGTCAGGGGTCCTGACCGGTTTGCCTTCATACAGAATCGTGGTGCAGCCAGTCAGGAGGGGAGCGTAGACAATGTAGGAATGGCCTACCACCCAGCCCACATCAGACGCGGCCCAGTAAACATCACCGGGTTCGACGTTATAGACAACATCCATGCTGTAGCACATCGCGACTGCATGCCCACCGTTGTCCCGCACCACTCCTTTGGGTTTACCGGTTGTCCCGGAAGTGTAGAGGATATACAGCGGATCAGTACCTTTGACAGGAACCGGTTCCGCGGGTGTAGCGCCTGAGACCAGATCCTGCCAGTCGACGTCCCGTCCGGGTTGCATGTCTGCCTGTGACTGTGGACGCTGGAGTAAGACCACATGACGGGGTTTGTGCTCGGCAATCTTGAAGGCCTCATCAACCATGGGCTTGTAATCGATGACACGGTTGATTTCGATGCCACATGACGCTGTCACGATGACTTTCGGGTGAGCGTCATCAATACGCACAGCCAGCTCGTCGGGAGCAAAGCCGCCAAATACCACGGAGTGTATTGCGCCCAGTCTGGCACAGGCCAGCATGGCGATGGCCGCTTCGGGCACCATTGGCATATAAATCACTACGCGATCACCTTTTTCCACACCCAGGCTTTTCAGTCCACCGGCAAACAGCGCTACTTGATCACGCAATTCACGGTAGGTGTAGGTGGCTTTGGTGTCGGTAACCGGGGAATCGTAGATCAGCGCGGCCTGTTCACCTCGACCCTGTTCCACGTGATAGTCGAGACACAGATAACTGGTGTTCAGCTCCCCGTCGGTATACCAGCGAAAGTATTCGTTCTCATCCACGCTGAGAATGTTGGTCGGCTTTTTATACCAGGCAATACGATTAGCCTGTTCTTGCCAGAATTGTTCAGGGTTTTCCAAAAACTGTTGATATTGTTTCTGATAGGCATTAACTACAGACATATTGAGATCCTTCCCCCAACCTTAAATTATTTTGCTGAATTGTTTGCCATGGGCACCGTGAGCGCAATACGACCTAGGTACAACAACTTAAGTAGCACATCACTTGCAACCTTCACGAAAATCATCGACTCTTCAGCCATGACAGGTTATGCGTTGCCATAAAAGGTTTCCGAGAAGCCATGATTTCTCAACCCTTGCTGTTGCTGATTGCCTTGAGTTGCGTGTTTCTTCTCGTGCTTGTCGCCCTATGGGCAGAGCGTCAACCTGACTGGCACAACCGTTTACGCCCCTATATTTATAGCCTGACTCTGGCCGTCTACTGTTCTTCCTGGACATTTTTCGGGGCCGTAGGTGTGGCCCCCCAATATGCTTGGGCCTATATTCCCATCTATCTGGGCCCCATGCTGGTGTTTGTATTCGGTGGGCCGATTCTCCGTAAACTCGTCAATATCGGTAACCGGCAGAAAACCACCTCCATCGCCGACTTTATTGGTTCCCGTTATGGCAAACGTCAGTTGTTGGCTGCGCTGGTCACCGTGGTGGCCGTGGTCGGCTCCATGCCCTATATCTCGCTGCAACTGAAGGCGATTTCACTGGCTTGGGATACCCTGTCTGGACCGACGGAGACAAGTTCCGCATACCTGCCTGACAGCGTATTGGTAACCGCTCTGATGCTGGCACTGTTCGCAATGGTTTTCGGTACCCGGCACATTGAGGGGCGCGAACGGAATCGGGGCATGATGGCGGCACTGGCTGTAGAGTCGGTGATTAAAGTGGTGGCCATGGTGGCGCTGGCTATCCTGGCGCTCGTTATGGCGAGTACCGTGGAACTCGGGCCATTGCTTTCCGATGATGTGCTCATGGACTCATGGTTATCAAACCCCGTTAACCCGCCATTTATCACCATGGTCCTGTTGTCGATGTTGGCGATCATCTGCCTGCCCAGACAGTTTCATGTCACGGTGGTGGAGTATCAGAGTGAGCGCGATCTTCAGGTAGCCCACTGGTTTTTCCCTCTTTATTTACTGGTGATTATGGCGGTGGTGCTGCCGATCTCTGTGGTGGGCACCCATCTGTTCTCTGGTAGTGAGGTGGCGCCAGACACCTATGTTTTGAGTCTACCGATTAGCAGTGGTTCTGAATTGCTGGCCATTCTTGCCTTTGCTGGTGGTTTCTCTGCGGCGACGGGCATGGTGATTGTGGCCTCTGTGACACTTTCCATTATGGTGTCGAACGAAATCATCTTGCCGTTGCTGTTACGTTGGCGGAAGGATCAGTTTCGGCAGACGGCCTACTTCATGGGCCAGCACCTTCGCTGGATTCGGCGGGTATGCATTCTTGCCATACTGATGGCCTCCTGGGTCATGTATCGGATGATGAGGGAGGAAGAGGCGTTGGCATCCATTGGTCTGGTGTCTTTTGCCTGTTTTGCCCAACTAGCTCCTGCGCTCCTCGGCGGAGCCTATTGGCGACGCGGTCATGCCAAAGGCGTTTATGCCGGGCTGGCCGTGGGATTTCTTTTCTGGTGGTATTGTCTGTTGCTGCCCACGCTATTGCCCACCGACGATGTGATTCTTGTTCAGGGGCCCTGGCAGCTCCAATGGCTGCGCCCCCAGGCACTTTTCGGAATGGATTTTCTTGACCCGCTCAGCCATGGGGTTATCTGGAGTCTGCTGAGTAACCTGCTGATCTACATCGTTGTTTCGTTACTGGTCAGACAGGATGAACGGGACTGTTTCCAGGCTGCCGAATTTGTGGATGCGCCAGGTCCAACCCTCTATGGCGAAGACGATTACGAACTGTCTTCCATACGGGTAGTGCAGTTGCGGCAATTGATGGAATCATTCCTTAACCGCAAACAGCAGGCAGAACTGTGGCGTGGTTGTGAGGAACGTTATCAGCAGAGACTACTTGACAATGACCGGGCACCCGTCTTTGTCGTACGCCGGGTAGAGCGTTACCTGGCGGCAATCGTGGGGTCGGCGTCGGCACAAAGCGCGATCACGCTTTTACAGAGGACCGAGCCTCTACAGTTCAGTGACTTGGCCGCTATTGTTGGCGGAACATCAGAGCAACTCCAGTTCAATCGTGACCTGCTGCAAACCACGGTTGAAACGATTTCCCAGGGTATTTGCGTGGTCGATGCCGATCTCAGAATCGTCGCCTGGAATCGCCGCTATGAGCAGATGTTTGATTATCCGGCTCGGCTACTCTATGTGGGATGCCCAATCAAATCGGTGTACGAATACAATGCCAAAAAGGGGCTATACCGGGATTCCGATAACCCCGAGAGCCAAGTAGAGCGCCGACTGGAATTGCTGCGCAATGGGGGTTCCCACCGATTTGAGCGCACATTGCCCAATGGCACCACCATTCAGGTTGTGGGAAATCCCATGCCCAATGGCGGTTTTGTTGCCAGCTTCACAGATATTAGTGAATACAAAACCGTGGTTAAGGCGTTGGAAGAGGCGAAAGCCACACTGGAAGATCGTGTTGCCCAGCGCACGGCAGATCTTTCCAATCTTAATTTTAAAATGGGGGAAGAAATCCGTTTACGTGCCCGCGCCGAGGAAGAACTGCGTGAACTGCATGCCAGTAAAAGCCGTTTCATGCAGGCGGCAAGTCATGACCTGTTGCAACCGATCAGCGCCGCCAAACTGTTTCTGACTTCCATTCAGCATCAAATTGCCGGCACTGACCAGGCATCGCTGGCCCATCATATTGGTCATGTGCAGAAATCCCTTGAAACGTCTGAAAATCTGATCTCCGCCCTCAGGGAAATCTCCGGCCTCGAAGGTGGCAAAATGCAACCGGATATCAAAAGTTTCTGTCTTCACTCCATGCTGGAAGAATTGGCTGCTGAGTTTGGTGCCCTGGCGTTGGAGAAGGGAATTGAATTACGTTTTGTGCCCAGCCGTAAGGTAGTGGCCAGCGACCCACATCTATTGCGTCGTATTTTGCAGAACTTCCTCAGTAATGCCATTCACTACACCAAACGAGGTCGTCTGTTGCTGGGTTGTCGCCGTATCAACAACGGGTTGCGCATTGAAGTGTGGGATACCGGGCCGGGTATTGCGCCCCATGCCATGGACAGAATTTTTATGGAGTTTGAACGGCTCAGTCCAGGCGCCACCAGCACTGATAAAGGACTGGGGCTCGGGCTGACCATTGCCAAGGGCATGGCGGATCTGATGCACCATGAAATTGGAGTCAAGTCAGAACCCGGTGAAGGTTCAGTATTCAGCATTCTGGTTCCCCTCGGGAACCCGGTGTTGGTTCCTGAAACACCGTCGTCAACACCCAAAGTGAGACCGGAATTAAGAGGGCTTCGGGTTCTCTGTATCGATAACGAAGAGGAAATTCTTGAAGGAATGAAAAGCCTGCTTAGCCAATGGGGTTGCCAGGTGATGCTGGCAAAAGGACCAAAAGACTTGCAGGCGCTGGTGAGCAGCTATCCACCGGATATTATGCTGGTGGACTTTCACTTGGAGGAACACCTTACGGGTATTGAGCTGGTGCGCGAAATGCCACAAACCTGGCGTCATCGCCCCTGTATAATCATCAGTGCAGATAACTCCGATGAGGTTCGCCAGCAGGTCGAACAGGCCGAGCTGCACTACATGTCCAAGCCGGTTTCCCCCGAGAAACTCGCCAAGCACATCACCGAATTGGTCCGGCCCACTAAAACGGGCTAAAGCCACTGTCTTTAGAGTTCGCATTTTCCTGGCGCATAGCCGGTTAAATATCGCCTGTTACCGAGAGGCAACAAACCATTTTTTGGATGCCATGTGTGGTGCTTTTCCAGAAGGTTCTGGACGGCTAGACTAACGCCTTTAAATTTTTACCCATAAGGTGCCTGAAAAATGCCGACGTTCGATATCGTTTCAGAAGTAGATATGGTGGAGATCCGCAATGCTACCGAAAACACCCAGCGTGAACTGACAACGCGGTTTGATTTTCGTGGCGTTGCGGCAAGTGTCGAGCTCAAAGACGAAATCGTTACCCTCGCGGCAGAGTCTGACTTTCAATGCCAGCAACTGATGGATATGTTCAGCAAAAACCTGGTGAAACGCAACGTGGACCCCTACGTGGTGGATGTAGACGAAGAGGCCCTGCACATTGGCAAAACCTTCTCCCTAAAGGTGCGGTTCAAACAGGGTATCGACCAGCCCATGGCGAAAAAGATTATCAAGTTACTGAAAGATTCGAAGATGAAAGTGCAGGCATCCATACAGGGCGACAAAATTCGAGTCAGTGGCAAAAAGCGTGATGATCTTCAGCAGGCGATAGCGCTGGTTAAAGGGGCGGAGCTTGGCCAACCCTTTCAGTACGAAAATTTCAGGGATTGATTTTCACCTGAGAGAAGTCGTCAGGTGCTTTGGTCGGGTGATTCCAGGTTCAGTTTGCTGATAGCGAGTACCGCCTGGGTTCGGGAACGTACATTCAACTTTCTGAAAATTGCTGTCATATGCGCTTTGATGGTCGCTTCGGTGACATCTAGTTCATAGGCAATCTGTTTATTCAGCAGTCCTTCTGCCAGCATTGTCAGCACCAGGTATTGCTGGGGGGTAAGGGAGGCAATCCCTTCCATAAGTTTTTGTTCATCATCGCCCGCCGGTGCGCTAATTCCTGCATGGGCCGGTAGCCAGGTTCCCCCATTCAATGCGGCCTGGATCGCAGTCTGGATAACATCAATACCGGAAGACTTTGGCAGAAAACCCTTCGACCCGAATTCCACCGCTCTCTGCATGATATCGGTGCGTTCATTGGCGGAAACCACCAGAACGGGAATCTGTGGAGCTTGCCCTTTCAGGTAGGCGAGGGCGCTGAAGCCGTGGGCGCCGGGCATGTGAAGGTCCAGTAACACCAGGTCGGCATCGGGGTGATCGCAAAGCTTGGTTTGCAAGCTGGCCATATCCTGAGCCTCGACAACCTCCACATCAGCATCCAGGCAATGTAGTACCCCTGATATGGCATTGCGAAACAGCGGATGGTCGTCGGCAACGATATATTTTGACATGTAATTATTTTCAGCGTGCCAGTTCTTTTCGATGTTAGACCCCGCTGTCGGCGCTGACAACCCTCCCGGTCTTTTTAATTTTTGCCATTTTCTGCCTCTCAAGCCGCCAATGTTGTTAGACATTAGTCGTAATTTTTCACAGAAATCGACCTTGGTCGCATACCCATAGAGACGCGTTGCAGTAACTCTGTCACTGCTTGATAAATCTATTGGGAGAGGACTTATGTTTACCAAGACAAAACTGGCGCTCGCAACAGCCGTTATGTTGCCTGCCATGACATTCTCCGGACAGTCATTGGCAGCAGCGAGCAACGAGGACCTGTCTGCGAAAATCGAGATGCTGGAAGCACAGCTTGCGAAATTACAGCAACTGGTGACCCAGCAGGGGGAAAAACAAAAAGCCATTGAAACGACAGTCAGCAAAAAAGTTGATAGCCCCGTTTCCGGCATGAAATTGACTTATGGTGGCTTTGTTAAAGTCGATGCCATCAGCAGCAGTTATTCCGATGGTGAACGCGCAAGCTCTGCTATTGGCGATGACATTCTGGTACCCAGTACCATTCCGGTTGCCGGCAAGAGCGGTTCACGCCGTTTTGATGGGCATGCCAAAACCTCACGCTTCTGGTTTAAAACTGCGACGCCCACCAGCATGGGTAACATCAATACCCACTTCGAGATGGACCTGTTGACCTTTGATGGCGATGAGCGGATTTCCAACTCCGACCATTCACGTATTCGTCATGCCTACCTGAAGTGGGACTATAACGACAGCTCATCACTACTGCTGGGTCAGTCCTGGAGTACCTTTATGAGCACCATGGTTCTGCCAGAAACGGCAGAATTTATTGGGCCCACCTCAGGCGTGATCTTTAACCGTCAAACCCAGGCTCGGTGGAGTCACAAGTTGTCCAATGGCGGCACAGTTCACCTGGCACTGGAAAACCCATCTACAGGCACCATTGATGGCGGCGCCGGTTTTTCAAGTAACAATTACGATGACAACAATGTCCCGGATTTCGTGGCTCGCTACGATGGTAACTGGGGTAAGTTCAGCTATAACATCGCCGGTCTGGCCCGTCAGATCACCTATGACACGGGTACACAGGACGAAGACAAATGGGGTTATGGCGTCAGCCTCTCCGGTAAATATGCCTTTGCTAACGGCGATGACCTGAAAATGCAATTTAACCAGGGTCACCTGGGTCGTTACACCGCGTTGCAGGCATTCCGCGATGCAGCCATCGAGTCTGATGGTGACCTGGACCTGATCGATGTCACCGGTGGGTTTGTTGCCTATCGCCACCTGTGGACACCAAAACTGCGCAGTACCATTTCCTATGCCATGACACGGGCAGACAACCCCAGCTCAGTGGCAGATACCAACAACGAGGAAGTCAGCAACTACCTGGTTAACCTGTTTTACTCACCCACCACCAACCTCTCATTCGGCCTGGAATACCTGAATGCCGAACGTGAACTGGAAAATGGTGATGATGGTGATCTGAAGCGGGTGCAATTCACCGGTAAGTACGTTTTCCAATAGGCATTTGGCCTGGGTTTCGGGTCGGGTTAGACCAAGGTTGCAGAGACACACTATGTCACCTCGGTTAATTTGGTGGTATCCGAAAAAAGTATAACAACGGGAGGAAAGACAATGAGTTTCCAAACTGACGAACATGCCAAAGCTTACTGGAAGGAAAACCTGCGTTTGCTGGTGACCCTACTGGTGATTTGGTTCGCTGTTTCATTCGGGTTTGGCATCCTGCTGGTTGAGCCACTGAACGCCATCAAGATTTTCGGCTTCAAGCTCGGCTTCTGGTTTGCCCAACAGGGTTCCATCTACGTATTTGTGATTCTGATCTTCGTCTACGTGAAGAAGATGAAAGCGCTGGATCGCAAGTACAACGTCCACGAAGACGAAGAGTAAAGGGGAGTGATCATGGATATTCAAGGCTGGACTTTTTTACTGGTAGGCCTCAGTTTCGCTCTCTATATCGGGATCGCGATCTGGGCTCGTGCCGGTTCGACCAAGGAGTTCTACGTGGCCGGTGGGGGTGTTCCGCCCGTGGCAAATGGTATGGCGACGGCAGCTGACTGGATGTCGGCAGCATCGTTTATCTCCATGGCGGGGCTGATCTCCTTCATGGGTTATGACGGTGGTGTTTACCTGATGGGCTGGACCGGCGGTTATGTTCTGCTGGCACTTTGCCTTGCACCTTACCTGCGTAAATTCGGCAAGTTTACGGTGCCGGACTTTATCGGCGACCGCTACTATTCACAAACGGCTAGAACTGTGGCCGTGATCTGTGCCATCTTCGTGTCGTTCACTTATGTGGCGGGACAGATGCGCGGTGTGGGTGTGGTGTTCTCCCGCTTCCTGGAAGTGGATATCGTCACCGGCGTATTGCTGGGTATGTGTGTGGTGTTCTTCTACGCGGTACTCGGCGGTATGAAAGGCATTACCTATACCCAGGTAGCTCAGTACTGTGTATTGATCTTTGCCTACCTGGTGCCTGCCGTATTCATCTCCATGCTGATGACAGGTAACCCTGTTCCGCAGCTGGGCTTCGGTGACACTCTGGCGGATGGCTCAGGTACTTACTTGCTCGACAAGCTCAACGGGCTATCGACGGAGTTGGGCTTCACAGAATATACCTCGGGCAATAAGAGTATGATCGACGTGTTCTTCATCACCTTCGCTCTGATGGTGGGTACTGCAGGTCTGCCCCATGTGATCGTTCGCTTCTTTACTGTGCCGAAAGTGGCTGATGCTCGTCGTTCAGCCGGCTGGGCGCTGGTGTTCATTGCCATTTTGTACACCACTGCTCCCGCTGTTGCTTCTTTTGCCCGCGTGAATATGATCGAAACCATCAACGGTTCCGATGGCCAGGGTGTGGTCTACGAGGAAGCGCCGAGCTGGATCAGCAACTGGCAGCAAACCGGCCTGATTGGCTGGGAAGACAAAAACGGCGATGGTCGTATGTTCTACTCCGGTGATGACCGCAATGAGATGAAAATCGACCGCGACATCATGGTATTGGCTAATCCTGAAATCGCTAATCTCCCGGCTTGGGTAATTGCCCTGGTAGCGGCAGGTGGTGTGGCAGCGGCGCTGTCGACTTCAGCGGGTCTGTTGTTGGTGATCTCCACCTCAATATCCCATGACCTGTTGAAACGAAATCTGATGCCCAATATTTCGGATAAGCAGGAGTTGATGTATGCCCGTATTGCCGCAGCATGTGGTATCTCTGTGGCAGCTTATTTGGGTATTCACCCGCCGGGCTTTGTGGCACAGGTGGTGGCATTTGCCTTCGGGTTGGCAGCGTCCAGCTTCTTCCCCGCCATCATCCTCGGCATATTCCACAAGCGGATGAACAAGGAAGGTGCGATTGCCGGCATGCTCACAGGTATTACCTTCACGGCGGCCTACATCGTCTACTTTAAGTTCATCAATCCTGCGGCCAACACCCCGGATAACTGGTGGTTCGGTATCTCACCAGAGGGCATTGGCACACTGGGTATGATCTTTAACTTCCTGGCTGCCTTCGCCGTACAGAAAATGACCGGTGAAGCTCCCCAACATATCGAAGATATGGTGGAAAGCCTGCGCTATCCGAAAGGCGCTGGAGAAGCCCAGGGACATTAATGTTCAGGTGATAACTCGCCACTGCAAAATGGCCGCCCATAGGGCGGCCTTTTTTTTGGACGGATACTAATTGGTGACGGCTTCCAAGTGGGCAAATAAAAGGCTTAGCCGGGCTACGGTCTGTCCAGTGAAGTGCTGCCTCTCTTCAGAACTTCACTGGACAATTGTCTTGGCAAGATTACAGGTCGTGCATACGCCCTGTTTGACTGGCCAGGCGCATGGCCTCATGTTTTTCCATGGCCAGCAGAGATTCAAGTAATTCCCTGACGGCATTGGTTTCTGCTTTGCCCATCAACGTGCGGTACAGGTCCATGACCTGCTCGTGGAAATTAAACACCTCCATACAGATGCTGTCGTAATCCAGGGATTCAAATGCCATGTTGCAGCTTTCACTGATGTCTATGGGTTTGTGGGAAAGGTAGTCGTAAACATAAGTGTGCATGGCTTTGGTATCTGCTTTTTCTTCAAAGCTCTCCACCATTTTGGCAATTTTGGCTTCGTGGTCTGACAGATATTCGAGCAACAACTTGGCACCTTCCTGCCGATGTTTCTCCGCGCCGTGTGATAGGCACTTGGCCAGGTGGTCGTGGAGTTGGCGGGTCCAGTCGATCAAATCGGCAAATGTCTTGATATCCATCGAATTATCCTTGTTTGTGGTGTTGTCTGTTTATTTCTACGAGCGTTTATTGCTATCAGTTTAGTCCCAAAATTATTTGTTTGTTGTCAAAAAACGGAGGGATTTGATATAGAGCAAACCCCATATCTTCGAGGGGCCCAAGAGTGAGCAAAAAACATCAGTCAAGGACTTTGCCACGCAGAGCCTTGGTTTGCCCCCGACGAGTTTTACTGTCCATGCGCTTTTGTTTTGAAGCCTTGCTGGCCTTGGTTGGAATCCGGGTTTTCTGTACACGGGTGGCTTCTTCGATCAGAGCTTGTAACCGCTGTAAGGCATCAGTACGGTTTTTTTCCTGGGTGCGAAACTGCTGGGCCTTGATAACCACAATACCGTCGCTGCTGATACGTTTGTCTTTGAAGTCCAGTAATCTCTGCTTGTAGGCTTCGGGCAGGGAAGAAGCGTGGATATCAAAACGCAGATGAATGGCAGACGAGACCTTGTTGACGTTCTGGCCGCCGGCACCTTGTGCCCGAATTGCCGAGCATTCGATTTCGTCATCGGGGATCGAAATTGTGGGAGATATAGATAAGATTGCCATTCTATAACCTAGGTTGACACCAATGCAGGACAATCGCGTACAGGTTGTTTTACCAGCTCCTTTTAGAATGTTCAGAAAAAGAGCTTAGCTTTTTCTTTCCTCAGAGATGGGCTTTTTGTTCTTTATCCACTCTTCATAATGAACAAGTTTGACGTTATCCCAATCAAAAGTTTCATCGAAAGGATGCTGTACGAAATAGGCCAGTTTTTTTTCATGGTCAATTTTGATGGTAAAGCGTCTTGGGTCTAGTTGCCGCGAATACTTGGTTTTCTGCAATTCCATTTGTATGTCTTTTAAGTTTGTTTTGCACCAGACATAGGGGTGCTTGTTAGTGTAGAAGGTAAATGCAGTAGGGTTGTCTATTTCTTGGAGAAAGTGATCCATCTTATCCAAAGCTTCATTATGTATCTGTTCCAACTCTTTTTTGATATTCCTGAATACAGGGAAGAATACAATTAACGCACTTATGGTGAGGAAAATAGCTGCTAAATACCCCATGTCATGACATCCTCCATGAATTGACCGACGATGGTACGTTCTGGTCTCGAGTCCAAGTGTACAATCGGCTTCAATTAATGATCTACTGATACCAGAAGTATTACCAGTCTTCCACCTTAGCCTAATTGCCCCGTATCAAGTTGTAAGTCTACCTTTAGAGTTATTGTAGGCGTGTGTAAATGAAGGTATGCAGTTATGACTGTGAGTGTCGAAGTGGCGGCGGTTCGGGATTTCCTGGCCGAGTGCACACCCTTTAATGAACTGTCGGAAGAACACCTGACACTGGCTGCAGGTCACGTGCAGATTGCCTACTATCGCGCCGGGGAATCCACGGGGATTCTCGATTACTCCAACCCGAAATTGTTGATCGTGCGCAGCGGGGCTTTTGAGGTTCGTAACGGCGAAGGAGAGCTGCTGGACCGGGTAGAGCCAGGTGGCTATTTTGGATATCCGTCATTGCTGACAGGTGATGCCATTACCAACCAGGCAGTGGTTATTGAAGACGGTTTACTGTACCAGATTGACGCGGACACCTTTCAGCAGTTGCGTTCGGTGAACCGGTCGTTTGATCGATTTTTTAATCAGGCCCATGCCAAGCGCCTGCGGCATGCAGTGCGTTTTCGTGAACAGAATTATCAGTTGACCCGCCGCGTTGGTGACCTGTCGTCCCGCGAACCTGTCACTGCACGGCCTGACCTGACGGTAGCTGAGGTGGCAGAAATAATGACCGCCCAACGGGTAAGTTCGGTGATGGTTATCGATGAGCGCCAGCAGCTGTGTGGCCTTGTGACCGACCGGGATTTGCGGGCGAGGGTGGTGGCGGAGAAACGCGGCCCAGAGACACCCCTGTCGGAAATTATGACCCGGGAGCTTACCAGTGTTTCAGCAGAGAGCCTGGTCTTTGAAGCCCTGCTGCTCATGACCGAGCACAATATTCACCACTTGCCGGTCACCGCCGATGGCCAACCGGTGGCCATGCTAACCACGACTGATCTGGTGAAAGCGCAGAAGGCAGATCCGGTTTATCTTATCGGTGAAATCGGGCACCAGGATAGTGTGGAGGGTCTGAAAGGTGTATCCCGGGATATTCCCGAGTTGTTGCGCAGCCTGATTCGTGCTGAAGCAAGTGCGGATCAGATAGGTCGGCTTTTGACCACGGTGACCGATGCACTGACTCGACAGTTGATCAAGCAGGCAGTTGAGAAATACGGCGAGCCTCCGGTGCCATTTGCCTGGTTGGCTTTCGGTTCCCTGGGGCGCAGGGATCAGACAGCGATCTCAGATCAGGATAATGGCATGCTGGTCGGAGATGCGGTCACCCAGGGCGATGACGAGTATTTCCTTGCTGTTGCCAATTATGTCAATGATGGCCTGGATGCCTGTGGTTACAAGTACTGTCCGGGCGAGATCATGGCTTCGACCCCGGATTGGCGGCAGCCCCTGGTGGGGTGGAAAAAACAGTTTTTGCGGTGGATAAACCAGCCCTCTTCAAAAGCATTAATGCATGCCAGCATTTTTTTCGATATGCGCTGTGTGTATGGCGATCAATCACTTTTCGATGATCTGCAGGCCACGGTTTGCGATGCCGCTCGCGGCAATGAAATTTTTCTCGCCAACCTGACGGCCAATGCCTTGAAGTTAACCCCGCCCATGGGATTCTTTAAGAACTTTGTGGTGGAACACAGTGGTGAACATAAAAACACCCTGGATGTGAAACTGCGGGGGATCATGCCCATTAACGATATTGCGCGGATTTACGCCCTGTCGATAGGTTCCCGTCAGGTTCATACCCTGGAGCGACTACAGGAAGCGGTTTCCAGCAAGTTGCTGACGCTCAAGGATTCCCGCAACCTCACCGATGCCCATGAATTTATTTCACGTCTGCGTCTGGTGCACCAGGGGGAACAGCTTCGCGATGGTGTGAAACCGGACAACCACCTGAACCCGTCAACGTTCTCCTCCCTGTCCCGTCACCAGTTGAGGGATGCCTTTGCGGTGGTCAACAATGCACAGTCAGCACTTCGGGTTAAATTCACCCATGGGTTAATGTAATGCTGGGTCGTTGGACTACCCGCTGGCGACAGCGACAGTTGCTGGCGAAATGCCCCGAGTCGGCGATGCACAATTACCTGCGGGGTGAGTTGCCGGATCTTCGTTGTGAGATTCGCCAGACAGGCTTTCTGGCGGTGGATCTTGAAATGACAGGAATGGATGCCGGCACCGACCATATTCTCAGCATTGGTTATGTACCAGTGGACGGCTTTCGGGTCTTACTCAGCGGTGCCTGCCATCGCCTGGTAAGGAGTGATCAGGGCGTTGGGCAAAGTGCTGTGATTCACGGCATCCACGATCGGGATATCTTGCAGGCGGGCACCCTGCGCGAGGCCATGGATTCCTTTTTATCTGCTCTGCAGGGACGGGTGATGCTGTTGCATTGCGCCACCCTGGACATGGGCTTTCTGCAACAGGCCTGTAAGGCAGTTTACGGAATACCCTTACTGGTCCCTGTGGTAGATACCATGGCTCTGGAAGACCAGCGTTTGCAGCGAAACAGCAACGGCCAGCACGGCCAGAGCCTGCGTCTGTCGGAATCTCGCCGCCGCTACAATTTGCCGGATTACCATGCCCATAATGCGTTGGTCGATGCCGTGTCCACGGCAGAGTTGTTTCTCGCTCAGGTGAGCCACCGTTTTGGCAGACAACCCGGCAAGTTAAGTCAACTGCCTGCGATGTTTTACAGTTAGCTTATTTTATAACCACTTTTTTCTCTGAATGGCTGTTATATCCTCCCTTTTGCTGACGCTTGTTATGCAAAGGTCGAATAGATGCTAGGCTTGACCTCCATTACTCTGAATCCTATAGAACATATATAAGTAAGGGAGGATTCCATGTCTGACACTAATGTTCGCCCCGTCCCCGGCGATTTCGCCAGCGAAGCCCACATTGATAACGAGACTTACCATGAAATGTATCGGTGCTCGATTGAAGAGCCCGAGGTTTTCTGGGCTGAACAGGCGAAGAAATTCATTGATTGGGAGAGTCCCTGGAGTGAGATCAATACCTTTGATTTCATGACGGGAGAGGCGAGCTGGTTTACCGATGGCAAGCTGAATGTCACGGTGAACTGTATCGACCGACACCTGGCCACGAAAGGTGATCAAACAGCGATTATCTGGGAGGGTGATGACCCTGAAGAGAGCGCCTATATCACTTATAACGAACTGAGCGAACAGGTCAACAAGCTGGCCAATGTGCTCAAGTCACGGGGTGTAAAGCGCGGTGATCGCGTCTGTATCTACATGCCAATGATCCAGGAAGCGGTGTATGCCATGTTGGCTACCGCGCGCATTGGTGCTGTGCACTCGGTGGTGTTTGGTGGCTTTTCTCCCGATGCCCTGAAAGATCGTATTCTGGACTCCGACTGCCAGGTGGTCATCACCTCCGATGAAGGCCTGCGTGGTGGTAAAAAAGTCCCCCTGAAAGCCAATGCCGATGCGGCATTACGTCACTGTCCGAATGTTCACACCTGTATTGTTGTGGAGAGAACCCGTGGTCTGGTGGAATGGAATGAAAAGCGCGATGTCTGGTACCACGAGGCCATCGCCGAGGCCAAGGATTACTGTCCGCCGGAACACATGGATGCCGAGGATCCGTTGTTTATCCTTTATACCTCTGGTTCAACCGGCAAACCGAAAGGCGTGTTGCACACTACCGCCGGTTACCTGTTACAGGCGGCAATGACCCATAAATACGTTTTCGACTACAAAGAAGGCGATGTTTACTGGTGTACCGCTGATGTCGGCTGGGTCACAGGCCACAGCTACATTGTGTACGGCCCTCTATGTAATGGAGCCATTACCCTGATTTTCGAGGGGGTCCCTACCTATCCCGATGCTTCGCGTTTCTGGCAGGTGGTAGAAAAACACAAGGTTAATATTTTCTATACCGCGCCCACTGCCATCCGCTCCCTGATGGGTGCGGGCGACGAATTTGTTACAAACACCGATCGCAGCTCCCTGCGTTTGTTGGGCACGGTGGGTGAACCCATTAACCCGGAAGCCTGGGAGTGGTATTACAAGGTGGTTGGCGAGGAGCGTTGCCCTATTGTTGATACCTGGTGGCAGACAGAAACCGGAGCTCATATGTTGACGCCTTTGCCCGGAGCCATCGACATGAAGCCCGGTTGCGCCACAGTACCTTTCTTTGGAGTACAGCCTGTGTTGCTGGATACCGACGGCAAGGAAATAGAAGGCCCCGGTGAGGGTAACCTGGCCATCAAGGCCTCCTGGCCCTCACAGATTCGTGGTGTGTATGGCGATATGGGCCGCTATCAGGAAACCTATTTCTCGGCATTCAAGGGCTATTACTTTACCGGTGACGGTGCCCGCCGTGATGAGGATGGTCACTACTGGATTACCGGTCGTGTCGATGATGTGCTCAATGTTTCCGGTCACCGTATGGGAACGGCCGAAGTGGAAAGTGCGCTGGTACTGCACCCCAAAGTGGCTGAGGCTGCCGTGGTGGGTTGCCCACACGATATCAAGGGTCAGGGTATTTATGCCTATGTCACCCTGATGAGTGGTGAGGAACCCTCTGATGAACTCCGCAAGGAACTCATCAGCATCTGTGTGAAGGAAATCGGCCCTATTGCCAAGCCGGATTACATTCACTGGGCGCCGGGTTTGCCCAAAACCCGTTCCGGTAAAATCATGCGCCGTATCCTGCGCAAGATTGCCGCCAATGAATTGGAGAACCTGGGTGATACTTCCACCCTGGCTGATCCATCTGTGGTTGATGACCTGATTGAGAATCGGCTGATCCGCTAACTGCCGGTTCAGCAGCTCTCACCGAAAAAAGCCCGCAGAGCGGGCTTTTTTTATGGCATTTATTATTTGTCAGGTGATCTCTAAAAAGCCCTGTTTTCATCTGGCACTACCGTTTTGCCAATACGGATGACTGTTTGCCCAGTATTTTCAGTTGCCAGGAGTTGCTCAATGTCTCTCAGCGTTAAAAGTCCAGTTTGAGTATCTATATGGGCCACCACACTGGCAGCATTTTTCGTGGCAACCCAAAGCGCTTTTGCGGAGTCGTTGCCTTCGAGCAGTTGCGCCACGATGGTCGAGGCAAAAGCATCTCCGGCCCCAGCGGTACCCTTGGGTTCTATTAGAGCCGCAGGGCAGTAAAGTAACTGTTTGCTGTCGAACAGGTAAGCGCCATCGCCGCCATCGGTGAGGGAAAAGAAGCGTGGTCCGGTGCTGCAGATCATCGACATCACATCGTTGAGGGGCAACCAGTAATCATTGACATGCAGGCCTGATCGCATCAGCGGTGGTTTTATTTCGATGTCTGTCGCCAACAGGGGGAGTTTGGTATACAGCCTCCTGTGGGTCAGGGACAACAGGTCAATGGTTTCCTGCTTGTTGAGTGACAGGTAGTCAATATCTTCCGCCACACTCAGAAACTGCTCGATGGATTCCTCGTCTCTGCCCATGCAGGGATTCAGTGCCACCAGACAGCCAGCGCTTTTAGCCAGTTCCACAATGCGGGGCAGGGCGTGGCGGGAAAGACTGGAAAGGCAACCCACATAGACCAACCGATAGCGACTGAAATCGATATGCGGTAGTTGCCCTTCAATTCCACTGTTTTCACCGCGCTTGGTGAATAAGGCGGCGTTTTTATCGTGGGAATAGATCAGGATTGAATTGCCGGACTGCCAGTCTGGTTGGGTGAAAAAGTAGTCGACACCCACGCCCTCGTCGATAAGACGCTGGTATATTTTCCTGCCGTTCAGGTCATCGCCGGCCAGGGCCAGTACATCCACGGCCAGTCCCTGCCTGGCCATGGACACGGCAACATTGGCTGCTCCCCCTCCCACGTGGCTGGAAATGCTTTCCGCTTCCACTTTTCGTCCCTGTTCCAACAGCAGGAAAGACGTTTCCCCATTGTGTAGGGAAATACGCTCAATGGCTTCCTGGGCCACGGAGACGATGTTGTCGATAGTGACGGAACCGATAACCAGCACACGATCGGTTATTTCTGTCACAGTTTATCTCCCGGTCAATAAAGCTGTTTCTATCACTATAGTGTGGCCTGAAAATCCTGGCGAGAGAGAGTGAAATTAAAATAAAAAAAGCCCCGACATTTGGGGCCTTGGGAGAATCTGGACACAGCATGCCATCCAGATTGATGAGCCAACTGTACGTTTTTCCCAAGTGTCGGGTTTGCCTCTCCGGTCGAAGATATCCAGAACACTGGCAGGTCCCTGGCTAGGAGTGCCGAGTATTCGCCTTCGTCTTCTCAATCATCCAATCTTGCGCGGGAATAGAGAGGTTAGATCGTGGCTCAATGGACGGGTGTTTTTGGGGAAATAAACGCTCTGTGAAAGCGAGCAGGTGAAGGTGAAGCGCGTTAAACTGAAACCCTGATTGATTGCCAATGGTGTGACAGGCGTTCACAGCAATGTGGTTAGCAGCGAGCAACCATGACGGCTAGGAGGCAAAGAATGGATTTGTACTGGGGTAGTGTGGTCACGCCAATGGGTGGGGCGTTATTGGTCGGTAGTCGGCAGGGCATCCAACGTCTCTGGTTTGAAGATACGGCACAGGGTGTAACTCTGGCAGGGTGTCAACGTGCGGATGGGCGAGCGCAGGCTGTGTTCGCCTCATTGATGAGTGAGCCGGCCACGACAGTGGAACAGTTCGATGTTCAGGGTACGGCTTTCCAGCGTCAGGTCTGGCAGGCGCTGTTGGAGATTCCCCTTGGGATGACAACTACGTACCAGGTAATAGCAGACGCCATCGACCGTCCTAAAGCTGTGCGTGCTGTGGCCAATGCCATTGGCGCAAACCCCATTGCTTATTTCATTCCCTGCCACCGGGTGGTACGCAGTGATGGCGGCCTCGGGGGCTACCGCTGGGGCGTGGAGCGCAAAAGGGCGATATTGGACTGGGAACGGGATCGGGTTTCCAGGGCCGCGTAAAGCCCACTCCGTGAAGGCATAAAAAACCCGGCAATTGCCGGGTTTTTTGGAGAAGGTTGTGGGTAAACCTATCAGCCTTCTTCTTTCAGGTAGCGCTCGCGGGAAGCCGTGATTTCAGAGCGGGCTGCTTCAGCGTTATCCCAGCCGTCGACTTTCACCCATTTGCCTGCTTCCAGGGCTTTGTAGTTTTCAAAGTAATGCTTGATCTGGTTGATGAGCAGTTCCGGTAGGTCACCGATTTCCTGAACATGATCATAAAGCTTGGTCAGCTTGGTGTGCGGTACGGCCAGCAGTTTGGCGTCGACACCGGATTCATCGGTCATGTTGAGAACACCGATGGCGCGGCTGCGAATCACGGAGCCTGGCATTACCGGGTAAGGTGTCACGACCAGTACATCCAGGGGATCACCGTCTTCAGACAGTGTTTGCGGGATGTAGCCATAGTTGGCTGGGTAGAACATGGGCGTAGCGACAAAACGGTCAACAAAAATAGCGTCGCTGTCTTTGTCGATTTCGTATTTGATCGGGTCGTGGTTGGCGGGAATTTCGATAACCACATTGATATCAGTTGGCAGGTCGTTGCCAGCGGGAATTTTGTTGTAGCTCATGTTTCGTGTTCTCTTTTCTAGCGGTTTGTGAAGCTGCTTTACGAAGTGGCGGGATTATACTGGCCACATGGGGCCTTTGCCAGTTACACCTTGGTCTACTACGGTTTTCAGCTATGGGGATTGCGGCTAAAGTAGTGGCAGAAGACCCGGTAAAAGCTGCAGTAAAGTGGTTGGCCGGCCGGGGCGCCAAACCGGTCTGTGGGCAGGTTGCTTGATGGGTATCAATTACCCCCGGCTCAAGCACGTTAGACTGTGCGTTTTTTAACCCAATTCAGGAACCTATTCAGTGACGAGCAGCTCCGTGGTGTGGGACCGACAGTTAATTGATCGTTATGATCTGTCCGGCCCCCGTTATACCTCTTACCCGACGGCCCCCCAATTCCATAATCAATTTGGCGAGGCCGATCTGCGTCAGGCCATCACGCGCAGTAATGCCGCCGGTAGACCACTGTCTCTGTATTTCCATATCCCGTTCTGCAGCACCGTCTGTTATTACTGTGCCTGCAATAAGATCATCACCGCCAATCGCAAGCGTGCCATGCCCTATCTGGAGCGCCTGATGGAAGAAGTGGCCCGCCAGGGTGCATTGTTTGACCGTTCCCGACCCGTACATCAATTGCACTGGGGTGGTGGCACGCCAACCTACATCAGCGATGACGAAAAACGTCTGCTGATGGCGGCTACCCGTGAGCACTTTAATCTGCTGGAAGACGACAGCGGGGAATATTCAATCGAAATTCATCCAGGAGATATGGATGTTGCCACTATCGGCTGTCTGAGAGAGCTGGGTTTCAACCGCCTCAGTATGGGTATTCAGGATTTTGACCCCACCGTACAGCAGGCAGTGAATCGCTTTAACTCCGTAGAGGAAGTCAGGGAACTGGTACAGGCGGGCAGAAATGAGGGATTCCACTCCATCAGTATGGACCTGATCTACGGGCTGCCGCACCAGACCTGGAACACCTTTGAACGCACTCTGGCGAGTATTATTGATCTCGCCCCTGATCGACTTTCAGTGTTCAACTATGCCCACCTGCCACACTTGTTCAAAGTGCAGAAACAGATTGATGAATCGGCGCTGCCCAGTGCTGAAGAAAAGCTTCTGATGATGGAACGCATTACCGAGGTTTTGCTGGGTGCCGGTTATGTGTACATCGGTATGGATCATTTTGCCCGCCCCGATGATGAGCTGGCTGTGGCCCAGCAGCAGGGATTGTTGCAGAGAAATTTTCAGGGTTATTCCACCCACGGGGGTTGTGACCTAGTGGCGTTCGGGGTGTCGGCCATCAGCGCCATTGATAATGTTTTTGCCCAGAACCACAAGCAGATTGAAGACTACCAGGGCGCCATCGACGCCGGGCGCCTGCCGGTGGTGAGGGGCTTTGAATTAAGTGCAGACGACCTGTTGCGGCAAGAGGTGATCAAACAGTTGATCTGTCAGTTTGAACTGGATTTTGTCGATATTGAATGCCGTTTTGATATTGATTTTAAAGACTATTTTGCTGCTGAGCTGGAACAGTTACAGCCTATGGCGGCCGATGGCCTGGTGGCGTTAACGGCCTCGGGCATCCGTGTGACCCTGGCGGGGAGACTGCTGATTCGTCGTATCTGCATGACCTTTGATGCCTACATCAACCAGTCCCGGTCAGAAATCCGCTATTCAAAAATTATTTAGCTCCGACCATTGTGCGGTCGGTTCATTCGCGTAAAATTGCACCGTCGCATGCCAATCGCATGCGTCATTTCCTAAGGGGTGGCATTAGCCTGAGACATCTTCGGATGGACCCTTTGAACCTGATCCGGATAGTACCGGCGTAGGGATAGGACGCAAAAATTCAAACGTTCACTCCTCCCATATCCGGGTCTCCATAACATTGTTATAGAGGCTCAATTTCATGAAGTTCTGTAAAAAGTCCGATGCCATCATCGGCGCGCTGTTTTTTATCAGTGGCCTATTCGCCACACAAGCCCTGTCAGCAACCGCCGTGGAAGAGGTGGTGGTCACCGCTGAATTCCGGGGGCTGTCGTTGCTCGAAACGGGAAGCAGTATCAGTGTTATCGACGACAAGACCATTGAACGTCGCGGTGCCACCCATATCGAACAGATTCTGAACCTGGCGCCCAACGTCAATTTTTCCAGCGGCTCGTCACGGGGAAAATACGTACAGATTCGCGGTATTGGTGATCGCAGTCAGTTTGTAGCGCCGATGAATCCTTCTGTGGGTTTGCTGATCGATGGCATAGATTTCAGTGGTGTCGGTGGTGCCGCCACCACCCTCGATTTGCAGCAGATAGAGATTCTGCGTGGTCCGCAGGGCACTCTGTACGGTGCCAACGCCCTGGCGGGCCTGATCAATATACGTTCCAACGATCCCACGGATATCTTTGAGGGTAGTGTAGAGACGACCATCGCCGAATACGAAACCCGCACCACCAGTGCGGTATTGAGTGGCCCGATTTCAGAGTCAATGGGCTACCGGCTGGCGGTTCAGGGTCACCGCACTGATGGCTATATCGACAACGATTATCTTAACCGCCACGATACCAGTAACCTCGACGAGCTGACGGCCCGGGGCAAGCTAGACTGGCGCGCCAGCGATGACTGGCAGGTCAATCTGACGGCGTTCTATCTGGATGCTGACAACGGTTATGACGATTTCTCATTGGATAACACCCGCCATACGTTGTCAGATCAGCCGGGTGTGGATCGTCAGGAGTCCACAGCACTGGCGATTGAAAATAGCTGGCGCGGATTTCAGGGTTTTGATGTTATCGGCCTTGTCAGCTACGCCGAGAACAATCTCGAATACAGTTTTGACGAGGATTGGACCTATAGCGACATATGTGCGGGCCAACCCTGTGATGGCTGGGCGTACAGTTCCTTTGACCGTTACCTCCGTGACCGCGAAAACGGTACCGTGGATATTCGCCTGGTCTCCAAGGACGATGGCCGCCTGTTTCGCGATTCTACGGACTGGGTGCTGGGGTTTTATTACCGGTTTCAGGATGAATCCCTGTTGCGGGAATACACCTATGCCAGTGGGGACTTCAAAAGTGATTTCGAGACCCGCAACCGGGCGATCTATGGTCAGCTGGGGAGTTGGCTGACGGATAACCTGAAACTCACCAGTGGATTGCGGCTGGAGTTTCGCAATGCGGAATATGAGGACAGTGATCTGGTCAATCACGACAACAGCGAACGCCTGTGGGGTGGTCGCCTGGGCCTGGAATACCATGTGACGCCGCAGACCATGCTCTATGGTCTGGTGTCCCGCGGTTACAAGGCCGGTGGTGTGAACAGTGATCCCGCGCTGGAGCCCTCGGCCCGGGATTTTGATACGGAATACCTGTGGAACTTTGAAACCGGTATCAAGGGTGACTGGCTGGAACGGCGCCTGCAGCTGCAACTGGCACTGTTTTTTCAAAAACGTCGTGAAATGCAGGTCAAGCAATCACTGGTAATACCGATTTCCGGTTCATCCTGCCCCTGCAGTTTCACCGATTACTACGACAATGCTGCCCGAGGGGAAAACTACGGCGCGGAACTGGAAGTTGTCTGGCAGGCTGACGAGCGTGTTCAGCTCCACGGTAGCCTGGGTTTGCTCAGAGCCACCTTCAAGGACTTTGAAAGTTATACCCATGTTGATGTTGATCGAGACTCAATAAATCCAGTACCCAAAGATTTGAGTGGTCACGAGCAAGCTCATGCCCCGTCCTATCAGTTTGCTGTCGGCGTGGATGTGGATCTGACAGACAGGCTAACTGCCGGACTTGAAGTTGAGGGCAAGGAGTCGTTTTATCTGTCACCGCGTCACCACGCCAAATCTAACCGTTATGAACTGGTCAATGCGCGGCTGGATTATAGTTTGCCGCAGTGGACTTTTTCCCTGTGGGGGAGAAATCTGGCAGATCGTGATGTGGTAGTACGTGGGTTCGGCAGTTTCGGTAACGATCCCCGCAAGTTTTACGTCACTGAACCCTACTATCAGTTCGGTGAGCCGCGTATTGTGGGAGCCACAGCGAAATACCGTTTCTAGGAGGGAATGCACATGCAAGTCACCATTGATGTCAGCATGTACCCGAACCGGGAGGAATTTATTCCTCCCATTCGCGGGTTTATTGAGAAAATTAATACCATCCCCGGGTTGACCGTGGAGACATTCCCAACCTCCACGGTGGTGCAGGGGGAGTACCAGCTGGCCATGCAGGCAGTGCAGGATACGATTGCGGCATGTCGCGAAGAATACGGCATGGCGGTTTACGTGATGAAAGTCATCCCCGGTTACGAGGCACTCTAGGGTGCCGCCCTGGCTGAATCTGGAGCTTGCCGCGGCACTTTTGTCACTGGCCTACCTGGTGTTGGCCATGCGTGAGAACAGCCTCTGCTGGTATTGTGCCTTTTTTGGTACGGCGATCTATATCTGGATTTTTGGCGGGGTGAAGCTCTATATGGACTCCCTGCTTAATGTCTATTATCTGGTCATGGCCGTTTATGGCTGGTACCAGTGGCAGCGGGGAGGAAAAAATCACCGCGGTCTGGCCATTTCCAGCTGGCGGATGCGCCATCACCTCTTTGCGCTGCTGGGGGTGCTGCTGTTGTCCGCCATTTCGGGCTACCTGTTGAAGATAAATACCGACGCCCAGTGGCCGTATCTGGACTCTTTTACGACCTGGGGCAGTGTCCTGACCACCTATATGGTGGCAAAAAAAATACTCGAAAACTGGTTGTACTGGATCATCGTTGACGGGGTTTCTATTTACCTCTATCTGGACCGGGCGCTGTTTTTCACAGCGGCGCTGTTTGCCATTTACCTGGTGCTGGTGGTCATCGGTTACTTCACCTGGAGAAAACATTATTTCGGACAATATCAACAGGAAACTCCAGCGGACGCTGTCTGACTGGCAACGCTGGCAGGTACCTTTGCCGGCCAAGCCTAGATTAATAAGAGCGCTTCAGGGTGGGCGAACCAATCAGAGCTTTCTGGTGGAATGTGGTGCGCACTTGGGAGTGGTGCGTATCAATGCGCACAATAGTACAAACCTCGGCATTGACCGGGAGCGAGAGCTGAGCCTGCTGCGGTTATTGCAAAGCCTGGAATGTGTTCCCCGCATCTGGTTTGCCTCACAGGAGGTGCTGGTCACGGAGTTTGTCGATGGCAGGCAGTGGCATAGAGATTCCTTGCAACAACCCGGCCTGAGGCGCCGATTGGCACGGTTAATAGAACGTCTGCAGGGTATTACATTTACTGCATACATGCCCCGATTCAGCTATCGGGTGCACTGCGAGAATTACCTTCAGCAATTGGAGGATACATTCCCGGATGGGGCTGCAGTTGTGGCATTGGCAGCAACCCTGGATGAGGGAGACTGGCAACCGGTGATCAGCCATCACGACCTGGTGCCGGAAAATATTGTTGAGACGGAACGAGGTCTGGTGTTATTGGATTGGGAGTATGCCGGCTGGGGACACCCCGCCATGGATGGAGTGCGCCTGTACGGTCGTGATTTTCCACACCCCGATACCGAAAAGGTCTATGAGTTGCAGCAGGCCATGGACCGCCTGTGGCAGGCGGTCCAGAACCAGCTTATCAATACCGTTTGAGATCACGAATCAGACGGTAACTGGCTCAGCATGTAGTTAACCGCCTGGGCTATTTCTTCACCCTGGGTGATCCTTGGTCCCCAGATCTTGGCATTGCCAATTCGGTGTCTGCAGTTTCCTCTGGCGGGTTGTACACCATCCGCCCAAAGAAAATACCGATTTCAAACAGTAGCCACATGGGCACAGCCAGCAGTGTTTGGGAAAGCACGTCTGGTGGTGTCAGCAGCATGCCGAACACGAAGCAGACCACAAATACGTAAGGGCGTTTACCGGCCAGTTTGTCGGGCTCAATCGCTCCTACCCAGGAGAGAATGACGACTCCGATGGGGATTTCAAAACTGATACCGAAGGCAAAAAACAGTTTCAGGACAAAATCCAGGTAGCTGCGAATATCGGTCATCACCGCAACACCTTCGGGACCGATACTGGTGAAGAACATAAATACCAGTGGAAATACTACGTAATAGGCAAATGCCATCCCGCCATAGAAGAGCGCTACGCTGGAAAAGAACAGTGGTAGCACAATTATCTTTTCTTTTCGGTATAGCCCCGGGGCGACAAAAGCCCATACCTGGTAAAGGATAAAGGGCATGGCGGCGAATAGGGATAACACCATGGTCAACTTGAAGGGGGTCAGGAAAGGGGAGGCCACATCGGTGGCGATCATGGTGGACGATTCCGGCAGATGTACACGTAGCGGCTCGGAAATGTAGAGGTAAAGATCATTGCTAAAGGCAAATAAGCCGACGAAAATCAGCAGAATCACTACCAGGCAACGTACCAGGCGATTTCGCAGTTCGATGATATGGTCGATAAAGGGCTGGTTGAGCAATTCCTCGTTACTCATTTCTGATCCTGCTGGGGTGTCTCGCTGTCGTTGGGTGATGTCGAGTTTTCATTGCCTTCTGGGCTGGAAGAGACATCTTCCAAAGTAGTGGCCTTGGAGCGTTCGAACGCCTCGGTACTTTCTTTGAGTTCTCGAAGAATTTTTTCGTTGTGAAGCTGGCGGCGAATGTCATCCATGCCCACTTCGTTTTCAAGGTCCCGTCGCAGGTTGCCAAACATCTGGCGGGCACGTCCCCACCACAGAGCGAGGGTACGCATGGCCTGGGGCAGGCGCTGTGGTCCCATCACCACTAAGGCCACTGCTGCAATCAGTAACAGTTCGGAGAAACCGATATCAAACATGGCTCAGTCACCGGCTCGGAGTGAGCCATCGTGCGCCTGGGGGAGGGTCATTCCGAAGAGCCTTTTTTGACGTCTTTTACTTCGTCAGTTTCATTCTCCGCGGGTTTGTCCCCGGCAGCATCCGCACCGTCACTGGACACGGAGTCCTTGAAGCCTTTAACGGCACCCCCAAGGTCAGAGCCGAAGTTCTTCAGTTTTTTGGTGCCGAAGATGAGAGCAACGATCACCAGAATAATCAACAGTTCCTGCCAGCCAAAACCCATATAGATTTACCCCTACGTCGAATTGGTCAACCCCGGCTGGCTTTTTCTTCCAGACCGGACAAATTGAAACGGCGCTCCAGCTCACGGAGTACCGAATCGGCATTTTCGCCCAAGTGCGAAAGCATCACCAGTGAGTGAAACCACAAATCTGCAGTTTCGTAGATGAGTTTGGAGGCGTCTGCTCCCTGAGCGACATCCCGTGCGGCAAGAATGGTTTCCACCGCTTCCTCACCGACTTTTTCAAGAATCTTGTTTAGCCCTTTTTCGTGCAGGCTGGCCACATAGGATTCATCGGGTGAGGCCTGCTTGCGGTCTTCCAGAACCTGGGTGAGTTTCTCCAGTACATCGTTCATGAGTAGATTTCTCCGGGATCTTTCAGTACCGGGTCAACGGTGTGCCACTGACCATCTTTGAGCACCCTATAAAAGCATGATTCTCGACCAGTGTGGCAGGCTATGCCGCCCAACTGCTCGATTTGCAGAACAATGACATCACCATCGCAGTCGAGGCGAATCTCACTGACGGTCTGCACATGGCCTGACTCTTCACCCTTGCGCCACAATTTTTGCCGGGATCGAGACCAGTACACGGCGCGCTGTTCTTTGGCCGTCAGGCTCAATGCTTCACGGTTCATCCAGGCGACCATCAAAATACGACCGGATTTGGCGTCCTGGGCTACTGCCGGTAGCAGGCCATCTTCATTCCAGGCAATGTCATCAAGAAAGTCGGTCATAGGGGGCCATTATGACAGTTCAATACGCATCGGCAATACAGAGTTTCAGGTGTTTACCTGAATAGTAAAAGGACTATGCCTACGCTGGCGATTAGCAGACTACCGGTTGGCATCTGTTGCAGTTGGTCCAGCCACTGAGGAAATGCGCTGCCAAGCCCGATGCCCACCAGGGCAGCACCAGCCCACAGTCGCCAGGGCGATTTGCAGTTGTCCGGGCGCGATATCGGGGGTGTTGATGGGGCATTTTCCTTGGCCTGCAACCGTTCTAATGTCTGGAAGATCAATTGTGGCACCTGGGGAAATTGTTCCAGCCATTCCGGACCGTGACGCTTGAATTGCTCCACTAGTGCATTGGGTTGGAAGCGTTCTTTCAGCCAACGCTCCAGGAAAGGGTGGGCTGTGGCCCATAGGTCGAGATCGGGGTAGAGCTGCCGTCCCAGACCTTCGATATTCAACAGGGTTTTTTGTAACAGCACCAGTGAGGGCTGCACCTCCATGTCAAAGCGGCGGGCGGTGCGGAACAGGCTGACCAGCAGCTGTCCGAAGGATATTTCCCGCAACGGGCGTTCAAAAATGGGTTCGCAAACTGTGCGGATGGCCGCGGTAAATTCCCCGGTATTGGTACCTTCCGGCACCCAGCCGGAGAGGACGTGCAGTTCGGCTACTTGCTGGTAGTCGCGCCGGAAAATGGCCAGCAGATTACGGGCCAGGTAGTACTGGTCCGCTTCAGTGAGGGTGCCCATGATGGCGCAGTCCACTGCCAGGTAGCGGGGCTGTTGCGGATTTTTGGCATCGACAAAGATATTGCCCGGATGCATATCAGCATGAAAGAAATTGTGTTCAAACACTTGGGTGAAGAAAATTTCTACCCCACGTTCCGCCAGGGTTTTGAAATTGGTCTGCTGCTGTTGGAGAGTGCTGACGTCGGTTACCGGGGTGGCGTAGATACGCTCCATCACCAGTACTTTTTCATTGGTGTGAGACCAGAACACTTCCGGCACGTAGAGCAGGGGAGAACCTTCAAAATTGCGTCTTAACAGTGAGGCGTTGGCACCTTCACGTTGCAGGTTCAGCTCATCAAAAATGGTATTTTTGTAATCGCTGACTACTTCCATGAGGCGCATGCGTCGGCCATCAATGGTGTTTTTTTCCAGCCAGCGAGCAATGGTGAACAGCAGTTTGATGTCCTGTTCGATGACTTTTTCGATACCAGGACGAATGGCCTTGACCACCACTTCTCGGCCATTGGGAAGCACCGCCGCATGTACCTGTGCCACTGAGGCAGAGGCCAGGGGTTCGCGGTCAAACTGCAGAAACAGATTGTCAATGCTGTCTCCCAGCGCCTCTTCGACAATGGCGACAAAATGGGCCTTGTCAAAGGGCGGCACATTGTCCTGCAGCTTGTCCAGTTCACTGCAGATATCGGGTGGAATCAGGTCAGGTCGGGTGGAGAGTAGTTGACCAAACTTGATGAAGATCGGGCCGAGGTCTTCCAGTGCTTTTCGTAGCCGTTCACCCCGGGGAGCTGAAGGCTGTGGCAGCAGGCGGGTGCCGGCAAGTAGCAGGCGTGCACTGCGGGGTAATTTGTCTCTGTCAAAAAACAGGTCCAAACGGTAGCGGGTAACCGTGCGCAGGATGGTGCTGAGTCGGTGAATACGGGACATGATCAGCCTGTTTCGCCATCGCGTTGGTCTAGACGGACCTTCAGCCGGTTGATGTGGGCTGCCAGTCGGTCTGTATCTTCGGACAGTAGTTTTACTTTTTGACTGAAATGCGTCATTTCCGCGCGGCCGGGTGTGAGCTTGGCCTCTTCCTGGCTGAAAGCTGCTGCGGCACTGCCGGCACGCTCGGCGGCCTGTTTTTGCCAGTTGGCAGCGCTGCGCAGGGATTCCCCTACGAGGTGTGCCGGCACATCGCCGATCAACTTGGCCAGGGCCGCCTCCCAGTCCACCTCGAGGTTTGCAAAGATCCTGCGAATTTCCCTGAGTAGGTCGTGGTCGCCACGTACCTCCACCCCGGTGCCATAAAACGATACCCGATCCTGTCCGTCCACCGCCAGCGCCGCCAATGACAGTGCAGAGCCTTTCAGGGTCGTATCCGCCGTGCCCTCATAGTGGGACATCAGGCTTATTCCCTGTTCGGTATGAATGATGTGGAACGTCAGCGGGGGCAGCGTACATTCGACAGTGAGTACCTTGCCCGCCAGACAGGCAATGGACTGCAGCGTTGCCGGGTCGTAGGCCAGTGCGTTGTTAATGGCGGTTTCCACAGCCATCAGTGCACTGCTGTGCAGAGCCGACAGGGGGTTCTGTTTCAGGAAATCAAACATCAGGGTTTGAAGCCCCGGTGCAGGGCAACAATGCCGCCGGTCATGTTGTGGTATTCACAATTGGTAAACCCTGCCTCTTGCATCATGCCCTTGAGGGTTGGCTGGTCCGGGTGCATGCGAATGGATTCCGCCAGGTACTGATAGCTTTCAGCATCGTTGGCCACCAGTTTGCCCATGCGGGGTAACAGGTTAAACGAGTAGAAGTCGTAGGCTTTTCCGAGCAGATTGCTGGTGGGTTTGGAAAACTCCAGCACCAGCAAGCGGCCACCTGGTTTCAGCACCCGCAGCATGGAACGCAAGGCCAGATCCTTGTCGGTCACGTTGCGCAGACCAAAGGCGATAGTGATGCAATCAAACGTATTATCACCGAAGGGCAGGTGCTGGGCATCCGCCTGGGCATAGCGGACGTTGCTGGCAACGCCGTGATCCATCAGCTTGTCCCGGCCTATTTTCAACATGGAGTCGTTGATATCCGCCAGTACCACCTCGCCATCTGGACCGACCAGGCGTGCAAACCTGGCCGCCAGGTCGCCGGTGCCCCCGGCAATATCCAGGATGCGCTGACCAGGTCGGACCCCGGACATCTCAATGGTAAATCGCTTCCAGAGGCGGTGAATGCCCCCGGACATCAGGTCGTTCATCAGGTCATATTTTGCCGCCACAGAGTGGAAGACATCGGCCACGCGTGCGGCCTTTTCCTGGACGGGAACAGTTTTGTAACCGAAATGGGTGGTCTTGTTGTCAGTCATTGCCGGCTGCCGGATAAATAAAGGCCGACATTGTACACCGACACTGACGGAGTGTCCCTTGGCGGGAGGCTCGTCAGCGGGTTTTCCTGACAGGGATCAATATCGTTGAGGCAGCTATGGATCAACCGATGTAGCGTTCCCGCTTCGACGATTTGAGGCGGGCCAGGTCGACGATGATCAAACCGTCTACACAGTTGGCAAAAGCTGGGTCGATGTTGAAACCGGCAAACTGCACGCCGCCCAACTCACAGACTTCGGTGTACTGCTTGAACAGGGTGGGTACGCTCAGATTCATATGGGCCAGTTCGCTCTTCAACTGGGTGAATTCTGCCTTCTGGTCTTTTCCGGGGAATTTCTCCGCCAGCTCTTCCAGTCGCTCGGGGCTGATGCGATAGGGCAGGATGGGCTCCGCCAGTTTTTGTAGGCTGGGGTAGTGGCGGCTGTAGAAATATACCAGCATCTCCATGGCCCACTCCGGGTAGCTGTTGCTCAGGGTCACTGGACCGAACAAATAGCGGTAGTGGGGATTCTTGCGCAAAAAGGCACCGATGCCGTACCACAGGTAGTCGAGGCTGCGTCGGCCCCAGTACTTGGGCTGGACGAAGCTGCGGCCCAGTTCCAGGCCCCGCTCCAGATAGGGTTTCATTGATGTGGTGTAGTGAAACAGTTCAGTGGAATAGAGCTGCTCTCTACCCATCTGTTCAAGGCTCAGGGTGGCGTCGCAAAATCGGTAGGCCCCGGCAATTTCCAGTTCCTGTTCGTCCCACAGTAGCAGGTGGAAATAGTGTTGGTCGTAGCCGTCGATATCCCGGCGGCTGCCAGTGCCTTCGCCTACGGCACGGAAAGCAATTTCCCGCAGCCTGCCCACTTCTCGCATGATCAGGGAGTCCGGCTGGTAGCGGTACAGGTAAATCTGCTTACCGTCACCGGTTTCACCCAGCAGTTCACAGCACTTGACTTCATCCCGGAGCAGGGCGCGATTTTCCGGGTGGGCAATGGCGCTGACGGTGCCAAAAATACCCTTCTTGTCCTGACCGATGCGGTACAGGTGGCGTTTAAAAAGTTTGGTCTTTTCCCGCAAGGGCACGTTGATGCGCTGGTAGCTGTCGTAACTGACCGGTTCACCGATGCGTACGTCCACGCAGTTGCGTGCTTGCTTAAACATTTCCCGCACCAGCAGCAGAGTGGAGAGCGGTTTTACCAGCAGTGACACACTGTAAAAGAGTGCGGAATTCCGGCCATCCACAAACACCGGCAGCACCGGCGCCTTGCTGTTGATGGCCATACGCAGAAAGCCACTGCGCCACTCGCCATCGCGGATGCCTTGGGGTCCGAAACGGGATACTTCCCCGGCGGGAAAAATAATCACGGCACCCTCGTTGTCCAGGTGCTCACGGATGGCTGTTAGGTTCTGTCGGGTAGTGTTTCCGCCCATGTTATCCACCGGCAGCAGCAGCTTGTGAAGGGGCTTGATGGTAAACAACAGTTCGTTGGCCACCACCTTCACGTCCGGCCGTGTTTCTCTTACCAGCTTCAGTAGTGCCAGTCCATCGAGGGAGCCGATAGGATGGTTGGCGATAATGACTACCCGGCCTTGGGCGGGAATGCGATGGCGTTCATGGTCGCGTACGGTGTAGCGGAAGTCGAAGTAATCCAGTACTTGTTCGACGAAGTCAAAGCCGTGTAGGTAGGGATAGTCCTGTTCGAATTGCTGGAAGCTTTGTTCCCGGAACAGCATCCGCAATACACGGATAATGGGTCGTACCAGCTTGGGGTGGCGCTGGTAAAAACCGGGATAACGATCCTGGATAAAATGTTCGACATTAAGCATGACTGGCTCTGCTCCTTTTCTGCCAGCGTATAACGGTTTGATGACAATTTTTTGATGGACTGATGTCAGAATTGTGTCAGTCAGGATGTGGTGGTGTGCATTTCCGGCAACAGTATCTGCTCCCGGAAAATAACGGCTCGGGGCTTTCCCGCTTTTTTTGCCTGATACATGGCGGCATCGGCTTCATTGATCAGTGTATCGGCAGTGATGTTAGGGTCGAGGTCAATAAAGCGGATGCCAATACTGGCAGAGACACTCAATGTTTCACCGTTGAACTCGACGGTTTTTACCACAGCGTCTAAGAGTCTTTTTGCCACGAACTTTGACCTAGCAAGCGCTTCATCCGATTGTCTCCCCAGGTTGCTGAGTACGACGACAAATTCATCTCCTCCCAGCCGGCCGACGATATCTTCCGTGCGCACGATGGCTTGCAGGCGTTGGGCAATTTCCACCAGTACCGCATCACCGGCCTCGTGGCCGTGCCGGTCGTTAATGGGTTTAAAACCGTCGAGATCCATCACCATCAGGGCGCCGTGCAGACCGTGTCGTTGAGCATTGGCCAGAGTTTTTCCTACATGCACAGAGATGAGACGCCGGTTGGCCAGCTTGGTCAGGGGGTCGAGGCAGGAGATATATTCAATCTGGTTCAGGGCATTCTGGTATGCGCTGACATAGGGCTTCACAACCCAGAAATAAATTATCGGCGTGGAAATCACCACCAGCGCAAAGGCGTTCAGTGTTGATGCCTGGAACGTACTCAATTCAAGGGCCAGGCTGTTATATAAAGCCCTGACCAGAAATTCTGCGCCGAGTACCACCCCGACAACACGTACTGTTACCTGGAGCTTGCTGGGCAGATCGAATTTTTTCGTGAAAGCGCAACGGCACTCATCACTTTATGAGTCTTTGATCATATTTCCCTTGCCCAGAGATAACAACCGACATTGGTGAAAAAGCTATATCAGTGATGTCACCGGCCGTACGTACTTGAGTCCAGTTGCGGTGGGAGTTTGTCAAATGTCGCTATACCGTTGGGAACAACAGCCCAATCAGCGACTAGCTTCAGTTAAAGACAGCATGCTCAGTGATGTGCTTATACTTTGCCTCACCTGATGAAGCCCCGCTGAGCCCGGCGTAACAAATGTTACTGGATAAACCGAAGAGTTATCCCATGGTGCATAAGATGAGTAAGGTTCAGGGTGTAATGGTTCGCCGCCACATTCTGAATATGCTCGATGGTAAACTTGCAGAAATATCAGCCTGCAACAAGCAGATCCTGTGAACAGCCTTCTGATGGGGGGTTATCCTTGTTACCTTAACCCAACCCTTCACCATTGACGTTGAGGCGCAGGGTTCATCCAAACGACATATATTCAGATTAGAATGGTCCCGATCACTTCCCGGACATTCAGAGAGAAACAACGCTATGCCCGTTATCTGTGCAACCGCTGAAGCAGCTCTTGCCCCCATACGCTCGTCAGACCGCATCTGGTGCCACTCCATGGCGGCAACTCCTTATAAAATGCTGGAAGCCCTGGCAGTAAAAGCAAAGGATCATAGGGATATCCAGCTGTTACAGCTGCACCTGGAACACGCGGAAGCGGTCTGTCAGCCGGAGCTGGATGGACACCTGCGCAACCGCTGCTACTTTGTCAGCCACAGCACGCGAGAGTTGGTGAATCAGGGCAAGGCGGATTATGTGCCCATGTTCCTTTCGGAAATACCAAAAATGCTTCGCAATGGCCGCCAGCCGGTGGATGTGGCTCTGATTCAGGTATCGCCGCCGGACCGCCACGGCAATTGCTCCCTGGGGGTGTCGGTGGAAGCCACGCTGGCTGCCACCAGTGTGGCCAAGACGATCATCGCACAGATAAATCCGCAGATGCCTCGCACCCATGGTGATGCAGCTATTCCGTTTGACACGATTGATTACGCCGTCGAAATTGACAGTGATATTCCCTGTCTGGATGTGGGAACCCCCAACCAGACACATTTGCAGATTGGACGCCTGGTTGCAGAGCTGATTCGCGATGGCGATTGCCTGCAGTTGGGCATTGGGGCAATCCCGGATGCGGTATTGGCCCATCTTGATGGTCATCGACATCTCGGTATCCATACGGAGATGTTTTCCAGTGGTGTCTTGCCGTTGATGGAGAAGGGTGTCGTCGATAATAGCAATAAGGTCGTTCATCCGGGGAAAATAGTCACCAGTTTCGTGCTCGGTTCACGGGCGTTGTATGACTTTGTGGATGACAACACCGAAGTTGTTTTTCTCGATACTGAATACGTGAACAATCCCGCAGTGATTCGCAAAAACCCCCGGGTGATGTCTATCAACAGTGCGATCCAGGTGGATTTGAGTGGCCAGGTGTGTGCTGATTCCATCGGCGACCGGGTTTACTCGGGCTTCGGCGGGCAGGTGGATTTTGTGACCGGATCTCAGATGTCAGAAGGTGGGCGTTCCATCATCGCTTTGCCAGCCACTGCGTTGTCAGGCAAGCGGTCGCGCATCGTTAGCCACCTGGCCAGTGGTGCAGGGGTGGTGACATCCCGAGCCCAAGTGGATTACGTGGTCACAGAGTTTGGTGTGGCGCATTTATACGGGGCCAGTCTAAAGGAACGGGCTGAAAAGCTTATCAATATTGCGCACCCGGACTTTCGAGAGGCTCTGGCAGCGGCGCACCGACAGGCTGGTTGAGCGAAATCTGATGATTCCGACTGTAATGATACGGAGTGTTAAGTTCGTTGAGGCCTAGTTTTTTGGACTGCGCGGGTCCATTAGCTTTACGGGTTGGGTGTTGGCATCTCGAAATCTCCCCGATTGGGTCAGCTTGTCGAGGTAATGTTGCCAGTACTGTTCATGGTTTTGGGCGAGATCTCTCAGGTAATCCCAGCTGAAGATGCCACTGTTATGGCCGTCACTGAATGTCAGTGTCAGGGCGTAGTTGCCGGAGGCAGCAGCCCCCGTGACCCGCACACCCTGCTTACCGTGCTGAAGTACTTCCTGTCCGGGACCATGTCCTTTCACCTCCGCACTGGGTGAATGAACCCTCAGGTATTCACCCGACATGGTAAAGCATGCCCCATCCGGATACTCCAGGGTGAGGCTGCCATCTTCCTTGCCAACTTTTACTTTATTGGGCAACACAATGATTTGCCTTTACGTTTGATGAGCAGAGAGCATTGAATTAGAGAATAAACCGAGACAGGTCCTCATCTCGGGATATTTCCGTGAGCTGCTGGTCAACAAATGCCGCATCAATATTCACGGGCTCGTCTTGTCCACCCCGATCCGATGCCTCGAAAGAAATGTCTTCCAGCAGCCTCTCCATCAGTGTGTGCAGGCGTCGGGCGCCAATATTTTCCGTGCGTTCATTGACCTCAAAGGCAATCTCCGCAATGCGTTTAACACCGTCCGGCTGGAAGTTGACGTTTAACGCTTCTGTCGCCAGTAGCTCCCTGTACTGCTCGGTGAGGGAGGCGTTGGGTTCGGTGAGAATGCGCTCAAAATCCTCGCTGCTGAGGGACTGCAGCTCCACACGAATGGGCAGTCTGCCCTGTAGCTCGGGGATCAGGTCAGAGGGTTTCGAAAAATGGAATGCCCCTGAGGCAATGAACAGTATGTGGTCGGTCTTGATCATGCCGTACTTGGTGGTGACGGTGCTGCCTTCAATCAGTGGCAGCAGATCCCGTTGTACGCCCTCACGGGAGACATCGGCGCCGGAGGTCTCGCCGCGTTTGGCGACCTTGTCGATCTCGTCGATAAAGACGATGCCGTTTTGTTCGGCCGATTCCACAGCGCGAACTTTCAGCTCCTCTTCGTTGACCATGCTTGCAGCCTGCTCTTCGGTCAGTTGTTTCATCGCCTGGGCTACAGTGACCTTTTTACGCTGCTTTTTGTCTTTGCCCAGATTGGAAAACATGTTTTGCAACTGATTGGTCATTTCTTCCATGCCGGGGGGCGCCATGATTTCAACGCCCATGGGAGTGGCGCTGATATCAATTTCAATCTCCTTGTCATCCAGTTCGCCCTGACGCAGTTTCTTGCGGAAAACCTGGCGGGTACTGGACTCTGCCTCACTGGATTCCCCGTCCCTGGCAGGTGGCAACAGAGCGTCGAGAACCAGTTCCTCGGCAGCATCCATTGCCCGTTGCTGAACCTTGTGCATTTCACTTTCGCGCAATAGTTTGACGGAGGTTTCAACCAGGTCGCGGATAATGGATTCCACATCTTTGCCCACATAGCCGACCTCAGTAAATTTGGTCGCTTCAACCTTGACGAATGGGGCGTTGGCCAGTCGCGCCAAGCGGCGGGCGATTTCGGTTTTGCCGACCCCCGTGGGACCGATCATCAAAATATTTTTAGGGGTTACTTCGTTGCGCAGCTCGGGTTCAAGCTGCATGCGCCGCCAGCGATTTCGCAGGGCGATGGCCACGGCCCGTTTGGCGGCATCCTGGCCGATAATATGGCGGTCCAGTTCGTGAACAATTTCTCGGGGAGTCATATTGGACATGCTGTAAATCTCTCTGATACCGGCCGCATCATCTGGTGTGTCTGTGCTGGGCCGGAAATAACTTTTCAATCAATGCTAAGGGGGGGTACCACCTTTGGCATTGATCAGTAATCCAGTTCTTCGATGGTGCGATTGTGGTTTGTGTAGATGCAGATATCGCCAGCGATTTCCAGGCCTTTTTCGACAATGGATTTTGCGTCGAGCTCGGTATTTTCCAATAGAGCTCGGGCCGCAGACTGGGCGAAGGCCCCGCCGGAGCCGATGGCGATCAAGTCATTTTCAGGTTGGATCACATCGCCGTTGCCAGTGATGATCAGGGAGGCCTCCTTGTCGGCCACAGCCAGTAATGCCTCGAGCTTTCTCAGAATGCGGTCAGAACGCCAGTCTTTGGCCAGCTCTACCGCTGCCCGGGTCAGGTTACCCCGGTGCTGCTCCAGTTTGGCTTCAAAGCGTTCAAACAGGGTAAAGGCATCGGCTGTACCACCGGCAAAGCCCGCGATGACCTGATCATTGTGCAAGCGACGAACTTTGCGCGCATTGCCTTTCATGACGGTGTTGCCCAGGGTCACCTGGCCGTCGCCACCGATAACTACCTTGCCGTTGCGACGTACGGAAAGAATGGTGGTGCCTCGATATTGTTCCAAAAGAATCTCCTGTGGATTTGTTCTGGGTAGCTGCCTGAGTCGATAGATGGGGGCGTAGCCGGTGAATTCAATGGTTAAACTCGCTGATTAACGAGATCTTTCCAGATCGTCCGCGAGGTAGACCTCGCCATTAATCAGTGTGCAGGATTTGGCCTTTAGAGATTGGTTGTGGCAGGGGCCTGCCACACAGAGGCCGCTGTCTATTTCAAAAAGGGCACCATGGGTGCTGCACTGAATATATTCTTTTTCCAGATCCAGAAACTGGCCTGGTATCAGGTTGAGGGGCGCCCCGATATGGGGGCAACTGTTGCGAAAAACCTGTACTGATTGTCCGCGACGTACGGCAAAGCAGGCCTCGCCCTCAATCTCCAGGTCAATGCCGCCTGGGTTGGGTATGTCTTCCAGGCGGCAGAGAGGACTGGCCGTCATCAAACGCCCCGGCGCAGGGCTTCAATACGCTCATCCAGTGGCGGGTGAGACATGAACAGGCGAGTCGCGTGCTGTTTCCAGCCACTGGAGATGCCGAAGGCGGTCAGTGTGTCGGGCATCTGGTTGGGGACATGGGCCTGGGTTTCTTCCTGCAGGCGTTGCAGCGCAGAAATCATCGCACCGCGGCCGGCCAGATGCGCACCGGCAGCGTCGGCGCGGAATTCCCGCCAGCGTGAAAACCACATGACGATCATGGAGGCGAAAATACCCAGTATGACCTGTAATACCATCACGGTGACAAAGTAACCGATGCCGTAGCCGCGTTCATTTTTGAACACCGCCTTGTCGATGATGGAGCCCAGAATACGGGCACAGAACATCACGAAGGTGTTCAGCACACCCTGAACCAGGGACAGGGTGACCATATCGCCGTTGGCAACGTGGCCAATTTCATGGGCCAGGACGGCGCGCACTTCTTCCTTGTCGAAGCGGTGCAGAAGACCTTCGCTGACAGCTACCAGTGCGTTGTTCTTGTTCCAACCTGTGGCAAACGCATTCGATTGCTGTGCTGGAAAAATACCTACTTCCGGCATGCCGATACCGGCTTTGTTGGCCAGATCACTGACGGTTTCCATCAGCCAGCGTTCGTCCGGTGTCCGGGGTTGCTCGATGAGTTTAGTGCCGGTACTCATCTTTGCCATCCACTTGGATATCAGCAGGGAGACAAAGGAACCGCCAAAGCCGAACAGGCCGCACATGACGAGCAACCCACCGAGATTGGTATAGATACCCTGGGATGCCAGGTAGTGCTCCAGCCCCAGCATCTTGAACACGATGCTGAACAGCAGGAGTATGGCAATGTTGGTGCCTATGAATAAACCGATTCGTAACACGCTAACTCTCCTCGTTGTGGTGTCGACAATTGGCACCTTATAAGATGCGATCTCCCGCAAAAAATTCAATGGCTCGCGGTGACTTTTATTTTGGATTGCACTTTCAAGCGGGCAGATTCTAGCAAAACCGCGAGGTTGGTACGCGCACTGTTGTCCACAGAGGTGTTAGGACAGTCGTTGATCTCGGGTTTAGGGCTTGGCGACAGAAACAGCGGTATAAATTAAGTGGCGAGACTTGTTTTTTTACGGCAACATCCGTGGACTAACGTTGTCATTAATCATGTCGGCTATTAATCTGGCCAATCGGCCTGAACAGCAAAGCGGATTAAACAGGGGGTTTGAATGCGCCAACTCAGACTGGTCGGATGGCTTGTGATGCTATGCATGCTCTCTGGTTGCGCCCTGTTATCCACGTCCCAGAAGCCGGAAGTACATCTAGTGAACGTGCAACCCGGCTCCCATGATGGACTTCAACAGAATTTCCTGATTACCTTGCAGGTGACCAACCCCACGGCTCACGAGCTGAACATTTCCGGTATGTCATACAACCTCAAGCTTCAGGGACAGAAGCTGATTAGTGGCGTTTCCGGCGGCCTGCGTCCGTTGCCCGCTTACGGTCAGTCAATGGTCAAAGTGCCAGCGTCAGCAAACCTCATTAGTGGCCTGAAAATTATCGGTGCCTTCATGGAAGACTCCACTCAAGCTGTGGAATTTGAATTGGAGGCGCGTATTAACTTGGGATGGTGGCGATTCCCCGTCACCGTAGTCGAGTCCGGCTCCATTGACCTGGGCAAATACGGCGTTAAATAGCGGGAGAGGCCCGACGTGGTATTGGAGCGCATTGGTCGCTGGCTGGCGCGCAAGCTGTCCGAGCCGCGATATCTAAGTACAGTACCCAGCCGTCCGCACCTTCTTGCTAGTACCATTCAGCCGGGTGACGTTTTACTGGTGGAAGGCGTCAGTCGTTTCAGCCTGGCTATCAAATATCTCACCCAATCGACCTGGTCCCATGCGGCACTGTACGTTGGTGATTACCAAGGACAGGAGGGCATGCTGGTCGAAGCAGATGTCCAGGAGGGGGTAAGGCTGGTTCACCTGAGTCACTTTCAGCATCTTCAGACCCGAATCTGCCGTCCGGTCAAACTGGATGCCGACGAAATTCAACGATTGTTGGGGTATGCTCTGGAGCGCCTGGGGCACCAGTACGATCTGAAAAACATTATCGATCTGATGCGCTACCTGATTCAGACACCGCCTATACCCAATCGATGGCGACGGCGGATGTTAGCGCTGGGCAGTGGTGATCCTACCAGGGCCATCTGTTCATCTTTGATAGCTCAGGCTTTTCAGTCAATTCGGTACCCGATTTTGCCGGAGGTCACTGTAGAGAGGCGCTTTGATACGGATATGGAAGAAATCCACCAGGAATTTTTGCATATCCGCCATCACAGTCTCTATGCACCCCGCGACTTTGACCTGTCACCCTATTTCATGATTGTTAAACCGACACTGGCATCAGGCTTCGATCCTCACCAGGTTACCTGGCGAGAACCCGAAAGCCTGCAAGATGGTGATGCCACTCCATCGTAAACAGGATCTGCCAGACTAGTGTTTTTCCCCCAGCATGCGCACTTCCCGTTGCGGGAAGGGGATAGTGATGCCGGCCTGCCTCAGTGCTTCAAAGATGGCGTTGTTCACTTTAAATCGGGTTTCGTGGAAGCTCTGGGTCGGCACCCAGAAGCGCACTCCGAAATTGATGCTGCTGTCGCCAAAATTGTCGATGCCAATTAGTGGTTCGCGGTTTGAACTGACACCCTGCTGCTCTAGCACTTTTTTTAATATCCCGATGACCTGCTGGGGGTCAGAATCGTAGCTGACACCTACCGTGGTTTCGGCCAGCATGTTTTCAGCAGAGTTATGGATAATTTCACCCACAATATGTCGGTTGGGAATGGTGATCCTGACATCATCTTCGTCCCTGAGTACGGTGTAGGCCAGGTGTACCTCATCTACCAATCCTGTCTCCCCCTGCACCTTGATGGTGTCTCCCACCACAAAAGGTCGGGTGATAATAATATTGAGACCGGCACCGTAGTTGGACAGAAGCCCCTGAACTGCCAAGCCAGCACCCAGAGATAGAGCACCGATGGCTGCGACAAAGGGCGTGACGCTGATGCCTATTTTGCCAAGGGCGATGATGGCGACACCCACGAGAATAATGATTTTCACAAAGCTGGAAATAAAACGACTGAGCGTGATATCCAGCTCTTTTTTCTCGCATAGGGCGAGTACCATGCGGGATAGTTTGTTGGCGACAATTGAGCCAATCAGGAAAATGATCAGTGCGCCCACTAACTGGAAGCTGTAGGTGACGAAAAATTCAACGATGGTGTTGTATATGGCCTGGATTTGTTCGATTTCTTGTTGCATGACAAGCCGCTCCTTCTGGGTTGTGGCTAGAGCATAGCAAAATACGTTTCGTCATATTAAGGTGTTATTTTCCTCCATTACCCACAGGGTTGGCACTGCGTGAATTCCACTGCGATTTCCTTTGACATGATGAGCGGCCAGAACGGTGATCATCTCTGCAATGTTGATGGCGACATCAGGTTGCACGCGGCAGTGGTGACGCCATTCCGTGCGTTACAAGCTGCTGCTGCGAAAGCAGGATTGAATATTCAAATTGCTAGTGGCTACCGGGATTACCCAAGGCAACTGGCCATCTGGAACGCCAAGGCAACAGGACAACGTCCGCTACTGGATCGTCACAGCAACGCACTGAACCCGGCTGAGATGACCGAGACAGAGATCCTCTGGGCGATTCTTCGCTGGTCTGCATTACCTGGATGCTCCAGGCATCACTGGGGTACGGACATGGATATCTGGGATCAAGCAGCAGTGCCAGTGAATTACCCGTTGCAGTTAACGCCTGATGAATACGCCCCGGGTGGACCATTTGCCCCGCTGTCAGAATGGTTACAACAGCATGCTGCCTCATATGGCTTTGGCCGCCCCTACGCTGTGGATAGGGGTGGCGTAGCGCCGGAGCCCTGGCATTTAAGCTACCAGGCGACCGCAGAGCAGTTCGAAGCAAAATTGGATCGGGCATTTGTCTGCAAAGTTTCGGATAATAGCCAGCTGGCGTTGAGGGACACGGTTCTGGCCCATCTTGATGAAATCCTCGACAGGTTTATTTTGCCCCAGCCACGGGAGAAACATGGCTAGTTTGACAGCAGAGCAGGGCACACCAGATGTGTTGTGGGAAAGCATTCGGCAGGAAGTTACTGACATGGCAGCCCGGGAACCGGTGCTGGCCAGCTTTTTCTATGCGTCGATACTGAGCCACCATTCTCTGGAGGAGGCGCTGGCCTACACCCTGGCACAACAGCTAGGCAATGGTGTGCTTTCCGACCTGAGCATTCATCAGGTGTTGCTTGAAGCCATGACGGAAGATACAGAGACCCGCGATCGGATGCGGCGGGATCTCAGTGCCTACGTGGAGCGGGACCCAGCCTGTAACCATTACTGCATGCCGCTGCTTTATTTCAAGGGCTTCCATGCCCTGCAGGTACACCGGGTGGCCAATTGGTTGTGGCGGCGACAACGCCGTTCACTGGCTCTGTTTCTCCAGAATCGCGCTTCCGAAGTGTTTGGGGTGGATATTCATCCGGCGGCAGAAATTGGCGGTGGCATCATGATTGATCACGCCACCGGACTGGTGATTGGCGAAACATCCGTCGTTGAAGACAACGTTTCCATGCTGCATTCGGTAACCCTGGGTGGGACTGGTGCTCTCGCCGGAGATCGCCACCCGAAAATTCGTTGCGGTGTATTGATCGCCGCCGGTGCAAAAATTCTCGGCAATATTGAAGTCGGGCAGGGTGCCAAAGTGGGGGCGGGGAGCCTGGTGCTAGAATCCGTACCCGCTCATACCACCGTGGTTGGTGTTCCTGCCAAAGTGGTTGGCCATCCCCGGGAAGCGGAGCCCTCAAGGGAAATGGATCAACGTATTAATGGAGGCGAGGGCTGAACATGGCACTGCGCGGACTGATCAAGCGTCGGGCTTTCATGGCAGCCCTGCATTCCTGGCGGGGATTGAAAGCCTGCTTTGAGCATGAAGAGGCCTTCCGGGTGGAGGTATGGCTTTCGGTTATTCTGCTGCCACTGGCGTTTGTGGTGGCGGACAACGGCATAGAGCTGGTGTTGCTCTGCGGCTCGGTATTGCTGGTGTTGATTGTCGAGCTGCTAAATTCTGCGGTGGAGGCGGCCATCGACCGCATCAGCCTGGAGCACCATGCTTTGTCTGGCAGGGCCAAAGATCTGGGGTCTGCTGCTGTGTTGGTGGCTATGCTGTTTGTGCTGCTGACCTGGCTGGCCATTCTGCTGATGTGATGCAGTTTGAGAGGTGGGCCACGATCGTGGGGATTGATGGGGTAACATTGCTGTTTAATTGCTAGACTTTTCCTGTACCGGCTTCTACCCCCGGCGCTGGATGAGCAATAACCATGGCTAAACAGGGAAGCATCTGACAATGAGTGAAATGAGTTACGAGGTGGTGTTCCGGGGTGATGTGGTGCCTGGCCAATCCATCGTCGATGTCAAACAGCGGCTTGGCGAATTGTTTTCTGCCGATCCCGCGCGGATTGACGGCATGTTTTCAGGCAGGCCGGTGGTTATTAAGCGAGGGCTTGATCAATCGACGGCTGAACGCTATCAGGCCGGTATGCAAAGGGCCGGAGCCGTGGTGAGTATCCGTCCTGTTGCCACCAGTAGCGAAGACGCTTCACCGGAGCCAGTGGATACAATGCCGGTTGCCAGCTCAGATCTGACTGCCAACCCAGAACCACCAGCCGGTGCTTCTTCACTACCAGCGGGTGATATGGATCTGGCACCGGTGGGTGCCGATGTACTGACCCCGGAACAGCGCCGGGACTTTACCCAGGCCAATATCGACACGTCTTACATGACAATAGCCGAGGCGGGAAGCGAAGTGCTGAAGGAAGAAGAGCGAAACATCGTGCCCGACCGCGATGTGGATACCTCACACCTTTCTCTGGATGATTCTCAGTAGTCCATCACCCAGGTCTGGTTCCCCGGTCCGCTTACAACTGGGTGTCCAAGGGCAATTCAGTGGTGTATTTGATCTGCGTGACGGCAACATTGGAATGCAGATCGCGTATTAAGGGCAGTCGCGCAAGGTGTTGCCTTAGAAATGTCTCAAAATGCTGGATGTCGCGGGTGATGATTTTCAGAAAATAATCCATGGTTCCGGTGACGGTATAGCACTCGACGATTTCCGGAAACTGCTGCACTTGCGCTTCAAAAGCTTCCAGTGAATCTTCATCATTGCGCGTCAGTGAAATGCTGACAAACGTGACCATCTGCATCCCCAAAAGGTCAGCATCAAGCAGTGCGACTTTTTTACGCACGATGCCCGATTCCTCCAGCTTACTCATGCGTCTCCAGCAGGGGGTGGTCGAGAGGTTTACCTGCGACGCCACATCCTGAGCGCTGAGTGAGGCGTCAGTCTGCAGTATTTTCAGTATGTTGATATCAGTCTGGTCAAGTTTCGACATAAAATCCTGTTTCATAAATATAAAATAGAAAAATATTCCATAAAAATAGGTTTTTTAAGCAAAAAAAGCAACTCTATTGCCGGAAATATGCCCTATTCTTTTTGTCGAAGAATCAGGAAAAAGTGTCGTTGTCGGGTATAGACCCTGGCGCAACAGATAATAAAACCCTGGTTCGGCACAGTGACCTTGCATAGGAGGTGTCTGTGAATGTTTCACTGAACGACAAATATCTGCTCGACAAGGGCCGGGCTTACATGTCAGGCATTGAAGCGCTGGTTCGTTTACCCATCTTGCAACATCAGCGCGATCAGCAGCGTGGCCTGAATACCGCCTGCTATATATCCGGTTACCGTGGTTCGCCACTTGGCGGCCTGGATCAGGCGCTTTGGAAAGCCCGGCCTTTTCTCGATAAACACCATGTGCATTTTCAACCTGGGGTCAATGAAGACCTCGGTATGACAGCGGTGTGGGGCAGTCAGCAGGTCAACCTGTTTCCCGGCGCTCGCTATGACGGGGTCTACGGCATGTGGTACGGCAAAGGGCCGGGGTTAGACCGCAGCATGGATGTACTCAAGCATGCAAACGCCTTCGGCACCTCCAAATATGGTGGTGTTCTGGCGATTGTAGGAGATGATCACGCCTGCAAGTCGTCAACCCTGCCGCACCAGAGTGACCATATGTTCATCGGCGCTACCTGTCCGGTGCTGAACCCGGCAGGGGTTCAGGAAGTGCTGGATCTGGGTATTTATGGCTGGGAGCTGTCCCGTTACAGCGGCTGCTGGGTGGGCATGAAGGTCATTACGGAAAACTGTGATGCAGCTATCTCGGCGGAAATTGATCCGGGTCGTATACACATTGTATTACCCGAGGATTTTGAATTGCCGCCGGATGGTGTCCACGGTCGCTGGCCGGATACCCCGCTTGATCAGGAAAAGCGGTTGCAACGTTACAAAATTTACGCCGCACTCGCTTTCGCTCGTGCCAATAACCTCAATCGCATCACGCTGGATAGCCCCAATGCAAGATTGGGTATCGTTACCACCGGAAAATCCTACCTGGATACCCTTCAGGCACTGGATGATCTGGGTATTGACGAACAGCTTGCCGCGGCAATTGGTTTGCGTCTCTATAAGGTCGGTATGAGCTGGCCTCTGGAACCGTCCATGACGCATACCTTCGCCGATGGACTCGAAGAAATTCTGGTGATCGAAGAGAAGCGCAGTGTGATTGAGGACCAGCTCACCGGGCAGCTCTACAACTGGCCGGTGGAAAAACGGCCTCGGGTGGTGGGTGAGTACGAAGAGTATCGAGAACTGCTGGTGACAAATCTCGGTGAATTGACCCCCGCGTTAATCGCACAGGTAATTGCGTCCCGTATTCGTCGTTTCTACACCAGTGACACGGTGGAAAAACGGCTGGCCTTTCTGCAGGCCAAGGAGCGTTCGCTGAACAGCAAACCGGCCATGCTGGAGCGCAAACCCTGGTATTGCTCCGGCTGCCCCCACAATACTTCCACGGTTGTGCCCGAAGGCAGTATGGCTATGGCCGGGATCGGTTGTCACTACATGGTGCAGTGGATGGATAGGGAAACGTTTACCTTCACGCAGATGGGCGGCGAGGGGGCAACTTGGCTGGGTCAGGCACCTTTTACCGAGACCCCCCATGTGTTTCAGAACCTCGGGGACGGTACCTATTTCCACTCCGGCCTGCTGGCCATTCGGGCAGCAGTCGCTTCGGGGGTCAACATTACTTACAAAATTCTCTATAACGACGCGGTGGCCATGACCGGCGGTCAACCGGTGGACGGCATTCTCTCTGTTGACCGCATCGTGCAGCAGCTGCGGGGCGAGGGCGTGCAGCGCATTGCGGTTGTTTCGGATGATATTAAGCAGTTTGGTGGTGATTTCCCGCGCTTTGAGGGTCTCAGTTTTGATCATCGTGATCAGTTGGATCGGGTCCAGAGAGAACTGCGTGAGGTTGAAGGAACCAGTGTCCTGATCTACGTGCAGACCTGTGCTGCGGAGAAGCGTCGTCGCCGCAAAAAAGGGATTATGGATGATCCGCCGAAACGTATGTTCATTAATGAGCGGGTTTGCGAAGGCTGCGGTGATTGCGGTGAGAAATCCAACTGTTTGTCGATTATTCCCAAGGATACGCCGTTGGGTCGCAAACGCATGATCGATCAGTCCGCCTGTAACAAGGACTATTCCTGCCTGAAAGGCTTCTGCCCGAGCTTTGTTACCGTTCATGGTGGCCGTGTTCGCAAGCACCAAGGATTGGAACATCATGTCGCCTGGTCCGATTTGCCGGAACCGGAAATTGTCCCCATAGATATTCCCTACAACATCCTCGTGGCCGGCATTGGCGGGACGGGGGTGCTGACGGTCGGTTCTGTTTTGGGTATGGCGGCTCATATCGATAACAAAGGTACCTCGGTGCTGACTCAAACCGGGCTGGCGCAAAAATTCGGCTCGGTCACCAGTCATGTGCGTATCGCTAATCAGCAGTCAGACATTCATGGTGTGCGTATTCCTGCGGGTGATGCCCACCTGTTGCTGGGTGCCGACCTGGTGGTTTCCTCATCCCGGGAAGCCCTGTCAAAAGTGAACAGTGCCTTCTCCGCGGCAGTGCTTAACAGTCACGAGTCCCCAACGGCGGAATTTACCCACAATCCCGATGCGCCTTTTCCCTACGGGCAGATGGCCCATGTGCTGAAGGAGGAAATCGGTGATGAACGCACCTGGTTGATGGATGCCACGGCCCTGGGTACCGGATTAATGGGTGATGCTATCAGCGCCAACATGTTGTTGCTCGGTTATGCCTGGCAACTGGGTCTGGTGCCGTTACCCCGAGAGGCTATCGAACAGGCTATTACCCTCAACAATGTCGCGGTGGATATGAACCTGAAGGCCTTTCTCTGGGGGCGTCGCTATGCCGTAGATCCGGATCGCGTAATGGCGTTGGCCGGTGTTGAGGACGCTGCCTCGCAGCCGCTGGTGGCTACGCTGGATGAACTGATTGACGACCGATACTCGCGCCTTAAGGATTATCAGGATCACAACCTGGCAGATCACTATCGCCAGCAAGTGGAGCAGGTGCGCACTACGGAGCGGGCAGCTTTTCCCGGCTGCGAGGAACAGGACATGGCGTTGACTCGTACCGTAGCCAGCAATTATTTCAAGTTGCTGGCCTACAAAGATGAGTACGAAGTGGCCAGGTTATTTACCAGTGGAGAATTCGAACGCCAACTACACGAAGAGTTTGAAGGCGATTTCAGCCTGAAATTTCATCTCGCGCCCCCTGTTTTTGCACGACGTGATCCCCGCACCGGGCAGCCCCTCAAACGCCAGTTTGGGGGCTGGATAATGCCGATATTCAGGTTGTTGGCTAGGCTGCGTTTTCTGCGTGGCAGCTCCCTGGATCCTTTCTCATACAGTGCCGAGCGCAAAATGGAGCAACAATTGATTGCGGACTATCGGTCCCTGGTGGAGCAGTTATTAACAGGGCTTTGTTGGGATAACTATCAACAGGCCGTGGAACTGGCTTCGTTGCCGGAACGCATACGCGGCTTTGGCCATGTGAAAGCGAAGAATCTTGAGCTCACCAAGCTGCGTGAACGGGCATTGCTTGCGGGGTATCGAAGTGATCCCGTGCGTATTATTGATCCGGGAAACAGTACGACTGATGGGGCTCGGTCGGCAGCAGGAGAATGATCATGAGTGTGTTTCAACACCCCGACTATGACAGCCACGAAAAACTGGTTTTTCACCACGATGCAAGCAGTGGCCTGAAGGCAATTATCGCCATTCACAATACCAACCTGGGTTGTGCTCTGGGGGGTTGCCGAATGTGGCCCTATGCCAGCGATGATGAAGCAATTACGGATGTGCTTCGGCTGTCCCGGGGAATGACCTACAAAGCCGCTATTACCGGGTTGAACTTGGGCGGTGGCAAGGCCGTGATTATTGGCGACCCGCTGCGCGATAAAACCCCTCAGCGGTTAAAAGCGATGGGGCGCCTGGTGGAAAGCCTACACGGCGAATATGTGACGGCAGAGGATGTCGGAATTGGTGAGCAGGACGTGGCAATGATGTCGACTGAAACTCGGTATGCCACCGGTTTCGAGCATGTTGCCGGTGTCAGTGGTGACCCCTCTCCCTATACCGCTTACGGTGTGTTTCGCGGTATTGAGCAGGCTGCGCGCTTCCAGTTGGGCTGGGATACGCTGGCTGGTATTCGTGTCGCTATTCAGGGGGTGGGGAAAGTCGGCTACGAACTGGCTCGACTGCTCAGCGCTGCCGGTGCGCGAGTCTATGCTGCGGATATCTTCACAGATAACCTGAAAAAGGCAGTTGCCGACCTAGGCGTGATTCCAGTGTTGCCGGAAGATATTCTGCGTCAGCCGGCGGAAGTGTTTTCACCATGTGCCATGGGGGCGGTGATTAATGAGACTGGCCTTCGCGAACTGGCTGCACCTGTGGTTGCGGGGTCAGCCAACAACCAGTTATCGACCGCGGAGGACGGCCAGCGCTTGCAGGCGGCGGGTATCCTTTATGTGCCGGACTACGTCATCAATGCTGGGGGATTAATCGACGTCTACTATCAGTATTTCGGTGCTGATCGCCAGGAGGTATTACGCCATATCGACGAGATGGCAGCTAAAACCTTGCCTGAAATCTTTCAGCGGTCAAAGGTCACCGGAGCTGCGACCAGTGATGTGGCCGATGAGCTGGCCAGGTCCAGATTCATGGGTAGCACCCAAGCTCATACAGATGCAGCCTGAGCGCTGCCAGGGCTATAATTGCCTGCCCGAGCCGTTAGTAACTTCAAGAGTGTTTGGCAGTGAGCGACGACGATAATCATTTATTTCGGCAGGAGATGGACGATGTGATGCCCCTGTCAAAGCCCTCGGATCGTGTGTTGTTAAGCAAGGTCAGGGAGCAATCACCGGGGCTGGTTGTGCGGCGCAAGGCTGCGCAACAGGAAATTACACAGGATGCTGATGGCCTGACTTCGGAAGCCTATATCCCTATGGTCAAGCCAAGGGATGTGCTGGCATTCAAACGCGAGGGAGTTCAAAACGGTGTCTACAAAAACCTGCGACTGGGCAAATACACCATTGATTCTAGGCTGGACCTGCACCGATTAACTGTTGAGCAGGCGAGGCAGCAGATGTACCAGTTCATTCGGGACTGCGTTAAACATGAAATTCGTTGTGCCCTGATCACCCATGGTCGTGGAGAGAATCGCGAAAAACCGGCGTTGTTAAAAAGCTGTACTAATCAGTGGTTGCGGCAGTTCGAAGAGGTGTTGGCATTCCATAGTGCCCAGCCCCAGCATGGCGGCACGGGTGCCACCTATGTGATGTTGCGCAAAAGCGAAAAAAAGCGAATCGAAAACCTTGAGCGACACCACAAGGGGCGAAAGTTTCGCGGATAGAACTATCGTTTTTCCGGTGAGACTTATCTGAAAAAGCCGAATCTGATTATTCTTTGCGTTTCAACAACAGCGAATCAATACCGTTGCTCGCCAGGCGGTTGCGGGCTTCTGTCACATCGGAGTGGTTGGTAAAGGGGCCGACCAGTACCCGATGCCAGGTCTCTCCTTTTCTCGGGCTTACCATTTCAATGCTGGTGCTGAGATTCAATAACAGTAAACGAGCCCTAAGACTATCCGCATCCGAGTTGCTTTTGAATGATCCAACCTGCAGCAGGAACACTTCATTGGCGGTGACTTTAGGTTCCGGAACTGCTTCGCTTTCAGAGCGGTTGGTAGGGGCGGGGTTGTCCGGAACAATGACCTCGGTTTCTCTCAGCAGCGTATAGAAATCGAAGCGTGGCTTGCCGTTCGGTTCCTCGTGCGCCTGCTGTTGGGGTTTAGTTTTTTGGGGTGCAGGCTGTTTGTCACCATCTTCGGTATTGGCGAGTTGATATAGCGTCACTATCAATCCCCCCAGCAGAATGCCGGCCAGCAACCAGAGCCATCCCGGCGCCCCCTGTTTTGTGGCGCGACTTTTTCTTGCGTTGGGGCGTTTATGATTTTTTTGTGAGGCTTTTTTGGCGTAATCCCGGGTCATGGGTGTGACACTACTCCTATGCTGGGCGCCATTGTAGGATTAACTCACAGTGGCCGCCAGCGCTTCCAATTAAATGCTGTTATCAGCTCATATCCTGTGGGTCGATATCTACCGACCAGCGCACTTTTTTCCCCAGAGAGGACGCTTCAAGTTGTGGGCAAAGCCAGCTCATCAACTGCTGGAGCCTGGGTCTTTCGCGGCAGGTGATACTGAATTGCTGTCGAAAACGACCGCTGCGTTTTTCCATTGGTGCGGGTAGTGGCCCCAGGTAGCTGATGTCCGGGTTGGGTGAAACCTGCTGTTCAGCCAATTGGCGGGCATAGGCTAAGAAGTTTTCAGCATCAGTCATGTTGCGGGCCTCGGCTCGTAGCAATGCCATATAGCGAAACGGTGGCAGCTGGGCCAGTCGCCGTTCAGTTAGCAGCATCTCGCAAAATTCGCTGTAGGATTGGTGGATCAAGGTGGAAATCAACGGGTGTTCACAGTGCTGGCTTTGCAGAATGACCATGCCGGGCTTTTTTCCTCGCCCAGCCCGTCCCGCAACCTGGGTGATTAGCTGGCCCATTTTCTCTGCGGCGCGAAAATCTGCGCTGAACAGTCCGGCGTCGGCATCCAGTATTGCCACCAGCGTGACATTGGGGAAATGGTGGCCCTTAGCCAGCATTTGTGTGCCCACCAAAATACAGGGCTCGCCGCTGTGAATCTTTGCAACGATTTCCTGCATGGCCTGTTTGCGGCGGGTAGTATCCCGATCAACCCGAATGACCGGAAAATCCGGGAAAAGAGCTGCCAGGGTTTCCTCGCTTCGTTCCGTGCCCTGGCCCACACACTGTAACTGCACGCTATGGCATTGGGAGCATCGCGTCGGCACAGTCTGCTGAAACTCACAGTGGTGGCAGATCAGGCGGTTAATCTGGCGGTGTACGGTGAGCCGAGCTTCGCAGCGGTGACAGTTGGCAATCCAGCCGCACTGGTGGCAGCTGAGCGTGGGGGCAAATCCCCGGCGGTTCAGGAAGACCAGTACCTGGTTGCCGTCATCCAGTTGCGTCTGCATGGCATCAAACAATTCTCGGGAGAAACCAGAGGACAGGCGGTGCTGACGAACATCGACAGTCTGCCAGGCAGGCTGCTGCGACGCGCCGGCACGGGATGACAATACCAGGCGGGTGTATCGCTGTTGCTGGCAGTTGTACAGTGACTCCAGGGATGGCGTGGCCGAACCCAGTATGAGGGGTATTTGTTCTGACTGGGCGCGCCACACTGCCAGATCTCGGGCCGAATAGCGAAACCCTTCCTGTTGCTTGAAAGAACTGTCATGTTCCTCGTCAACGATTAACAGGCCGGGGTTTTTCAGTGGCGTAAAAATGGCGGAGCGGGTGCCAAGGACAATGGCTGCCCGTCCGGTTCTGGCCTGATCCCAGGCCAATGCCCGTTCTCTGTCTGTGAGTCCGGAATGAATTACGGCGACAGGACAATTAAATCTTGAGGTAAAGCGCTGTAAGGTCTGAGGTGTCAGGCTGATCTCAGGAATCATGACCAGCGCCTGGCGACCCTTTCGCACCACCTGTTCAATCAGTTGCAGGTAAACCTCGGTTTTGCCGCTTCCGGTTGTGCCATCCAGCAGGTAGCTGTGAAAACCCGACAGTTGAATCTGTTCCAGGGCCTGTTGTTGTTCTGGGTAAAGGGGCAGGGAAGGTTCCGCCAGCAAGTTTGAATGATCAACGCTGGCTTCTGGTGCCAACTCAATCTGCTCAATCAAACCTTTCTGTTCCAGCTGCCGCAATATGGTGCTGCTGATGCCCAGTTGCTGAAAGTGACTACGGCTGGCAGTGCGAAGTTGCAGTTGCTGTAACACCTGTTGCTGTCGCGGTGCTCTGGACAGGGCTGATTCCGGTAGTCCTTTGCCGCGAGTTGTCAGTTGCCATGCCGGTTCTGCATTGCTAGGCAGTGGTTCTCCGCGGCGCAGCAGCACAGGTAACAGTGAACTGAGTGCATCGCCGATCGGGTGCTGATAGTAACTGGCGGCCCATGATCCCAGCTCCAGAAGATTCTGAGATAGCAGGGGCTCGCAATCCAGCAACGCCGCTATGGGCTTTAATTTATCTGTTGGTACTTCACTGCTGCTTGCCTGACCAATGACAATCCCAACCAGTTGGCGGCGTCCAAAAGGGACCAGTACGCGGCAGCCTGCTTCTGGTAATGGGCCAAGTTCGGCAGGGTAGAGGTAATCAAACAGCCGCCGCAATGGAGAGGGAATGGCAATGCGGAGAATGGCGGGATCTGTCATCGCAGTGTTTTTATGCTAAAACCTTGAAAGGGGACTGTTTTCTGGTAGTATTCGCGCTCCGTTAAGGCGGCATGCGGTGCCCGGCATAATTGAAAGGCATCCCGAATGGCTGAACGCATTGGCAATCAGCCAAAACCTGACCGAGATCTGCAGTGTACCAGATGTGCATACTGATCCCAGACAGGAGATTCGGGTTGAACAGAGATCGGGTTGCGGTGTGCAAGATACAGAGGCTAAGAGAAAATGAAAGCAGAAATTCACCCGAATTATGGCACGTTGTCTGCAACTTGCAGTTGTGGCAACGTTATTGAAGTTGGCTCCACCCTGAGTGACAGCATCCACGTGGATGTTTGCTCCCAGTGCCACCCCTTCTACACCGGCAAGCAGAAAGTTGTTGATACTGGTGGCCGTATCGACCGCTTCAACAAGCGTTTCGCTGGTCGTTCCGCCAAGAAATAAGTTTATGCAGCTGGCCTTTCGAGGCGGCCAAAACGCGCTTCCGGCTAAAGCCCGAAGCGCGTTTTTTGTTGTACGTTTTTTCGCTTTACTTCCTTTCGTATTTTTTGGATCGGCTTGGGCCGGCGTAACCTGTGAACCCGTTGGCCCCCTTGAGCCTGTTTCCGTCTATCACGTCTACGACGGCGATACCCTGAAACTTGACGATGGTCGCAAGCTGCGACTGATCGGTGTCAACGCCACCGAAATGGGGCGTGATGGCAGGCCGGATCAACCACTGGCAAAAGCAGCTACCCGTTTGGTTGAGGAGTTTGTCCGCCATTCAGGACAGGTCATGATATCTGTCGACAAGCAGGCCAAAGATCGATACGGACGCACGCTGGCACACGTGTTTAATACTCGGGGTGAAAGTCTTGAGCAACAGTTGCTGGAGCAGGGGCTTGCCTATCATGTAGCCGTTCCGCCAAATCTGACCCAGGCGGAATGTCTGGCCAGTGCCGAAGCGCGAGCACGTTCCGCCGGGCTTGGTTTGTGGAGTGCCGCCGGGATTGCACCGGTGTCCGCCTCAGGTATTGCCACTGGCGGATTTCAACGGGTGCAGGGCAAGGTGACCGCAATAAAGCTGGGCAAAAAGAGCTGGCGACTTGAGCTGGATAATCGCCTGGTTGCCATTACCTATCCTGAGCATTGGTATCGCTTTGATCGCAATTGGTACCAATCTCTACAAGGGCGATTTATTGAGGTTCAGGGGTGGGTATACCGAGCGGGTAAAGAAAATCAAAAAGAGTGGCGCATGAAAGTTGAAACTCAGTACGGTATAGAAGTTAAATAATTACATATAGTTAACTATAGAATTTAAAGTTAATTGTAGGTGTTTTTTATCTTTAGCCTGCTTTTTTCAATCAAGTTTACTCATCTCATTTAAGCGGCGAATTGCCATTAACCCCATACAACAGCCGTGCTACGCTATGCGCTCATTTCTCAGGATCAGAGAGTGCTACCCATGAAGTCTGGAATTCATTTCGTTACCCTGTCATTGCTGATGTTCTCCATGGCCGTAAATGCCGCCAGCTGGTGGGAAAGCGGTCGACAGTTGCTGGAAAGTGCCACGGGCACTTCTACAGAGACTTCTTCCGCCTCTCTGAATAATCTGTCGGTGGAGGAAATTGCCGCTGGACTCAAGGACGCCCTCAAGGTGGGCACCGGCAAAGTGGTATCACAGCTCGGGGCCAACGATGGGTTTTTGGCAGACGAGCAGATTCATATTCCGTTGCCTGCGCAAATCCAACAGGCCAAGGCTTTGCTGGAGAAGGTTGGTATGGGCGCCAGCCTGGTGGAACTGGAAACACGGCTTAACCGAGCTGCCGAAGCCGCGACGCCAAAGGCCAAGACACTGTTTCTGGATGCCATCAGCGAGATGACGATTGAGGATGCCCGCAATATCTACAATGGTTCGGAAGATGCCGCTACCCAATACTTCCGTGACAAAATGAGTGGTTCTCTGGGTGAGGCAATGCGTCCGGTGATTGCCGACAGTCTCAGTCAGGTGGGTGCCGTGCAGGTTTATGACAGTATTGCCGGCAACTACAAAACTTTGCCATTTGTGCCGGACCTGAAAACCGATCTTACCGATTACACCATTGAAAAAGGCATGGCTGGTATTTTTTATTATCTGGCTCAGGAAGAGGCGGCCATTCGGCAGGACCCAGCCAAACAGACTACAGCGCTACTTAAAAAACTCTTCAGCCGCTGATTTTTTCTCGCTACGGGTGGTAAATGTGGGTGAGCATGATAAGGTGCCGCCCCTTAGCGCAGTGGGCGTTATTGAGGGGATGTCAGTGAGGTACTTTTGACAGAGCCCGGATGTCATACCTCTTTATCAGTAACGTCAAAGCAGTGCTTAAGGGCGATTTTGTAAATGTTTTGTAAAAGATGGCTTATGCGATTTCGTAACTCATCATAATTTCTTATATATCTCATAAAACTATCCTATAAAAGAATGATTTACGCTGCCTGTGTATGGCGTAACATTCAAAGCGGTTGTAGGAGCAGCAACACTTTTACTATTTAAAAACGGACAATATGCTGGTTTTCTAAAGTATTCAGTGCTTTAGTTACGGCACAGTCATGTTTTTCCGGCTGGATAGTCACAAGTTAGGCGAACCCGCTTTGCGTGTTTACATTTATGGACTATGCACCTGACCCGAGATCAGGTTTGGAGAGAATGCTGATGATAACAATAGGTATCCCGAAGGAAATTTTTCCGGACGAGCGGCGTGTTGCCGCTACACCGGCCTCGGTACAAAAGCTCATCAAGCTGGGCTATGAGGTATTGATTCAGTCGGGGGCTGGTGATCCTGCCCACTACGACGACGAGGCTTATGTGAACGCCGGCGCCGCCATTGCGGTGGATGCTCCCTCCCTCTGGGGACAAGCGGACTTTGTGTTGAAAGTACGTGCTCCCATGGATAATTCACAGTTAGGTCGTCACGAAGTCGACATGATGAAACAGGGGGCGTCTCTGGCCTGTTATATCTGGCCCGCCCAGAACCCTGAATTACTCGACAAGTTGGCTGAAAAGGGCGTGACGGCATTTGCTATCGACAGTTTGCCCCGTATTAGTCGTGCCCAGAAAATGGATGCCCTGAGCGCTATGGCCAACATTGCCGGCTATCGGGCAGTTATTGAAGCAGCCAATCATTTCGGTCGTTTCTTTACCGGTCAGGTCACTGCTGCTGGCAAGGTGCCCCCAGCCAAGATCATGATTATTGGTGCCGGCGTCGCCGGTCTGGCGGCCATTGGTACCGCCAACAGTATGGGCGCTATTGTGCGCGCCTTTGATACCCGCCTGGAAGTTAAAGAACAGGTGGAAAGTATGGGTGCCGAGTTCCTGGAGCTGGATTTCGGTGACGAGGATGGCAGCGGCGGTGGCGGTTACGCCAAGCAAATGAGCGACGAGTTCATCCAGGCGGAAATGGCACTTTTTGCGGAACAGGCCAAAGAGGTGGATATTATCATCACCACGGCACTGATTCCCGGCCGTCCAGCACCTAAATTGATTACTGCGGAAATGGTTGAATCCATGAAGCCCGGCAGTGTGATTGTCGACCTCGCCTCCGAGCGCGGTGGCAACTGTGAGCTGACCGAACCCGGTGTGGTTGCTGTGAAGCACGATGTCTCCATTGTCGGTTACACCGACCTGCCCAGCCGCATGGCTAAGGTGTCCAGTGACCTCTATGCCAGTAACCTGGTCCACTTGGTGACTGACCTGACACCCGAGAAAGATGGTCAGCCAGTGGTTGATATGGAAGATACCGTGATCCGCGGATTGACCGTGGTGAATGACGGGTCTATTACCTGGCCACCACCCAAGGTTGAAGTGTCGGTTGCTGCGCCCAAACCCAGTACCGAAGAGCCCTCACCGGCGGGTAAGGCTGCCGTCGCACCCTCGCCGCTGCGCAAGTGGGGTGGCAAGATCGCACTGTTTGCTGTCACGGCGTTGGCGCTGCTCGGCGTTGGTGCTTATGCGCCGGAAAGCTTCCTCACCCACTTTACCGTGTTTGTGCTGGCCTGTTTTATCGGTTGGCAGGTGATCTGGAACGTCACGGCTTCACTGCACACACCGCTGATGAGTGTCACCAATGCCATCAGTGGCATTATCGTGATCGGGGCGCTGTTGCACCTGGCTCGGGCTGAAGGAGCTGCAGTGGGCATAATGGCCTTTGTGGCTGTGCTCATCGCCACTATTAACATTGCGGGGGGCTTCCGAGTCACCCATCGCATGCTGAAAATGTTCCGCAAATAAGGGGGTCACACCATGAGTTATGGAATAGTTAGTGTGGCCTACGTTGTGGCCAGCATTTTGTTTATTCTCAGTCTTGGCGGACTGAGCCATCAGGAAACCGCCCGAAAGGGTAACTACTACGGTGTGGCGGGTATTTTCATCGCTATCATCGTGACCATTGCCAGCTTTGGTGGCAGTGGCATTGTCAGTATTGTTTTGGCAATTCTCATTGGTAGCGGCATCGGCCTGATGCTCGCCAACAAAGTGGAAATGACGCAGATGCCCCAGCTGGTGGCACTGCTGCACAGCTTTGTGGGTCTGGCCGCCGTGCTGGTGGGTTTTTCAGGTTATATCGAACCGTTGATTGTTACCCACGGTGCCGAGCACACGATCAAGCTGATCGAGATATACCTGGGTATCTTTATTGGCGCCGTCACCTTTACTGGATCGCTGATTGCCTGCGGTAAGCTCGACGCCAGAATTCCCAGCAAGGCACTGACTCTGCCGGGACGCCATTATATGAATCTGGCTGCGCTGCTGGTGACGATCGTGTTGGGTATTATGTTCGTCGGTGCTGAGAGCAAGGCGGCGGGGATATTTGCTCTGATCCTGATGACAGCCATTGCGTCGGTCCTGGGGGTTCACCTGATCATGGCTATCGGTGGTGCCGATATGCCAGTGGTGGTCTCGATGCTTAACAGTTACTCCGGTTGGGCCGCGGCAGCCATTGGTTTCATGCTTGGCAATGATCTACTGATTGTCACCGGCGCGCTGGTGGGTAGTAGTGGTGCTATCCTCAGTTACATCATGTGCCGTGCCATGAACCGCTCGTTTATCAGCGTGATTCTCGGTGGCTTTGGCCAGACCAGCAGCAGTTCTTCTGCGGACTTGGAAGATCAAACAATCCAGGAAACCTCTGTGGATGAACTGGCTGAAGAGCTGCTTGCCTCTGATTCTGTGATCATCGTGCCCGGTTATGGCATGGCGGTGGCTCAGGCCCAGAACGCGGTGGGAGATATCACCAAGTTCCTGCGCGACAAGGGCATCAATGTGCGCTTTGGTATTCACCCGGTGGCGGGTCGTTTGCCGGGACACATGAACGTGCTTCTTGCTGAAGCCCATGTGCCCTATGACATCGTGCTGGAAATGGATGAAATCAATGACGACTTCCCGCAGACCGACGTGGTGCTGGTGATCGGTGCCAACGACACGGTTAACCCGGCGGCTTCAGAAGACCCGGGCAGCCCCATTGCCGGTATGCCTGTGCTGGAAGTGTGGAAGTCTCGTCAGGTGGTGATCCTTAAGCGCGGTATGGCTACCGGTTATTCTGGCGTGGAAAACCCGCTGTTCTTCAAGGAGAACGCCCGTATGTTGTTTGGTGACGCCAAGGAGACAGTGGATAAGATATTGGGTGCCCTCAGGGGTTAACTTCACGATACTTCACCAACAAAAAAGGCCCGCAATTGCGGGCCTTTTTTGTTGATTGTCACCGGGTATTGTTGAATTTGGCGACGGGGTAAGTCCCCGGTTTGACGTTTGTGTTGTCAGCCAAGGTCGTCTGTAAACAAGAGAAATAGGTTGGCTGGGTCAAGGCGATCATCAAATGCTCTGCATCATGGCTAACAGGTACAAACTGGAAATATGAATTTCCTGCCGGGTTTCGCCGAGCAATAGAATATCGAGCCCACGGCCACCAATGTTGTTGGCAAGATCCAGAAAGCTGATGGCGAGTTCGAGCTGCTCTTCGCGCATGGTGTTGCCTTCACTGTCAGTTCGCTCCTCTCGTGAGAGTGCTAAGAGCTTTAATCCGGACCCCGTTTTACGGGCGGCCAGTGTGTAGTTCATCCACTGGTCTCCTCGGTGCAGAGCGGTAATGTGTATTTTGTAGAATTCATTATCCTGGGGGTCGATAATTCTTAACAGGTAAACTTCCGAGAAATGACTGGAAAGATCATCACCGGGTTCGACTATATTGGGGCCTCGTGTTATTTCCCCTTTTTGGGGGTGCAATACTAGGGTAGTCTGGCTTTTTATTTCTCGCAGCTTGTCCCAGTTAGCCTTTCGTTCTTCTTCCGTCACGCCATAACAGAGCTGGCTCAGGCAGGACAGGAATACCACTAGCGAGATAGCTTTCTTCATCAAAATCTTTCCTTTTGTTGGCGTAGTCAGGGACTGTTCAGTGCCCAGTCGTAGTGATCTTTGATCTTGCCCTCATAGCCGCCCAGTTTTTCTGCCAGAGACGGCGCTGCGTATTGCATCAAATGGCGAAGCAGGGCCCGGTCACTGCCGCCAAAATCATCGCGATACCAGTCGTAGATACTGGAGACCCACAAGACACCTTCTTTGAAATCGACACCGCGCGGGTGGTTAATATAGTCGCGGGCGGCTTTCTCCAATTGTTCATCGAGGTGTTCAGCTGTGTAGGCCTGTTTGGCGAGGTTTGGGCAACCCAGGCTGGCGCAGTTGACGGCGTAGTGAATGCGATTGTCGGGAAACAGGGGGCGAAGAATACGGTGCTCGATGTCATTCAGTGATAATGACTCTCCGGCTATTTGGCTGATTTCGTCGTCCCAAGGCCCAAAGCTGAATAGACCCTCGCCTAGCTTGGTAATCGATTCAACGGGATAGTGGCTGATAACCAGATTGATGGTCAGGGCGTTGTAGAAGTTGATCCAATAGGCCTTTTGTTGCGCACGGCTCAATTCCCTGGGATCGATCGCCTGCATCTGTTCCAGGTAACTGCTGAGCAGCCGTCTATCCGTCTCGGAAATCTCCGCGTAGTTAAAACGGTTGATACCGGAAGGGTGCTGATCGATCACATTGCGGTTTAATAACCCCTGCCATGTACTGTGGTCTACGGTCGTCAGATTTGATTCATTACTGTGATTCCAGAAATCCAGGTGCTTGCTGGAGGGTGCGGCCAGAACGTTGCCGCTGGATAGCACTAGCAAAACCAGCAGTAAAAAAGTCGGGGCACTGAACGTTTTCATGGACGATGTTCTCCCGTAACCGTGACGGGTGCATTCCTGACGTTTCGGCGCCGTGTATGCCATTGGCGTTGATCTTGCTGCCACCACAATTTGGCTATGGTCGATAAGATACCCACCGAGGCTCCAATGGTCCCCTTGATGGTGCCGCTGATCTTGGAGCGGCCAATACGCCGGTAGGTGTCTACCGGATATTCCTCCACGCGCATGCCCTGTTGTACCGCCTTGACCTGCATTTCCACAGTCCAGCCAAAACGCTTGTCTTGCATATCGAGACGGTCATAGGCCTGCCGACTGATGGCCCGCAAGGGGCCGAGGTCTGTAACGTTAGTTCCCCAGAGATGACGGATCAGCAAACTTGCCAGGCGATTGCCGGCCCGCTGCGGGAAGGTGAGGGCAGCGGGCGCGGTTTTGCCCAGCACTCTGGAACCGATGGCCACATCCGCACCTCGTGAGATAGCTTCGACCAGTGGAATGGCTTGCTCAGCCCTAAAGGCATTATCGCCATCCATAAAAAAGCAAGATATCAAAATCTTTTAACTGGGCGATGGCCGTGAGGCAGGCCAGTCCATAGCCGGGTGTATGCTGATAAACCACCGATGCACCCGCCTGCAGGGCGCACTGGGCTGTGTTGTCCTGGGAGCCGTTGTCACAGACCATAATCGTGTCGAACAAGGGTGTGCCAGTTTTGTCGCGGGTTTGTGTTAGCGATTTCACCACCTTGCCAATGGCTTATCAACATCAGGCTGCCTTAACTTTCTAGTTTGAAGTTTCTGAAGGGGGACTGAATGATGCGATATTCCAACAGCTTTTTCTATCGACCTTTTGCCGGGTTTCTTTAAATGGTTCACACCATTGGATATGTTCTGTTGTGCCAAGGGGAATAGTCCCGTGCTATGGGGTTTTTATATTTATGCCAAAGGCCGCGGGCTGCGTTGCCCCGGGTATTGCTATGCTAGAGTAACCCCCGCTATAAACAGATGGCATCGCAGTACAACCCCATAGTGATAAAGGCCTTATACCAGCCATGAAGCATGTCGTGCAAATTCCCTTCGACAACACCTACCGTCAATTGACGGAATCCCTCTATGCGTCGCAGTTGCCAACCCCGGTGGAAAAGCCCGGACTGATTCGCGTGAACGCAGCACTGGCAGAAGCATTGGGTATTGACCCCCAGCAATTGGCCAGTGAGGAAGGCATTGCCGTACTGGCCGGAAATGTAGTTCCCGATGGTGCAGAGCCTATTGCCACTGTTTACGCGGGGCACCAATTTGGCAATTGGAATCCACAACTCGGAGATGGCAGAGCGATACTGCTTGGTGAAGTCGTGGGTAATGATGGGCGTCGTTATGACCTGCAATTAAAAGGTGCTGGCACCACGCCATTTTCCCGCATGGGAGATGGACGATCACCCCTGGGGCCGGTGTTGCGCGAGTACATCGTCAGCGAGGCGATGGCCGCGTTAGGTGTGCCTACCACCCGTAGTCTCGCAGCAGTGACCACCGGTGAAAAAGTCATACGCGAAAAAGTGCTGCCGGGAGCTATTCTGACCAGGGTGGCGCGCAGTCATATCCGGGTTGGAACCTTCCAGTATTTTGCCGCCCGGCAGGATTTCGACACCATGGAACAGCTCGCCGACCATGTGATTGCCCGCCATTACCCCGACGCCGGGCGGGCCGGGAATCCCTATTATTCATTACTGTGCAGCGTCATCGATGCCCAGGCAGAGCTGGTGGCCCACTGGCAGTCCATTGGTTTTATTCACGGTGTCATGAATACCGACAACATGCTGATCTGTGGTGAAACCGTGGATTATGGCCCCTGTGCCTTTATGGAACATTACGATCCGACAACGGTATTCAGCTCCATCGATCATAGTGGACGCTATGCCTACAGAAATCAGCCCGCCATTGCCCAGTGGAATCTCGCTTGCCTGGCCCAGGCCCTGTTGCCCCTGATTGATAGTGATGAAGAGCGGGCCGTTAAGCAGGCTCAGGCAGCTCTGGAGCAATTCAACGACCTGTATCAGCAGAGTTACCAGCGACGCATGTGCGCCAAAATTGGGGTAGTAGTGGTGACAGGTGATGCGAATCAGTTGGTGACAGAACTACTCTCGCTGATGGGCAAGCACCAGATAGATTTCACCCTCGGTTTTCGGGTGTTGTCCGATTGGTTGGATTGGGATGGCTTAGCTGTTGCTGAAAACAGTTTGTATTCTTTACCCGAAGACTTTCACGGTTGGATCAACGATTGGCAGCAACACCTGGGCGTTGGCGCGGCGGAGGATGCTGCGAGCGGGAACCAGCAAAAAATTACAGACATTCGCAACCGTATGCTCGCCTGCAACCCGGTATTTATTCCACGCAATCATCAAGTGGAAAGGGCCATCGATGCAGCCTACGACGGAGATTTCGAGGTATTTCATCAACTGGTGGATGTGTTGGCCAACCCCTTTATTTTTGACCTGGATAAAGCAGAGTACGCCATGCCGGCAACCCCCGAACAGAGTGTATTCCAGACTTTTTGTGGCACCTGATCGTCGGGCGGGTTTTAACAGTTCAGACGTAGAGCGATATGCGTCACTTCACTAGCGAATCTCAATAAAAGGCAGCCAGCGTGTTGCGGTTTCCAGGTCATCAATGTCGGCTTCGCCGTAGGGCGGGGTGGCCAGGTCTTCCGGAGGCGCGGAAATATGATTGAGGTCAATGGCCCGAGCTGTGCCGTGAATCATGTCCCCTTCTAACGCCATGTCGTAATAGATTCCATTCCACAGATTGGCGCCAAACTCTGTCGGAGTTTTGAACATGAACAGCAGGTCGTGTTCGAGCCAACGCAAGTCAGAGGCGCTTACTGTGCGTGAGTGCTTATAGGGGTAGGGGATAAAACACCAGATTTCCTTACCTTCCAGACATTTCATTTCCTTCATGGATAAGAAGAAATCCTTAAACCGCTCAGTATCCATGTTCAGCTCGTAGGCGATTACGCCGTTCCCACCAGAGTTGAAGCTCACCTGCCCGATGGGGAATTCCTTCCCATTATTATCCTTCAGGTAAATCGATTTGTTACCTAGCGGAAATTCATCAGCCGCCACGACCAATAGACACTTGCCCAGGCCAACGAACAAGACAAGCATCATAAGAGGCCGAAGAATAAAGTGGTTTAGGAGATTGGCCATCACGCTGTTCCCTGAAACAGTTTTCGTTCAAGTGTAGGCGATAGTCATAGGGGTGCAATGGTACTTGAGTTGTATTTGGTTGAATCTGGCATACCTGCTTGATGTTGTATTTGATACCAGTGATAGTCACTTAAGCATATACATCGAAAGTTGATTAGACGTGTAGAAGCGTTTTTTCTGGCAGGACTTTGTGCCTACGCGAATTGGCTAAAAGAGCATTCAGTGTCGTGCGGTGTCGCTGTGTATGGCTGGGTATTCATAAACAAATTCTCATTTGACCCCGCGTGTTTACATCATTAAATAAAAATCAGTTGAATTAAAAAGACGATCGGTCTAATATTGGCCTTATGAATGAATTAGCCCCCATAAAACGTCGTCGCGGTCGACCCCCTAAGGATCTTTCTGCGCACAATGAAACGCGTACTCAATTGATTCATACAGGTATAGAGATCCTCGCGGAGAAAGGTTTTTCTGCCACCGGTATCGATGAAATACTGAAAAGTATTGGGGTTCCCAAAGGGTCGTTCTACCACTACTTTGAAAGTAAGGATAGGTTCGGTTTAGAGCTGATCGATAGCTATTCAAGGGCTTTAAAAGGAAAGCTTAATCGCTTCCTTCTCGATGATACCTTACAGCCACTAGATCGTCTGAAGGCATATATGACCGATGCTGAAAGGTCGATGGAGAAATATGATTTCAAGCGCGGATGCTTAATCGGCAATCTTGGGCAAGAGATGGGAAGATTGCCCGAGGATTTTCGAGAACGTCTAACCAGTGTTCTTGAAGACTGGCAAGGCTCAGTAGAGCGCTGCCTTGAAGAGTCCAAAGTACATGGACAAATCTCTTCAGATTTAGATTGTAAACAGCTGGCATATATTTTTTGGACAGGCTGGGAAGGAGCTGTTCTGAGAGCAAAATTAGAACGAAGTGCCAAACCCTTGAAGGCGTTTTCAGGCTTTTACTTGGCAAGCCTTTAATTTTTTCGAAATTAAATAGACGATCGGTCTAATAAAGGAGATATCTATGTTTAACGCACTTGTAATAAATAAAGCGGACAACGAATACACCACAACTTTTACCTCTGTGGCAGAGTCTGATCTCCCCGAAGGTGATGTGAAAGTAGAGGTTCTCTACTCAACCCTAAACTACAAAGATGCCTTAGCTATTACAGGCAAGTCGCCTGTTGTTCGACGGTTTCCGATGGTTCCAGGAATTGATTTTGTTGGACGGGTGTCAGAATCGAATCATAACGAGTACAAGGCTGGTGATTTAGTTGTACTTAATGGCTGGGGGGTCGGCGAAACTCATTGGGGTGGTCTATCACAAAAAGCGAGCGTCAATGGCGATTGGTTAGTTCCACTACCTGCATCGTTCGACCCTAAGCTCGCGATGGCAATTGGTACCGCTGGATATACCGCGATGCTCTGTATTCTGGCACTTGAGCGTCAGGGTATTAAGCCTGAAATGGGCAAGATTTTAGTAACAGGCGCAGCGGGTGGCGTTGGCAGTGTGGCTGTCGCTATCCTTTCAAAATTAGGGTATGACGTGATCGCATTAAGTGGCAGGGTTGAAGAAGAGTCCGATTACTTGAAGTCATTAGGCGCCAGCGAAATTATGCACCGTGATGAACTTCAGCATCCAGGAAAGCCTCTTGCCAAAGAAAGATGGGTTGGTGTTGTTGATGTAGTTGGGTCGCATGTACTCGCCAACGCTTGTGCTGGAACTCAATATGGAGGAGTCGTTACCGCTTGCGGCTTAGCCGCAGGTATGGATTTTCCAGCGACCGTGGCACCGTTTATTTTGCGGGGTGTCACGCTTGTCGGTATTGATAGCGTTATGTGCCCGAAGGCTAAACGCCTAGAAGCATGGAAGCGCCTTGAAACCGATTTAGACGTTACGAAATTGCAAAATATTTACACTGAAATTGGGCTATCACAAGCACAAGGCGTAGCGACTGAGTTATTAGAAGGTAAAGTCCGAGGTCGAGTCATTGTCGATGTAAACCGCTAATGGACTTACCCTGAAGAGGTGGACACTCCTAAGCTTTAAAAATGAGGTGGAAGCGTTTTATGGCAGGCGAGTGAGGCAGGCCCGTATGGGCAGACCGGTTAAAAGTCTTATCTGCCTCCACTTACCTTCTGACCCCACTTATCGAAAGTAGGCCATAATACTGTCCAATAAAACGGATTCCGTTCAAGTGTAGGCGATGGCAACGGGGGTGCAATGGTACTTGAGTTGTGTTTTTTGCTCGGGCTGTAGCCCCAACGCCTAGAGCAGAGGCAAACCAGAGCAACGAGTAGGTTTGTCCTGCTTGCTGTATTTGTTAGTCACTCAGAGTTCATGCTCTTCAACAATGAACGCACAAGACTTTGAATGATCTAATTGATTTATTGTGCCGTACTGGGGACATACTCAAGGAATTACCTGTGTCCCGATCCTCACTGCTTTGGTTTACTAATAATCTTCGCCTAGACGACAATTCAGTTTTTAATGCGGTCTCTGAAGATACCAAGCTCCACTGCATATACATTCATGACCCAAGAATAGAGCTCTTTTTTCATCTCGGTGAGAAACATTTAAGCACGCATCGTGCTCAATTTTTACAGCAAACAATCTCGACTCTCGATCAACAACTATCCACGCTTGGCCAATGCCTTCATAAGATCGATGGCGACTATCTGGAGTCGTTGACCCGTCTGGTGCAACAACACTCGATTGATAAAATTGTGACCTCTCGTCACACAGGTAGCTACGAGCAACAAGCAATCAAAGCGATTGCCAAGCGTTTCCCTCACCTTCAGATAGTGGTTGAAGAGACGGCAACTATCTTTCAAGAGTCACAGCTGCCTTTTGCGCTCTCCGATCTTGATAACAGTTTCACCCCATTTCGTAAACGTGTTGAAGGTCTAGTCATCGATCAACCCGTCACAGCACCGACGTCGTTGCCACCACCCATCCTTCAATCAAGTATAAGGAAACCTGTTGAACTAACAGCGAGTGTTCACGGTGGTGAAGTGGCTGCATTGCGGCACTTGGAGACTTACTTCAACAGCACTGCGCCTCTCACATATAAAGAGACTCGCAACGCCTTGGATGATTGGCAAAGTTCAACAAAATTGAGCCCCTGGTTAGCTGTCGGGGCTCTCTCGTGTAGACGAGTCATCGCTAGACTCAGCGAGTATGAATCGCAAAATGGGGCCAATGAATCGACCTACTGGATTAAATTTGAGCTGCTTTGGCGTGAATACTTCCAATGGTATGCACTGCACTGGGGGGACCGACTTTACGCCTTCAAAGGGCCACATAATCGCAACCCGCTCACCAGTTATTACGCGGAGCGATTTCGTGCTTGGCGTGAGGGCCACACACACTACCCAATTATAAATGCCGCAATGAAACAGCTTAAAGCGACGGGGTATATATCTAACCGTGCACGCCAGCTCGTTGCTAGCTGCCTTGTTCATGAACTCGCTATCGATTGGCGGTACGGTGCTGAGTATTTTGAACAACAGTTACTCGATTTTGACATCGCCAGTAATTGGGGAAACTGGCAGTACCTCGCAGGTGTCGGTGCAGATCCGAGAGGCCATCGCCAGTTTAATCTGGAAAAACAGACAGAGATTCACGATCCCCAGCATCGCTTCATCAAGAGCTGGGATGGCAATAAGGATTGCCAAACCACTGCCCTCTTTGACTACTACGGCGATCCACTTTGGCCTGTTTATAAATGAGGGAGATGATGCATCACAAGCAGATACTTCCAACAAAAGTGTGTGAGCATTGCCAACGCCCCTTCAGTTGGCGCAAAAAGTGGGCTCGCGATTGGGAGCAGGTACGATACTGTTCGGAGCGCTGCAAATGCGAGGCTAAAAAGACTCGATGAAGACATTAAGAGTGATTCTGGGCGATCAACTTAATGCCCAACACAGCTGGTACCGAGAGCGAAACAGCGACCACCTATATTTGATCGCAGAGCTGCACCAAGAGCAGCGATATGTGAGACACCACGTGCAGAAAATTGTCGCTTTCTTTATAGGTATGCAACGTTTTGCAGAAGCGCTCAAAGATGCAGGACATCAGGTCCTTCACCTGACACTTGATCAAACAGCAGAGTACGACTCGATTGATCAATTAATTATAGTGATCTGCCAAGAGCATAAGATTGAACGAGTTGAGTTTCAGCGCCCTGATGAGATCCGTCTTTTAGAGCAGCTACGCAAGTTGAAAATTCCTACTGGCATAGGTCTTCGAGAGGTTGATACTGAGCACTTCCTGCTCCCCTTCGAAGAGATCAGTAAAGAGTTTAAACCACAACGTCCTTTACGAATGGAGGCGTTCTATCGCCGCATGCGTCAACGCTATGGTTATCTAATGCAAAGCGGTGAACCAGAGGGGGAGCGTTGGAATTTCGACAGTGAAAATCGCAAAGCACTTAAAGCATCTGACTTGGCGCAGATTCCTCAACCTCTGTGCTTCAGCCAATCAACCCAAGCGGTGTTAGAGCGATTAGATAGACATAAGATCAGCTATTTTGGAAAGATCTCAAAACAATTAGTTTGGCCCACCTCGAGCAAAGAGGCGCTTCAACTTCTTGAGTTTTTTTGTACTCATTGCCTACCGCTGTTTGGACAGTTCCAAGATGCGATGACTGCTAATTCAGAGCATAAATGGAGTCTTTATCATTCAAGACTCTCATTCGCCCTAAACGCCAAAATGATCTCGCCGGCACAGGTGATAGAGCGATCAATAGCCGAGTATCGAGCCCGACCAGAAGTGATAGATCTAGCACAAATCGAAGGTTTTGTACGCCAAATACTAGGTTGGCGAGAGTTTGTTCGTGGCATCTACTGGATCAACTTACCAGAATACCCAACCCTCAATGTACTTGCAGCAAACAAGGATCTTCCAGAATATTTCTGGAGTGGTAAAACCAAAATGCACTGTATGGAGCAAAGTCTTGGCCAATCTCTGGATTATGCTTACGCCCATCATATTCAGCGTCTGATGGTGATAGGGAACTTCACTCTTCTCGCCGGCGTAGATCCGAATCAAGTCGACGCTTGGTATCTAGGTATCTACATCGATGCTATCGAGTGGGTCGAGATGCCAAACACCCGTGGCATGAGCCAATTTGCTGATGGTGGTTTGCTAGCTTCCAAGCCCTATTCATGTTCTGGCCAATACATCAGCCGTATGAGCGACTACTGCAAAAGCTGCTTTTATGATGTAAAACTGCGAGCAGGAAACAGAAGCTGCCCCTTCAACTCACTCTATTGGCACTTTCATGAACGCCATAAAGCACGTTTTGCCAACAGTCCGCGCACAGCCATGGTCTATAGAAACTGGGATAAAAAACCTGAAGCCGAACGAGCAGCAATCTTGCAGCAGGCCTCCCTCTATCTTGATTCGCTTAATGAACTGTAGCGCCGCTTTAAAATCCGCTTACAACAGTTAAAAGCGTTATCTCAATCAACAAAAGAATTCATATAATTCATTAATTTATTTGGTATTTATTTTTTAATTTCTAACAAGCTTCTAACTATCCCACTCGTTAGCATTAGACTGCTTGTCCCCGGGCTATATAAAACACACCCCAGCGCATCAGTTTTGCGGGTATTTGTGGGGTTATAAAATAAATATGTAAGCTATTATAAGTAAATTTTTCATAAGGTTATTGATATGATTCAGTAAATTCTGGGCCGTTTTTCTCATTGCCACTACCTACACAATAAACTTGGAAACTAATTAGACTCCGCACTTACGTTAATATCTGGAACCTGGTGCTTGATCACCTGAAGCTATGACGGGGAAAAGACGACGACGTGCAACGAGCCATTATAGATATCATTAAGCGCTTTCCCTTTCACTTGGTGTCTTATGACGAACAAGACAGCGTACTCAATCTGGCTTATGATGCATCTCGCCATAGTGACCAGGGTCTTGAGGTGATTTTAGAAGAACATCACCTGCACATCAGCCACGACTGGTGAACCCACATTCCCGATGGCTTCAACTGGTTGATCACACACTGTATGTCGTTAAAGAAATCCGGACTTGGCCACCCCTGATTTAAGAGACAGTTAGCTCATCGTGGTTGCTTGTCTCAAAGTATCGCTACTCTCCATCACACCCTGGAGCTTATAACATCATTCGCTCAATCCCAAAACCAGTGGCAAGACTCTTTGAATCGGATTCAGAGCTTCTCTATTCACCCTTTTTTGTATCTGGGGTGGTACTAATGGAGTAAGGGGGATGGAATAGCCCCCCCCCCCCGGGGGGGGATAGCTTAAACTAGCTAAGATTTAGATTACTTTTTAGATTACTTTTGAATGAATGCGCCAAAAAACCTAACGAAATTAAGGCGTTTCAGGCGCATTTTAGTATGAGTGGTGCCCAGAGGCGGAATCGAACCACCGACACGAGGATTTTCAATCCTCTGCTCTACCGACTGAGCTATCTGGGCAATGTTCCAAGAGCCGCTTGGCGTCTCAGAAGGCGCGTATTAAACCTTCTCACATATGCAGCGTCAAGGGTAGCCGTGGAATTTATTCCGAGGGCGGCACAAACCCCTCTGCCTCGTCAATTTCCTGTCCCGAAAGGAACCTGTCCCGCTGTTCGTTGAGATAGGTGCGAGCAGTGAGGTCCATCATATTGAGGTGTTTTTCATTGATGAGCCGTGTCTGATGTTCCAGCCATTCCGACCAGGCCTTCTTGGAGACATTCTCAAAAATATCCTGACCTTTGGGGCCGGGAAAGGGGGGCGCATCCAGGCCTTCCAGTTCCTCGTTGAATTTTTTGCAGTGAACCATACGTGCCATGGGAATACCTTTTAATGGATAAGTTATTGCGTAAGCTGTTGCAGGAGCTGTCTGACCGGCTGGGCGGTTCCGAGCTCCAGTGATGATGCAGGGTTATACCAGACCAGGCCCGGACTATCCATGACCTGTGACGTCTGCTGGGCTTCGATTAGCGCTGGCTGGTAATCGAGATGAAAGTGGCTGAAGGTGTGGCGTCGCGTAGACAGCAACTCCCAGCTTTTGGGAGTACAGCCAAGTTGGTCGCAGGTGTTGTGGATGTCTTCTATCTCTGGGCACTGGGGAAAGACCCACAGGCCGCCCCACAAGCCGTTGGCCGGGCGTCGTTCCAGCAATATGTCGCCTTCGGGGTTGCGAATGACCAGAAACAGGCAGCGGCGCACAGGTTGCTCCTTCCGTGGCTTCTTGCCGGGAAAATCGGCCTGGTTGCCTATTGCCAGCGCCTGGCAATTATCTGCGAGAGGGCAGTTGTCACAATCCGGTTTGCTTCGGGTACATACGGTGGCGCCCAGATCCATGATCGCCTGGGTATAGTCTGCGATACGCTCTGATGGAGTATGCAGCTCTGCTTGTTCCCAGAGTTGTTTTAAAACGCTGCTTTGACCCGGCCAGCCAGCAATGGCGTGGTACCGGGCCAAAACTCGTTTAACGTTGCCATCGAGAATAGCTGCTTGTTTTTGGTGGGCGATGGCGCAGATAGCTCCAGCGGTGGAACGACCGATTCCCGGCAGTTGTTGCAGCGCTTCCACATCGTCGGGAAACTCGCCGCCACACTCTGTTACCACTATTTGCGCCGCGCGGTGCAGGTTGCGGGCTCGGGCGTAGTAGCCCAGCCCGGTCCAGTGATGTAGCACCTGATCGAGCTCGGCATTTGCCAGGGACTGCACATCCGGAAAGCTCGCCATAAAGCGCTCAAAGTAGGGAATGACCGTGCTGACCTGGGTCTGTTGCAACATGATTTCCGACACCCACACCCGGTAGGGGTGGATGTTTTGTTGCCAGGGCAGATCCTTGCGCCCGTACAGGTCGAACCAGTGGAGCAGCTTTTCGGCAAAACGGTCAGTCACTAGTTGAACAGTCCCTTCAGCAGGCCTTCCATCAACTGTTGTTTGGGGTCTTTCTGTTCAGTGGTTTCGCCGCTGGTATCACCTTCCTGGGTTTTACTCTCTGAGGGCTTAAGGAACTTGTCGATCAGTTTTTCCTGAATTTTTCCCTGGATCAGCTGGTTGATAAATTGCTTGTCCGGCAGGCACTTGCCGCCTCCGTTTTCGGCGAAGGAACCGGTGCAGCGAAAGGGAATATCCCGATTCTGGATGGTTTTGCTCTTTACGGTACAGCCTGTTTCTGAGGTGGTGTCACCATTGAGGCGGGACTTGATGAGCATGTCATAGGTTTCGCTGGCCAGATTGGCACCGCCGTTGCCGGAGACCGCCAAATTGCCGAGGCCGGTGGTAAAGCCGGGCAGGTTGATGATCTGGTCCTGCCATTTCACCGTGCCTTGCATATCGTTGAGCCTGGTGAAATTTGGCCAGGTCTTACCAGTGAGGGTTCTTCCCTCCACCAGTGACGCCATCTCACAGTAGCTTTTCTCGACATTGATATTGTCCACCTGCATATCGGTAAAACTGAACTTGCCGCTGCCGTTCATATTGGCCATCAGGGCATCACTGGTGTCGCCGCTGCTGGTGCCGTTGAAATCCATTGTTAAATGGCCGTGAATATCGCCCTGCTCCGCGAGGGTGACCAGTGCCTGGTTCAAGTCGATGGCAGTCAATGTCTTGGAGAAGGTAACGGATGGGGTTTTATTGCGTAGGTCTGCCTTGGCATTGACTTTAAACGCTCCACCAAACACGCCGCCGGAGAGATCGGCAATCTGCACCACATTGCCGTTGGTGAACAGGTTCAAGTGCAGCTTGTCGACGCGAATATTGTCAGCGGTAATACTGGCCAGGTTGACTTCAATATGTCCCTTTCCACCTTCCAACATGGCCAGGGGGGCCAGCAGTGGGGTAAAGATTGCCGCCTGCTCTTCGGTGCTGGAAGTCTCTGTAGTGGCGGGCAATACCAGATCGTTACCGTTGATGATCATGTCCAGCTGCCGGGGTGTAGTGAGCTGCATGGACAGCTTGCCGCCGAGGTTGAACTTATCCAACGTGACTTTCAGGTCATCCAGAGAAACCGCTTTTTCCGAAGCGGAAAATTTGGTGCTGAGATCCACACGGCTGAAGCCCTCCGGTGGCTCCATAGGCAGCTCTTTTAATAGCAGGTTTTGCAGTGAAATTTCGCCTGTCAGCGCGGGTGCCGTTTGGACTTTTTCGCCAGTCATAGCACCGCTGATTTTGGCGGAACCAACGCTGCCGGTAAGGTCGCTGAGAGAGAAGCTGTCACTGGCGCCGTTATAGCTGGCGTTGAAGTTCAGTGTCAGGGGTAATTTATCGAGACCCTTCAGGGTCAGTTTGGCATCAGACAGGCTGACTTGCTGCGGTTCCAACTGCAGAGCCGCCCGTGAGTTCAGCGATAGGGCAAAGGGGTTGGGTTGGTCCGGTATTTGGGTGCTGACTTCCAAGCTCAGGTCGAAAGGCCGGTTATCGAGGTTAAGCCCTTCGCTGGTGAAATTGAGTTGATCGAATACCTGATCCGGTGCGCCGGGTGTAACAATCGTGATGCGGCTGTTGGTGAGCGACATCTTGTCGATGGCCACTTCAAAGGGCAGGTCAGCGGTTTCGGTTTTCTGGGTTGAGGCTGCAGCACCAGGTAGCGCGGCGACATTCGCCGCTTCGGCAGCGGTTTTGGCACGGATATCGGCACCCTCTACAGCAATGGCGGCCAGCCGCACTTTGCGGGTTAGCAGGGCTTTCCAGTCGAGTACGAAGTTTGCGTCGTTGAAGCGCACATCGGGTATACCGGCGCTGTCGTCAATGCCGGAGAGGGAGGTGGCCCCAGCGTGCACTGCCAGGTTGGGGAAAAAAGACCAGCCGAGGTCGCCTTCCATTTTCAGCTCGACGCCATTGTCCCGGGCCAGTTTTTCCAGTTCAGGCTTGTAGCTGTTGGGGTCAACGCCGACCAGCAGGAATGCGACACCGCCAATCACCACGACAATCAGAAGTACTGCTACCAGCAATACAATTTTCAAAAACTTCATGGAATTGTCTCCCTTACCCCAGGATTAAATTGGTCATTGCGGGAGTCATGTTACCCGCAATGACCAAGTTTGTTTACCAGCGATAATTGCCGGCCTGGGAGTTAGAAGCTGAATCTCACACCTAGTTCCAGGCTGAGTGCCGACTCTGGGGCTGAGTCGCGTAGATAGGATGTGGCGTTGCGGATTTCGTCGTCCAGCAGATTGGTGCCTTTCACAAACAGGAGCCAGTTTCCTGCAGCCGTATCAATGTGGTAGTGCACGTGGGCATCCAGACGAGTGTAGGCATCGGTGTCATCCTCAAACTCACCGGCGTGGCTCTGTTCATTGGCTTGGGTCAGGCGCATGCCGGCGGTCCAGCTGTAGGCGGTGTAATCCAGGGCTGCACCGTAGCGCAGTGGTGGAATGCGAGGCACATCTCCGCTCTTGTCGAGTTTGGCGCGCACATAGTCGCTGAACAGTTCAATTTCCCAGCGCTCAGCCACGGGAATAACCACTGAGGCTTCAATTCCCCTGAAGGTTGCGTCTTCCTGATTATATTGATAGATGGTTAATTCTTCGTCGTCATCTTCCACACCCGTATTTTTCTTGAAGATAAAATCGTCGATGCTGTTGTAGAACAGGTTGAGAGAGAGGTTTACGGGGCCTTCGTATCGATAGCCAAATTCAAAATTGTGGCTGGTTTCCTCATCCAGATTTTCATCACCGAGATCAAAACTTTGACTGGCATGATGTGGGCCATTTGATAGCAGTTCTTCAATGGCAGGTGCCCGTTGGGCACGGGTGAACGTGAAACTGACACGTTGCTCGTCAGTCATCTGCCATAGGGTGCCAAAGGACAGGCTTTGGGTATTGTGGTCGATTTCAGAGCTGCCATCGGGGTCAATGGTCTGACGGTCCAGTCGTAGCCCCACTTCATAACTCAAATCACCGTGGCTGGTTTCACCCACCCAAAAAACACCACTATTCTGAATGTCAGACTTGGGAATAAAGGATTCTTCGCCAATGGCGGCAAATTGCCGGTCTTCCAGTTGTAACCCGAAAGCGCCAGTCCACCCAGCGATTTCCTGATGGAGCAGCTCCACCCGGCCTTCAAAGGCTTCATTGGTAAAGCGAGTGCCCTTTTCTCCACCTTCCAGCTCAGTGTGTTCATAGTCGTTGTAACTGAAACCGAAACGTCCCAATTCAATGCCTGGAAGAATATCCTGCCACTCCGATTTTAGATCAACGCGGGTTTGTTCCATATCGATACGAATAGTTTCGGCTTCTTCCTCGTGCTCGTCTTCTTCCTCTTCTTCATGATGGTGATGGCCACCTGCAGGAACACCGTAGTTATTTTCCATTTCACTGACAGAAAGGCCGATAAAACCCTTGTCGCCAATCCAAGAAAGGCCTGCAGTTACGTTGTGTGCCTGGGAGTCGGTATTATCAATATAGCCATGGGTGCTTTCGTGATCTTCTTCATCGTCTTCAGGCAGTTGAGCGAATCCATCAACCTCCAGGTCATTACTGTCACGATAGAGTCCGTCCAGGTGCCAGGCCCAATTGCCCAGTGGGGTATCGGCTATAGCGCCATCCATGACAAAAACCGTACTGTTTTGATCATTGGCGCTGTTATGCCGGTATTCCACAGCTGATTTGAGTTCATCAGGTAGTTCATCGGGAATACGATTGTCGATAACATTAACCACGCCGCCAAAGGCGCCATTGCCGTAGCGCAGGGTAGCTGGGCCCCGCAGGACTTCGATGCGCTCCGCCACCAATGCTTCTAGGGTGATAGAGTGATCGCCACTGGCATCTGAGGCATCCATGGTACCCATGCTGTCTTGCAAAACTCTGACGCGATTGCCGGATTGTCCGCGGATAACGGGTTGTCCCACGCCGGGTCCAAAGCCAGAACTGGTAACGCCTGGTTCGTCTTTGAGAGATTCGCCAATGGTGGCGGCGGCTTTATTGCGCAGTTCCTCGCCGCTGAGCACGCTGACAGCCTGGTTGATGCCGGCGGATTGCTCTTCCAGCGGTGAGGCAGAAACGATCACTTCATTGAGTGTGGATTGATGCTGGTCCTGTGCGGATGCAGCAATGGGCAGACTGGCGACGGCCAGTGCTGCCATAAAGTAAGTCTTCATGGTTCAGCTTCCCTGAGCAGAATTGGGTAAAAAAGTTGAGTGAATGTGTCAGTTCAGCTCAGGGAAGGAGGTGCGCGGCTGTTTTCGGGAGCAGCGTTGTGGCTGGCAAGTGGCGGGGTGGCCGCCACATGCTTTGTGGTGACCGGATGAATTGCGGGAAATGTAGCGGCATAACTCTGTAGCGTGGCGCTATTGTTGTGAGAGCTGTGGCAGATTTCACAACTGACATTGTCGCTGTCCACATGAATGTGGGCAGCAGCCAGCTCACCCATCCACAGTGTGGTGAGTGCCAACAGGCAGGCTATGACAATGTTCGGGGTTCGAAACTGCATTGATAAATCATCCGTAACCGACGTGGAAGTGTAATCACTTTGCGATGCCTGTGGAAGGGCGGGGTTGAGGGCTTTATAATACGCCGTCCCGAATGTCGGGCTGAGTGTGGAGAAACCCATGGCACAACGCAAAGCGACGGTGAGTCGTGATACCCTGGAAACCCGGATTACCGTTGAGGTGAACCTCGATGGCACCGGTCAATCCAGTTTTGATACTGGTGTGCCTTTCCTCGAGCACATGCTGGACCAGATTGCCCGCCATGGACTGATGGACATCAGCATTAAGGCTGATGGCGACACACACATTGACGATCACCACACCGTAGAGGATGTGGGGATTACTCTCGGTCAGGCTTTCCAGAAAGCACTGGGTGACAAAAAAGGGATTCGTCGTTATGGGCACGCCTATGTGCCGTTGGACGAAGCGCTTTCCCGTGTTGTGGTGGATTTTTCCGGTCGTCCAGGCCTTGAAATGTTCGTGGATTTTACCCGTGCCCGCGTCGGGGATTTCGATGTGGACCTCGGGTATGAGTTTTTCCAGGGATTCGTCAACCACGCAGGTGTTACCCTGCACATTGACAATCTGCGCGGCAGCAATACGCACCACCAGATCGAGACCATCTTCAAGGCCTTTGGCCGTGCAGTGCGGATGGCGATAGAACCTGACCCGAGAATGGCCGGTGTGATGCCGTCTACCAAGGGCACCCTGTAAGCAGTAATTTCTATGACAGACTTTCGTACCCGTATCGCCGTGCTGGATTATGGCATGGGCAACCTACATTCTGTGTCTAAAGCACTGGAACACGTGGCGCCTCGCGCCGAAGTGGTGATTACTTCCGATGCTACCGAAGTGGACGATGCCGATCGGGTGGTTTTTCCCGGTGTGGGCGCCATTCGTGATTGCATGGGCGAAATTCGCCGCCTCGGCTTTGATCATATCGTTACCAAAGCCGTCAATCAGGGTAAACCAGTGTTGGGTATCTGTGTTGGTATGCAGGCGCTACTGGAACATAGCGAAGAAAATAACGGTGTTGACTGTTTAGGCATTCTGCCCGGTCAGGTGCGTTTTTTCGGCCGTGATCTCCACGATGCTAATGGGGAAAAGTTGAAGGTTCCTCACATGGGCTGGAATCAAGTGAGCCAGTCCATTGATCACCCCATGTGGCATGGGATTGAGCAGGATTCCCGTTTTTACTTTGTGCACAGTTACTACGTGGACGAAAGTCGCCCGGAGCTGGTGGCGGGCACCTGTGATTACTCTGTGCGTTTTGCCGCCGCCGTGGCACGCGACAATTTATTCGCGGTGCAATTTCACCCGGAAAAAAGCCACACCGCCGGTTTGCAGTTGCTGAGCAACTTTGTCTCCTGGTTGGGTGAATAACCCTGCCGGGTTGACCAACCAACAATCATAATGACCTACCCCGAACAGACAGGAAACGAGCAGTGCTGATTATCCCCGCAATTGATTTGAAAGATGGCCAGTGTGTGCGTCTGCGCCAGGGCCGCATGGAAGACTCCACTGTATTTTCCGGAGATCCCGTTGACATGGCATCACGATGGGTAGATGCCGGTGCGCGCAGGTTGCACCTGGTGGACCTTAACGGCGCCTTTGCCGGTGAACCAGTGAATGGCGATGTTGTCACTGCAATTGCTCGGGCTTACCCGGATCTGCCTATTCAGATTGGTGGCGGAATCCGTAATGCGGAAACCATCGAAGCCTACCTGAAGGCCGGTGTAAATTACGTCATTATCGGCACCAAAGCGGTCAAGGAACCCGAGTTTGTCACCGAAATGTGCAAACAGTTTCCAGGTCACATTATTGTCGGTATCGATGCCAAGCAGGGCATGGTGGCAACCGATGGTTGGGCTGAGGTCACCGAAGTTAAGGCCACTGACCTGGCTAAACGCTTCGAGGCGGACGGTGTCAGCGCGATTGTTTACACCGATATTGATCGTGACGGCATGATGCAGGGTGTGAATGTTGAGGCAACCGTCAATATGGCGCGAGCTTCTTCGATTCCTGTGATCGCCTCCGGTGGTATCACCAATATGGACGATATTGTGGCACTCAATGCCGTTGCCGATCAGGGTATTCTTGGTGCCATCACTGGTCGTGCCATCTACGAAGGGACGCTGGATGTCGCTGAAGCCCAGCGCCACTGCGACGGCTGAGTATCCGGTCACACACCAACCAGAAAAACGTATCAGCAATCCCCGGTTTACCTCAGAATGGGGTTTGGTTCCCCATTCAGGTTGGAAAGCATGTCTAGTCATATCAGTAGTGCCGAAGTCGTTAGAAGGATTGAGCTCTTTGTCTTGATGGTCGGCATGGTTGTCGCTTTTTATATCCTCAGCCTGGGCGCCAAAAGCGCATTTCTTTCTCTGTTGAAAAGCGGTTTGGCTTTACAGGACGTGTTACTCACAGCGTTCAGTCTGGTCATGATGGGTGCAATTGTTTCATCGCCCTTTCTGTTGCTTGCCCTGTTGGGAAAGAAGATTGTCGGTGTAGGCAGAGTCAACCGCTACCAGATTTCAGGACTGATCATTTCCCTGTTGTTGACGGCCTGTTCGGTGTACCTCTACGCTGATGCCCACCGCATTGTCTCCACTGACCGCTCATCCACAGCGGGTTTGGTTTTTCTGGCTGTGCCGTTCTACCTGTGTCTGTTCGGTGGGGTACTGTATGGATTGCTCAATTTTCTGTATGGCCGATATCGCAGAACTATTCCACAGGAATAGCACACTAGATTTTTCGAGTGTGAAAAAATGCACGAATACATAGCGCAGTCGAAAGTACACCACAGGAAGAAAGGCTGTTGACAGACACATGAGAGATTCGGGCCCCATCGGGGTGTTTGATTCAGGCATTGGTGGCCTGACAATTGCCAGAAAAATCAGGGAATTAATGCCTTGCGAAGATATTCTCTATGTGGCGGACAGCGGACACGCCCCCTATGGCGACAGGCCCGACAGGTACATTCTGGATCGCTCCTTTGCCGTTACTGACTTCCTTCTATCTCGCCAGGTCAAGGCGGTGGTTGTAGCCTGTAATACCGCCACCACAACCTGTATTTCTGAACTTCGAGCTAAATATCCAGTGCCTTTTATTGGCGTTGAACCGGGAGTTAAACCCGCAGTACTCAATAGCAAAAGTGGGGTAGTGGGCATTTTGGCCACCACAAAAACCCTGGTGACGGATTCATTCACGGAACTGGCAAAGCGTGTTTCCGATGGCATCAGAGTAGAAGTCATGCCCTGCCCTGAGCTGGTTGTCCAGATTGAATCGTTAAAACTCAGTTTTGAAGAGGCGGCGGGTTTGGTGGAAAAATATGTACACCCTCTACTTGCCAGAGGGGTTGATACCATCGTTCTTGGCTGTACACACTATGCACACCTTGCCCCGGTGATCGCTCGGGTAGCTGGTCCAGATGTTTCAATCATTAGCACAGAGCTGGCTGTGGCCAATGAGGTTTGTCGACGCCTTGAAAGCCAAGGGCTGACGGCAACAAATTCAACAACGGGCGGTGAAGAATTCTGGAGTAGTGGTGAGCTGGCCCTATTCCAGGCGCAGGTTCAGCATTTCTGGGGGCCATCATCACTTGTGCGGCAGTTTTAGCCTGGCCAGACTTACCACAGGACTTAAACGTCAAGCTGAGACTACCTTGGAGCACATATGAAAAATCTCATTTTCACATTTCTGGCATGGGTAGTTTCTGCAATGGTATCTGCAAGTGTTTTTGCAGAAACACCTGCGTTGAAGCCCATTGACCAGTATTACGCTCACGCCAGTGCCTCTGAGTGGGCTGAAGCGCTCCCCATTATCCGGTCGCTGGTGGAGGCAGATCCGAGTATGCCCTCCAGATGGTTTCAATACGGCACTTGTCTTGAAGCGCTAGAGTTATACCCGGGAGCCATTTCCGCATTTAAATCGGCGTATGAGCTGGACTCAACCGATTACGGAGCACAGTACCGTATCTTCAAAAATTACGCCCTGGCTGGAGATACCGCCGGGTTTGTCGCCTTTGCCAGAGAAGAGGTTTTAAAAACTCCACACATTGTTGAGTTAATCGCTCAGCGGCAGGAGTTTCAAGAAATCACATCCAGTGATGCTTATCAGCAATTTCTAAGCCAGCTATGAATGACAGTGAATACATTCACACCCGTAATTTGTAGCGTTCTATGGGGTGTTTTGCCGGAGTGATGATTTGTATTTTGCACAGCCTTTTGTGCTTACGTTATCAGTCGTTCCCACCGCCAAAAGTGGTGTCACGTAAAGCCAATAAAATCCGTTAAACTGCTATCATCTACCCATTGTTCAGGCCTTGGCGGAAGGGACGCTTTTATGGCTCGAGGTGACCACATCTATGTTCGGCGTTATGGTGGCGTCTATGCCCACCACGGCATTGATGCGGGTGATGGAACGGTGATTCATTATACCAGCAACCACTGGGTAACCCCGCGCCAGGTGCGGCGGACCAGCCTTGAAAAGTTTGCCCGCGGGGATGAAGTGCTGGTCCGTGACTACGAGCGTTTTTTTGAAACCTTAAAACGCGGTGACCTGATCGATCGCACCAGCCTTGGCATTAACAAGTTTATGGACAGCCTGCGGGGGCTTAAGGTCGAAGAGCTGGATTTTTCACCGGATGCGGTAATGAGTCGGGCTGAAAGCCGGCTGGGTGAATTTGCGTTTGACTGGATGTTTAACAACTGTGAGCACTTTGCCAGCTGGTGTAAAACCGGCATCAGTAACAGTGAACAGATTACCGATTTGTGGCGACAGGCTCTCACCGGCGGTAATTTTGCCAAGTATCGCACCAGTAAGGCGTTGACCAACCTGGTGGAGTTGCCTTGGCGGCTGTTGCGCTAGCTGCTGGGGCCATTTCCCAGCGCAGCAGGGATACCGGCACCCAGCGGGCAGTTTCGTGTTTTACTTCGCCGCTTCGGCGAGAAGGAACTCCATCAATGCCTTCTGGGCATGCAGACGGTTTTCGGCTTCATCCCATACCACGGACCATTTCGATTCCAGCATGGTCTCGCTGATTTCCAGGCCGCGATAGGCAGGCAGGCAGTGCATAAACAGGGCGTCTGCAGCGGCTTCACTCTGCATCACTGCTTCGTTGACCTGGAACCCGGCAAAATCCTTTTCACGCTGTTTCTTTTCCTGTTCCTGGTCCATGGAGGCCCAGGTGTCCGTTACCACCAGGTCCGCATTTTTCAGGGCGGCAACGGGGTCTCGAACGATGGAGACACGGTTGCTGAATCTGTCCAGTAATGTTTGTGAAGGTTCGTAGCCTGATGGACAGGCGATGATCAGTTCGAAGTCCAGCATGTCGGCAGCATTCATGTATGACTGGCACATGTTATTGCCGTCACCCACCCACGCGACCTTCTTGCCTTGAATACTGCCCCGGTGTTCCAGGTAAGTCTGCATGTCGGCAAGCAACTGACAGGGGTGGAATTCATCGGTCAGTGCGTTAATTACCGGCACGCTGGAATAGTCCGCAAAGGTAGAGATGCGGTCGTGCCCAAACGTGCGGATCATGATGATATCCACCATGCGTGAGATGACCCGGGCAGAATCTTCCACTGGTTCTCCGCGACCGAGCTGGGTATCGTTGGGTGACAGGAATAGGGCGCTGCCGCCAAGTTGGGCCATGCCGGCTTCAAAGGAAACCCGGGTGCGGGTGGATGATTTCTCGAAAATCATTGCCAGCACTTTACCCTCACAGGGGCGACCTGCCGTGCTGTTGCGGTGTTGCTGTTTGAGTTCGACAGCACGTTGCAACAGGCTTTTGAGCTCTGTCTTGGTCAGGTCCTGCAAGGTCAGGAAGTGTCTCAATCCCATAGTCTTTTACTCCTGTGTGAGTAGCTCACCCAGTGTTTGTACCAGTTGGTCAGCTTCTTCTTGGCTGATGTTCAGAGGCGGCAGCAGGCGAATCACGGACTGGGCAGTGACATTAATCAACAAACCTTTTGCAGCGGCTTTTTCCACCAGCTCGGTACAGGGTTGTTTCATTTCTATACCCAGCATCAATCCCTGGCCGCGAACTTCGATGACGTCATCCAGGCCACCGAGTCGCTCTGTCAACTGCTGCAGAAGGTAGTTGCCCATGTCGGCGGCCTGTTGGCAAAGGTTCTGCTCTTGAATGACCTTCACTGTTGCCAGCCCTGCGGCGCAGGCCAGGGGATTGCCCCCAAACGTGGAGCCATGGCTACCAGGCTGCATCAGTTCTGACGCTTTGGGCCCGGTCAGGCAGACACCAATCGGCATACCATTGCCCAGACCTTTGGCTGTGGTCAGCACATCTGGCAGGATACCCGCATGCTGGTAATTGAAATATTTTCCAGTGCGGCCATTGCCGGTCTGAATTTCATCCAGCATCAGCAGCCAGTCCTGTTCATCACAGAGCTGTCTCAGGCCTGTCAGGTAATTTGCCTCAGGCACACGAATACCGCCTTCACCCTGAATGGGTTCCAGCAACAGCGCGACTACTTTGCGGTTATTTTTAGCGATGGTTTTCAGCGCTTCGATATCGCCATAGGGCGCGCGTACGAAACCTCTGACCAACGGCTCAAAGCCGGCTTGAACCTTGCGGTTTCCGGTGGCTGTCAGAGTCGCCAGTGTGCGCCCGTGGAAGGCATTTTCCAGGACGATAATAGTGGGTTCATCGATGCCGCGCTTATTGCCCAGCATACGCGCCAGTTTGATGGCGGTTTCATTGGCCTCAGCGCCGGAATTGCAGAAAAACATTTTCTCAAGACCGGAGAGGTCGCGCAGCTGTTCCGCCAGAGCTTCCTGGTTGGGAATGTTATAGAGATTGGAGCAGTGGGTCAGCGTGGCAGCCTGCTCGGCAATGGCTTTTGTCACTTCCGGGTGGGCATGGCCCAGTCCACAGACGGCAATGCCGGAAATGGCGTCAAGGTAGCGATTGCCCTGATCATCCCAAACCCAGCTACCCTGTCCCCGGGTGAGGGTTATTTTTCGAGTGCCGTAATTGTTCATCAATGCGTTACTGGTCATCGCAATCTTCCAAAACAAAAAAAGGCAGTCGCCAGTTGCGCTGCCCAAGGTGCGGAATACTATAGGGATTTTTCAACAATGGCAATCATCCCGCGGCTTTGCGGGGTGTCAGGGTTTATTTACCACCACCATTGAGTCGGCGTCTGCTGTTCCAGGCCCAGATTCCGGTAAGGGCCAATACACACAAAAGAATGCCAATAATATCTACGAACCACACACCGGCGGCTCCAAAAAAACGCCCGCTGTGGAGGTCGAGAATCAGGCTTTCCAGCGATATTCCAGGTAGGGCACTGCTATCAATCTGCTTGAACAGCGCGTCAGGCACCGCAGTTGGTGTGCTCCATCCATCTTCTATGTTGGCTCGGACCGAGATTGACAGGCTCTCTGGATCAATGACATAGGTTTGTTGCGCATTACTGATAAGTATTTGGTTGTTGAGGGCCTGCAACCGGGTGATTCCCTCGGGCAACCCACTGAATGTATCGACTTTTTCGATTAACTCGCCCGATGGCGTGAGCAACAGCAGGGCATCCTCACAAAGTGCCAGCAACATATCCGGCACTCCAGCGGCGCCATGTAATGGTGCAGGGCAGGTGGCGACCGGTGCAGTATCCAGAAACAGGCTGTTGTCGGAAAGGCTTAGCCATTGATCGCCAATCCTGACACCTTCAAGCTGCGGGTGTTCCAGGCCATACCAGTTCAGCAGCCAGGGCCCCTTCAGGTGTTTGTCAGCCAGGTTCAGGGCGGGGGAGTGATTGAGCAGAATGCCGGTGGCTGCCAGGAATATCAGCATGATGGTAATACCCAATCCTATGCGGCGGTGCCACTTGATATTGAATAGAAAAATCTTGCGGAGTCTCTGCGGCAAGGGTACAGCTCTCTTATTCTTCTGGTTTCTGGAAGGCTTGCTGGTGATAGTAGAGGGCCAGGGCGGCAACTTTAGTTACCGCACGTACCGAGAGGGTTGCCCCGGTGATGCCATCAATATGTGTATCCAGATGGAAGTCTTCAGTTATTTTGACATCCGCATACTGCGCGGTAAATGACGGGTAGCGCACTTCCCAGCCACGGCTTTCGCGAAAGGCCAGAATTTTCACCTGTTGGATACGATTGTCGTTGATCACTACGCCAATGGTAATAGGCAATTCCTTGCCGATTTCTTCCATGATCCAGGCGGAGGTGTTGCCGTTATGCCAGTAGCGAGTGCGCAATCCACGCATGCTGCGATTCATGATCTGGCTGGCAATCTCTTTGCGGCCGGGGGTGAGCAGTAGGTAGTCCGCCTGGGGTTTGGTGTCCCCGAAAACTTCTGCCACAAACTCAGGCCCGGTCTGATACACCCCTTTGCCCCAAGCGCCGCCAATTACAGTGAAGAGTACGACAAAAAGGAGAGCCGCTTTCGCTGCTCTCCTCATGGATGTTGATAAATGTTGTTGGCTTAAAAGCTCCAACCTACCCCCAGGTTAAATCCACGCAGTTCGTCACCAACTTCTACTTCCTGACGCATGTAGTCTGCTTTCAGCACCACATTTTCTGCCAGCCAGTAGTTTACACCAATATCATATTGCTCTTTTTCGGTGTCACCGCTCTCGCCAGCCTGATTGTCCCATTCGCTGTAGCGGGCGAACAGTCCCAGTTTTGGAGAAAGTCTGTAGGAGGGTTCGATGTAGAAGCCTTCCTGCTCATCGGCACCGGCCTGAACGGCTTCAATGGCGTCGTCGATGTCCCAGTGAGCGTAAAGCGCACGAATACCAAAGGGACCGCTGTTGTAAATGGCATGGGCTTCCCACAATGTGGCGTCTGCTTCGTCTTCACCGCCGAAGGTTTCGCCCTGCCAAAGGTCGGACTGGTACTGAACGGTGGCGGCCAATTCCAGGCCGGGTACTCCGGTGTATTTCAGGCGACCGGTATAGGCGAGATCATCACCCTTTGCTTCGCTGGCTTTTTGGCGGCCATCACGAATTTTATATTTGCCATCCATGGGATTGATATACAGGCCCGAGTGCACACCTGCATCGTAACTCAGCCCCTGAGCCAGTTCGCCACTGAACATGGCACCAGCTTCCCACCAGGTAGCAGGCAGAATGTCTTTTTCAACATTGTTGCGTTCAACACCGTAGAAAGTATCGGGTTCGTGGGTCTCATTAATAATGCCCACTGGCATCAGGAACACACCGGCCTTGGCGCGGTGGTGCTGTGCATAATCGTATTCGATATAGGCTTGTTCGATTTCCACTTCACCATTTTTGCCTTCTCCCGCGACGTTGTGCTCGACTTCCAGTTCAGAGAAGAAGCGCAGATCATCATTAAATTGGTGGCCGAAGAACAGCACAAAGCGGTGCAGGTCGAACTCATCTTTGGAGTTGTCAGAATTATCAGACGTGAGGTTGTTGTAGTGGACCTCACCGTAGCCGCCAATAGTAGTTTTTTCAGCCCACTCTGCCAGCTTGGCAACGGGACCGGCGCTGACTTCTTCGACTGCGGCGAAGGTGGCTTCGGTTTTTTCTTCAGTCTGAGCGACACGTTGTTCGGTTTCACTGAGCTGTGATTTAAGTTGGGCAATTTCTGCCTGTTGCTTTTGCACTAATTCCCACATTTCTTCGAGTGATGGTGCTGCAGCCTGTGCTGTCGAGGCTAGCCCAATGGCGGCCGCGGCAAGCAGAGTCTTCTTGTACATGTTGCTTTCTCCGAATGTTCTTCTGTTGAATGCCTTTGGGTAAGACGGCCCAAACTATAACGAGAATCGTTCTCACGTGCAAACAATTCCTATTTGTATTAGCGTTATTGGTAGTGCTGTTGGGAAGTAAAAGAATTTTTTGACCGATGTAGTGTCAGATGCCGGTGAGTGGAGTAGAATAGTTGACCTTAATAGTCGACTATTACGTGGTTAAATATTTAGAGGTACATATCAATGGATATTATGGAAACCATTCGTGAGCAGGTAGAAGGTAACCCGGTCATTCTCTATATGAAGGGCTCTCCGAATGCTCCCCAATGTGGTTTTTCAGCACGCACCGTAGAAGCACTTATGGCGTGTGGCGAGCGTTTTGCCTATGTGGATGTTCTGAGTAACCCCGAGATTCGTGCGAACTTGCCAAAGTACGCGAACTGGCCTACGTTTCCCCAATTGTGGGTGAATGGTGAGCTGGTCGGTGGCTGCGACATCATCACTGAAATGCACGAAAACGGTGAACTCGCCGAGCTGGTTAAGGCTGCGGCACCGAAAGCCGAGTGATGCCTCCTTTAACGGGATTTGTTTTAAGTTGACTTATTGTGGTTATAGAGAATAACAATGAGACATAGTTGGTTCATTGTGTAAGATGACTTCTAATGTTTTGGTAAAGGGCTGCTGCCGGTAGCCCCAACACGATTAATAACTTAATTAAAAAGAGGAGTTAGACCATGGGAGTTTTAGTTGGTAAGCCAGCACCAGACTTTACTGCTGGGGCGGTAATGGGCAATGGTGACATTGTTGACGCGTTCACTCTGTCCGATGCCATCAAAGGTAAAAAAGCGGTCATTTTCTTCTATCCGCTGGATTTTACTTTTGTATGTCCTTCTGAGCTGATCGCATTTGATCACCGCTATGAAGAATTCCAAAAGCGTGGTGTCGAAGTGATCGGTGTTTCCATCGATTCAGTTTTCACCCACAACGCCTGGCGTAACACGTCCATCAATGATGGCGGTATTGGCCAAGTTAAGTACCCCCTTGTTGCTGATGTGAAACACGAAATCTGTCAGGCCTATGATGTGGAGTTCGACGCCGCTGGTGTTGCTTTCCGCGGCTCATTCCTGATCGACGAAGATGGTGTTGTTCGTCACCAAGTGGTCAATGACCTGCCTCTTGGCCGTAACATTGATGAAATGCTGCGTATGGTTGATGCCCTGAGCTTCCACCAGTCCCACGGTGAAGTGTGCCCGGCTGGCTGGAAAGAAGGTGATAAAGGTATGGACGCATCTCCGAATGGTGTTGCTTCTTACCTCTCCGAGAACGCTGATAAGCTGTAAATATTGGGTGTTCGCGTAAAAACCGCAGGGCTTGCCCTGCGGTTTTTTTGTGTCAGTAGTTTTTTCTTTGGGAGATAGGGGATGGATGAAGATCGATTGATCGATATCGAGACGCGGTTGGCCTTCCAGGAAGACGCCATTGAGCGTTTGAGTGATGTGCTCTATCGTCAACAGGAGCTGCTCGACCGCCTTGTGGCGCGCTGTGATCTGTTGGGCACAAAAGTGACCGAGCTGGCAGAGAAGTTGCCTGACGAGATGGGTGGTAATGAGAAGCCCCCGCACTATTGACCGGGGCTGATTTTCAATACAAAAAAACGCGGCTAATGCCGCGTTTTTTTTGCTCAAGAAAAATTGATTACTGATCAGATTTCGATGTGATGTCAGCACCGATGAGTGCAGTCATATTGAGAATGCCGCGACCGGATACCGACGGGATCAGAATGTGTGCAGGTTTGTCGCAGCCAAACAGGAATGGCCCTACAAGTCGTGCATTGGTGAGGGATCTCAGCAGGCCAAGTGTAATGCTGGCAGCATCCATGTTCGGCATGATTAGCACATTGGCACGTCCCTTGAGATTGGCATTCTGATAAATACGCTCTCTCAGGGTTTCGTTCATCGCTGACATAGCATGCATTTCTCCTTCAATCTGAAGGTCGGGGAACTGATTGCGCAGCTGCTCTGCCGCCCGTTTCATTTTGTGGGCAGATGGGTCATCGTAGGTGCCAAAATTGGAGTGGGATAGCAGCGCCACTTTCGGTTCAATGCCAAAACTTTTTACAAAGCCAATGGTGTTGAGCGCCGTTGCCACTACCTGTTCTTCTGTGGGGTCTACGTTGACGAATGGGTCGGCGAGGAACAGTGGCCCATCTTCCATCAACAGTACGCACACGGAAGACATTTGTGTGGTGTCGCTCTGGGGGAGGATGCTCTGGATATCGCGGAGATGGTTGTCGAAGCGACCGACCTTTCCGCAGATCAGGCCGTCGGCGTCACCCAGCGCGACCATAATGGCTGCCAGTACGGTGTTGTTGGTGTGAATGGCGTTCTGAGCGGCTTCAACCGATACACCGGACCGTCCCACATGCTGGTGATAGAACTGCCAGTAATTCTCGTGGTGATCCCCTTCCTCGGGGTTGATGATCTCGATGTCGATGCCAGGCTGAATTCGCAGGCCCATCTCGGCAATCTTACGGTTAATCACCGCTGGGCGACCAATCAGGATCGGGTGAGCAACTTTCTCATCAACCACGCCTTGCATGGCTCGCAGAACATCATCGTTTTCACCTTCGGCATAGGCGATGCGGGATGGATTGCGACGTGCCTGTTCAATCATCGGCTGCATAAACAGCCGGCTGCGGCTGACGTAGGAGTGCAGTTTTTGTCTGTAGGCCTCCAGGTCTTCAATGGGTCGAGTGGCAACACCACTTTCCATGGCAGCTTTAACAACCGCAACTGGGACTTCCTCAATCAGCCTGGGATCGAAGGGTTTCGGGATCAGGTATTCGGGGCCAAATTTCAGGACTTCACCGGCATAGGCTTCGGCGACGGCTTCGGAAGCTTCGCGATGAACCAGGTCGGCGATGGCTTTCACGCAAGCCTGTTTCATGGCGTCGTTGATCACGGTTGCGCCACAGTCCAGGGCGCCGCGGAAAATAAACGGGAAACAGAGTACGTTGTTGACCTGGTTCGGGTAGTCGGAGCGGCCGGTGGCGAGGATGGCGTCAGGACGCGCGGCCTTGGCAACTTCCGGCATAATTTCCGGTGTTGGGTTCGACATGGCGAGAATGAGAGGCTTGTCAGCCATCTTCTTGACCATGTGATCTTTGAGAATTCCGGGTCCTGACAGTCCAAGGAACAGGTCGGCATCGACAATGGCATCGTCCAGGGTGCGGTCTTCAGTTTCCACCGCATAACTTTCTTTCCAGGGGTTCATCCCGGCTTCTCTGCCTTTATATATAACGCCATTGCGGTCGATCATGCGGACGTTAGCTTTCTTCAGACCCATGCTGACCAGCAGATCCACGCAGGCAATACTGGCGGCACCGGCACCGGTCACCACCAGTTTGATATCTTCAATTTTCTTGTCGACGATGCGTAGGCCGTTATAGACAGCTGCTGCCGAGACAATGGCCGTCCCATGTTGGTCGTCATGGAACACGGGAATATTCATTCTTTCGCGCAGTTTGCGCTCTACCAGAAAACATTCCGGCGCCTTGATGTCTTCCAGGTTAATGCCGCCAAAGGTCGGTTCCAGGGAGGCAATGGTGTCGACGAGTTTGTCCACATCGGTCTCGTCGATTTCAATATCAAAAACATCGATATTCGCAAACTTTTTAAACAGAACTGCCTTGCCTTCCATGACAGGTTTGGCAGCCAGTGGGCCGATATCACCCAAGCCAAGTACTGCTGTGCCGTTTGAGATAACAGCTACCAGATTGCCCCGGGCAGTTACGTTGGCAACTTCCGTTGGGTTTTTGACAATGGCGCCGCAGGCATAGGCTACGCCAGGCGAGTACGCCTGTGACAGGTCGCGCTTGTTGGCCAGTGGTTTTGTCGGACGGATCTCAAGTTTTCCGGGAACTGGATGGGTATGGTAGTGGAGGGCACTTTCTTTAAATGAATCAGCCATTGTTATCTCGGTTAATTGGTTTGCTGGCCTGCAGGGCAGGGCGGCTATTCTAACGCCAATGATGTGGCGAATTCCATGTGTATGAGGTTGCAACGCTCGGTTTGAGGGCGCTGTAGTCTAGTTACAATTTCTAGATATTTCAAGTGGTATTCTTTGTTGGTTTTAGTGACGCCGCTTCCTGGATAAAATAATTTCTCTATATATTACATAAAGTAAAATAATTATCGCCAACTGAAGTCTTAGCTAGTTTTTCTACAATTAAGCATGTTTTCGACGTTGATTGTGAGTGGGATGGCGATGCTGCGGAGACCGCGGCTTGCCTTCCTTCAACGGCTGTCCTGATAATGTGCCCTTTTGTGGAGCAGGTGCAGTTAATGACTGGGCGGGTGATTATTGTCGGGGCGAGCCATGCGGCGGCCCAGCTTGCTCCGAGCCTGCGGCAGGAGGGCTGGACTGGCGATATTTGGATTATCGGTGATGATTCCGCCGTCCCGTACCAGCGTCCGCCGTTGTCCAAAGATTATCTGTCCGGTGAACGGGGCAGGGAGTCTCTGCAAATCCGCCCACCGGCTGTGTATGAAAAACATGGCATCAAATTGCTGAAGGGTCGAGTTGTGTCGATCGATCGAGCTTCCCGTTCTGTCTTACTTGAAAATGGCGAGCGTTATGGTTACGACAAGCTGGCGCTTTGCACAGGTGCCAGGGTCAGGCAGCTTCAGGTTCCTGGTGCCAACCTACAGGGAGTTCATTACCTGAGAACCTTGGATGATGTCGATGGCATACGGGGGCAGCTGCAGTCAGCTACTCGGGTGGTCATTGTGGGTGGTGGTTACATCGGCCTGGAATCGGCAGCGGCATTGCGAAGACTGGGCGTCAGTGTGACCGTGCTTGAGGTGCAGCCACGGCTGCTCGCCAGGGTCACTGCGCCGGAAGTGTCTGCTTTTTACCGACGGGTCCACACGGAAGAGGGAGTGGTTGTTCTCACTGACTGGGCAGTTGCCGCTATTGAAGGGGATGGTCAAGTCGCCGGTGTAGTCAGTACCGACGGGCGAAGACTACCCGCAGATTTGGTGATTGTCGGTATTGGTGTGATCCCCAATACGGAGCTGGCTTCAGGCTGCGGTTTGAAAGTGGATAATGGCATTTGGGTGGATGGATATGCAGCCACGGAAGATTCCAGAATTTTTGCGGCGGGAGATTGTGCCAATCACCCCAGTAGGCTACTGGGCAGGCGTCTGCGACTGGAGTCCGTTCCCAATGCGATGGAGCAGGCAAAGTCGGCGGCCGCAAGCATTTGTGGAAATCGGCTCTGTTACGACGGTTACCCGTGGTTCTGGTCTGACCAATACGACTTAAAGTTACAGATCGCCGGGCTTCATGATGGCTTCGATAACCTGGTGTTACGCGGTAATCCCGAGCAGGGCAGAAGTTTTGTTGCCTGGTATCTTCGCGGCAATCAGTTGTTGGCTGCAGATTGCATCAATCGTCCCAAAGAGTTTATGGTGGCTAGGCAGTTGCTGGTCAGTGGTATAGGCATCGATCCCGCACATTTGGCGGATGAAAACTTCGATCTAAAAGGCCTGATCAGTTAAAAAATTATTACAGGTAGTCATAAGGGTTTTTCAATGCCAATTATTCATTACGTGGAAGCTAACGGAGGCGAGTACGAAGTTGATGTGCCCGTCGGTAATACCGTGATGCAGGGTGCTGTGGACAACATGATCGACGGTATTCTTGCAGAGTGTGGAGGGGTGTGCAGTTGCGCCACCTGCCATTGTTATGTGGATGAAGCCTGGTACGACAAAGTCGGAGAACCCGAAGGCGCTGAAAAAATGATGCTGGAAATGGTCGTTGCACCTGAACCGACCAGCCGCTTGAGCTGCCAGATAAAAGTGACGGACGAGTTGGATGGCCTAGTCGTCAGGTTACCAGTTTCTCAATATTGATGGGTGTTGCTCTGCAATTTGTAGAGTGTCTCGAGCTGGCTATTAGCCAGCTCCTTAATCCTGAAGCTCTTATTTAAAATCTCTTAAATCTGAACCTCTTGTTCTAGAGCCCCTTAAACCATTCCTGAAAATATCGCCCTATATAGGGCACTTCGTTTTTCTTGTCGGTACAGGCCCCAACGAGGCTGATGAGCCAGGCGACCAGGATAATAATCATCCAGACGCTGGCGAGCGCATTGTGGATGGCCATGAAGAGAATGTTACCGATAAATCCGACCACCATGATGCCAAGGTACTGTCGAATGTAGTAGGAGGCAAAACTGTCACGTTTTTGCAGGTTCAGAATTAACGCGATAATCCAGCCGATCAGGGTAATGTGGGCGAGAATCGCCTTACCTTTGCCGCTCATGCTGCTTCTCCTATTGCTATGTAGGTGTTGCTCGGGCAGCTGGTGGGTTGCCTGGTTGTGTCAGCGCCAGCCGCCCAAGTCTTTCCATCGATTGACGATACCACAGAATAATTCTGCCGTCTTTTCAGCATCATAGGCTGCCGAGTGGGCCTGGCTGTTGGAAAACTCGATCTCTGCCGCTTCACAGGCTTTGGCTAGCACGGTCTGCCCATAAGCCAGTCCGCCAAGGGTGGCAGTGTCAAAACAGGAGAATGGATGGAATGGGTTGCGTTTAATGCCGGTGCGTTCTACGGCGGCATTAATAAAGCCAAGGTCAAAATGGGCGTTGTGGGCCACCATCACGGCCCGGCTGCAGTGAGATTCCTTGACCGCGTTGCGAATGGGCAAAAATATTTGTCGCAACGCTTCGTCTTCCTCTAGTGCCATTCTGTAGGGATTATTGAGATCTATCCCGGTAATATCCAATGCAGCCTGCTCGATATTGGCTCCTTCAAAGGGCAGTACCGAATGGCAGATTGTTTCAAAGGGCATGAGTTGACCATCATCGTCCATGGTGAGAGTCACGGCGGCAACTTCAAGCAATGCATCTGTACCTGAGTTGAAGCCGCCAGTCTCCACGTCAATGACCACGGGTAGGAATCCGCGAAAGCGGTAGGAAATGGGTGGATGGTCCATTAGATAACTCGCCACTGGCGATATTCGCCACCGCCAAGCGGTGTCAGTGTGTCGCCGCCAAAAGGAAGATAGGCGGGGCTTTGCCAGGGAGATTTTTCCAGCGTGATGGTGTCGGTATTGCGGGGCAGTCCGTAGAAGTCAGCCCCGAAATGGCTGGCAAAGGCTTCCAGCTTGTCCAGCGCTCCCGCCTGCTCAAAAGCTTCAGCGTACAACTCCAGCGCGGCGTGATTGGAGTAGCAACCGGCACAACCACAGGCGTTTTCCTTGCGGTGGGTGGCGTGGGGTGCTGAGTCTGTGCCCAGAAAGAACTTGGAGCTGCCGCTGGTTGCTGCGGCCAGCAACGATTGCTGGTGTTGCTGGCGTTTTAGGATCGGCAGGCAGTAATAGTGAGGCTTAATACCGCCAGCCAGCATCTGGTTACGATTAAACAGCAGGTGTTGCGGGGTGATGGTGGCTGCCACATTGGCGGAGGCCTCACCGACAAACTGGGCACCTTCGCTGGTGGTAATGTGCTCCAGCACAATTTTCAGGCCGGGAAAGGCCGTTGTCAGTTTGCCGAGGTGACGATCAATAAACACCGCCTCACGGTCGAAGATGTCCACATCGCCGTCGGTGACCTCACCGTGCAGTAGCAGGGGAAGCCCCACTTTTTCCATGGTTTCCAGCACCGGATAAATGTTGTTGAGATCCGTTACGCCAGAGTCCGAATTGGTGGTCGCGCCGGCCGGGTAGTACTTGCAGGCGAATACCATGCCGGAGTCTCTGGCTTGGACAATCTCTTCGGATGTTGTGTTGTCCGTCAGGTAGAGCGCCATGAGGGGCTCCCATGTGCTCTGTGCGGGACGATGTTGAATAATGCGCTCCCGGTAGTCCAGGGCCTGCTGTGTGTTGAGCACCGGGGGAACCAGGTTGGGCATCACAATAGCGCGACCAAAATAGCGGGCGGCATCGGGAACTGTAAATGGCAGGGCATCGCCGTCACGCAGGTGCACATGCCAGTCGTCAGGGCGGGTTATGGTGAGTTGGATCATGGGGAACTATCGGCATCAATTGGTAGGTAAATGCTACCGGAAACACTGCTCGCTTGATAGTCGCGGCTGGGTTCGAGATCTATAACAGATATTCGTGGAGGCGGTTTACTGTGAAACTGGCGCCCGAGCCATTAGAATATCCGCCCAGTTTTTACCTCAATTTTTCCAATCAGGAGACAAGTGGTGTCCGACATCAAAAAAGTAGTGCTCGCCTATTCCGGAGGGCTTGATACCTCAGTGATTGTTCGCTGGCTGCAGGAAACCTATCAGTGTGAAGTGGTGACCTTTACCGCAGATATTGGCCAGGGTGAGGAAGTGGAACCGGCGCGGGCCAAGGCTGCCGGACTCGGTGTTAAGGAAATTTACGTGGACGATCTGCGCGAAGAGTTCGTGCGTGACTTTGTGTTCCCGATGTTCCGAGCCAACACTGTTTACGAAGGCGAATACCTGCTGGGCACATCCATCGCCCGGCCGCTGATTGCCAAGCGCCTGATTGAGATCGCCAACGAAACCGGTGCTGATGCCATTTCCCACGGCGCCACCGGTAAGGGTAATGATCAGGTGCGCTTCGAGCTGGGCGCTTACGCGCTGAAGCCGGGCATCAAGGTGATTGCTCCCTGGCGTGAGTGGGATCTCAACTCCCGAGAAAAACTGATGGCCTATTGTGAAGAGCACAATATCCCTGTGGATTTTTCCAACAAGAAGAAAAAATCCCCTTATTCCATGGACGCCAACCTGCTTCATATCTCCTATGAAGGCGGAAATCTTGAAGACCCATGGTGGGAGGCGGAAGAGGACATGTGGCGCTGGAGTGTCTCTCCTGAAGCAGCACCTGATCAGCCCACCTATATTGAACTGACTTATGAGAAAGGCGATATCGTCGCTATCGATGGTCAGGCCATGTCGCCGGCAACAGTGCTGGCGCATCTGAATAAAGTCGGTGGTGAAAACGGTATCGGCCGCCTCGACCTGGTGGAAAACCGCTATGTAGGCATGAAGTCCCGTGGTTGCTATGAAACGCCCGGCGGCACCATCATGTTGAAAGCCCACCGTGCCATTGAGTCTTTGACTCTGGACCGGGAAGTCGCCCACCTGAAAGATTCATTAATGCCAAAATATGCAGAAATGGTCTATAACGGTTACTGGTGGTCACCCGAGCGTAAGATGATGCAGACCATGATTGATGAGTCGCAAGAGGTCGTAAATGGCAAGGTGCGGGTGAAGTTGTACAAAGGCAATGTCATTGTTGCGGGCCGTCAATCTGATGACAGTTTGTTTGACGAAAAGATCGCCACCTTTGAAGATGATGCAGGAGCCTATGATCAGAAAGATGCGGAGGGCTTTATCAAGCTCAATGCATTGCGCCTGAGAATTGCCGCCAACAAAAACCGTAAGTTGGGTTAGTGCTGGCCAGTCAGACTTGACGCAAATCAATACCGGCAACTGACACTTGGGGAATAATATGCGTGGAGTAGAAGTGGGGAGAACATCTTTACTCCGCAGTTCCTTTTAAATGGACGAACTACGAGAAAATCCAATGAGTAGCAATGTCACGACTGCCGGTGATCAGCCGGTCTACAACACCAAGGTGGTGAAGCAATTTGCCATCATGACTGTGGTTTGGGGTATTGTCGGTATGCTGGTGGGCGTCATTATCGCCGCTGAACTGGTTTGGCCCGACATTAACTTCAATCTGCCCTGGTTTCACTTTGGGCGCTTGAGACCACTTCACACCAACGCAGTGATTTTTGCCTTTGGCGGCTGCGCTCTGTTTACTTCTGTGTACCACGTGGTGCAGAGAACCTGTCAGACCACCTTGTTTGGTGGCCCACTGGCGGCGTTCACTTTCTGGGGTTGGCAGGCCATTATTGTTGCTGCGGCGATTACTCTGCCCTTGGGGATGACATCCTCCAAGGAATATGCGGAACTGGAATGGCCGATTGATATTGCCATTACGGTGGTATGGGTGGCGTTTGCAGTGGTGTTCTTTGGCACCATCATGAAGCGCACAACCAAGCACATCTATGTGGCGAACTGGTTCTTTGGTGCCTTTATCCTCACCATTGCCGTATTGCACCTGGGCAACAGTGCTGCGATCCCGGTGACTGCTACCAAATCCTACTCTGCCTACGCCGGTACCATTGATGCGATGGTGCAGTGGTGGTACGGGCACAACGCGGTGGGCTTCTTCCTGACCGCTGGCTTCCTGGGCATGATGTACTACTTTGTACCGAAGCAGGCAGGTCGTCCGGTTTATTCCTACCGTTTGTCCATTGTTCACTTCTGGGCGCTGATTGCTGTCTACATCTGGGCGGGTCCCCACCACCTGATGTACTCCGCACTGCCCGACTGGGCTCAGAGCCTGGGTATGGTGATGTCTCTGATTCTGTTGGCACCTTCATGGGGTGGCATGATCAACGGCATGATGACCCTGTCCGGTGCTTGGCACAAACTGCGCAACGACCCGACACTCCGCTTCCTGGTGGTTTCTCTGTCCTTCTACGGTATGTCCACTTTTGAAGGCCCGATGATGTCTATCAAGACAGTGAATGCACTTTCCCATAACACCGACTGGACGATCGGTCACGTGCACTCTGGTGCTCTGGGCTGGGTAGCGATGGTGTCCATTGGTATGCTTTACAACTTGATTCCAGTGCTCTACAAGCGCAACCGGATGTACAGCGTCAGCCTGATCAACCTGCACTTCTGGATGTCTACCATTGGCACTGTACTTTATATCGCTTCCATGTGGGTGAACGGTATTGCACAGGGTCTGATGTGGCGCGCATTCAACACCGACGGCACGTTGACCTACAGCTTTGCCGAAGCGATTGAGGCCAGCTATCCGGGTTACTACGTGCGACTGCTAGGTGGTGTCATCTTCCTCGGCGGTATGCTGATCATGGCATACAACGTGTGGCGGACGATTCGCGGTGACGAGCAGGAGCAGGAAGATGTTGCTGCTCAAGTACAGACTGCGTGATAGGGGAGAGCGACAGTGAAACACGAAATTGTTGAAAAGAATATTGGCCTGATGATCGTGCTGATCGTGGTTGCGATCAGCTTTGGTGGCCTGGCCCAGATTATCCCCCTGTTCTGGCAGGCGGATACCACGGAACCTCTTGATGGACTCAAGCCTCTCGGAGCCATGGCTTTGGAAGGTCGCGATATCTACATCCGGGAAGGTTGTAATGTCTGCCATACCCAAATGGTTCGTCCATTCCGCGCGGAAACCGAGCGTTACGGTCACTACTCGGTTGCCGGTGAACACGTCTACGAGCATCCCTTCCTTTGGGGCTCCAAGCGTACCGGCCCAGACCTCGCTAGGGTTGGGGCGCGTTACAGTGATGACTGGCACCGTGCTCACCTTTATAACCCTCGCGATGTAGTGCCCGAATCCAATATGCCAGCGTTCCCCTGGTTGTTTGAGAATACGGTAACCGGCAAGGATACCGCGGCGAAGATGAAAGCACTGCGGATGGTTGGCGTACCCTACACCGATGAAGATATTGCCAATGCGGCCAAGCCATTTGCCAGTGGCGAAGTCAAAGAAATTGATGCGCTGGTGGTTTATCTGCAACAGCTGGGCACACTTTTGACACAGAAACGCTAATGGATCAGGGCACATTACAGGGTATCGGTACCATCCTGACCATGATCGCCTTCCTGGGTATTTGCTGGTGGGCATATAGCGGCCGTAAAAAGAAAGACTTTGATGAGGCGTCTCAACTACCGTTTGCCGATGAGCAAAACGAACGTGAAGACTCTCAGACAAAAGACAACGAGAGGTAGGACCTGATATGAGTACCTTCTGGAGTATCTGGATTATCGTCATCACCCTGATCACGATCGCGGGCTGTACGTGGCTGCTGTTTGCCAACCGCAAAGTAGAAGTTCGCGAGGACCTCAAGGAAGGCGAGGCGCCAAAAACCGGCCATGTTTACGATGGGATTGAAGAGTATGACAATCCGCTTCCTGGCTGGTGGTTCAAAATGTTTGTGGGCACGGTTATCTTTGGTATCGGCTATCTGATTCTGTATCCCGGATTGGGTAGTTACGCCGGAGTCTTGGGCTGGACCCAAGTGGGGCAGTGGCAGGAAGAGGTGGCTGAAGCTGAAGCCAAATACGCCCCGGTGTATGCACAGTACGCGGATATGCCCGTAGAAGAGCTGATTGCCAACCCGGACGCCATGAAAATGAGCCGTCGTCTGTTTAATAACAATTGCTCGGTTTGTCATGGTTCTGATGGTCGTGGAAGCTATGGTTTTCCCAACCTGGCGGATAGCGATTGGCTGTATGGCGGCAGTGCCGACAATATCAAGACATCCATCACTCAGGGGCGTAAGGGTATGATGCCTGCCTGGGGCGCTGTCATCGGCGAAGAGGGTGTTGACCAGGTTGCTGAGTATGTTTTCAAGCTCAGTGGTCGAGAACACGATGAAGCCAAGGCGAATGTCGGTGCACAGACCTATGCCACCTACTGCGCGGCCTGTCACGGAGCAGAGGGCAAAGGCGTGGCGGCAATGGGAGCACCGAACTTGACTGATGGTGTCTGGTTGTATGGCGGTTCACCTTCACTGGTTCGTCATTCCATTCGCAACGGAAGAAATGGCAATATGCCGGCTCAGGCTGACAAGCTGAAAGCGGAGAAAATTCATCTGCTGACCGCCTACGTGTACAACCTGTCCAAAAACCAGTAATTGACGAGGTTTTCTCTTAGAGGAGTGAGAAGCTGACATGACTGAGCAAAACAGGCCCGGGATGGATTCCCCGGATGAGTCTCACGAAGAAGTCATCAAGGTTCTGGATCTTTACCAGACACGGGAAAAAATCCAGACCCGTCAGCTTCCCGGTTTTTTCAGGAGTTTGCAGCGCTGGACATGGATGCCCATGATCGCTGCTTATTTCCTGGTGCCCTGGATCAATATGGATGGGCGGCAGGCAGTCTGGTTTGATCTGCCAGCCCGAAAATTCCACATCTTTTGGATCACTTTCTGGCCCCAGGATTTTATGTTGCTGGCCTGGGCGCTGATCATTTCTGCCTTCGCTCTATTTACTGTGACGGTGCTTGTCGGTCGCGTCTGGTGCGGCTTTTCCTGCCCGCAAACCGTCTGGACCATGATCTTCATGTATATCGAGGACTGGTGTGAGGGCGACCGTAACCAGCGTATCAAGCTCGATAAATCTCCCTGGGACGGCAACAAGATCCTGCGCCGCGGCGGCAAGTTTCTGCTGTGGGGGTTGGTGGGATTTGTCACTGGCCTCACGTTCGTCGGTTACTACAACCCGATTCGCGATCTGGTGCCGGAAATGTTCACCTTTACCGCCCATCCGGCGGCGGTGTTCTGGACACTTTTCTTCACGGTTATGACATTCATGAATGCGGGATTTCTGCGGGAGCAGGTGTGTAAATACATGTGCCCCTATGCCCGTTTTCAGTCTGTCATGTTCGATAGGGACACCCTGATTGTCTCCTACGATGCGGAGCGCGGTGAACCTCGCGGTGCACGTAAAAAGGGTGTGGACCACCGTGCCGACGGCAAGGGTGATTGCGTCGACTGTTCGTTATGTGTACAGGTGTGCCCCACAGGCATTGATATCCGTAATGGTTTGCAATACGAATGTATCGATTGTGGCTTGTGCATTGATGCCTGTAACACAGTGATGGACAAAATGGGCTATGACCCGGGCCTGATCCGATTTACCACTGAACATGCCATGGAGCATGGTGAAACACATATCTTACGACCTCGATTTATTGGTTATGCCCTGGCACTAACCATCATGATCAGTGCGTTCGGTTACACCATTCTCACCCGTATGCCTCTGGGTGTGGATGTTATTCGTGATCGAAATGTTCTCTACCGGGAAAATACACAGGGCCTGGCGGAAAACATCTATACCCTGAAGATCAACAATATGGATACGCAGGGCCACCGCTACAGTATTCGTGTCGAGGGTGAATATCCCTTTAATTACCTTGGTGCTACGGAGGTTTCCGTGGCGGAAGGCGAAGTGCTGAGCATGCCGGTGAGGGTTGAGCTCGATCCCGGGGTGATGAAAAATCCTAATGCTGACGTCACCTTTATTGTTGAATCGGTGGATAACCCCGCCATTCATGCGATAGAGGAAAACCGCTTTATCGGACCGCGACTACGACGTTGATCGGCAGTCTGTTTGGCCAGGCTTGAGCCAAAGAGATGGTTTTTGACCATGTGGTCAGCGTTGTTTCCCATTGCAAAAGGTGTATTCTCTGAGCCGCTCCTGTCGGGCATCAAATGCCTGCCGAACTGAATTCACCTGATGAGGTAATACTTTGCGCCATTCTCCTCTTTCCCAGAACGACGGCCTGGACAAGCAACCTTGGTACCGCCAGTTTTGGCCCTGGTTTCTAATAGCACTGCCCGCTACCGTGGTGGTTGCAAGTCTGATCACGGTTTACATTGCCTTCAAGCATCAGGATCCGTTGGTCGTCGACAGCTATTACCGCAAAGGCCTGGCTATCAACCAGGTCCTTGAGCAAGACCGGTTGGCGGCCCAGTTGGGACTCACAGCCGAAGTGCGTCTGGACCCCGAAAGTGGTGAGTTGTTTATCAAGCTGCTGGGTGCCGAGACGCCGCCAAAGGAGCTGACCCTGCTGCTGCTTCACCCAACCAGTGAGGATAATGATCGCGAGTTGTTGATGTCGGCGATTACTACTGGTCAGTACCGAACAGATTTGGATCAACAACTGCTGCACCGTTACTACATCCGCTTGCTTCCGGAACCCGGGCGGGAATGGCGGCTGGCGGGCGAGCTCGATTTTTCTGCATCCCATCAGCTGACATTGAAGGCTCAATGACGGCAATACCCTGTTATCACTGCGGTCTGCCCGTCCCCGAGGGGACAGATTTCACTCTGGAGATTCAGGGCCAGGCACGCCCAATGTGTTGTCCTGGTTGTCTGGCTGTGGCGACGGCCATCTGCGATGGTGGGCTGGCGCGGTTTTATCAATACAGAACCAGTAACGTCAGCCGTCCTGAAGAAGTCCGCACAGATTTGCTGGCTGCTTACGACCTACCTGATGTGCAGTGCGACTATCTGGAAAACCTGGAAAATGGCGATCGCCAAATACAGTTGCTGGTGGGCGGTATTAGTTGCAGCGCTTGCGCATGGTTGATTGAAAAGCACCTCAAGAAACTTTCTGGTATCTCTGATGTTCAGGTGAATGTCACCAGTCACCGCGCCATGGTGAGTTGGGACCCTGCGCAGTTGAAGCTGAGTCAGTTGCTGGGAGCGCTGGTGGATATTGGCTACGACCCGCGCCCAGTGACCGATGAGGCGGTCAAGGCTTTGCGCCAACAGGAAAATCGGCGTTTTCTGCAACGGTTGGGTATTGCCGGTCTGGCCATGATGCAGGTAGGTATGATTGCCGTGGGGCTTTATGCCGGCGCTTTTCAGGATATGGATCCAGTCTGGGAAAATTACCTGCGCTGGGTCAGTCTCATCATTACCCTGCCTGTCGCCGGGTTTTCAGCGGTTCCATTTTACCAAGCGGCCTGGCGCAGTATCCGCCAATGGCATCTCACCATGGATGTGCCGGTTTCACTGGCAATTGTGCTGGCTTTCAGCGCCAGTTGCTGGGCTACCATCAGTCGCAGCGGCGAAGTGTATTTTGACTCGGTGGCCATGTTTACGTTTTTTCTGTTGCTGGGCAGATACCTGGAGATGCGGGTAAGGCATCGCAACGATATGCAGGCAGAGGCACTGGGCCAGCTGCTACCGGTGACGACCTGTCGCATAGACCCTGATGGTTCGGATAGCGTGGTTCCGGTTAAGGCGCTACAGGTTGGTGACCTTATTCGAGTGGCTGCTGGGGACACTATCCCCTGTGATGGCGACATTGAGACCGGTGTCAGCAGTGTTGTTGAAGCGGTACTGACCGGGGAACAAATGCCTGTTTACAAGGCTGTTGGCGATAGCGTTAGTGCAGGCACCATCAACAGTGAAAATCCACTGGTAGTGCGGGTGGCGGCAGTTGGCCATCGCACGCGTTTGTCTGCCATTCTCAGACTGGTAGAGAAGGCTCGCAGTGAAAAGCCGGTGCAGGTGGCGTTGGCAGACCGGGTGGCCGGTTACTTTGTCGGTGCTGTATTGCTGATTGCGGTGGGCGTTGGTGCCTGGTGGTGGCAGCATCAGCCTGAGCAGGCTTTGTGGGTTGTCCTCTCTGTGCTGGTTGTGACTTGCCCCTGTGCGTTGTCCCTGGCGACCCCCGCCGCTATTGCTGTTGCCACGGGTGAGTTGCGCCGCCAAGGCTTTCTGGTGAGTCGAGGACAAGTGTTAGAAGTGCTCTCAACAGCCGATGAACTGGTGTTTGATAAAACGGGTACATTGACGCTGGGCAATATGAGTATCGCAGGGGTTGTAACACTGGCGGATCAACCCGAATCCAAAATACTGAGCCTGGCAGCCACGCTAGAGCAGGGCTCCAGGCACCCGATTGCCAGGGCTTTTACTGGCATTGATACCATTCCTGACGTCAGCAAGGTCTCCCAGCAGGTGGGTGCGGGGGTTGCCGCTGCCATTCAGGGGGTCAGTTACGCCATTGGACAGCCGCAATTTGTCGCTGAAAAGATGGGGTTTGCTGTCCCGAAGCTGACTGAAACATGCTCTGGTCAGATTCCACTGTTGTTGGGTGAAGAGGGTCGCCCACTGGGCTGGATCCTCTTGCAGGATCAGATGCGTAACGGGGCGCGAGAAGCTATCTCGCAATTACAGCAGTTAAAAGTTGGGGTAACGCTGCTCAGTGGTGATCGCCAACAGGCCGTTTCGGAGATGGCAAAAAATTTGTCGGTGAATGCCTATCGGGGCGAAATGCAGCCCCAACAAAAACTGGCCTGGGTGAATGAGTGTCAGCAGCAGGGACACCGAGTGTTGATGGTGGGGGACGGTATTAATGATGTTCCGGTACTAAGTGGCGCTGATGCATCGGTTGCTCTGGGAGACGCCAGTGATTTTGCGCGCATCCATGCAGACAGTATTCTGCTTTCAGGTAACCTTGAGACTATGCCGTTGGCCATTCGACTGGCACGGCGAACCCGTGGCGTGATACGTCAGAATCTTGGATGGGCGTTAATCTATAATCTGTTGGCACTGCCATTGGCGGCTTGTGGGTATATTCCACCGTGGGCGGCAGCTATTGGTATGTCGTTGAGCTCTTTGATTGTGGTGGTCAATGCCTTGCGACTAAGTCGCACGGCTAAATCAGAGTCTGTGGTGTCGGCTGAAATGCCACAATACACTTAATATTAATTTTATAAAAATGAAGTAATCTATTGTTATATGGAAAGTTTATATCTTCTCATACCTGTTTCTTTGATCTTTTGTGCGCTGGCGGTCTGGTTATACTTCTGGGCAGTTAACAGTGGACAGTACGATGATCTCGAGGGCGAGGCAGATCGTATTCTGTTCGAGGAAAGCGATGTGCAACCCGAAAATAATGAGGGTGAAGAGACCGTTCCAAACTCCGAGACTGACAAAAAAGGAGACGCACCCTGATGTCCGATATCGGTGATATGTCTGTCCTTGCCATGTTTGTGATCGGACTTATGGGGGCCGGCCACTGTGTTGGCATGTGCGGTGGCATCGTTGCTGCGCTCGGTTTTGCCACTGAGGGCAAGGGGCGGCGCTGGCCAATTCTGTTGAGCTATAACCTGGGAAGAATCCTGTCCTACAGTGTGGCAGGAGGTCTGGTGGGGCTACTGGGTTTATTTGGTAGGGAATATCTGTTTCTCGGGCCCTGGCTGCGGGGTTTATCCGGTGTGTTGTTAATCCTGATGGGCTTGTATCTGGCGGACTGGTGGCGAGTGCTATCCTGGTTAGAGCGAGGCGGACAGTATATCTGGCGTTATTTGCAGCCTCTTGGTAATGGCCTGTTTCGGGTCACTGGCGTCGGTAGGGGATTTTTGTTCGGTATGCTCTGGGGATGGTTGCCCTGCGGCCTGGTTTATTCGGCATTGGCCTTTGCCGCCGCTACTGCTGAACCGCTATCCGGGGCGTTGGCGATGGCCGCTTTTGGGGTGGGGACCCTGCCGGCCATGTTGGCCGGGGGTTTCTTCTCCGCCCAGCTTCAGCAGTGGTTACAAGGTAGAGTGCTACGGTCACTAATGGCCCTGGTGCTGATTCTCTTTGGTGCGTGGATAGTGTGGAGCGCGGTGGCCCATGCGCACCATCAGCCAGTAGAGGCAGCATCCGAGAAAGGCATTTCTAATGCTAATCATCAGCATATGCACCACTAAAACTCGAATACCATAATTGCCTGTGGGTTAGTTGACTTTGATCAATTCATGGGTTTGACTTCGGGAGTATAAGAGTGGGTACTTCAAGGGTAAAAAGTAGTTCCCATAACCTGTTATTAACCAACAGCAAAAATACAAACACGGGGATATTATGTTAGGACACATTGTTGGATTGCTTTACGATCCGCAGACTGAATGGAAAAAAATCGGTGCTCTGCCTGAGGAAACCCTCAAGCGCATGAGTATCTACTTCATTTTTTTGGGTATGGTGCCGGCCATTGGTTTTTATATTGGCACCACACAGTTCGGCTGGACCATTATCGGCGATGAACCGGTGCGAATTACCGAAGCCAGCGCCATTCCATTGGTGGTCCTGTTCTACTTTGCCCTGATGGGGGCTTTGATCTTTATCGGCTGGATGATTGGCTGGATGTCAAAGACCTATAACGCTGAAACCAATTCTTTCAAAGGATTTGTGTTCATGGGGCTGTGTTGCAGCCCGGTGTTCCTGGCCGGCATCTTTGCGGTTTATCCTATCTGGTGGTTTGACCTGCTTCTGGCTACAGCGGCCTGCAGTTACGCCATTAGGCTCATGTACCTGGGTATTCCCGATGTCATGCATGTTCCGGAAGATCAGGGCTTCCTGTACGCCAGTGCCATCTTTGCCATGGCGCTGGTCTATGTAGTGGTGGTGCTGGTAGCCACCGTACTGCTGTGGGAATATGTCGCCGCGCCGGTGTTTACTAACTAACATTGATGATGAACTGTGAAGAAGCCGGGCAATCGCCCGGCTTTTTTGTTGCCGGGTGTTTGTATTGTGGTGTGGCCATTGGTTAGAGTGAAGGCATAGCGGTAACAGTGCTTGGGAGACTGAAAATGCGTTTATTACACACCATGTTGCGAGTGGGTGATCTGGAAAAATCAATCGCTTTCTACCGGGATGTGCTGGGTATGCAGTTACTGCGTCGCAATGACTACCCCGAAGGGAGATTTACTCTGGCTTTCCTGGGTTACGGTGGGGAAGCAGAGAATACCGTGCTGGAGTTGACCCATAACTGGGATACCGAACACTATGACCTGGGTAATGGCTATGGGCATATTGCCATTGGCGTCGATGATGTCTATGCAGCTTGTGAGCGAATCCGTGCATCCGGTGGCAAAGTGGTGCGCGAACCGGGTCCGATGAAGCACGGTTCCACAGTGCTGGCCTTCGTGGAAGACCCGGACGGCTACAAGGTTGAGCTGTTGTCTGAAGACTGATCAGAATTCGTATTCCAGCAGCGCCCGGAAGGTGTTGTTGGCGCTGTCTTCATCGAGCCCGAAAATCAAGCCTATTTCCCAGTGCAGGTTGCGGCGGATGCCAGCCTTCAGGTCACCCATAAGCACTGGTCCAAGTGCCTTCGTGTCCTGTCCGGCATAAAACTCAACGGCGGGTTCCAGCCATCGGGATAGCCGATAGCGGGTTTGTAAGCCCAGGGAGGTTTCGATTTCATCGTCGATATCCGAGCCCCACTCCTGGCTGACCAGGAAGTTGGCGGTACCGCTCCAGCGCCCCCATTCCTTTTCCACCAGTACGCCGGTAGAGAACTCCCAGATACTTTCGTTGGATTCCTTTTCAAGCTCAAATAGCAGGCCCCAGTCCGCCCAGAATTCACCCTGTTCAGTGAGCTGCCATTTAGCTTCGAGCTCATAGGCTTCCAGCTTGAAACCAGTGTCTTCTGACTGTTCCCCGGTCAGGTAGATTTCACCAAACCAGCGATCACCAAAGGCGCGCCCGTAAGAAAAGCGGTGTAGTTGCAGGTTATCTTCCTGTCCAGGCTGGTCATCCTGGTAGATGGCCCGCCACTCCAATTCCTGCTCGAGGGCATCTACATAGGGGTGGTAAATTTTGTCAACGGAGTTGCCGTCAGCAATTGCCAGACCGGAGAACACCAGAAGGACAAAGGGTGCATAACCTGAACTCGGGAGGCGAATGGCAGGAAATATCATTGGCAGTCAATCCTCCTTTCTGTCTGCCAGCAGGGGCTGGCGTTTGAGATGTCGCTGTCGGCTGCCAAGCCAGGCCATCAAAGCCACAAGAATGATGCCTGCAGCATAAGCTACGCCCTGAAGTACGGAAGGCGTTGCTTCATAACCGACAAGTGCATATAGCAAATGACCGGGTATGGAGTTTTCCGGCAACCAGTGGCCACTGTCCCAAAGGATTGCAGTAGGAGGCAGCCAGTCGGCCTGTGTGAGCAGCAGTGTCGCCTGAGAAGACATATTCCCGGCAATCAGGGCCAGTAGTAGCAGACAACAGGACGTTATCCAGCACCGTGGCAGCCAGAACAGGCTGTAATAGAGGAGTATGCCCACGCTGATGCCAATGCCCGCGCCAATGCCCGCACCCGTCAAGGTCGGCTGTAGGTGCGATGGCTGGCTTAACACTCCTTCGATATAGATAAATACCTCCGCACCTTCCCGTGTCAGGGAAAATGCCACACTGGCCACCATGCAGATGGTTACTAACCGTTGTCGCCCCGGTGACCGATCGCCGGACATGGAAAATGCAAATAGGGCCAGTAGCAGTGTGATTGCGTACTGCATACTGGCGTTGACGACTTCCTGGCCCACGTAATCAAACCATTCGGACACGTTGGCCATGTTTAGGGAGAGCAGCAGTGATCCAGCAAAGCCAGCGCTGAGTGCTGTGAGCAGCCAGTAAGGCCTCCTTTCATCTAGGCGACTGAAGACCATCAGCACACTTACCAGCAGCGCCGCTTCGAGAATTTCCTGGAGTATCAGAACTACCGAATTCAAGAACATGGAATATCTGCCTCAATATTCATGGGGTCACCACCACTTTTCCCTGTGCGGTTTTAGGGTAAAACTCCCCGAAAAATGGGTATTCCCCTTGAGGCAATGGGCCAATAAAGATGACGGTCTTGCGGTTACCGGGAATGACTTTTTCCCGGTTCAGTTCATAGCTCTCGAATTCTTCCGGTGTAGGGTCTTCATTGATCACCAGCAGCTTGACCTTGGTATCTGCGGGAATTTCCAGAGTCTCGGGGAAAAATAGATGATCTTTGATCCTCAGCTCGATCACTGGTGTACCTGCCATGGAAGTTTGGGCCAGCAGGATACACAGGGTTGCCAGTGCGAAGCGTAAGTAGTACCTGATGATTCTAGTCATGGCTGTCTGGTGTCCGGGGAAACAGAATAATGAACGCCGTTCCTGTGTCAAAACTGGATGGTGCGATGCTGGTGCGTGCGTTGTGCAGGTCTGCAATGTGTTTGACAATGGTAAGCCCGAGGCCACAACCCTGAACAGCAGCCACGTCCTTAATATGACTTAGGCGCTGAAAGCGCTCGAACACCTTGCTGTAATCCGTGGGTGAAATACCCGGACCGGAATCTTCAACTTTCAGGCAAATGTGGCCACCGACAGCCTCTGTCGTGACCCGAATCTGCCCGCCAGGTGGGGTGTATTTGTTGGCATTGCTGAGCAGGTTTTGCAACAGCGTGGTGAGGGCAAACGGGTCTCCCTCTACAAAACAGTTATCACCTTCCAGTTCCAGTAGTTGATTGCATTTTTCAAAATCATGGTGCTGGTTGGCAATGACTTCCTGTGCCAGTTCGTAAAGGTTGAGGCGAGTCATTTGATGGGAAAACTCTTCCGGCGTCGAACGATACAGGGATAGGAGTTGCTCCACCAAGTGCTGCATCCGTTCAACGCCGGCCTCCAACTGGGCAAAGGCTTCATTACCCTGAGGGACTTCCTCCCGCAGGTTGTGCAGCTGTACCTTGAGGGCACTGATGGGGGTGCGCAACTCGTGTGCAGCATCGGCGGTGAAACGCTTTTCCCGGTCCAGTGCACTGCCGAGGCGGCGCATCAGGGCATTAATGGAGTGGTTGACCTGTTTAAGCTCGCTTTTCAGATCCGGTATGGCTATGGGGGTGAGGTCATTGGCTTGCTTGTTTTTCAGTTGTTCGGAAAGATCCCGCAACGGCTTCAGGCCCCGGCTCACAATCAGCCAGATCAGCAGGCCGGCCAAAGGAATGCCCAGCAGGATGGGTAGCACGGCCTGAGTGATCACGCTTTCCGCGAGCATGTAGCGCAAGTCACTGCGCTCTGCGACGATGATCCAGTTGTTGTGGTTGTCGTCGTAGAAAACCAATGTTCGCCAGCGATAGCCGTTGAAATTTGCGTGATCAAATCCGGGCAGCAACTCGATAATCGGTTTGCGCAGGCTGGGTGATGAGGTGGCAATCAGCTGGTTGTTATGCCACACCTGGTAGGCCAGGTTGTTTTGAGGGCTGGGAGGTGTCTGTATCTGCTCAGTATGCAGGTTGGCAATCAGTTTGGCGGTCTGATAGAGCTGGTTGTCAAACAGTTGCTCCGCTTCCCTCAGGCTGGCCTGGTAACCCTGCAGGGCAGCGACAAAATTGAACAGGGTAAGGATTGCCAATATAGAGGCAATCAGGAACAGCCTGATGGAGCTCACGGCGGTGCGACCTTATAACCGACACCGCGAACTGTTTTGATGAAGTCAGAACCCAGTTTTTTTCTCAGGTGATGGATATGAACTTCCAGGGCATTGCTGCAAACCTCTTCCCCCCAGCTGTAGAGTCGGGTTTCCAGGGTACTCCGGGTGAGTACTTTACCGGCATTCTCCATCAGGCTTTTTAGCAACATGTATTCCTTGCGGGAAAGCTCCTGGGGTTGCTCGCGAAAAAATACTTCCTGATTGCTGGTATCGAGCGCTACTTCGCCAATCTGGATAAGATTGGATTTGACCGTGCCGAGGCGGCGTTCCAATACTCTGAGCCGAGCCAGTAACTCGGTCATTTCGAAAGGCTTGGCCAGGTAATCGTCGGCGCCACTGTCAAGCCCGGCGACCTTGTCATCGACGGAGTCCCGGGCTGTCAGCAGCAATACCGGCAGGGTCTGCAGCTTGTCTCGAATCTTCTGTAGTACCTTCAGGCCATCCATATCAGGAAGACCCAGGTCGAGGATGATGATATCCGGGGGTTCGGTGACAATCACATGAAGACAGGCATCGCCGGTCTCCACATGATTGACGGAATAGCCCTGCTTGCGGAGTGCAGTTTGCAGCCCCTGGGCCAGGGGCCTGTCATCTTCAACCAGCAGAACTTGCATTAGCCAGGATTAGTCCTTGAGTTTTTTCTCTACGGTGGCCAGGGCTGCATCGATCTCCAGTTGACGCCCCTTGTCGGCCAGAGGGCGGTTGGGGCGGGGAGGAGCATTTTTGGCGTTGAGAAGATAGGTTTTGGCTTCAGAGTACCGTTTCTTCGAGATCAGATAGTCACCGAAAAAGTAGTTGCTATCAATACCGTTGGGGTTGATGGACAACGCTTTTTGCAGCAACTCTTCGGCCTTCTTGTCGTCGCCAAAACCGATAGGCCAGCCGGGTACATTGAAATACAGGGTGCCGAGACTGGTGTAGGCAGAACCATCCAGAGCATCCGCGTTGATTTTCATGGCCGCTTCCAGGTCAGCCTTGGAAGACTTGGCCAGACCCAGCGCGCCGAGACCGCCTTTGGCTCCTGCGTGGGTGGACTTGATAATGCCGCGCCAGATCAATGGTTCGGCTTGATCCGGGTAACTGGCTACCACCTTGTCAGCATCACTGGTCAGTGTTTCAAAGGCGGATAACTGAGCTTTGCCGTTCATTTCGTAATTCACCTTTGCCCAACGGTGTTGCAGGTTGGAAATATCCTCGGTGATACCCGCCCAGGCCGGGGTGGCAGACAGGGTAAGCAGGGTCACAGCAGCTGCCATCAGAGTTGAAAAACGTGACTTCATGGTAAGGCTCTCCATCTGGTATTCATTTTGTCTCGAGCTGGTGCTCTGTGTACTTTCTGATTACGGGAATTTTTTTGACCAGAGCGCTGTGGACGATGCCGGGAAACAGGGCATTGATTCGCACAAACAGCTTTTCCGGCCATCCCATGTAGTGTTGCTGGCGGTTTGATGTCACCAGTTCCACCAGTGCATCGGCCACCCGCTGGGGTGAGTCGGTTTTATTGCCGAGGGCCTGATTCAGGTCGTTGACAGCCGTCGAGTTCAGACTGGTATCGGTGGCCCTGGGGGCCAGGTAAAACACCTTTATGGGCGTATCCGCCAGTTCCCGGCACAGCGCTTCGGAAAAACCCCTCAGGCCAAATTTGCTGGCACAGTAACTGGCAAAACCTGGGTGGCCGATACTGCCGAATGTGGAGCCGACATTGATGATGGCGGCTTCTTCACGGGTTTTCAGCAGCGGTATCAGGCGGCGTGTCAGCAGCATGGGTGACAGCAGATTGGTGGTGATGATCTGCTCAATGGTGGCGTCTGACTGGTATTCAAAAAAGCTGAAATCCAGCGTGCCTGCCAGATTAATAAGCAGGTTGATACCCCCGGATTCCTGGCAGTGGGTGGCAATCAGCTGTCGGCCCTCATCACTGGAAATGTCTGCTGTGATGGCCCGGTGTTGCCCTGGTAGTTCTTCCAACAGGGTGTTCAGACTGTCCGTACGGCGCCCCACCAGTAAGAGATGCGCGCCCTGGCGTGCCAGAGTTTTAGCCACTGTACGACCGATACCGCCTGAAGCTCCGGTGAGCAGCACGGTTTTATTCTGTAGTTTCATAGAGATGAAGACCTCAGGCGGCCAGGGGAATTCCGTGCCCATCGGAGAGCGAACGGAAAATATCGCCATATAGTCGGTAGAACATGTTGGCGGAATGAATGATCTGCGCCTGTTCTTCTGGAGATTCGATACGGTTCATCAGGTTCTCAAAAAACTTCACATGATCCTGATCCAGAGAGCCGTGGGAATAAAGGTACGAGAATGCTTTCTTGGGAAGGTTCAGCGTTTCCCTGATCTTATCTGCAGCATTTTCAGCGATGCTGACACTGGTGCCTTCCAGTACCTGAACCATGCCAAAAAAGCCGAGGGGATTGATGCGCGTCACCGTGTCGTAGGCGTAGGCGACCATCAGCTCGGTTTCCGGGTGTGGCGTGCTGTGTCGGGCCGCTTCCTTGTCGTAACCACAGGCAGCAATATCATTGAGAATCCATTCCTGGTGGCCGACTTCCTCCTCGATGTATTCCGCCACGGCATCTCTCAGCCACTCCTTGTCTTCTGGCAAGCGCGACCCCACTGCCATGAGCAATGGAGTGGTGTGTTTGACATGGTGGTATGCCTGCTCGAGAAAACCAATGTATTCGTCCAGGGTGATATTTCCCGCCAATGCCTTTTGAATGATAGGCGCGCTTAGCAGATGCTGTCGCGCTGACAGAGTTTGTTCGTTCAGTGTGTTAAAGAAAGCCATTTTTTGTCTGTACCTGACTTGAGGTTGATATGTTGTGTATAGGCCTCCACAAAGGAGTGCCAGTGAGGGCCATCCAATCCCGGCATGTGTCTACACATTTGCCGAACATCCCGTTCAGAAGCACGGGCCACCGAAAGTCGGCGACGGCACTTTTCGAGATCGATGAGGGCGATATCCACATCAGTGTTTTCACCGGGCTTGATCCGGAAGAACACGTGTTTGTCGTACAGGCAGCCATGCTGCCAGCGTTGGTTGTGTAGTTTGGCCAGGGTTTCCGCCAGCCATCGATAGACGGCATCCAGCACACGGTCCTTGATGGGTCCATCTGGCTCATTGTTGTACCAGTCCTGGACACATTCGTAACCAGCCAGGTCCCGTGTAACCAGAACAGCCTGTGCTTCGCCATTTTCCATGCGGTTATCGCAGTAGATCACTTCCGGGGTCACGACTCCCAGCTGTTCGCAGATACCTAGGCGGTGGGCTTCGCGAACAATCGTGGGGCAGCCAAACGGGTAGCGCAGAGTGCGGCAGATATGTCCCACCTGTTTTTTGACAAAAAAGGTATCGCCGTTCACTTCGCAGCGCATGACGCCGCTTTCGCCGCCGCGACGTTTATTTGGTTCTTCAACCCAGGTTCCGTTCATGTGCCACCAGTCGTCAAAGTTGTTGGTGGCCGGGTTGCTGTGAGGAGCAGGGGAAAGGGTTTTCATTATTATTTGCCTTTCTTATTATGTACATGCGCCACATAGCATAACCCATGAGGAAATCGCGGTGGTTGATAATCTCAAAGCCGGCGGCATCAAATTCTGATTCGATTTCCTTTCTGGCAACGATAAACCGGTTCTGGTTAGCGTGATCTCCTGACAATTTGCCGCGCTTTGCTTCCAGCTTTTTGCGCCGCCATGATTTGTAGTTGCCATCCACCCAGAGCGACACTACCACCGTATCCCGGGTGACGCGGTGAAATTCCCTGAGAATAGCCAGTCGATGCTCTGGCGAGGCGACATGATGCAGTAGTCGCATACAGAAAATGTTGTCTACGGAAGCATCGGGCATATCAATGGCAAAGGCAGAGGTTCTGAAGGGGATGACCCGCTCTGCCAGGTGTTCCGGCTGGTGAGCCAGGGCCACCTGTAGCATATCCCCTGAGTTGTCAGCGGCATAAATCTGCCGGTGAATGTTTTCCGCCAGCATGGGCCAGAACCTGCCCGCTCCGCAGGGAAGGTCCAGCACTGTGTCCGGGTTGCCCGCATCTTCGAGGCATTGACGGGCAAGACGCTGTTCCCGCCAGTTGGATAAACGGCGTGACAGGGACTCGTGGTGTTTGTCGAAATATTGCTGAGCATGAACCCGGTCGTATTTCTCGGAAAATGCCAGGGACGGGGGTACGTCGTTGGTCGCCGCCCGGGAAGTGGTCCTGTCGAGGTATGCGGCGGATGTAGTCATGCGCTGAGCTCCTCCACCCCTGAGTGATACAGGCTATCCAGCAGGGAGCGATAGTGTTCCTGAATGGCGCTTCGCTTGGGCCGGCCGTTATCGGTGATCAGTGAGCGATCTGTTGTCAGCGGAGCAGGCAGAATGGCCCACTGACAAATGCGGGCATAGTCCGGTAGGGAGCGGTTGATATCATCAATAATCGCTTGCAGCTGGCGTCGACTTATTCCGGGCTGCCGGGGTGTAAGCAGGGCAACACAGTAGGGCTCGGCATCGCCAAATACGACAAACTCTGCAAATACCGGATGGGCCAGAAATTCGGATTCGATCCATTCCGGGTTGATGTTGCGACCGTAGCTGGAAATCAGCAGGTTTTTGCGTCTGCCATTAATGAACAAATAGCCGTCATTATCCAGATACCCGAGATCGCCTGTATAAATAGCCTGGTTGCCCCAGCTTGAGGGTTCGTTCACGTAGCCAAGCATCGGATTGCCTGTGACGACCACTTCATCATCAATAATTCTTACCCCAAGGTGGGGTAAGGGTTTGCCACAGCTACCGGGCCGGTGCTGGCGAGTGGCATTCAGACTGACCACAGAGGCACATTCGGACAGTCCATAGCCTTCATAAGCGGGTATGCCCGCTTGCCATGCTTGACTCAGCAGTGCCGGTGAGACACGACTGCCACCCACAGCGACAAAACGCAGGGATGACGGAGCTTGCCAGCCTTTGCTGGCAGCGTTGACCAGCAGTAACAGCAACTGTGGGGTAAGAATCAGGCTGTCGGGCTGATAGCGGCTGATTACGGATGTCATGATTGAGGCATCTACCGAGGAACTGCCACAGAAGCCCAATTCCCGCAAGGAAGGGGCGATCACTTCGCCGCTGGCCATGATGGGTGTATACACACCGGCGACGTTTTCCAACAGGGTGCTCAGTGGCAACAGGCAGAGGTGTCTCGGGTGTTTTAGGGCTACTGCATTAGCCAGCACGGAGGCCTGTTCCAGCAGCTGGTAATTACTCAGGCAGACACCCTTGGGGGAGCCGGTTGATCCCGAGGTATAAGTTATCTTGCCGGTTTGCTGGGGCAGCAGGGCAGGGGTATCACTCATTTCCATCAACAGCAGTTGCAGGTGGTTGCTGCCGGGAAGGATTTCGCTGAGAGTCTCACGGTGTTTCACCTGGGGAAACAGATCCGGCACGGCGGGGTTGTCGCTGATAACGGCATCCACTGGCGTCTCACTTAATGCATGCTGCAATTGCGAGATCGAAAAAAACGTGGGCAGGGGCAAGATGCAGATGTTGGCCAGTTGACAGGCCAGATCGATCACAATCCAGTCAAGACCATTGTCCGCGTGCAATGCCAACGTGCGAATATTCCGTCGTTCAAGTTGTTTCGCCAGCTGTTGGCAGGTCGCTGTGAGCTGTCCCCGTGTCAGGCTTCTCGCCGTATCACGAACGACAACCTGAGTTTCGTCATACAGGTGTTCAAGCTGCGTAACGATATTGACCATGGTGGACTCCGTATTTGATCTGGGCAGCGAGGGTGTCAACCTGGTTGCAGTACAGGGCCAGGATGCCGCCTAAGGTGCGTTTTGCACCGATAACCTGCATGGCGTGGTTGAGATCACCGGCGACCACCAGCGGATTGGTGTGGTAATAGCTGCCCCATTGCTTCAGGACGTTTTGCTCCAGACGCTCCGGCTTGGCTTCATCGATAATGCGCAGCTCAAAACCCAGTCGATTAATGGTTTTTCTGACCTGGGGAGTAGCGGTAAAGGTAATCCAGCGGAATCCGGCACGGTGCAACGTTGCGGCCAGTAGCACGAACAGTAACTGGCTTGAACCGCGGTGGGTGGCGGCGAGGTTGCCGATTTCAACGACACTGAGTCGGTTGGCGGGCGTTTCAAACACCCGCACCACTTCCTGCTCGATGGGTTGGTCGAGGTACTGCTCCAGAAACAGGGGCTGCTCCTCGACCGGTCTGATGCCGGTTACCGCGCTTAACTGCTCATTACAGCCAAGGCTTAGAAACAGCGGCATGAATTCGTTGATACTGGCGCCGTAGACGGATTGAAATTGTCTGGCAACATAAGTTTCTACCCGTTGCCGGTCTGCAGATTGACGACCGTGCAATGAGAGCTGTGGTCCCGGCCCCAACAATTGACTGAGGCTGCGGGAGGGCTTTTCACTGACCGGGACGGCAGTGTTGTCTGATGTCGTGATAAGAGCCATTTCCAAACCCTATTCCGGTGTATTGCCTGTCAGATTAGTTGGCAATACTTAAGAAACCCTTAACGTTAAAAAAGGTGAAAATGTTTTTTTCAGAGCTACGTTCCAGTGCCGGGAAGTTGCTATAATCCGCGCTCTGCGGACCACCCCAGGTCCACCTCGCCGGCATGCATAGGTCGGTATGTGCTACACGGGACACCCTGTTGATCAATACGCTGATTTCCGCTCTTCTGTTTGCGGTCATCTCAATGGCCAGCGCCGAGGTTTTTTCTGATTGGTTTCATGGCAATCAGGCTACCCCGGGGGAATGTCATGTGGTTGTCGGCGGTGGCGACCTTGATGACACGGATAAGCCTTTTGCTTTTCTGGCGCACAGTTTTCCTGTTGTGCATGAAGCTGAAACAGTTGACAGTATCTGTCATGTTCAACCAGCCACATATCGTGGGACGTATCAGGTTCACGGTATTCGGGCACCCCCATTCTCTCTAAGGCAGTGCTAAAGCCGGGTTTTTTCTGTTTTTCCGGCTTCTGACTAGACGAGTATTCAGGCGGTTTCTGCCACATCGCATTTAGCCTGAACGAAGTCGACACGGCATTGTTCCTCTCTTATCTGTTGTTTTTTGCCATCGGGCTTGCCCGCTTGGCATTGCGTCTACCCCCCTAAGTTCACAATGGAGATTGTGTTATGCATGAACTCACCACCCCGATGATCGTATCCGGGGCAATATTGATTTTGACTTTCCTTGGTATCTTTACCGAGCATCTACACGGCTATAACCGCGCTAAATTTGCCATGGCAGGGGCCGGTGCCATTATTATCGCGGGCCAGATTTATGGCTTCTATTCGCCCGAACTGGCGCTTCACGCCATCGACTGGAATGTGGTGTTCCTGCTGGCAATCATGATGATTGTGGTTTCCATCATGATCAGCACGGGTGGCTTTGAGCATATGGCCGAATATCTGGCGAATCACAGTGGTGGCTCACAGGTCCGGCTGATGGTGTTTTTGGGTACTGCTGTGACAGTGATATCGCTGTTGCTGGATAACGTGACCACGGTCATTATCTTCGGGCCGCTGATTATCCTGATCTGTCAGACCATGGGCATATCGCCCATTCCCTACCTGCTGGCCGCTGCACTGTTATCGGATACCGGTGGTGTGGCAACACTGGTTGGTGACCCGCCCAACCTGATGATCGGTTCTGCTGCAGGTATCGACTTCAATACTTTCTTTATCCACATGGGCCCGCCGGTGGCTCTGGCCTGGTTGAGTATTCTGATCGCCATGCGCTTCCTGTTCCCCAGTGAGTTGTCGATTCCCTGCGGAAACTTTGAATCAGTAGCCCAGTATAAAAATAAGCGCCTGTGGCAAAAGTCTCTGCTGGTCATGGCGTTCATGGTGGTGCTGTTTATCTACCACACCAAGCTGGGATGGGAGCCCTGGATGGTGGCGGCGATTGCCCTGACTATTCTGGTGTTTCTGTCCCGTAAGGTGGACCTGGACAAAGTCACCGGGCATTTGGAAACACCCCTGCTAATGTTCTTTATCGCGCTGTTTATTCTGATTGGCGGTGTTGAAAAAAGTGGGTTGCTGGAGCTGATCGGCGAGCAGTTCAAACCGATCATATTGGAACACCCTCTGGGTGCGGCGCTGCTGCTCCTCTGGGTTGCCGCCATTTTGTCCGCATTGATCGATAATATTCCCTTTACCGCTGCCATGATTCCCGTACTGGCGGGACTGCAGCTTCAGGGAGTGAATGTCAGTGTCATGTGGTGGGCGCTGGCCATGGGTGTCGGCATGGGAGGCAACGGTTCCCACATTGGTTCCACCGCCAACGTCTATATCGTGACCATCTCTGAGCGGCTGGCTAGGGAGACGGGTAATCCTGCCCTGGCGATTACCCCCGGTCTCTGGTTTCGCAAGGGCACTCCGGCAATGTTGCTGACACTCGCTCTTTGCTCAGTCTTTATCTGGTTGGGTTATGACTACCTCTACGTAGAGGGCCTGGCGCGCTAACCAAGCCTGCATACGGTTTATTCGGGGCTGGCAACACCTCTTACCGGAGGGAGGTTGCCAGCCTTTTTTTTGATCAAGAGAAAAGCGTCTAGCAGAGACCGTCATATACAGTCATTTCTGATAGAGCAAACCATTATTTAGCGGTGCTGGGAACGGAGGTTGGGCGAACTATACTAAACAGTGAGTTGATGTAAGTTAACACGAGGTACTAGCTTATGGGCGTCTCTCCTGTTTTGGCTGATTATCTCAGCAAACACCACGTCAATTATGAAGTGTTACGACATGAACATACGAGTACTTCCATGGCGACTGCCCGCGAGGCACATGTGCCGCCTGCCAAGCTGGCAAAAGCGGTGATTGTTCGCCAGGACGACCGCTATGCCATGTGCGTTATTCCTGCTGCCAACGAACTGGTGGTGGAATGGCTGGAGTACGGTCGTCAGCACGGATACGAGATTGCCGAGGAATCCGAGTTGCGCCAGCTGTTTCCAGACTGCGATGAAGGGGCGATTCCCTGCCTGGGAGATGCCTTTCATATGGATGTGATTGTGGACAATGCACTGCTTGAAGCGGGCATGGATGTCTACATTGAAGGGGGTGACCACCACCATTTACTTCACCTCAGTCACAAGGATTTTTCGCGGCTGATGTCCAATGCCTGGCCAGCCCCGATCAGTTGCCTGCGCGGTGGGCAGGGCGATAAATCCTATCTTTGGGCTCCGCCCGAAGACGGGTAATTACCGTTCTGCTCACTTGCCACGCGGGAGGATGGTCCCCCATTCCCATTCTCCCGTTTTTTATGCCTCCAGAATGTTCAGGTCATTATCTGTTTGAGCTCTATCCCATAGCAGTCACGGATTTGTGGCTTTATTCAGGTAGGGTATGGTCATGCCGGGCGCAGAAATGGTTGAATGACACTAAAAGCCCAGTATACGGAGCATTCCATGCAGGTCGCCTATACCCCTAAACAATTGCGGGCACGCATACGCTATGGCGAATACCAGACCAATACCTCGGGTCAATGTCAGGGGTTTGTGCAGGGTAATGTGGTGATCCTGCCCGAGGATTGGGCTGCGGACTTTTTGCGCTTCTGCCAGCTGAACCCCCGGCCATGTCCATTGATTGCCATGTCTCAGGTTGGTGATCCATTGTTGCCGGAGCTAGGTGACGAACTGGATATCCGCACGGATATTCCTCGCTACCGGATCTTTCACGGTGGAGAGTTGATGCAGGAGGTCATGGATATCGTCAACCACTGGCGGGATGATCTGGTGACATTTGTCCTGGGCTGTTCTTTTTCCTTCGAGGAAGCCTTGCTGGCGGATGGGCTGGAGATACGCAATATCACCGAAGGCGTCAACGTCCCGATGTACCGTACCAATATTCCCTGCCGCAAGGCGGGCCGTTTCAGCAGTGACATGGTGGTGAGTATGCGACCGATGCTGGCGGCTGACGCGATTCGCGCCGTTCAGATCTGCACGCGCTTTCCATCAGTGCATGGTGCGCCAGTTCATATTGGTGATCCTTCCCTGATCGGTATCCACGATATATCCAGTCCTGATTTTGGCGATGCTGTGAGCATCCACGAGGGAGAGCTGCCCGTGTTCTGGGCCTGTGGGGTAACCCCGCAAGTGGCCCTGGAAACAGCCCGGCCACCTTTGTGTATTACCCATAGTCCGGGTTGCATGCTGGTCACCGACTTGCCCAATAGCAAGCTGGCGGTGTTATGAGCAGCGGTCAGAGGATTGCAACATGCCCCTGTTGTTAAACGCTGATCTGGGTGAAGGTGCTGGCGGCATCGACCTGGATGTCGATGCTGCTGTGATGCCTCATATCCATCAGGCCAATATTGCCTGTGGTTTTCATGCGGGGGATCAGATGTCGATGCTCAAAACACTGCAATTGGCAGGGCGGCATGGGGTCATGATCGGGGCTCACCCCGGTTATCGGGATCTGGAGGGATTCGGGCGCAGGTCAATGGCCCATACGCCGGAGGAAATCGCGGCGCTTTTGCATTATCAGATTGCCGCACTGGACGGGATGGCTCGCTCCATGGGGTTAACCCTGGCCTATGTCAAACCCCATGGTGCGCTTTACAACGATATGATGAAAGATGCCCAGTTGCGGCGGGCGGTGATGGAGGCCGTGGCAAGCTTTTACCAACCTCTGCACCTGATGATCCAGGCGACCCCCGAGGCTGAAGCGCATCGTCGCGAAGCAGCGGCGTTGGGTGTTCCATTGTGGCTGGAAGCATTTGCGGATCGGTGTTATGACGACAGCGGATTGCTGGTGCCCCGGTCCTGCTCGGGTGCGGTACTCAGCCGGGAACAGACTCTGGCACAGGTGGCGTCACTGGTTGAGACGGGTGAGATCATCGCCGCCGGTGGGCTGCGTTTGCCGCTGGCGGCAGATACGCTCTGCGTGCACGGGGATAACCCGGAAAGTATCCGCGTGATCCGCGAACTCAGGCAACTCGTGTCTTGAGCGTGGAGCCAGTATCGTGAAAATCGCCGTTGCAGGTGAAAATGCCCTGATCATTTATCTTTCCGATCACCTCAGCCCGGAGGTCTCCGATCAGGTACAGCGGGCCGTTCAAGTGTTGGAACAGGCGCTCGGAGATTTGCTGGTGGATCTGGTGCCCTCCTATGCCTCCCTGCTGTTGATTTATGACCTGTACAAAACCGATTACGGCCGCTTGTGTTCACAGATCCCCGCGCTGTTGGCGGAGGCCAAGGGTAGAGCATCTGAGCGCCGTGCCAAGCTGGTGGAACTGCCGGTTTATTACAGCGAGGAATCCGGACCTGACTTGCGAGTCATGGCCAGTCAGACAGGCCTCTCTATCTCCGACATCGTGGACTTGCACCAGGCCCGGGAGTACCGGGTTTACGCCATCGGCTTTGCCCCCGGGTTTGCTTACCTGGGAGAGGTGGACGAGCGTATTGCTCATCCTCGCCTGGCAACACCGAGACCTCGGGTGCGACAGGGTAGTGTGGGCATTGCCGGGCGACAGACTGCGGTGTATCCCTCCATTTCCCCCGGTGGCTGGAATTTGATTGGCCGCTGCCCGTTGTTGATGTTTGACCTGCAGGCAGACCCACCGATGCCGGTGGAAGTTGGGGATCGGGTACGTTTTTTTGCCATTGATCGCAGCGAATTCATCTCGATGGGAGGTGAGCTGTGAGCGCAGTCGGCTTCCAGGTTATCAAGCCTGGAGTCATGACCCTGATTCAGGATGGTGGACGCATTGGCTATCACCGCTTGGGGTTGACCACTGGAGGCCCCGCAGACTCCCTAGCGTTTGCCTGGGCAAACCGGCTATGCGGAAACCCCTCGGGTGCATCATCTCTTGAAATTACCGTAGGTGGCCTGGAGCTTGTCGCTGAGGTAACCACCCGAATTGCCGTCTGCGGTGCCGATATGCCACTGGCCATCAATGGCAGACCTATTGAAGGTTGGCGCAGTCACTCTGTTTATCCCGGGGACAAAATTTCGGTGGGCTTTGCCAGAGCCGGAGTGCGAGCCTATCTGGCCACCGCTGGTGGGTTGATGGTGCCAGCGGTTCTGGGGAGCACTGCTACAGTATTACGAGAGGGCATAGGGGGTATGGAGGGTCGTAAACTGGTGGGAGGGGATCGCCTGCCATGTCCTCAAGTTGATAGCGGGGACTGCTTGAAAGTGCCCACGGGCTATCGCCCGGTCTATAACCGGCGAGTGTTGTTGAGGATGGTGATGGGTTACCAGCATGATGCCTTTGCTCCGTCTGAGCGGGAGCGCTTTTATGCGGGGGAATACCAGGTGTCCAGCCAGAGCGACAGGATGGGATATCGACTGGAAGGGCCGGCAGTGCATTGCCGAATGCCGGATATGCTTTCCGAGGGCATTTGCCTGGGCGCAGTTCAGGTGCCCCCTGATGGCCAGCCCATCGTGCTGCTCAGTGATCGCCAGACGATTGGGGGTTATCCCAAACTGGGCGCGGTGCTGTCCGTAGACCTGCCGCTACTGGCACAGTTGCCGGCGGGTGGCAGGGTATCTTTTGCACCGATAACGGTCGACAAGGCTCGGCAGGTGAGACTGCAGGCCACCAAACAATTTGAGCAAATACAGCCGGTAGTCTGTCCAAGTAAAGAGCCTTCAGCGGGGTAAAGAGCCTTCAGCGGGGTAAAGAGCCTTCAGCTGGATAGAGAGCCTTAGGTTGAATGAGGTGTCCATGACAAATGAACATGACCAGTTACTCAGCGAGCGCATCGAGCAATTACTGGTGGAGAGAAATATGCGGGGTATGGCGGACCTGCGGGCCCACCTGCGCCCGGGCTATTGCCTGAGGGCTGCCGAGCGTTTAAGAGCGTGTCGCGGTCCGGTTTTGATTGGCACGGGTTTTCCGGTTCTGGACACGTTTGAAACCGATGGGCCAGCCGGTGCCATTGCACTTTACAGGGCGCTCGAAGGTCAGGGTGCGGAACCGATACTGGTCTGTAGCGAACAGTTGGCGATGTCCTTGACCGGTGATTTTCGGGTAGAGGCGATGCCAGTGGGTATTTCCCCACAACTGCCTGAGCGTATCCGTGAGGTGCTGGCGAACATATGCCCCGAGCTGGTGGTAAGTATTGAGCTGCCGGGACGGGCCAGGGATGGTCGTTACTACAATATGCGTGGCGAGGATATCAGTGAGCACACCTTCTGTTTTGATGATTTTCTGACCCTGGCCGACTGCCCCAGTATTGCCATCGGCGATGGCGGCAATGAGATTGGCATGGGAAATCTTGTCGAAGCTTTAGCATCACTGGATATTACGCCCTCTGCCACCCGCTGTGATGAATTGGTGATTGCCGATGTGTCCAATTGGGCGGCCCATGGCCTGGTGGCCATGCTCAGTTACTGGTCTGATATCGATTACCTCTCACAGTGGGATAACCGTGAAGTACTCGAATATCTGGCGGAAAGGGGCAGTGTCGATGGAGTGACCAGAGAAAACACGCTCTCCGAAGATGGCTTGCCCTGTGAAAGTGGCAAGCTGCTGGTGGCGGGCCTACAGCAGCTGGTGAATGAAGCCAGGGGCGGCCGTTAAGTGTCCGCTATGCTTTTCAGGGTGAAAGGGCACTGCTAAGATCGGTCGCTTTTTTCGGGTGTGGAATAACCTTGGCAATTGGGTAAAGAGCTGAGAAAACAATGAGCACAGTATTTTTAAATGGCGACTATTTACCCATGGAGGAAGCCCGTATTTCGCCCATGGACAGGGGGTTCCTGTTCGGTGATGGTATTTACGAGGTTCTGCCTTCCTATGCTGGCCGTATGGTGGGCTTTGACCCGCATATGGAACGTATGAGCCAGGGGTTGTCTGCAGTCGGCATCAAACTGGATTGGAGTAGAACCCGGTGGAAAGCCGTTTGCGATACGCTGATAGAGCGCAATGGCAGCGGTAACCTGGGCCTTTATCTCCATGTCAGTCGCGGTGCGGATAGCCGGCGTTTTCACGCCTACCCGGAGAATGTCTCACCGACGGTATTTGCCTTCACCTTTGAAATACCCGCCGAGCCCGTGGCCGACAAAAGCAGGGTCAAGGCTTTCCGTGTGGTCACTGACCGCGATTTGCGCTGGGAGCGCTGCCATATCAAATCCACGGCGCTGCTTGGCAATGTCATGCATTTTCAGCATGGCTACCAGCAGGGAGTCGATGAAACCTTACTGTTCAACGAGCGGGAAGAACTGACCGAGGCCAGCGCCTGTAATGCCTATATCGTTAAGGATGGGGTGGTGATTACCCCGCCCCTGGACCAGTACAAGCTGCCGGGCATCACCCGTTACATCCTGCTGGATCTGCTGCGCAAAGACGGGCAGATTCCTGTGCAGGAGCGGACTGTCACCAAGGCCGAGGTCTATGCTGCCGATGAAGTCTGGGTCACCAGTTCATCTAAAGAGGTGGTACCTGTTATTGCTGTGGATGGTCGACCGGTTGGCAATGGTGAGGTCGGGGATATCTGGTTGCAGGCGCAGAAAATTTATTCTGCCGGTAAGTTTGATTACTGATTAAAACGCTCAACGAGCCTATTTGAGATAACACAATATTCATGTCCAGACCCGCAAAAGCCCTGATTGATTTAAATGCTCTACGCCACAACGTGACGCTGGCTAATCAGCTGGCGCCCCAGTCCCGCACCATGGCCATCATCAAGGCCAATGCCTATGGCCATGGCGCAGTTGCGGTGGCCCGTGCGATAGAGGATCTGGTGCCCGCGTTCGGTGTTGCCTGTACCGAGGAAGCGCTGGAGTTGCGGGAGTCGGGAATCGTCAAACCAATCTGCTTGCTGGAGGGCGCGTTCAGCCGTGACGAGATTGATGTTGCTGCTCGGCATGACTTCTGGGTTTCGGTGGTAAACCGTGAGCAGTTGGAGGCCGTGCTGGCTTCCAGGCCTGCCAGCGCACTAAAGATCTGGCTGTGCGTGGATAGTGGTATGCACCGCCTGGGCATTCGCCCCGAGGAACTGGTGGCCACCTATGGGGCATTAAACGCCTGCGACCATGTCGCCAGTGGTATTGTCGTGGCTACCCATTTCGCCTGTGCCGATGAGCTGGATAATGATTTTACCCGGCAACAGCTGGCCCGCTTCAATGCGGGAATGGCCGGTCTGTCTGGCGAGGGGAATATCGCGCTGAGTCTGGCAAACTCTGCGGCACTCCTTGGCTGGCCCGAGTGTCGGGCCGACTGGAATCGACCCGGCATCATGCTGTACGGCAGTTCTCCTTTCCAGGAGCCAAATACATTGGCCGATCAGTTGCAGCCAGTGATGACGTTAAAATCTTCTGTCATAGCGCTTCGTGAGGTGCCGCCTGGTGAGACCGTTGGTTATGGCGCCCGCTGGAGCGCCCGCCAACCGAGCCGTATTGCCACGGTTGCCATGGGCTACGGCGATGGCTATCCCGTTCACGCGCCGGACGGCACCCCTGTGCTGATCAAAGGCCAGCGCTGTCCCATGGTGGGTCGGGTATCCATGGATATGATTACCGTAGATGTCACCAGCCTGCAGGATGTCGCTGTCGGTGACGAAGTGGTGCTGTGGGGCAGTGGGTTGCCCGTCAATGAGGTGGCCAGAAGGGCGGCTACTATCAGTTATGAATTACTGACACGCATGCCCCGTAGAGTGCCAAGAGTTTATCTCGGAGCAGACTCAGGCAGCTGAGTTCGATAGCCCAGTTGTAACCCCAGGGTGAGGATCAGTAGCCCTGCCAGAATCCCTGCCATTCCTTCGTAGACAGCCTGATGCCAGCCCAGCCAGCGCCATAACATGGCGCAGCCAAGCCCTCCGGCAATGGCTATCAGGCTCAGGGAGGGCGTTGGTCGCTTTCCAAGACAGAGAAACAGCAAGAGCGGGGCAAACGCACTTGCCAGACCCGACCAAGCCATCACCACCAGGCTGAATACGCTTTGGCTGTTGCCCAGTGCCCAAATTAATGCGCCGAGAGTGACTAGTACGGTGACGACTTTCATCAGCCATGTTTTCTCGATCCTCTGTGGTAGCAGGTCATGGGTAAGGGTTGCCGAACAGCTCAGCACCAGTGAGTCTGCCGTGGACATAGTGGCGGCGAAGATCCCTGCCAGTATCAGTCCAACCAGCAGGGGTGGAAACAGCTCCAGAGCCATGGTTGGCAGCGCCAGTTCAGCGTCAAAGCTGGCGGTATCGCTGAGATAGATTCTCGATAGCATACCGACGCCTGTCGCCATGGCGTAAAACGCCAGGTACCAGAGGTAGTACCAGCAGCGAGCGCGGTTCATCTGTCTGCTGTCCTTGAGTGTCATAAAGCGAACCATGATGTGTGGTTGCCCAATCACGGATAGGCCCGCGAACATCCAGCTGACAGCAAAGAGGATACCGCCGGCAACACCAGGAAATGCAAGGTCTGAGGGGTACCAGTCGAGAAATCCCTGTAGTTGCGACATTTCCTGATAAACGGACTGGAGACCGCCCAGAGAACTGATGGCGGCAAGCATCAGTAATCCCATGGCGACAATCATCACAGAGGATTGCGCCGCGTCGGTCCAGATGGAGGCGCGTATGCCACCGGCAAAACAGTACAAAGTCACCAGGGTCGCCGACAGGGTGGCTCCAGCCCAGGACGGCCATTCAAACAATACCTGGAGTGCCTTGCTGCCGGCCACCAGCTGGGCACTGGCATAGGCCAGCAGGAAAATCAGGGAAATAATTCCCATGGTGCGTTGCTGGCCATGGTGACGATCACCGTACCAGCTGCTGAGAATGCCCACATAACTGACTTCAGCGGTTTTTGGCGCCTGTTCGCGCAGACGGTGATGGACAAACTGTGAGGCGAGGAAGTCGCCGGTAATCCATCCCAGCATGAGCCAGATGGCCGAGAGACCAACCATATAGGTGTAACCGATAACACCGATGAACATGTAACCGCTGTTGTTGGTGGCGACCGCTGAGAGGCCTACCAGCCAGGGCGATACCGAGCTGCTGGCCAGGTAATAGTCGTGCTTGGTGCCACGACTCTTCCTGGCGGATAGCAGGCCGATCACGGTAAACATGAGCAGGAAGGCAACAAATGAAATGATCACGGTGAGATGACAGCGTGCAGAATATGGCCGCTGACCGCAGTCGGCAATTCCAATGTCAGTGGCGTCATTTTCACGGAATAGCGGAGCCCAAGTCTCTCGACAAGGTTCACGAAGGGTGCTCTGCCACTATCGGCCAAAATCAGTTCGACGCCCTGTTGACGGGTCATGTGGAGGCAGAGACGTTCAATGTCGCGGGCGTTGTCGTCGGAGTAACAGATATCGGCACCAATCATCAGGTCAATATCCCTGAGATCATGTTCGCGCAGACCGGACAGGCTGCAATGTTGGGTCTGCATGTCGATATCATTGTGTCGGCACACCAGCTGCTGGAAAGGGAAGACGTCGGCATCCCTGTCTGTGGCAATAACTTCTACATCGAAGGTTTTTTGCAGGTACGTGCCTGCCAGTCCCCAGCCACATCCGAGTTCCATGGCCTGTCGCGTCCCACTCAGGGAGTGACGGGAAAGATATTCGATCAGCAAATAGCTGGAGCGCCAGATGCGGGAACCAAAATCACTGGGTTGAAAGCCCTCTTCAATCAAATTGGCCACTTCCGGGTGATTTGGTTTCAGCGCCTTTATGCCGTGGACATAAAACTGACTCTCACTGCTTCGCAGGGATTCTGTTTGTACGCTGGCGTCATTCATCACCAGTAGCCGGGCATGTCAGATGCCTTTTCCATCATGAGGCAAGGCATATGGCGCGACCATGGTCGTGGACCTCTACCAGATGGCGGTGGAGGCTCTGGATGGCGCTCTCCCAGTCGTCTTCACTGATTACAAACTGCATATCCACCTGTCGCATGGACTGGTGCATGGCCAGTACGCTGATGTCTTGCTCCGCCAGCGCGGCGACCGTTTTCGCCAAGAGGCCGGGTACCTGCATGTCACTACCAATGGCAGAGACAATGGCGACCTTTTGCTGGTTGATTTCAGCTTCCGGAAACAGATTTTCCAGTTCACGACAAATACGTTTGACGGTTTTCAGGTTCGTGGACAGGTAGTGGGTAATGGTGTTGGCATTGATGTCCTTGGACACCACGTGCCCCCGAAAACGCTCGATGATGCCGAGAATGGCGCTGTCGCTCTGCGCATAATTCCCCGCCATATCCTGATTGAACAGTTCAATGGCAAAGATGCCACGGCAGCCGGCGATAATCTCTACACAGGGTTTATCACTGACGTAGTCGCTGGTGATAAGGGTGCCGCTATGTTCCGGTTCAAAGGTATTTTTTACCCGCAATGGAATCTGGTTCTGACGCAGGCCTTTGGCCGCCTTGGGGTGGATGGCCTCCATGCCCAGGTTAGCCAGCTGGTCGGCCACATCGTAATTTGTCCGGCCAATGGGGACGGCATTTTCATTGCCCACAACCCGGGGATCAGCGCTGCTGAGGTGAAATTCCTTATGGATGATGGCTTCCCTGGCGCCGGTTATCACGGCTAGGCGCGAAAAGGTCATTTCACTGTACCCACGGTCAAACGAGGACATCAGCCCGCTATCTGTGTGTGCATAACCTGTAACAATAGGCAGTTGGGTGTCGAGGTCCAGATCCTTGAACGCGGATTGAATGCGTTCGTCCAGGGAAATGTGACGGTTGGTTTTCCAGCCTGTGAGATCGACAAAGCAGGCATTGACCCCATCCCTTTGTAGAAGTTGAGCAGTATTCCATGCGCTATGGGCCTCTCCGATGCTGGCAAGCATCTCCCTGACCGTGGCCAGGTGGACGTCCAGTGCAAAATGGCCGTGTTGGCAGAGCTTCTTCAGGTCGGTAAGACAGCGTTCTGCTTCGTTGAGGCGGCTGCCGATGAATTCATTGGCACGGGTGAGCAGATCCCTTTCGGGAAAGAGTGCTTCGTTAATGGCAAATAAGCGTCTTTTCAGTTCTATCAGTAAGTCCTGCCAGCTGTCATCCTTAACACCATTGGCAAACGAGGCAAAGATACCTGGTTGTCCGGTTTTTTTATGTTCAAGCAGCTGATCGGTAACGCCTCCGTAAGCCGAGACGACAAAGACACGCTGGTAAAGCGTATCACCCGCTGGACGATGGATAATGTTATCCCGCACAGCAGCGTAATCGTTCATGGAAGTTCCGCCAATTTTTTCCACGCTGTGAAAACCCATTAAAAAATCACTCCTGTCATTGGGGTTAGTGAAATGCGTTGTTAAGGGGTGCGATCAGGCTTCGACGCTGTCGGCGTTCAGCTCATAGGCGCCTTCTGCGTTGTGAACTTCCTTGCCATTCAGAGGAGGGTTGAAGACACAGGCCATTTTCATTTCCTTGAATGCCCTGAGTATGTGACGGTCGTGTTTGTCCAGAATGTATAGCGTGCCCGGTGTTATCGGGTATTTTTTGCCGTCGTCGAGCGTCTCCACTTCACCCTCGCCGGACATGCAGTAAACCGATTCCAGGTGGTTCTGGTAGTGCATGTGGAAATCGGCACCGGCGTAGATGGTGGTGATATGGAAGGAAAACCCCATGCTGTCATCTTTCAGCAGCATGCGTGTACTTTCCCAGTTGCCATCAGGGGAAACAATACGGCGGTTAGTTTGTTCGGCTTGTTGCAGTTGTCTGACGATCATGTTGTCCTCGGCGCTTGAATAAAAGGGTAAATGACGCCCTTCGATACTTTGAAGGGCGCTATCACATCGGGACGCTGGTTCAGCTGGCCAGCCGTTTAACGTTGAAGTATTTTTTCTGGGCAGGGATGCTGTCTTCTTTTGCGCAAACTTCGCGAATGGTGTTTTCGATGATATCGATACCGCGGGTGAGATTTTCCTCACTGATAATCAGCGGGCAAAGCAGTTTTACGACTTGATCATCGGCGCCACTGGTTTCGATAATGAGGCCCTGCTTAAATGCGCTGCGGGTAATTTTTTCTGCTAGTTCACCATTGACACAGTTGATGCCCTGAAACATTCCCCGACCGCGAGTAGTAAAGTTGCCATCACCATATTGGTCGACGATGGTATTGAGGCGCTGTGACACGTATTCGCCTTTTTTCTTAACTTGTTTGGAGAACTGGTTGTCAGCCCAGTAATGGTCGATAGCCGCCTTGGCAGTGACAAAGGCAAAGTTGTTGCCCCTGAAAGTCCCGTTGTGCTCACCGGGCTTCCAGTGGTCCAGCTCCGGACGAATCAGCACCACGGCAAAGGGCAGGCCGTAGCCGCCCAGTGATTTCGACATGGTGATGATGTCGGGATAGATGCCCGCTTCTTCGAAACTGAAATAGGTTCCGGTGCGACCACAGCCTGCCTGAATATCATCGACAATCAACAACACATCGTGCTTGCGGCAGATTTTTTCCAGGTTGCGTAGCCATTCGAAGCTGGCGGCATTGATGCCACCTTCGCCCTGAACCGTTTCCACGATCACCGCCGCGGGTTTGTCGATGCCGCTGCTGGAGTCGGTCAGTACCTTGTCCAGGTAGATGGTGGTGTCGATGTGATCTCCCAGGTAGCCGTCATAGGGCATACGGCTGGTGCCGCTGAGGCTTACCCCGGCAGCACCGCGGTGGTGTGAATTGCCGGTGGCCGACAGGGAACCGAGGCTGACCCCGTGGAAGCCATTGGTAAATGCGATGATATTTTCCCGGCCCTTGATGTTGCGGGTCAGCTTAAGCGCCGCTTCCACGGCGTTGGTGCCGGTGGGGCCGGTAAACTGCATGACATATTCGAGGTTGCGGGGCTTGAGGATCTTCTCGTTAAAACTTTCCAGGAATTCACCTTTTGCCTTGGTGTGCAGATCCAGGCCGTGGGTGATGCCATCCTGGTGGATATACTCAAGTAGTTTCTCTTTGAATACCGGGTTGTTGTGTCCGTAATTGAGGGTGCCGGCTCCGGCGAGAAAGTCCAGGTACTGGTTGCCTTCCTCGTCGTAAAGGAATTCGCCCTGCGCTTTGTTGAAGACGCGCGGGAAAGAACGGGCGTAGCTCTGAACTTCTGATTCGATCTCTTCAAAAATTTTCATAATGGAGTGTCCTCTTCCTGAGTGAGTTATGAGGCCTCAATGACCTGTGCATTATTAAATGGCCCAATTTTGACGAGGCATTCGGTGTCGTGTTGACCCCGAAAGTGCCTGTCCCGGTCAAATAGGGTTGAATCTTGTGTGTTGGTGCCCAGGCGGTCTGCAAGGCGTTTGAACAGCCCCCAGGAAGCCTGGTTGTCAGCCGTTATGGAGGTTTCCAGGTAGGAAACCTTGGCGCACTGCGGTCGCCTGAGTATCTCGAGCAGCATTCGGCTAGCCAGGCCAAGACCACGGGCCTGTTCGTGGACGGCAACTTGCCAGATGAACAGCGTGTCTGGTCGATCGGGTATCAGGTAGCCAGAAATAAAGCCAACCAGTCGATCGCCCATGTCTACAGCAACCGACGTGTCTCGAAAATGCGAGCATTGCAGCAGATTGCAGTAGACGGAGTTCTGGTCTAGAGGCGGGCACTCAGATACCAGTTGATGTACCTGTGCACCATCTTCCGGCAGCGGTGGACGAAATGAAGTGGCGTGATTCATTGGGTAAAAATTCTCGGGTAAATATGTATAGTTCAAATAATATTTGTTTGTTCGATTTTTAGTATTCGCAGATTTCTATGGGGTTTTCATAGATAATTTTCAAGTCAGGGATTAAATATTGTTTAGAGTTCGAAGTATTATACAGAAAACAGGCAAGCGATCCAAACGGACAGCTATCCATAGGAGGAGAGTGTTCGGCATATACTGTGCCTGAAGCTGATTGGGGGAAGTGACGTTGGAATCGATAGAACAGGTATTGATCGCCCTGCGGCGGGTTATCCGGGCGACGGATTTATATTCCAAGCATCTGGCCAAGACCAGCGGACTTACCGCACCCCAGATCCTCCTTTTACAGGCGATAAGGGACCGTGGGCAGGTAACGATTGGTGAGCTGGCGGAGGAGATCAGTCTCAGTCAGGCGACGGTAACGACGATTATTGATCGGCTGGAGAAACGCGGTCTGGTATACCGACAGCGGTCAACAGAGGACAAGCGGAAGGTTCATGCTTTTCTCACGGATAAAGCTGAACAGGTGCTTCAGGATGCGCCCATGCCATTGCAGGAGCACTTTGCCAGGCAATTTGACGAGCTGCATAACTGGGAGCAGAACATGATTCTTTCGTCCCTGCAGCGGATTGCTGAAATGATGGATGCCCAACACATTGATGCCTCGCCAATCCTGGATATCGGCACGCTGGACCGCTCTTCTACCCCGGCGGAAAAGGGAGCAGCAGCGGGCTCAGAAAACCCGCTGCTGTCCGGCGAAGAGGTCAATCGATCAGTGCGTATTCGTCACGCAGAATCTGAATAATTTCGGCTTTGGGGTTTTCTGGTAAATGCAGTGTTTCGCCAGTGATTCGCTCAGCGATGGATACATAGGTTTTTGATACTTCCATCAGTACGGATTCCGGCAGTGCATTGTGTTGTGCCAATGCCTTGCGCTCATCCATCCGATCCTTGTTGAGCAGAATGTCTGGGTCGGGGAAGTGGTTAAGCAGCAGCTGTCTGAAGCTTTCCTTGGAGTTTTCAACCACCTCACCATTTCGGTAGCTGGGGCCGTCCCAGATTCTGGATGAGTCAGGGGTGCCTACTTCATCCATGTAGATCAGTTTGCGCTGGCCATGGCTGTCGGTGACGTAGCCGAACTCGAATTTGGTATCCACGAAAATCTGGTCAATCGACGCAAGGGCATTGCTGATCACGTCAAAGCCTTCTTTCAACAGCACTTCGTAGCGATCGATATCACCGAGGCTGCGGAAGTTAAAAGCCTGATAATTGTTTTCGATATCGGCCCGTGAAATATTCACATCATCTGCTTCGGGAATACCCGGCAGTCCGGTCATGATGCCTTTGGTGGATGGTGTGATCAGCAGTTCGGGAAGCTTCTGGTCTTTTTGCAGATCGTCAGGCAATTGGATTCCACAGAATTCCCTTTCACCCTTGAGGTAGGAGCGCCACATGGAACCGGTAATGTACTGTCGGCAAATGGCCTCAATCATTACGGGCTCTGCTTTTTGCACAATCCACACCAGCGGGTGGGGGATTTCCAAAATATGGCTATCCGCTAGGCCTTTCTCTCTGAACAGCTTGAACCAGTGATTGGAGATGGCGTTGAGGGCGGCGCCTTTGCCAGGCACCCCATTCATGCCACCTTCGCCGTGCCAGATACAATCAAAGGCAGAAATTCTGTCGCTGATTACCATGATAGCCAGAGGGGCGTCTGCCGCCACATCGTAGCCGCGTTCTTTAATTAGACGGCGACTATCTGATTCTGTCAGCCAGTAGACAGAGCGAACTTTGCCGCTATGGATAGGGTCGTGGGTGCGAATGGGCAGGTCGTCGTTGACGGCCAGTACTTTATCGGCGAGGTTCATTGTGTTGTGTCCTGTCATCGGCGGAGATAATTACGTTATTGCTCAGCCTGTCTCCGCTGCCAGTGTGCATTTCGGGTTTAGTAAACCCGACCAGTGAAGGCGGGAAATTCTACCAGAACGTGAACGCGGCACCAGATGCCGCGCGTCATTCTTGTTGATGATTTAGTCGGGTCGCAGGGCGTACTTGCCGGTTCCCTGAAGGGCCACGGCTATGGCAGCTAGCAGGAACATGCCCTGCAGTTCAATACCCCAGCCACCATGGTTTGTGAGGGAAAAGACATCACCGCCGTGAACCAGGATGATGGCGGCCAGCATGTTGCCAGCAATTAAAATGGCACCCAGGCGGTTGAAGTAACCAAGAATGACCATCAGGGGCGCAAGCACTTCACCGAGATATACCAGGTAGGCCAGCTCGCTGGGCAAGCCAAAATTGCTTAGCTTACCGCTGATAAAGTCTAGGGTACCCGGGTTGATAATTTTCGCTACCCCGTGCAACAGAATCATGATGCCAAGACCGAGTCTCAATAGAAATGTTGCCAGTGATTGGTAGTAATTCATGGTTGCCTGACTCCTGCACTATGCTGGAAATAACCGGGGTATTTCGGTGATATTAGCAGCGCACAGCAATCTTTCCTATTCACGGCGGTGAGTTTCTTGGTCAGCTTCGGCCTTCAAGGTATGATGGCGCCCGTATTGGGCAGCGATACCCGTCAGAGTAACTAGTGGAGACTGGCAATGATTATCAAACCGAGAGTCCGTGGCTTTATGTGCATTACCACCCATCCGGTGGGCTGTGAGGCCAATGTCAAACAGCAGATTGACTACATCAAAAGTCAGGGATCTTTTGATGGGCCCAAGAGAGTGCTGGTGATCGGAGCTTCCACGGGGTACGGGCTGGCCGCAAGAATTACTGCTGCCTTTGGCTGTGGAGCGTCTACGCTGGGCATCTTTTTTGAGAAAGAGGGTGCTGACAAGAAACCGGGTACAGCCGGCTGGTACAACTCGGCAGCTTTCCACAAATTCGCGGAGGCAGAGGGCCTGTATGCAAAAAGCATCAACGGTGATGCCTTCTCCGATGAGATCAAACAGAAAGCCATTGAGACGATCAAGGCTGACCTAGGACAGGTGGACCTGGTGATCTACAGCCTGGCTTCACCTCGCCGCCAGCACCCAAAAACCGGTGAACTGTTTAACTCCACACTTAAGCCCATTGGTAAGGATGTGACCTTGCGGGGCATTAACACCGATAAGGAAGAAATTCAGGAGTTTTCTCTGGAAGCGGCCAGTGATGAAGAAATTGCCAACACTGTTGCGGTGATGGGTGGTGAAGACTGGCAGATGTGGATGGAAGCTCTGGATTCAGCCGGGGTGCTGTCAGAAGGCGCCAAGACCGCAGCATTTACCTACGTGGGCGAGAAAGTGACCTGGGATCTCTACTGGGATGGCACCATTGGTCAGGCGAAAAAAGACCTCGACAAGAAGGTGCTCGGTATTCGTGAGCAACTAGCAGCAATTGGTGGTGATGCTCGGGTGGCGGTACTGAAGGCTGTGGTAACACAGGCTAGTTCGGCCATTCCCATTATGCCGCTCTATCTTGCCCTGCTGTTCAAGGCCATGAAGGACGCGGGCACCCACGAGGGGTGTATTGAGCAGTTATATCGCTTGTATACCGAGTGCCTCTATAGTGATGACCCGAGAATGGATAGTGAAGGCCGGATACGTGTGGATGAACTGGAACTGCGTCCAGAAATTCAGCAGCGGGTGTCTGAAGATTGGTCCCGCATTACCACCGAGAATATTCCGGAACTGACCGACTTCAAGGGTTACAAGCACGAGTTCCTCAAGCTATTTGGTTTTGATATTGAGGGCGTTGATTACGACGCGGATGTGGACCCCGTCGTACCCATCAAAAACCTGGTTTAGGGGGCTGAACAAAGAGGGGGCTGCAAAAACAGGATGCAATGACGTTGTACCGACTGTCTCCTCTGGTTAGGCGGGTGACCGCGCCGAACAGCAACCTCATGACTGGTCCCGGGACCAACAGCTATTTGGTGGGTAACCGAGAGCTGGCACTGATTGATCCGGGGCCTGCCATTCCCTCGCACATAGATCAATTGCTTACCTTCTGCGGTGACCGTTTGCGCTGGATTCTGGTGACCCATACCCACCCAGATCATTCACCAGCAGCCAAACAGATCTCGAATGTCACCGGCGCAAAGATGATTGGTTGTGTCATGGCTGATGATGGTCATCAGGACCGCACCTTCGAGGTGGAGGAAAACCTCAACCACGGACAATTGCTGGAATCCCCGGAATTTATTCTTGAGGCAATCCATACACCGGGCCATGTAGCCAACCAGTTCTGCTTCCTGCTGCAGGAAGAGGGCATGCTCTTTTCCGGGGATCACATTATGCAGGGCTCCTCCGTGGTGATTATTCCCCCCAGCGGCAATATGGCGGCCTACATTCGATCTACCCGGCATTTGATGAATTATTCCATTAACACCATTGCGCCTGGCCATGGCGATCTGCTGAATAATCCGGCGGGTGTTCTGGAGCAGATAGTTAACCACCGGCTTCAGCGGGAGCAGAGGGTTATTGAGGCGCTTCGACATTTGGGTGAATCCGGGATGGATACACTACTGAAACATGTCTACAGCGATGTCAGTACCGATCTCTTACCCATGGCGAAATTGTCCCTGTGGGCACATTTGCTCAAGCTGGAAGAAGACGGCGTAGCACAGAAGAAGATTGCTCAGCACTGGGCCTTTGGAGAAGAGCGCTGGGTACTGTTGCCGTAACAAATATCCTTTATTCCTGTTGCGAACCCTGTCTGCGCCTTCTATACAGAAGAAATGGATACTGATATTCACACACTGTCAGGCCTATTTGATCAACTGGGCCTGCCCTCCAGCCAGCAGGAGATAGAGGGGTTCGTGGCGGCTCACAAGCCTCTGCCGAGTGATGTCTATCTGGCCGCAGCGCCTTTTTGGAATTGTGCCCAGCGTGCCTTTATCGCAGAGGCGATCACCAACGACTCCGACTGGGCAGAACAGGTCGACCAACTTGACGCGCTGCTACGCTCCTGACCCGACAGAGTGAGGCCCCTGATATGAGAGGTTGAGACTCCTGATATGAGAGGTTGAGACTCCTGATATGACAAGTTGAGACTCTCGCTGCTCGCCTGCTTTGCCCGTATAATGCCAGCCCCGCAGAATACGGACGTCAGATGTACGAAAATCAGCAGTTCCAATGGCACTTTTTACATCCGCGATACTGGCTGACCTGGCTGGGCATCGGCTGCTGGTGGTTGCTGGTTATGCTGCCTTATCCGCTAATTGTCTGGTTGGGAACCCAGGTGGGGGCGGTCATGTACTGGATTGGCGGCTACCGGCGCGAGATCGCTGAAATCAACCTTAAGCTCTGCTTTCCGGATATGGACGAAGCCCAGCGCCGAAAATTGTTGCGGGATAATTTTACCAGCTATGGCATCGCGTTCTTTGAGATTGGGATTGCCTGGTGGTGGCCCACTGGGCGTTTTAATCGTTTGGTGCAATTGGAAGGCATGGAGCACATTGAGCAGCTCAACGGTAGGGGTGCTTTGCTCATGGCCATCCACTACACCACACTGGAGATCGGCGCCTCCGCTTTGTCCTCCCGGCACTCCATTGATGGGATGTACAGGGCACACAAGAATCCCGTCTACGATTATGTGCAAAGCCGTGGTCGCAGGGCACGCGATCCTGTCGGGGTGGTGTATCCCAGGGAGGATGTCAGGGGTATGTTCAAGGCCCTACGCCAGGGGCGGATTATCTGGTATGCCCCGGACCAGGATTACGGTCGCAAGCAAAGTGTTTTTGCGTCGTTCTTTGGTGTACAGGCCGCCAGTGTGACGGCAACTGCACGATTTGCAAAAACCGGGAATGCTGCCGTATTGCCATTTTCCCATGTCCGTCTGCCGGGTAGCCGGGGTTACCGTGTCACCATTCATCCGCCACTGGAAAATTTTCCCGTTGGTGACGATGTGGTAGATGCCGAAACGGTGAACCGCAAGGTGGAGGAATTCATACTGCAACAGCCTGACCAGTACATGTGGATTCACCGTCGTTTCAAAACCCGTCCCGAGGGCGAAGTACGCCCCTATCCAAAAAGTAATTCCAAAAAGTAAAACCAAAAGTAAATAAAGATACGCGCTGCTGGCAGATAAGCCCTTAAATCTTGTGTAAGTGCTTGTGTGGTCTTGAGCGGGTCAGTACCATTACGCCTTTGATTTTTCTCCTGACTTTTTGAGGCCCTTGATGATCACCGGAAGTATTGTTGCTCTGGTCACTCCCATGCTGCGTGAAAACCTGGAAGTGGACTGGGACCGGCTGAAGCGTCTGGTGGAGTGGCACATTGAACAGGGTACCCATGCCATTGTGGCAGTGGGCACTACGGGAGAGTCTCCCACCCTGGACGTACAGGAGCATATGGCGACGATTGCTGCCATTGTTGAAGACGCAGCCGGTCGTATTCCCGTGATTGCCGGAACAGGAGCGAATTCAACCCGGGAAGCTATAGAGTGGACCCAGCGCGCCCAACAGGCGGGTGCTGATGCCTGTCTTCTGGTGACGCCTTATTACAACAAGCCGACCCAGCAGGGCCTTTATCTTCATCACAAGGCCATTGCAGAAGCTGTGGATATTCCTCAGATTCTCTACAACGTGCCGGGCAGAACCGCCTGTGACATGTTGCCGGAAACAGTGATCCGGCTTGCAGATATTCCCAATATTGTCGGTATCAAGGAAGCCACCGGAGATCTGGGGCGCGCGCGACAACTGATAGAAAACTGTCCGTCGGATTTTGCGATTTATTCAGGGGACGATGCCACGGCCCTGGAATTGATTCTGATGGGGGGTCACGGCGATATTTCGGTGACCGCGAACGTTGCACCCCAGTTAATGTCTGAGATGTGCCGGCTTGCGCTGGCAGGACAGGCGGAAGAAGCGCGTGCTATTAATCAGGTATTGCTACCCCTTCACAAACACTTGTTTGTGGAGTCGAACCCTATCCCCGTCAAGTGGGCAGTTGCAGAAATGGGGCTGATGGAACATGCCATCCGTCTGCCGTTGACGGATTTGTCAGCCGAACACCATGAAACGGTGTTGACTGCCCTGAAACAAGCCGGCGTATTGAACGGCAACTAAGAGAAAGCGGAGCCCTGAATGAAACCAAGTCTGAGACTTTTCTGTGTGACGGTGCTGACATTGGCCGTGGCAGGTTGTGGCAAAAGTCCAGTGAGGGACCGCAGTAATGACTACCTGCAGGCTGTGGAAGTACCGCCCATGTCGGTGCCCGAAGATCAGAGCAGCTCAGCCATCGGCGAGCTCTACGATATTCCGGTAATTGCTGATACGTCAGCAGCTCCTCAACGTTTCAGGCTGCCAAGACCCCAGCCCTTGTCGGAAACCACGTTCGAAGAGATCGTCAAGATTGATACTTTCGGCGACAAGCGCTGGATCGCCATCAATAAACCGCCAGCTGAAGTCTGGCCGAGAATACGCAATATTCTTTCGCGTAGCCAGGTTCCCACAACTCGGGTGGACGCCACCGCTGGTGAAATTGAAACGGCCTGGCTTGAGTTCAAGGACGACGATGTAAACAGTCACCGTTTCCGTTTTACGATCAGGCCCGGTGTTGGAGTTAACAGCACCGAAGTCAGCATTCTGGAAATGTCTGCGCCGCTGGGTAAAGAATCAGACGTTTCAGAATGGCCGCAAAGCTCCATGAGCGATGCCCGCGAGCAGGAGTTTCTGCAGATTACTTCCGATGCGTTGGCCCATGAAATCAACAGTGGCAGTGTCTCTCTTCTGGCCCAGAATATCGGTGGCGACGATCGTGTGAAGGTCATCGCTGATGAAGCTGTCGACCCCTATCTCCAGATCAGACTCGGTTACGACAGGGCCTGGAATTCAGTAATTAACTCTCTCTCCAAAGGGGGGTTCACGGTTCTGGATCAGGATCGCTCTGCAGGACGAGTCAGCGTCGAATACAAGGAAATTATCCTGGTTGAGGAAGGTGGAACAACACTAATGGATCTGGTGCTCAACTTTGGTCAGAAAGATGAGGAGCTGCCACCGGTAAAATACCAGGTCACTCTCTCCGAGAACCAGCAGATTGTGGAAGTTCGCGTGCTGGATGAGGCACGTAACCAGCTTGATCGCCCCTCGGCGATGAAGCTCCTTAAAGTGATCCGCGGCAATCTAAGTTAAGTACGGATGCGCTTTGCCTCATTGGGCAGCGGCAGTAAGGGTAACGCCACAGTTGTGGACTGTGGCTCTTCAAGGTTCCTAGTGGATTGTGGTTTCTCGATCCGGGAAACGGAACGTCGACTACTGCGTTTAGAGTTAACGCCTGCCGATATTGGCGCTGTACTGGTTACACACGAGCATACAGACCATCTTCGCGGCGTATTCCCTCTAGCGAAGAAATACAATATCCCGGTTATTATGACTGCCGGCACCAGTAAGGCTGCCAAAGCTCCCTCAGTACCCCTCACGTTGATAGACAGCCATTCTCCCTTTGTATTCGGTGATGTAACTATCACTCCGGTATCTGTGCCACACGACGCCAGAGAGCCCGTACAGTACATTTTCAGCTGTCGTGGCTTGAGGTTGGGGGTGCTGACCGATATTGGCAGTATTACTCCCCATGTGGTCGATGAGTACTCTGGTTGTGACGGCCTGTTGCTTGAATGCAATCATGATCTGCAGATGTTGCAAAACGGCCCATACCCTATGGCGTTGAAACAGCGAATTTCCAGTCCCTGGGGACACCTGAGTAATGACCAGTCACTGGCTCTACTGGAAAGTATTGACCTGCAGCGAATGCAACATCTTGTTGTTGGCCACGTCAGCTTACAGAACAATGCGTTGGAAATTGTGAAGGGATTGATGCAAGAGGTTGATTCAAAGCTACCTTCTGTTCACTACGCCTGCCAGGAAGAGGGCTTTGGCTGGCTGGAATTGAAAGCTTCTTGAGGTGTTTCGGTCAGTTTGACGTCATTTTTTGATCAGCGGTGCCGAGCATTTGCACAGCTATCAAGGTTTTCTCGATGGTTGTTGTCCACAATTACATTAATAACTTTAGGGGAATCTTCAGAACCTCTCCTAAGTTATTGATTCCTGATTTTGGAAATCATAACCTATTGAAATATAAATAAAAATTAAACTGATCAAAAAATAACCAGTTTGTGTCTGTATCCCTGTTCATGGGGATTTGGCTGGGTTTTACGAAAGTAATGCACAAAGTTATCCACAGATTTTGTGGGTAACTTTTTTGAAGAAAGTCGCAAAATCTGTCAACCAAATTCAGATTGGAACGTTTATTGAGTGCAATGGGTTGGCAGGCTGACTTGGCCATCAGTTTGCTCGGCAAGCAATCTGGCATCCACACAGTTGAGTTTGTCATTGCCTGCGAGCAGAACAGTTTTGAGCTGGCCAAGAAATAGCAGTGGTTTAATCTCGGTCAATAAGTTGTTGTCGAGGTTGACATGAGTGAGACCGGTAAAGATTTCCAACCCGGCCAATGTGCGAATACCCGCATTGGAGCAATTGAGTTGCCGAAGGGTACCGGCTTTATGGGCCTTCTCGTCAAAAATGGCCTGTTTGACACAGTTAGAGAGACTCTGGTCAGTGATTTTGTAGTCAGTAAACAAATCGGGTTGCTCAAAGACTGGTTGTTCATTGAAGGTATAGATGTAGTTTTCGCAGCCGGTCAGTACGAGGATGGAAAAGAGGTTGAGAAGAATGGCGATGTTTTTCATAAGGCTGCGAACCAGTTAATGCCGAAGGGCGGCAAATCACTTGAAAAGGTTTTTGCTTCTATCACAATAAGGATAAAGCAAATTTGAAAGGAAGGTGTCAAAGCCTTTAACTTTTTATTCATGAACGAGGAATAACCATGAAAAAACTTCTGTTAATAGCGCTGGTGGGAGCATTGACGGCCTGTATGTCTACGGATCCCTATACCGGTCAGCAAAAAACCAGTAATACTGCAAAAGGTGCAGGTATTGGTGCTGTGACGGGTGCAATTATCGGCGCCGCAACGTCCAGTGATGATGACCGCAAGAAAGGAGTTATTACCGGAGCTGTAGCAGGAGCCGCGGTGGGCGGTGGTGTTGGCTATTACATGGACCGACAGGAGGCTGCTCTCAGAGCAAAGCTGGAAGGTACGGGTGTTAGAGTTGTTCGGGAGGGAGACTCTATCCGTTTGGTCATGCCCAGCAATATTACCTTTGGTGTTGACCGTTACGAGGTGCGTCCCGAGTTCTATAACACGCTGGAGTCTGTTGCGCTGGTGCTGAAAGAATTTAACAAGACCAATATTCGGATTGCCGGTCATACCGATTCAACCGGCAGTTCCGAGTACAATCAGACACTCAGTGAACGTCGAGCCGCCAGTGTGGGACAGCTGTTGATCAGCCAGGGCATTGCCAGTGGTCGGGTTTGGACCACTGGGTATGGTGAACGTTACGCCATTGCTGATAATAGTACCGAATATGGCCGTCAGGCTAACCGCCGGGTGGAGTTGGAGTTGGTTCCCATTCAGTAAGATGACAAACAGTCTTTCCATCCTATACCGGCCCGGCTTTGAAAGCCGGGCCGGTTTACTTTCCGATACTCTTGGACTGCAGTGCTTTGCCATTACAGCAAGCGCTTCCATGTCGGGCATGGCGCTGGTAGTCGATGAAGCAGGGCTTGCCCTGCAACAGCTGGGTCCGAAAGCTCCGGGTCCGGTGCGTTGCGACTTCAGTAGCGGGACGGCTCGACACCGCCGTCTTTATGGTGGGGGTAAGGGGCAGGACATTGCCAAGGCAATAGGCCTGTCCCATAAAGGATTTAAACCGAGGGTGCTGGATCTGACTGCCGGCCTGGGACGGGATGGATTTGTTCTCGCCAGCCTTGGAGCCCAGGTCACAATGGTAGAGAGACATCCCATCGTGTTTGCTTTGTTGACTGACGGGTTGTCCCGTGCCCGTGAAAGTGCGGAATATGAAGCAGACGGGGAGTTACTGGGCATTCTGGATCGAATTCACGCCGTGCACAGTGAGTCCTCTGAATTCTTACAGAATTTAACTGCGGACCAGTCTCCAGATGTGATTTATCTCGATCCGATGTTTCCACCCAGGGATAAGTCCGGCAAGGTGAAAAAAGAGATGCAGCTATTTCATCAGTTGGTGGGTATGGCGGCAGAAGATAGTGACAGGCTTTTGTCCTTGTCACTGCAGCAGGCCAACTATCGGGTGGTGGTTAAGCGACCCGCCCACGCGCCTTTTCTCAACGGTCGTGAGCCGGGCTATTCGCTCAAGGGGAAGTCCACCCGCTTTGATATCTATCCTTTGAAAAAACTCCCTTAGAGTAAGCTGTTCATCCTGATCAGCCTTCTACCATTCGTAACCAATCGCGATCACCCACTCTTCGTCGGCATGTTTCTGTTCATCGGAGGGTTCGCTGACATAGTCATAATCGTAGCGTAGCTCACTGAACAGGTTGCCCATCAGGGGGAGTTTGACCCCTGTGCTGCTTTCCGTTTGATTGTTGTTGACGTCATCCATTGCCCACAGCAGTTCATGGTGGTGGAACAGGGTCAGTCTACTACCGGGCACCGGCCAGTTCATTTTGAAGCCCCAACGTCCTGCCAGATCGTTATCGGAACCATCCTCCGGATGGTGTGAAATCAAATACGCCGCACCCAACTGCATATCAAAGTTCATCTGATTGTCCAGGTTAAAGCGTTGCCCAAAACCGGCACCGAGCTCGTATTGCTCGTCGATAGCATTAAACCGATCTTTTTCATAGCCGAGCCGTGTGTAGCTGAACCAGCGTTGGTTAAAGTCGTAGTTAAGCTGGTAGTTTCCTTCGTAGCGTTCATCCACCACGTCACCATCGCTGGTCTCTGACTCCGCCAGCAGTTCCACCTGGTGACGGAACTGATCCTGTAGCCACTGGGCGTTGACAATGAAGTTCAGGTCCGACGAGTCGGTATTGCCGTCTTTTCGGTTAAAGCTGAGGCGTGAGTCGCCACTGAAGGCAGGTGGAGGTTCAATAGCTACCAGCGTCGCCAGGGGCTGAGTCTCAACAAGCCCATCAGCACAACTGGCTTTAACGCTTTCTTCGAGGTTGAGGGCGCAGTTATGGGCAATGCCATCCGGGGTTCTGACTTCGGGAATGACTGCAGTTGAGGTGAAGTGAGCCACTTTTTCTTTGGGAATGCTGAGTTTGCCCAGGTTGTCTGACTTCCATATCACCTGTTTTTTATCTACAGCCTGCAACTCGCCGTGGATAACATCGCCATTATTCAGGGTGATGGTCCCAGCCATGGCAACCTGGCTGGTAAAGGATAGAAAGATCAGAGCTCTAGCGGCCAAAGCCGTGAGAAAGCGCATAAGTGACTCCTTGTAAAGGGTGATCCTTAAAATGATCAAAATAACTGCCTACGAAAATTTTCTTCGCTTGGATGGGTTGTTGTTAACAAGCAGGAAAGGGTAGTTGTTAGCCCAGCAGCTTTTCCAGGATTCGCTGGTAAATAATGCTCAGTTGATCGATGTCCGCCACGCTGGCGCACTCGTCTACTTTATGAATGGTGGCGTTGACAGGACCAAGCTCAACGACCTGCGTGCCAAATGGAGCTATAAATCGTCCGTCAGAGGTGCCTCCCGCGGTAGACAACTCAGTGCTGAGACCGGTGACTTCGCGGATGCTGGCAACCGTTGCCTCGACCAGTTCGCCTTCTGCTGTCAGAAAGGGTTGTCCGCTCAGATGCCACTGGATGTCGTAATCAAGGTTGTGTTTGTCCAGGATGGCCCCGGTACGTTCGCGGAGTTGTTCCGCCGTGACTTCAGTGGAAAAACGGAAATTGAAGACGACGTGGACTTTGCCGGGAATCACGTTGGTGGCACCGGTACCGCCCTGAATATTGGATACCTGGAAACTGGTGGCAGGGAAAAAATCATTGCCATTGTCCCAGCTTTCCGCGGCCAGTTCTGCAAGCGCCGGAGCTATCCTGTGGATGGGATTGTCTGCCAGGTGGGGGTAGGCGACATGTCCCTGAATGCCTTTAACCGTCAGTTCGGCACCGAGTGAACCCCGTCGCCCATTCTTGACGACATCACCTACCTGTTTTGAGCTGGAGGGCTCGCCGACGATACACCACTCGGGAATGGCATTCTGTTCTCGCAGCCATTCCACTACTTTCACGGTGCCGTCCACAGCGATGCCTTCCTCGTCGCTGGTAATGAGAAAGGCAATTTGTCCCCGATGGTCCTGGTGGTCGGCAAGGAAGCGCTCCACACTGGTAATCATGGCCGCCAGAGAACCTTTCATATCAGCGGCGCCACGCCCGTAGAGGATGCCGGACTCTATTTTTGGCTCAAAAGGTGGCCGTTGCCAGTCATTTTCTGGGCCCGTAGGAACAACATCTGTGTGCCCGGCAAAGCACAGGGTTGGACCATTTTTACCGTGTACCGCCCAGAAGTTTTCAACATCTCCGAAAGGTAACCTGACGACACAGAATCCCAGTGCTTCAAGCCGTTCAATCATTAACTGCTGGCAGCCATCATCAAAGGGTGTGACGGATCGGCGGCGAATCAGTTCGCAGGTCAGGTCTAGCGTGGGGGATTCAGTGGTCATCACAAAATGCTCTCAAATCGAGGGCGTAAGTTTAGCGGGCTGAACTGGGATAGGCTACCGTTCAGCGGCAGCCTGTCAGCATCAGGTGACCCGGTGAAGGGTATTGCCATCGGTATGGTCGAATTCACGGCCGTAGATATCCAAAAGGGTGGATTCCTTGTAGGACAGGCTGTCATCTTTGACTGTAATGGAATGACGGTAACTCAGCGTTTTGGCGTTTTTCGCCATAAAGGGAGATTGCAGGATGTTCCAGTGGGGATCATCGTGGCTGGCACTGACGTCGATTTGGGTTGCGCCTTCGGTTGTTGTCAGGGCTTTGCCGGCAGCAAGTACACAGAGCGCACGTGGAATGGTCAAAGACTGGATGACCTGTTTTTCAGCAGGATCCCACAACCAATAGCCCACCTGATCGTGGAAGACCTCATCATTGGATTTGCGACAAACCACCTGATGGTATCCCACGATCCAGAGTTGCTGTGATTCAGCATTTTTTACCTCTCCGGCGGCTTCACAAACCAGCGTTTCGTAGTAGGGGTTCTGCTCGGTACCATCCGATTCAGGAGCCACGTCCATACCAGTGTCACCTTTCCAGATGCCGATGAGGTTGGCCAAAGGGCCGTATTCTGAATAATCCATGGAATCTCCTGCTTTTTTCTGGCAATAAATTAACCAGAATGAAGCATTATCTTAAACAGAAATTTCTGTGACATTGGCATGGTGAGGATTTTCTGGAAACAAAAAACCCGGCAAATGGGCCGGGTTTTTCCCCTCATAGAAGCTAGTTAGAAGCGTGTAAGGCTTCATTGAGTTCCACAGCAGATTTGTTGGTCAGGCATTCCACAGCACCGGTACTCGAGTTGCGACGGAACAGCAGATCGTCCTTGCCGGCCAGATCACGTGCTTTTACCTGGTCGACCACCTTGTTCTGGTCATCCAGCAGAGTAACTTTGGTTCCTGATGTGATGTAAAGGCCAGCTTCGATGGTGCAGCGGTCGCCGAGCGGGATGCCAAGACCGGAGTTGGCGCCCAGTAGGCATTTTTCACCAATGGTGATAATGATATTGCCGCCTCCGGACAATGTGCCCATGGTTGAGCTGCCGCCGCCGAGGTCAGACCCCGATTTAACAAATACGCCTTGGGAAATACGCCCTTCCACCATGCTGGTGCTTTCAGTTCCAGCATTAAAATTGACAAAACCTTCGTGCATGATGGTTGTGCCTTCACCAATATAGGCACCAAGACGTACTCGGGCTGTGTCGGCAATACGAACACCCGCGGGGACTACGTAATCGACCATTTTCGGGAACTTGTCGATGCTGTCGACAGACAGGCTGTTGCCGGTGAGTCGTGCTTGCAGTTGCCGTGCAGGGAGTTCCTCAAGATCAATAGCGCCCTCGCTGGTCCATGCCACGTTGCGCAACACACCAAACAGGCCGGTGAGGTTGGTCGAGTTGGGTTTGACCAGGCGATGGGAGAGAAGGTGCAGCTTCAGATAACCCTCGGGGACAGAACCCGGCGCATCGTCATTAGCTAGAACGGTGGCTACGGCCGGGCGTGAACTTTCCTGTAACTGTTTTGCAATGGTAGCCTGATCTGCATGACCACTGCTGGCAAATGCGCCGGCTAGTTTGGACAACTGTTCGGTGGACAGGCCCATGGCCTGATTGCCGCCCTGGTAGTCCAGCACAGATTGCAGAATGTCGCTGACTTCCTTGCTGGGGTTGAGCAGAGGCCTGGGGTAATAAACTTCCAGCCAGTCACCATGGTTGTTCTGGGTGCCGATGCCCAATCCGAAGCTGTAAAGTGCAGTCATTTTTTGTTCAGTCTCCAAAATTACGTGTTATTACTTGTTAAAGCAGGTTGCGTAAATGTCGGGTTTGAAACCGATGGTGATGTTGCCATTGGTAACCAGAACCGGACGTTTGATCATGGCAGGGTATTCCAGAAGCAAAGTCGCAACGTTGTCTGCTGACACCTGTTGTTGGACCTCGGGGTCGAGTTTTCGCCAGGTGGTTCCCGCTTTGTTGAGTACCTTTTGCCAACCGACAGCAGCGATCCAGGAATCGATCATTGACAGATCGAGTCCATCGGCGCGGACATCGTGAAAGCGGTAGGCAATTTCGTGTTCGTCCAGCCAGCGCCGGGCTTTCTTGACTGTATCGCAGTTTTTGATGCCGTAGAGAACAGTGTCAGTCATAGGTCGTCACGCAGTTGTCATGAATTGTTGCTATTAACTACCAATAGGCCCGTCGCCTTAAAGCCGCCGCGAAGGATAGCAAACTTGGGAGATGCAATCACGGGAGACTGCCATGAAAACCATTGCCTTGATTCGACATGCCAAGTCGTGCTGGAAAGACAGCACGTTGCCCGACCTTGACCGGCCCCTTAATCGGCGGGGTCGTGTCAGTGCCCCGGAAATGGGTCGACGTTTGCAGATGCAACCGGTCTCTCTGAAACGGTTTTATACCAGCCCGGCAGTCAGGTCGGTGGAAACGGCAGGGTGGTTGATGCCGTGTCTGGGGCTGGGTGCGATGAGTTTGGAGGTGGTACCTGAACTTTATACCTTTAACTATGAGGATGTTCTTAGCTGGATGCGTGGCCTCGATGCAGATGTCGATAAATTTGCGGTGATCTGCCACAACCCGGCTATGACAGACCTGGTCAATTTTCTCACCCTCATGAAAATACAGAAAATACCCACTTGTGGTGTCGTCCTGTTAAACATCGACCTCAATCACTGGGGAGACCTGGGGGCAGGTATGGCTGAGTTGGCCTACTTCGACTTTCCAAAGAGTGTCACGGGAAAGACAATATCCCTAGGCGTGGCATAAGAGTCTACGCCCAGTTGATTCTTCAGGCTTTTCGATTTTTGACGGGATGTTTGCGGTTTGGAAAGCAGGTTTTACAGATATCGCAGGTCAGACCATTGCAGCTGCGGGCCGGGCAGAATTCACGACCGTAGTAGATGATCTGAAGGTGTAGTGCATTCCAACTCTCTTTTGGAAACAACCTCTTCAAATCTTTTTCTGTTTGCGCCACGCTCTTTCCATTGCTCAGTCCCCAGCGCTGTGCAAGGCGATGAATGTGGGTATCTACCGGAAATGCGGAATGACCAAAGGCCTGTGACATGACCACGCTGGCTGTTTTATGTCCGACGCCAGGAAGGGTTTCCAGTGCCGCCATATCCTCGGGCACCTCGCCGCCGTAGTCTGCGGTCAGGATTTGCGACAATTTCACGATGGCTTTTGATTTCTGGGGAGCCAGCCCGCAGGGGCGGATAATGTCGTAGACCTGCTCGAGGGGCACCTGGCTCATGTCTCGGGCATTGTCAGCCAGGGTAAATAGTTCCGGTGTGACCTGATTGACCCGTTCATCGGTGCATTGTGCTGACAACAGTACGGCGACCAAGAGCGTATAGGCATCCTGGTGAGCCAGTGGGATGGGTGGGTTAGGGTATAGCTCTGATAATCGCTGGCGAATAAATTCGGCGCGTTCTTTCTTTAACATCGGGTCAGGCCGGATTTTTTCTGGCGTTGATGACAAAACGACGTATGCGCAGTGCCGCTTCACGGCATTCGTCCAGGGGTGCTACCAACGCCATTCTGACCCGATTTTCCCCCGGATTGACTCCCTCGGCGTGGCGGGCCAAGTAGCGACCGGGGAGTACGGTAATGTGTTCATTGGCAAACAGTTCCCGGGCAAAATTCTCATCGCTACCCACTTTTGCAGCACTGGTGTCTGCCCAGAAGTAGAAGCCGGCATCGGGAAGGCTCAGGGGTAATGTGTCGTCGAGTATTTCTTTGAACACATCAAACTTCTGTCGGTATTGTTCACGGTTTTCGATCACATGTTGCTCGTCATTCCAGGCTGCAATGCTCGCCAGCTGGGTGGGCACGGGCATGGCGCAGCCATGGTAGGTTCGATAACGCAGGAATGACTGCAACACCTTTGCGTCGCCGGCCACAAAACCGGAGCGTAAGCCCGGCAGGTTGGAGCGTTTCGACAGGCTGTGGAATACCACGCAGCGGCTGTAGTCGAGGCGATCCATCTGGGCACAGGCTTGGAGCAGGCCAGGTGGCGGGTTGTTTTCGTCCGGGTAGATTTCCGAATAGCATTCGTCGCTGGCGATGATGAAATCGTGGCGATCAGCCAGCTGAATCAGTTGCTGCAAAAGAGGGATGTCCATCACCGCGCCGGTGGGATTACCCGGGCTGCACAGGTAAAGAAGCTGACAGTGTCGCCAGGTTTCTTCATCCACTGCATCAAAATTCGGCAGATAATTGTTATCAGCGGTGCAGTTAAGAAATTTCAGTTCCGCCCCTGCCAGAAACCCTGCGCCCTCGTAGATCTGGTAGAAAGGGTTGGGGCTGAGAATCAGGGGGGTACCAGCACGGTCGACCACAGCCTGAGCGAAGGCGAACAGCGCCTCCCGTGTGCCATTCACCGGCAGTACCTGCGTCTCGGCATCAACGGCGTCCAGCTGAAAGCGGCGACACAACCAGGTGCTAATGGCTTCCCTCAATTCAGGAATACCTTTGGTTAGCGGGTAGGCAGAGAGCTTTTCCAGAGAATCGGCCAATACCTGTTTCACAAATGCAGGCGCCGGGTGCTTGGGCTCACCGATGGATAGCGCGATATGCTGAAGGTTGTCAGGTGGGGTCAGACCGGCTTTCAGCGCGTTGAGCTTTTCAAAAGGGTACGGGTGGAGCTTGTCTAGGTCTTTGTTCATGATCGCCGTTATTGATTCAGAAACAGAAGGTTTTGTGTTGTTTCCGGAGTTACCGCCATAGCCGCATGCGGGGCAGTGTTTCACCTTCCACGTCTTCCTCATTGCGAGCATCCAGCTCCTTGCATATCGTGTCCCGCAGCTCTTCGCAGAATTCGGCATTGCTGAGAGGGCTATAGTCCATGTTCACCAGATAAAACACGTCTTCAACCCGCTCGCCCAGCGTGGCAATTTTGGCGCTCAGTAAGCGCAGCTCGAAGCGTACAAAGATCCGGCCCAGATGGGCCAGCAGGCCGGGACGGTCCGGCGTAATAACTTCCAGAATGGTTGCGCTCTTTTCAATATCGTTGCTGATGCTGGCAACGGTACGCATGGCGAGCTGTTTGAGGTGGCGAGGTGTGCGCCGATTCAGATTGAACGCTGAAGGATCAGGGTTTTTCAGCGCGTGTGACAGGGTGCGCTGGGTTTTTTCGAGCATCTCAGTGTTGTCGCCGAAGGGCTGGTTGTTTTCATCCAGCACGTAGAAGGTATCAAAGGTGTGCCCCTCGGTGTCCCGGTGCAGCCGCGCATCCATAATATTCAGTTGCAGGTGGTCGAGTGCTGCCGCCGTTGTTGGGAAAACATTGTCCATGCCTTTGGTGTGGATGAAAATTTGCGTTGCAATGGGTATTTCCACCCCGGCATTTTGGATGAGAATCACCGGGTCATTGCTGTCACCCCGGGCGGCAATCGCAGCGGTATAAGTGGCGATATCATCCGCTTTTTCTCGCAGGAAAAATTCATCGTCCACGTTGCCCCAGATTTCTATGGCCTGTGGCTGGGTGATGCCGAGTTCGGCCAGTGTGTCCAAGGCAGCCTGTTTGGTGCTCTCCACCCAGGCATCCCGGTCAAAGGGGTTTTCCAGGCCTCGTTGCAGGGCGCGTTTGGTCTCTGAATAGAGTTGACGCATCAGCGAGGCTTTCCAGGTATTCCAGAGCGTTGGGTTGGTGGCGGTAATATCTGCTACGGTCAGCACAAACAGATAGTCCAGATGCAACTGGTTACCCATAAGTCGGGCGAATTTGTAGATAATATCCGGGTCCGATATGTCGGCGCGCTGAGATGTGTTGGACATGATCAGGTGGTGAGCCACCAGCCAGGAAATCAGGCGGGTTTCTTCAGCGCTGTAACCGTGGCGGCGACAGAATTCCTCGGCATCATGGGCACCCAGTGCCGAGTGATCACCACCGCGCCCTTTGGCGATGTCATGATATAGGCCTGCCACAAACACCAACTCCGGTTTGGGCAGGTTCTTGTAGATATGTGAACAGAGGGGGTAGCGTTCCGCCATCTCCGGCCGTTCCAGCACACGCATGTTTTTGATGAGCTGCAGGGTGTGAGCGTCTACCGGGTATCGGTGAAACATGTCGTGTTGGGTTTGGCCAATAATGCGACCAAATTCTGGCAGGTAGCGGCCCAGTATGCCGTAGCGGGTCATGCGTTGCAGCTGGGTGCTCATTCTATGGGGGCAGCGCAGCAGGCGCAGGAATAGCTTCTTGTTTTGCGGCTCATGACGGAAGCTGTCGTCAATTAATTTACGATGCTGACGAATCTGCCGGATGGTGGCCGCACGAATGCCCACAATGTTCTCGTTTTCCCCAAGCAGGCAGAATATCTCCAGCAAGGCGGAGGGGTATTTGGCAAATACGTAATCGCCGACCGTCTCGATATGCTTGTCGCGCACTTGAAAGCGCTCATTCAGGGCATAGATGTTTTTCGCCTTGTCCTTTCTGAGAATCACTTCATCGAGGTACTGCAGCATGACATCGTTCATCTCGCGCATGGACAAAACGACCTGGTAGTAGTGCTGCATGAATTTTTCTACACCGAGGCGCTCTTCACTGTCGTGATAACCGAACATGGCGGCCAGTTTGCGCTGATAATCAAACATCAGGCGTTCTTCCGGCCGATCCGCCAGTAAGTGAAGTCCGTAGCGAACTTTCCACAGGAATGCTTCGCCACGCTTCAGTTGCAGGAACTCTTCTGCGTTGAGAAATTCCTTGCCGATCAGCTGGTCAATGGATTCAACATTGAAGTGACGCTTGGCCACCCAGTTGATCATCTGGATATCACGCAACCCGCCAGGGGCCTCTTTAACATTTGGCTCCAGATTGTATTCGGTATTGCCGTGCTTCTCGTGCCGCTCCTTTTGCTCCAGCAGTTTGGCTCGGAAAAATGCCTTGTCTGACCAGATTTTTTTTGGCCCGGTTTTCTTGGTCATCAACTGCCGGAGCGATTCATTGCCGGCAATGGTTCGGGTTTCCATCAGGTTGGTGGCTACAGTGATATCGCCTTTAGCTTCTGCGACACATTGGGACATGGTGCGTACACTGTGGCCAATTTTCAGCTGGATATCCCACAGGAAGGTCAGAAACCCCTCGATGTTTTTTTGGTGGCGCCGGGGGTTGCCCCAGCGAATCAGTATCATAATGTCAATATCGGACTGGGGGTGAAGCTCGCCCCGACCATAGCCGCCGACGGCCAGCAGGCAGATATTTTTGCTCCAGCTGAAGCGGTTCCAGGCATGGCGCAATATGGTGTCCATAAAAATGGCGCGTTCATGGATCAGTGTGGCGGTCTGTTCCCCTTCGTGAAAACGGGCGTTGAAATGAAGGTTGGCAGCCTCAAGCGCGTTCTTGAAAACTTCGATAGGGTTTCGTGTGGCGACGTCTTCAAGGAAGCGACGTTCATCAAAAAAAAGCAGGGTTTTTGACTGTTCGTCCATTAGAACTTCTCGTCTTTGCGGGCGGTGAGTACCTCGACGCCATCAACAGTGACCGCGAGAGTATGTTCCCACTGGGCGGATAGTCGTCCGTCCCGGGTTTCAACGGTCCAGCCGTCCTTTTTGACTTTGGTATGGTGCCGCCCTGCATTCACCATTGGCTCAATCGTGAAGGTCATGCCTTCCTTGATCAGCATACCCGTATTGGGGCGGCCAAAATGTAGAACCTGCGGTTCCATGTGAAATTCGGTGCCAATGCCGTGGCCGCAATAATCACGCACAACACTGTAGAAGTGGCTTTCGGCATGTTGCTGGATGACGTGTCCAATATCACCCAGGCGGACGCCGGGTCGAACCACACTGATCCCCTTATAGAGACATTCCTGGGCTACCTGAACCAGGCGGCGAGCATGGTCAGCGACATTGCCCACACAAAACATTTTGCTGGTGTCGCCGTAGTAGCCATCCTTGATGACGGTAATGTCTAGGTTGACGATATCGCCATCCTTGAGTTTTTTCTTTTCCGAGGGAATGCCGTGGCAGACCACCTGGTTGATTGAGGTGCAGATAGATTTTGGAAACCCACGGTAATTGAGGGGCGCAGGAATGACTTTCTGTTCATTCACCATGTAGTCATGACAGATCCGATCAAGCTCGCCGGTGGTGACTCCAGGAACCACGTAGGGCTCGATCATTTCCAGAACTTCGGCCGCCAGCCTTCCGGCTATACGCATTTTTTCCAGTTCTTCGGCGGTTTGGATGCAATCTGCCATAAATATCAGGTTCCAGAGGTGCGGCTAAGCAAATTTAAGCGGCACATTGTAACGGATTGTTGCAGGTAGTGGCATATAGCGGCATACGTCGGATAAGGGTGGTTTTTACTTCAATAACTATAATGGATGTGGTATAAAGCGCACCGCTTTTGGGCAGTGTGTCCCGAGGCTTCATTAACTTAACGACACACACGTACCGGCACATCAGTCTGGGTGCCCCCGAAGGGGGTTGATTGGTGGGGTATGTGGAGGTTTAACCCTAACGAGGAATTTTTATGGCAAGTGTAAGCATGCGCGACATGTTGCAGGCTGGCGTTCACTTCGGACACCAGACCCGCTTCTGGAACCCCAAGATGGATCAATACATTTTCGGGGCCCGTAACAAGATTCATATTCTCAACCTGGAATATACCGTACCTGCGTTTAATGACGCGCTGGAGGTAGTTCGTCAGGTTGCAGCCAATGGCAACAAGGTACTGATGGTAGGCACCAAGCGTGCTGCCCAGAAGTCTATTGTCGAACAGGCACAGCGTGCCGGTATGCCCTACGTCAGCCACCGCTGGCTGGGTGGTATGCTGACCAACTACAAAACCATCCGTGCGTCGATCCGCCGTTTCCGTGAACTGGAAACGCAGAGCCAGGACGGTACTTTCGACAAGCTGACCAAGAAAGAAGCCCTGATGAGAACCCGCCTGATGGAGAAGCTTGAGCGCTCCATTGGTGGTATCAAGGAAATGGGCGGATTGCCCGATATGCTGTTCGTGATCGATGTGGATCATGAGCGTATTGCCATTCAGGAAGCCAATAAGCTGGGTATTCCGGTGATCGGTGTTGTGGATACCAACAGTGATCCCGACGGTGTGGATTATGTGATTCCGGGCAATGATGATGCGATTCGTGCCATCAAGCTTTACACCACAGCCATTGCCGACGCAATTCTTGAAGGCAAGGCTCAATCAAGCACCGCTACCAGCAAAGACGAATTTGTTGAAGTGGTTGAAGAAGAAAGCGCTGGCGACGATACCGAAGCGGCAGCTGAATAAACATCACAGCCAGAAGCTGTGATGTCACTGAAATCAAAAGGGGGCATAGCCCCCTTTTTTCCAGTTAAACAAAACGATTGAGAGGAATTTACAGATGGCAGCAATTTCTGCATCTCTGGTAAAAGAACTGCGCGAGCGCACAGGCCTCGGCATGATGGAATGTAAAAAAGCGTTGGTTGAAGCGGATGGCGACATCGAAAAAGCGATCGATGATCTGCGCAAATCCAGTGGTATGAAGGCCGCCAAAAAAGCAGGTCGCACCGCCGCTGAAGGTGTTGTGGCTGTGAAGGTGGCCGATGACAACAGCTATGCTGTGCTGGTTGAAGTCAACAGCGAAACAGACTTTGTGGCCCGCGACGACAACTTCCTGTCCTTTGTGAACACGGTAGTTGAAAAGGCGTTCAACGAAAAGCAAACCGATGCCGCCGCGCTGGCAGCCGATATGGAAGAAACCCGCCAGGCGCTGGTTCAGAAAATTGGTGAAAACATCGCTGTACGTCGTGTGGTTCTGGTCGAGGCGCCGATGGTTGGTACCTATGTTCACAGCAACAACCGTATCGCGGTGCTGACCGGTTTGACAGGTGGTGATGCCGAGCTCGCGAAAGATGTGGCCATGCACGTTGCCGCCGTGAACCCACAGGTTGTTAAACCCGAAGACATGCCGGCAGAGCTGGTGGAAAAAGAACGCGAAATCTTCTCTGCACAGGCGCGTGAAAGTGGCAAACCGGAAGAAATCATTGCCAAAATGATCGAGGGCCGCATCAGCAAGTTCCTGGCAGAGTCCAGCCTGGTGGCGCAGCCTTTTGTTAAAGACCCAGAAATCAAAGTAGGCAAGCTGGTTAAAGACGCCGGTGCTGACATCGAGTCCTTTGTTCGCTTTGAAGTGGGCGAGGGTATCGAGAAAGAGGAAGTGGATTTTGCCGCTGAGGTGGCGGCTCAGGTCGGCGCAGCCAAATGATCTGAAGACGGGGGCTGCGGCCCCCGTTATTATATACGCCCGATTAAATCCCCTTGCGGAGAACACACTGCATGCCTGGTACAAAAGACAAGAAGTACAAGCGTATTCTGCTCAAGTTGAGCGGTGAAGAACTGATGGGCGAGGAGGGGTTTGGTATTGACCCTAAGGTCCTAGACCGCATGGCGCTTGAGATCGGCCAGTTAGTTGGTATAGGTGTTCAGGTGGGACTTGTCATAGGTGGGGGCAATCTGTTTCGCGGTGCTGCGTTGCATGAAGCTGGTATGGAGCGTGTGACCGGTGACCACATGGGCATGTTGGCAACCATGATGAATGGCCTTGCCATGCGTGATGCTCTGGACCGCAACAATATTTCTGCGAGAGTCATGTCGGCAATACCCATGAGCGGTGTGGTTGAGCATTATGATCGCAGAACAGCCGTTCGGTATCTCGCCAGTGGTGATGTTGTTATTTTCTCTGCCGGAACCGGCAACCCATTCTTTACTACCGACTCTGCTGCCTGCCTGCGGGGTATTGAGATCGGTGCCGAGATCGTTTTGAAGGCGACCAAGGTGGACGGTGTATACTCTGCCGATCCGATGAAAGACCCCTCCGCAACCATGTATACACGCCTCACCTACGATGATGCGCTACAACAAAAACTCGGGGTTATGGATCTCACGGCCATTTGTCTGTGTCGCGAGCACGATATGCCGCTGCGGGTATTCCGCATGTCTAAACCCGGTGCCTTGCTTAGCATTGTGGTTGGTGGCGATGAAGGGACGTTGATTGAGGAAAGTTTTGATGATTGAAGACCTGAAAAAAGATGCTGAAGTGCGCATGACCAAGAGTGTCGAGTCTTTGGGTGGTGCTTTTAACAAAATTCGTACTGGCCGAGCCCACCCCAGCCTGCTGGACGGTGTAACCGTCTCCTATTATGGCGTCGACACTCCCCTGAACCAGGTGGGTAATGTCAATGTGCTGGACGCCCGTACCCTGTCTATTTCTGTGTGGGAGAAGAATCTCGTACCGGAGGTGGAAAAGGCGATCATGAAATCGGACCTGGGCCTTAACCCGGTAACCACTGGGGAGTTAATTCGGGTGCCGATGCCCCCGCTCACCGAGGAAACCAGAAAGGGCTTTATCAAGCAGGCCAAGACCGAGGCGGAAAATGCCCGCATCGCCATTCGCAATATTCGCCGCGATGTACTGTCGGATGTCAAAGAACTGCTGAAGGAAAAGGAAATCAGTGAAGATGATGAGCGCAAGGCTCAGGACAACATTCAGAAAATTACTGACAAGTACATTCAGCAGGTCGACCAGTTGCTGTCGGTGAAAGAAGTAGACTTGATGGAAATCTGATTCCGCTGGCCGGAACTGAACAGCATGAGTCAAAAAGCCGGTGAACCGTCTGCTCATCCATTGCGCCATGTGGCGATCATTATGGATGGCAATAACCGTTGGGCCGCTGAACGGGGTCTATCAGGCACCGTGGGTCACGAGGTCGGAGTCGAGCGGGTACGTGATGTGCTCGATGGTTGCCAGCGCCACAATATTGATGTTGTGACCCTGTTTGCGTTCAGCAGCGAAAACTGGCAGCGCCCTGAGCTGGAAGTCAAAGCCTTAATGTCCCTTTTAGGCAGCTATTTGCGCAAAGAAGTCCCACAGTTGCTCGAACGGGGTGTCCGTCTCAAATTTATCGGTCGTCGTGACAATTTCAGTGACAAGCTCAAGAAACTCCTGGATGACAGTGAGCGGGCCACTGCAGGAGGCTCGCGAACACTGGTTCTGGCAGTGGATTATGGTGGCCGATGGGAAATTACCGAAGCTGCCCGCAAACTGGCTCGTCAGGTACAGCTGGGGCGTCTGCGTCCGGAGGGCATCACCGAACAACGACTGGAGCAGCAAATGTCCCTGGTTGATCTGCCTCCTCCAGATCTTTGTATTCGTACGGCAGGGGAGCAGCGTATCAGTAACTTCTTGCTATGGCATTTAGCGTATTCAGAGCTGTATTTTGCCGATTGCTATTGGCCGGACTTCGATGGGGCGGCTTTTGATCTGGCGATTGATAACTACAAACAGCGTCAACGTCGATTCGGTATGAGGGATACCGGTGCCGAGGCAAGCAAGCATGCTTAAGCAGCGGGTAATAACGGCATTAGTGTTGGCGGCACTGTTTCTGGCAGCGCTGTTTCTGCTCAGCCCCTTGGGTTTCTCCTTGATGGTGGCCGTTGTGGTGGTTTATGCCGCCTGGGAATGGTCGGATTTGGCCGGGCTGGAATCGCCGGCATGGCGGATCGTATACGTAATGTTAATGGCAGTCTTGCTGGCTGCTGCAGCCTATCAGATGGGGCTGAGAGTGGATGCGCCTCCCGGATTGTCAGTGGGCCATAGTCTGCTGGTGGCGATGACCCCCTGGTGGGCGTTGGCGCTGCTGTGGGTGCAGGGTTACCCATCAAGTGCGCTGTTATGGGGACATAAACCCGTGCGGGCTATCATGGGTGCTTTTGTGCTGGTGCCAACATGGGTCGCTGTTGTGCTCTTGAGCTACAGTGAACACGGTCCCTGGTTGATTCTGCTGGTGGTGATGATTGTTGCTCTTGCAGATATTGGCGCCTTTTTCTCTGGCCGCAAATTTGGTCGTCATAGTCTGGCATTCAACGTTAGCCCGAAAAAAACCCTCGAGGGGCTTTTGGGGGGCGTTTTGGCGAATGTGCTATTGGTGGTGGTTCTTGGGCTTTGGTTCGAATTGTCCTCTCAGGATTGGCTGATTCTGTTTGCCATCGTTATGGTGACAACCCTTGCATCTGTACTGGGGGATTTACTGGAGAGTATGGTCAAGCGTCACAGGGGTGTTAAAGATAGTGGCAAGATTCTTCCGGGTCACGGTGGCGTGCTGGATCGCGTGGATAGCATCACAGCGGCGCTGCCGCTGTTTACCCTGATTTTTCTCTCCAGTGGTATACAGTTTTAATCATGCAGTATCTGACGGTATTAGGTGCGACAGGCTCCATTGGTGACAGTACCCTCGATGTGGTGTCACGGCATCCCGAGCGATTCTCCGTTTTTGCACTGACAGCCCACACCCAGATAGCAAAGCTGGCATCTCTTTGTGAGACTTTTAAACCTCGATATGCGGTCGTGGCGGATAAGCCGTCATCCCTTGTGCTGGCAGAGCAGCTGCAAACAGTCAGTCCTGATACAGAAGTGCTTTTTGGTGAAGAGGGACTTTGTCAGGTGGCCAGTCATCCCGAGGTGGATATGGTGATGGCTGCCATTGTCGGTGCCGTTGGATTGCGACCGACGATTGCTGCTGCAGAAGCGGGAAAAAAAGTATTGCTGGCGAATAAAGAAGCGTTGGTCATGGCTGGCGACTTGTTCATGGATGCCGTTCACCAGGCCGGTGCTACCCTGTTGCCTATCGACAGTGAACACAACGCGATCTTTCAGTGCCTGCCCGAGGGTTATCAGACGCACACTCGCATGGGTGTGAAGAAAGTTCTGTTGACAGCATCTGGTGGTCCATTCCGGCAAACTCCCCTCGCAGAACTGTCGGCGATGACACCTGAGCAGGCCTGTGCACACCCAAACTGGCAGATGGGCAGAAAAATTTCTGTTGATTCGGCAACCATGATGAACAAGGGGCTTGAGTTGATTGAGGCCTGCTGGTTGTTTGGCCTGACTCCGGACGATATTGAAGTGGTTATCCATCCTCAGAGTGTGATTCATTCCATGGTGGAGTATATCGACGGCTCCATTTTGGCCCAGCTGGGTAATCCGGACATGAGAACACCAATTGCTCACGCCCTTGCGTGGCCGGAGAGAATTTTTTCCGGGGTCGCAAGTCTGGACATGATTCAAACCGCGCGGCTGGATTTTGAAGCTCCCGATCTGGAGCGATTTCCCTGTTTGAGGTTGGCTATGGACGCTGCCAGGATCGGTGCCAGCGGGCCTGCAGTACTCAATGCGGCCAACGAAGTGGCTGTTGAGGCCTTTCTGGCAGGTGAGCTTGAATTTACTGGGATTGCTCAAGTTGTTGAAGAAGTGCTTCAGCACGCTGAGCTGCCTGAACCCGCGTCTCTGGATGTGGTCCAAGCATGCGATCTGGCGGCCAGGCAGGCCGCGAGAGACATCATTAGAGAGCGATCCGGAAAACATTGATGGAACTGATTCAGACGATTTTTTTTACCCTGCTAGCACTAGGTGTTTTGGTAACTTTCCATGAATTCGGCCATTTTTGGGTTGCTCGGCGCTGTGGTATTAAAGTTCTGCGCTTTTCCGTCGGATTTGGAAGTCCGCTTTTGCGTTGGAAGGACAAGCTGGGCACAGAATTTGTCGTGGCAGCCCTACCGCTGGGCGGCTATGTGCGCATGGTGGATGAGCGCGAGGGGGATGTAGCTGAGAGCGACCTGCCATATGCGTTTACCCGTAAACCCGTCTGGCAGCGGATGGCGGTGGTGGCTGCGGGCCCAATAGCCAATTTTATTCTTGCCGTACTTATATACTGGATCTTTTACGCCGTGGGCGTGACTGGGATTGCTCCTGTTATCAGTGGCGTTTCACCTGGCTCTGTTGCTGAATCGGCGGGATTACAAGCCGGTCAGGAAATCATCGCTGTCGATGGCCGGTCGACACCTACCTGGCAGGCATTGAATGAAAAACTGGTGGGGCGCATAGGCGAGACCGGCAAGATCACTTTCACCGTGAAACAGCCCGGCGATTCTCTCCCCTCTGATTATGAAGGGGAGCTTCAGGAGTGGCTGTCCAGGGCGGATGAACCCGACCCCGTTTCTAGTCTTGGTATCGTGCTCTACACGCCACAGATATTACCTGTGGCAGATGAAGTGGTGCCGGGTGATCCTGCGGATCTTGCGGGTTTACAGTCAGGTGATCAGGTGATCAGCGCCGGTGGCGAAGCCATGCCAGACTGGTCAGCCTGGGTTGCTTACGTGCGAGCCCGCCCCGGGGAGGAAATTCTGTTGCAGGTACAGAGGGGAGAGCAGCGCTTTGAAACAACGGTTGTTCCCAAAGCGACGGCGGCTGAAGACGGTACGGAAATTGGTCAAGTCGGCATGAGCGTGCGTATCCCCGAATGGCCAGATCACTTGGTTCGGAAAACGAATTACAGCCTGTTAGAAGCCTTCGGCAGAGGGGTGGAGCAAACCTGGAATACCTCGGTATTAATCCTCGACTCAGTCAAAAAGATGTTGATGGGACTGATTTCCGCAAAACACTTGAGTGGACCCATCACCATTGCTAAAGTGGCGGGCGCTTCTGCCCAATATGGTCTGACCGCTTATCTCGGCTTTTTGGCTTTTTTGAGTGTCAGCTTGGGTGTATTGAATTTGCTGCCCATCCCGGTTCTGGATGGGGGTCATCTGATGTATTACATCATCGAAGCAGTAAAAGGCTCACCGGTTCCCGAGAAAATCCAGATGATGGGCTTTCGGGTGGGCATGTTTTTGGTGATTGGGCTGATGTTGCTTGCCCTATACAATGACCTAATGCGGCTGTAGCTGTTAAAACGAACAAGAATCAAGAGAATTCCGGTCTTCATGAAACGCTTTTATCTGTTGCTCTCCCTTTGTTTGTTCGCTTTAGCTGTTCGCGCGGAAGTGTTTCAGGTCGAGGATATTCGTATCGATGGCCTTCAACGGGTCTCATCAGGCACTGTATTTGCCTCCATGCCCCTGAGCGTTGGCGATCTGATTGATGAAAATACCGTACGACGGGCCACCCGGTCACTGTTTCGAACTGGCTATTTTGATGATATTCGCATCTCCCGCGATGGTGGCATTCTGATTGTCACCGTGAAGGAGCGGCCGGCAATGGCAGAGATCAAGCTGTCGGGTAACAAAGCGATTCCAGAAGAAGATTTGCTGAAAGCGCTGCGGGACAATGGTTTGGCGGAAGGGCAGATTTTCCGTCAGGCGGTGCTGGAGGGTATGTCCAGAGAGCTGGAGCGCCAGTATGTTGGCCAGGGACGCTATGGGGCCACAGTGACTGCCGATATTGAAGAGCTGCCACGTAATCGCGTTGGGGTTCATATTAAGGTGGATGAAGGTGAAGTGGCGTCCATCAAGCACATCAATGTGGTGGGTGCCCGGGCCTTCGATGCCGATGAAATACTTTCCCTCTTTGAACTGAAGACTAGCAATATCCTGTCCTGGGTTTTCAACGATGATAAATATTCCAAGGAGAAGCTGTCAGGCGACCTGGAGCGTATTGAGTCTTTTTATCTGAATCGTGGGTACCTGAAGTTTTCCATTGAAACCACGCAGGTGGCCATCAGCCCTGATAGGCAGTCGGTATTTGTGACGGTCAACCTGAATGAGGGGGACGTTTATACCGTAGACGAAATCGCTCTGGCGGGTGATCTGGTGATTTCTGAAGGGGAAATCAGAAGCCTGGTACGCCTGAAAAAGGAACAGACCTTTTCCCAACTGGAGATGACCAACACTTCAGAAATAATCAAGGATCGCCTGGGCAATGAGGGGTATACCTTTGCTGAAGTCAAAGGAATCCCGGAGGTCAATGAAGACAACAAAACGGCCAAAGTGACCTTCTTCGTCAACCCAGGTAAGCGCGCTTATGTTCGCCGCATTGAGTTTCGCGGTAATACCAAAACCATGGATGAAGTGTTAAGACGGGAAATGCGCCAGATGGAAGGGGCGTCGGCCTCGACTGCTAAGATCGAGCACTCAAAAGTACGCCTTAACCGCCTGGGGTATTTCAAAGAGGTGCAGGTGGATACTCAACAAGTTCCCGGTACCAATGACCAGGTGGATGTGATCTACACGGTTGAAGAGCAGCCCTCAGGAAGTATTGGTGCGAGTGTCGGTTTTGCCCAGACCTATGGTCTGGTACTGGGTGCCAATATTTCCGAGAGAAACTTCTTGGGTACTGGTAACAATGTGTCAATCAACCTTAATCAGAGTGCCTACACCACCAACTATGGTTTCAGTGCCAGCAACCCCTATTTCACCCGTGACGGTATTGGCGCGGGGTTTTCCGTGTTTATGCGTGAGACAGACTACGAAGAGGTAAACGTTTCCAACTACAGCACGGACAGTATGGGTGGGTCACTAACATTCTCATACCCGATCTCGGATGTCTCCAGTATCGGTTTTGGCCTGGGGCTGGAGGTTCTGGAGCTGAAGCCTGGGTCTTTCCCCTCAGAGGAAATTCTGGAATTTATCGATGAGAATGGCGAAGACTTCACCACCTTTACCACCAGTTTCAACTGGGGCTATTCCACACTCAACCGTGCCAACTTGAGCACTGCGGGTATTTCGCACCGGGTAGCGGTCGAATTTTCAGTTCCTGGCAGCGACCTTGAATATTACAAAACCTCCTATGCCGGCCAGTACTTTCGTCCCCTGTCAGAGAGTCTGACGCTACGTATGCGCACGGACTTGGGCTACGGTGACAGTTATGGTTCAGGGGATCGCCTGCCGTTTTTCAAAAACTACTTTGGTGGAGGCTGGGGATCTGTCCGCGGCTATAAGAAGAATACTCTTGGGCCCCGTGAAACGCCGGATCCCGATAACCCCTTCGACAATGATGATGACCCATTTGGGGGTAACATGCTTGTCGTAGGTAGTGTGGAAGTTCTATTCCCGGTGCCATTTATTAAAGACCAGCGTAGTATCCAGGCCGCGGCTTTCCTTGATGCGGGTAATGTTTTTGACACTGATTGTGGTGACAAGGATGACGATTTCTGTCAGGAGCCCGATCTCGGTGATTTACGCTACTCCCTGGGTATTGGCGGAACCTGGATCAGCGGTTTTGGTCCCATTACTGCCAGTCTGGCGTTCCCGTTAAATCCGGGTGGGGAAGATGAGAAGGAAGTGTTCCAGTTTTCCTTGGGACAAACATTTTAAGAACATCAGTTAATTTCAACGGAGAGCTAGTGTGCGTATAGCAAAGATTTTGGTAATGGCCGTGGTTGTGGGTTTCACCTCTTCCTTGTTTGCTGCAGAGGGCCAGTCAGCGGGCGGCAATATTGCAGTGGTGGATTTCGGTAAGGCCATTTTTGGCACTGAGGTGGCCAAGGCCAGAATGAAACAGAAGAAAGGCGAGTCTGAGTTTGCGACTCTGCAGGGCAAGTATGAGTCTACCGTGTCAGAAATGAAGGCACTAAAAAAGGAAATCGATACCCAGGGAATGACTTGGTCTCAAGAGCAGGTGGCCGATGCTCAGAAGAAGATGGAATATCTCCGTGCAGATCTGGAGCTGATCACTCGTAAAATTCAAGGTGATCAGCAAGCCCTGCAAAACAGTATTGTTCAGGAGCTTCGCCCCAAAGCGGGAGAAGCTCTGCAGGAGCTGATTGAAGAAGAAGGTATCGTTCTGTTGTTGAGCTCGGAAGCTGTCGTCACTGCAGCGCCAAGCCTTGACGTCACTGCAAAGTTGACTGATCGTCTCAACAAGAAAACACAATAAGCTATATTCAGGTAGATAGCCGTGTCCGGTTTTTCACTGGCAGAAATCGCTGAGAAGATCGGCGCGGAGGTACGTGGTGACACCACTGCGCGTGTGGAGGGGCTCAACACATTGCGTGAAGCTTGTTCGCAGGAGTTAAGCTTTCTCGCTAACCCTGCTTACCGGCACTACCTGGACAGCACAGCCGCAGCGGCAGTCATTCTGGATTCTGACGCGGCAGAAGATTACAGCGGAAATGCGCTCATTATGGCCAACCCGTATCTTGGGTATGCACTGGCCACGGCTCTGTTCGATGATGCTCCATTGCCTGAAGTCGGCATCCACCCACAGGCAGTGATTGCTGAATCCGCCAACGTTGATCCCAGCGCTTCGGTTGGTCCCTTTGCCGTGATTGGTGAAGGAGTTAGAGTTGGTGCGAATACCCGCATAGGCTCTGGAACCCATGTGGGTGATGATTCGGTCATCGGTAGCGACTGCCGGATAGCTGCCAATGTCAGTATTTACCATGCTGTGCAGATTGGCAGCCACGTGACCATTCATAGTGGTGCGGTTATCGGTGCGGATGGTTTCGGCTTTGCGCCAAACCAGGGTCGTTGGGTCAAGATTCACCAACTTGGGTCAGTTGTCATCGGGAATCATGTGGAAATCGGAGCTTGTACCACCATTGATCGGGGTGCACTTGGAAACACCATTATCGAAGATGGGGTGATTCTGGATAATCATGTGCAAGTCGCGCATAACGTCCAGATTGGAGAAAATACCGCCATGGCCTGTTACGCAGGTGTGGCGGGTAGTACGGTGGTTGGCAAGAATTGTATTTTTGCTGCCAGGTCCGGCTCAGTCGGACATGTGACACTCTGCGACGGAGTCCATTTGACAGCGGCTGCCGTCATCACAAAATCACTGAAGGAGCCGGGCGCCTATTCTTCCGGCACCATGTTTAGCAAGTTCAGGGATTGGAAAAAAAGTGCTGTTCGTTTTAACCAACTGGATCAGTTGGCTAACCGCATCAGGGAATTAGAAAAAAAACTGCCTTGACGGGTTTTCTAACTTTGCTGAGATTTGAGAAAAGCTGATGGATATTAATGAGATAAAACAGCGCTTGCCGCATCGTTACCCCTTTTTATTGGTCGACCGGGTGGTTGAGCTGGAAGAGGGTAAACGGATTCTCGCTTACAAAAACATCACCTCCAACGAAGATGTTTTTAATGGCCATTTTCCCAATACCCCGATATTTCCGGGTGTCATGATTATCGAGGCGATGGCACAGGCCGCGGGCATTCTCGGCTTTGTCACGGAAAACAAATTTGCTGATGAAAATGCACTGTATTTGTTTGCAGGCGTAGATGGTGTGCGCTTCAAAAAGCAGGTCATTCCCGGTGATCGCCTGATGCTTGAGGCGGAGATCGACTCTGTGAAACGAACTATCTGGCGCTTCAAATGCCGCGCAACGGTTGAGGGTGAGCTGGCCTGCGAAGCGACCATTCTCTGTGCTTTGAAAACTTCCTGATTGCATGTCTCAGATCGATCCCAGAGCAATTATTGACCCCAGCGCTGTCATTGGCGATGACGTCGTCATCGGTCCGTGGACCCTGATCGGACCGGATGTGAAAATCGGTGATGGAACCGTCATTCACTCACACGTTGTGGTCAGGGCGCTTACCGATATTGGCAAGAATAACCGGATCTTCCAGTTTTCCACGATCGGTGAAGATACCCCAGACCTCAAGTACAAAGGCGAACCGACTCGCCTGATTATTGGTGACAGCAATACCATTCGTGAGGGTGTCACCATTCACCGCGGTACCGTTCAAGATCAAGGGCTGACATCCATTGGCAGTGACAACCTGCTGATGGCGTATGTCCACATTGGTCATGACAGTGTTGTCGGCAACAACTGCATCCTGGTCAACAATGCCTCTCTGGCCGGGCATGTTCATGTGGGCGACTGGGCAATTATTTCCGGCTACGCGCTTATTCACCAGTTTGTGTCTGTTGGCGCCCACAGTTTTATCGGGGCTGGTGCATACCTGACCCAGGATATCCCCGCGTATGTTATGGCGGCTGGAACACCTACGGTTCCCAAGACAATCAACAGCGAAGGGCTTCGTCGTCGGGGCTTTGACAAAGACCAGATTGCCGCCATCAAAAAAGCCTACAAAATAATTTACCGCCAGGGTTTGCCTCTGGAGGAAGCTCTCGAGCAAATCCAGGCTCTTGCTGCAGAGCAGCCAGTCGTTCAAGTGCTGGTGGACTCTGTGCGTGCATCAAAACGTGGTTTGCAGCGTTAAGTGCTTTAAATGTCTACACCCATTCGAATAGGCATTATCGCTGGGGAGTCCTCGGGCGATCAGCTTGGTGCCGGATTGGTTAAGGCTCTGCGTAGTCGGTATACCGATGCGCTGTTTGAAGGCATTGGCGGCCCAAAAATGCAGTCAGAGGGCTTCCACAGCCTGTTTCCTATGGATCGCCTGTCAGTGATGGGGCTGGTGGAACCGTTAAAGCGCTTGCCTGAGCTGCTGGGTATACGCAGAGCCCTCTACCAACACTTCCTCAAGCAGAAGTTTTCCTTGGTGATCGGTATTGATTCTCCCGACTTTAATTTGGGGCTGGAGCTTAAACTTCGCAGGCAGGGGGTCAGGACAGCCCACTACGTGAGTCCCTCGGTCTGGGCCTGGCGTCAGGGGCGAATTAAAAAAATTGCCCAGGCCGTTGACCTGATGATTACGCTGTTTCCATTTGAGGCGGATTTCTACCGCCAACACGGTGTGCCCGTTGCCTGTGTGGGACACCCCTTGGCCGACGACATCCCTCTGCAACCGGATACCAAAGCAGCCAGAAAGCAGTTGGGCATTGATGAAGGGGCCCAGGTGCTGACTTTGATGCCTGGTAGTCGAGCCTCGGAAGTGGAGTTTCTGGCCAGGTTGTTTCTGGATACAGCCGTTGTTTGCAAGCAGCAGATACCTGACTTGCAGGTGCTGATCCCGGCAGCCAGCGATGAACGGCTGGCGCAGCTGAAAGACATTCTGATGCTTTACCCCGAGCTACCCTGTCATCTGTTGAATGGTCAGTCCCACGTGGCCATGTGTGCTGCCGACGTGGTTTTACTTTCCTCTGGCACCTCGGCGCTGGAAGCCATGCTGTTCAAAAAGCCCATGGTGGTCAGTTATCGCATTGGTAAATGGACGTACGCGCTGATATCACGCATGCTGAAAGTCGACTGGGTATCATTGCCCAACTTGCTCGCAAAAGAATCTCTCGTGCCGGAGCTGTTGCAGGACCAGGCCACTGTGGAGCATTTGAGCGATGAAGTCACAGCTCTGTTCCAGAATCAAAAACGCGCGCACTTTCTGAAGCAACGCTTTACTGAGCTCCATGAGTCCCTATGCCATGGAGGAAGCGAGGCTGCTGCGAAAGCGCTTAGTGACCTGCTGGAGTCACCGCTGGCATGAAATCTTACGCTCTGTCTTATGAAGGTGTACTTCTGGCGGGTGTCGACGAGGTAGGTCGCGGCCCGCTCGCCGGCGATGTGGTAACAGCAGCCGTCATTCTCGACCCATCACGTCCGATTTCTGGTTTGGCTGACTCAAAAAAACTCTCCGAAATACGTCGGCAGGCACTGAGCGAAGAGATTAAGGAAAAAGCTCTCTATTGGCATATTGCCAGAGCTAGCGTTGAGGAGATCGATACACACAATATCCTGCAAGCCACCATGATTGCGATGGCTAGAGCTGTCGAGGGGTTGGCTGTGGCTCCGGAATACGTGGCCGTTGACGGCAATCGCATGCCGAAATGGCAATACACGGGCGAAACCGTGATCAAGGGCGATGCTTTGGTCCCGGCAATCAGTGCCGCATCCATTCTGGCCAAGGTGTGCCGTGACAGTGAAATGTGCCAGTTTGACGAGTTATATCCCGAATATGGGTTTTCGGCACACAAAGGCTATGGCACCAAGCAGCATCGGGCAGCATTAGAGCGCCATGGCCCCTGTGCTATCCACCGCCGTTCCTTCGAGCCTGTCAAAAGTATGTTGGCTGATACTTCCCGTTAGCAGTTATTTTTAAGAATATTTTTTCGTGACAGCCGACGACTATCATCTAGGATAGAGTTTGCTATGCTAGGGACTATTAAATTCCCCTTGTTCGAGATGGTTGGCCAGAGACTTTTCAGGGCCAAACAGAAGGGATCATAAACATCATCAGGAACCTGTGTGGCCATTTCAGTAGTGTCTGGTGGCGCAAGGTCTCTACGCTCACTGTAGGAATGCTTATGAAACAGCTTAATGGCCAAGACGCTGTCTACCTTTATGCCGAAACCCCTTCTACACCTGGCCACTTAGGGCTGCTCTATATCTACGATCAATCGACTGCACCCGGTAAGCAAGTCCGCTTTAAAAGTATTCTCGGCCATATTCGGGAAAGACTGCATATTTCCCACGTCTTTCGCTCCAAGCTGATGCGCATGCCTTTCGATATTGACCATCCCTACTGGGTCGATGATGAAAACTTTGATCTCGAATACCACGTCCGCCACCTGGCTTTGCCGAAACCTGGAGACTGGCGACAGTTTTCCATCCTGGTGTCGAGGCTTCACTCCCGCCCTCTGGATATGTCAAAACCCTTATGGGAAACCTATGTTATTGAGGGGCTGGATAATATCTCCTGGCTACCTAAGGGTTCCTTTGCCGTGTTTACCAAGGTGCATCACTGTGCAATGGATGGTGCTGCAGTTATTGATCTGGCTAGTCGCTTTCATGATAAAACGCCGGAACCGGATGTGGGTATTGGTGAGCAGGCTTGGACACCAGAACCAAAACCACCGGTTAAGGACCTGATCGTCAATACGTTGCTGAATAATTACAAACACAGCTTTGAAACCGGGTTTGACATGATTAATGCCATCCCCTCCATTGGCAAACGATTACTGGCAAAAGCACGCAACAGAGATATGGAGCCAGAAGCGACTATCGTCAGGCCGGAGACCCGCTTCAATAACGATCATGTCTCACCCCACCGGGTATTTGGCGGTGTCGAGTGGAACTTTGAAGAGCTCAAGCTGATTAAAAACGCGGTGAGAGGGGCAACCATCAATGATGTGTTGCTGGCTTTGTGTGGCGGCGCGCTTCATTACTATCTTCAGGATAAAGACGAGCTGCCCTTTCATTCCCTGCGGGCAATTGTGCCTGTTCGCCAGGACACAAAAGGCAAGCCGAATGCTGAGACCATGGCGGTGATGACGCCACCCATTCACAGCCAGGTTGCAGATCCTCTGGAGCGTCTCGAAGCCATTCAATGGGATACCTCTACCAGTGCGGCACTGGAAAATGCCCATGGGGCCAAGGACATGACGGATATTACCAAGCATATGCCGTCTTTTACTCTGGCGCTGGGCATTGGTGTTGCCACCCATAGTCACCTGTCACGAAAGACCCTGGCTGCTATAGGTAATTGCGTGCTCACCAATGTGCCCGGCCCGCAAATGCCCCTGTACATGCGGGGTGCCAAGTTGCTGTATGTTTCTGCGTTGGCTCCGCTGGTCGAGGGTTTGACCCTGATGTTTAACGCAGTCAGCTACAATGGCCGCATCAGCGTCTCGTTTCAGTCTGATCGCGACGCACTCCCTGATCCGGAGTTCATGGAAGCCTGCTGGGAACGCTCATTTGCCGAGCTGAAATGTGCTGCCGCCAACCAGTGTGAAGGTGCGGAAGGGGAAGTAATCCATAAAGTTCGCATCCCAAAAACGGCAAAGCGAACTCCGGGCGGTAGCCGGGGAAGACCACGTAAGGCCGGATAACCCGTAGGGGAAAAGGTGTATATGGCCTCAATGAGTGGTCAGTCGACACTGACCAACTTTCCCATTCAAGCATTGTAGAGTTCTATGAAACCATCTTTTGTTCACTTACGTGTGCACAGTGAATATTCACTGGTCGACGGCATTGTGCGTCTTAAACCCCTGGTAAAAACTATCTCCGAGTTATCCATGCCAGCGGTGGCATTAACGGATGTGTGTAACTTTTATGGCCTGGTGAAGTTTTACAAGGCGGCACAGGGTGCGGGCATCAAACCGATCTGCGGTGCCGACCTTGAAGTGGCTGGTGATCTGCCGGATGACGCTACGTTTAATCTCACTTTTCTGGTGATGGATCAGCAGGGTTACCGCAACCTGACCAACCTTATCTCCCGGGCCTACCAGGAAGGGCAGATTCAGGGTAAACCGTATATTCGCCGTGACTGGATCACTGAAGCTGCCAAGGGGCTGATTGTGCTTGCCGGGCGATTCAGTGATGTTGGTCAGGCCCTTCTGGGTGATAAAACGTCACAGGCAAAACAGCTTTTGTCGCAATGGCAAGATGAGTTTCCCGGTCGCTTTTATCTTGAATTAACACGTACGGGGAGAATGGGGGAAGAAAGCTACATCCACCGGGCAGTTTCCCTGGCGGCTGATACCGATTGCCCCGTTGTAGCCACCAACGATGTGCGCTTTCTCAGTGTTGATCAATTTGAGGCCCACGAGGCCAGGGTTTGCATTGGGGAAGGGCGGGTCTTGGACGATCCCCGTCGGGAGCGGAGATATAGCGATCAGCAGTATCTGCGTTCACCGGAAGAGATGCTGGAATTGTTCAGTGATATCCCCGAGGCGCTGGAAAATTCTGTCGAAATTGCCCGGCGCTGCAATCTGGAACTCAAACTGGGTGAATATTTTCTGCCGGAATATCCGATCCCGGAGGGCATGACAACTGACAGTTATTTCGAGAAGGTCTCCTGGGAAGGACTGGAAGAGCGATTGTTGACGCTGCTAGATGACGCTGCCGAAGACTACGAGCAGCAACGTCAGGTTTACCTGGATCGATTGCGTTTTGAGCTGGATATCATTATCCAGATGGGATTCCCCGGTTACTTCCTGATTGTGATGGACTTTATCCGCTGGGCCAAAAATAACGATATTCCCGTTGGGCCAGGCCGGGGTTCGGGGGCTGGCTCTCTGGTGGCCTATGCGTTGGGTATTACGGATCTGGACCCTTTGGAATATGACCTGCTGTTTGAGCGCTTTCTCAACCCGGAGCGGGTATCAATGCCCGATTTCGATATTGATTTCTGCATGGACAACCGGGATCGGGTAATTGCTTACGTGGCTGATCGTTACGGCCGTGATGCTGTTTCCCAGATTATTACCTTCGGCACCATGGCGGCCAAAGCGGTGGTGCGTGATGTTGCCAGGGTACAGGGTAAATCCTATGGTCTGGCGGACAAGCTTTCGAAAATGATTCCGCCGGATATTGGCATGACTCTCGAGAAAGCCGTTGCCCAGGAAGAAGTGCTGAAAGAATTCCTGGACACGGATGAAGAAGCTCAGGAGATTTGGGAAATGGCCCTGCAACTTGAGGGCATTACCCGAAACGTCGGCAAACATGCGGGTGGTGTGGTCATCGCTCCGACCACGCTGACGGATTTCGCGCCGCTGTATTGTGATGAGACGGGTGAGGGCCTCGTCACTCAGTTTGACAAGGATGATGTTGAACAGGCGGGCCTGGTGAAGTTCGATTTTCTCGGCTTGCGCACGCTGACCATCATCGACTGGGCAGTAAAGATGGTGAATGATCGTGTGGGTGAGGATGCAGAGGAAAAAATCGAGCTAGAGGCTATTCCGCTCGATGATCCTGCCACCTATGGTCTGATGCAGCGAGCTGAAACCACCGCGGTGTTCCAGTTGGAATCCCGTGGCATGAAGGATTTGATCAAGCGCGTTGAGCCAAGCTGCTTTGAGGATATTGTGGCGCTGGTGGCGTTGTTTCGACCGGGTCCCCTGCAATCCGGCATGGTGGATGACTTTATCAACCGCAAACACGGGCGTGCTGAAGTGGCGTACCCGGACTCCAAATTTCAACATGGGAGTCTCAAGCCAGTCCTGGAGCCCACCTACGGTGTCATCGTCTATCAGGAACAGGTCATGCAGATCGCTCAGGTGCTGGCGGGGTATACCCTCGGTGGTGCAGATATGTTGCGCCGGGCGATGGGTAAGAAAAAACCCGAGGAAATGGCGAAGCAGCGTGAAATCTTTGAAGATGGTGCAAAAGAACAGGGTGTAGATCCAGATCTGGCTATTAAAATTTTTGATCTGGTAGAAAAATTTGCCGGCTACGGTTTTAACAAATCGCATTCGGCGGCCTATGCATTGCTGGCCTACCAGACGGCCTGGTTAAAGCAACATTATCCTGCAGAATTTATGGCCGCAGTGTTGTCGGCGGATATGCAGAATACCGACAAGGTGGTCACCCTGACTGAAGAATGCCGCTCCATGAACCTGGCGCTGTTACCACCTGACGTCAATCGCGGTCAGTTTATGTTTACTGTGTCCCCAGAGGGCGAGGTGATTTATGGCCTGGGTGCCATCAAGGGCCTCGGCGAGGGTCCGGTGAACAGTATTATTGCTGCCCGGGAAACGGGGGGGGGATTCTCAGATCTGTTTGATTTTTGCGCCAGGGTTGATGCCCATCGGGTCAACAAGCGCGCCCTGGAGGCGCTGATTCGCTCTGGAGCGCTGGATACCATCGGCCCGGACGGAGAAATTGGATATCGACGGGCGGTGATGCTGGCGGCCATGGAGGAGGCGGTCAAAATGGCAGAGCAGCACACGCGAAATACTGATTGCGGCATGTCGGATCTGTTTGGATCGACGCCTCAGGAAAGCGCCCCCGAAATCGGTTATCAGTCTTTTCAACGGCAGCGCAGCCTGACCGCCAAGGAACGTCTCAGGGGTGAGAAGGATACATTGGGCCTGTACCTCACAGGACACCCAGTCGATGAGTACCTGGAAGAGTTAAAACATTTTGTCGGCGCTCGCATCGTCGACTTGAAACCGGATAAAAAAGCGCAGTTGGTGGCAGGTCTCGTGGTTGGAATGCGCGTCATTAAAACCAAACGCGGCGATAACATGGCGGTGATGACTCTCGACGATCGCAGTGCACGTATTGAAGTTGCCGTGTTTGCAGATATTTTCCGCGAACACCGGGACAAGATAGAGAAGGATGCCTTGCTGGTGGTGGAGGGTCAGATATCAGAGGATGACTATACCGGCGGCCTGAAAATGCGCGCAGATTCTGTGCGCAGCCTCTTCGAAGCCAGAGCTAATTACCTGAAGAGTATTGCTATCAAAATTCATCGGGATAAGCTCAGTGGCAGTTGGCTCGAGCAGATGGCAGATATTATGTTGCCCTATCAGCAGGGCAGTTGCCCGGTGCGGATTCTCTATCATACCGACAGTGCCAAAGGTGAAATCGCACTGGGAGAGCAGTGGTCCGTAGCCCCGGATGATGATTTGCTGCACAAACTGCGCGAGTTGTTTGGCAGCTCAGGTGTCCAGTTAAGGTTTTAGTGCCTGTTAACAGGCCCGATTGCGGGTAGGAATTCGTCAGCGCTGTCAGTACAATTGGCCTTCCCTCCAAGTGGAGGTGAGATGTTTCTATAACACTGTGGATATGTGGCCCTATGAATCTGAATTATCTCGATTTTGAGCAACCCATTGCAGAACTTGAAGCGAAAATTGAAGAGCTGCAACTGGTCGGTAACGACAATGAAGTCAACATTACCGATGAGGTGGCCAAGCTGCGGGATAAAAGCCAGAAGCTGACACAAAAGATTTATGCTGACCTGTCATCCTGGCAAATCGTACAGGTAGCCCGTCATCCTCAGCGCCCCTACTCGATGGATTACATCGAGCGGGTATTTACCGATTTTGAGGAGCTGCACGGTGATCGCCATTTTGGTGATGACAAGGCCATTGTCGGCGGTGTGGCTCGCCTCAATGGCAAACCCGTGATGGTTATCTGCGAGGAAAAAGGCCGCGGTGTCACCGATAAGGTCTACCGCAACTTTGGCATGCCCAAGCCGGAAGGCTACCGTAAAGCCATGCGCCTGATGGAAATGGCGGAACGCTTCAAAATGCCGGTGTTGACACTAATCGACACCCCCGGAGCCTACCCCGGCATCGACTCCGAAGAGCGAGGTATCAGCGAAGCCATCGCACAAAACCTGGCGGTCATGTCGCGGTTGAAAACGCCCATTATATGCACCGTTATCGGCGAAGGCAGTTCTGGTGGCGCGCTGGCTATCGGCGTCGGCGACTATCTGAACATGCTCCAATATGCGACGTATTTCGTGATATCCCCGGAAGGTTGCGCAAACATTATCTGGAAAACCACTGAAAAGGCACCAGATGCTGCCGAAGCAATGGGTGTGACGTCTTCCGTGCTGCAGGATCTGGGTATTGTTGACGAAACTATTCCTGAACCTTTGGGCGGTGCCCATCGCGATATTGAAGCAATGTCTGCCACTTTGAGGGAGCGGCTCTCAGCCCAATTGGAGCAGTTGCAGGCTGTACCGATTGATGAGCTGCTGGAAAAGCGATATCAGCGCTTGATAAATTACGGCAACGCCTAGATTAATTTCCCCATGCCGCCCGCTAATGCTGGGCGGATAACACGACCAATGTTCCTACGCGCTGGTTTTTTAACTCAATTGGCAGAGTAAGCTGTTGCTGAAGCCATGCGGGGGCGTTGGCTGACGCCAAGGGTAAGTCGACGTCCAGTGCCGGCAGGCGACACTGGGGGCTCACCACTAGATCGGCTCCCAATTGCTTCAGCGTTTGATGGGCATGTTGATTGGCTCTAACCAGTCGGCCTCGGCGGTCAAATGCCAGGAGCCCCTCGGTTTTCCATCCCACGAACATGGAACGCGTTGCTTCAATCACCTGTTGTCTGGAATAGAAGTAATCCTTTGCCAGATTAGATTCAATCAACCGTGCTGCCATGATGGCAAAATCCAGGGCATTGCTCTGGTAGGTGTCCGTGAGACCTGATAAATCCACTGCACCCAGAACCTTTCCATCGTGGGGGTCGCGGATGACATCGGCAGAGCAGGTCCAGTGTTTGATCCCTGCACAGAAGTGCTCAGCTCCATAAAGCTGAACCGGTTCCGCAGCAGCCAGTGCTGTGCCAATGGCGTTGGTGCCCGCAGTTGTTTCGTTCCAGACACCACCTTGGATCAGGTTGATATCTCTGGCTTGGCTCAGTACGGCATCATCCGCTTTTGCGTCAAGAATCAGTCCGTCGGCATCTGCCAGTAGAATTAGACTGTCTGTGCGGAACAGTACCTGCGATGCCCGCTGCAAGATGGGATTGGCAGCCTTCATCAGGTCTGCCTGAAGCGTGCGACGCTGGTTTAACTGTTCTGTGTCAGAGATGATCGGCGCATACTGTAACTCAGGGTCTGTCTGGGACTGGTAACAGCGCCGCCAGGAGTCACCCACCACCGGGCGGATCAAATCCCCGGGATAGTCCTCATCAACAAGAAATTTTTCCCAGGCATCCAGCAGTTGGTTATGTTGCTGGGGATCACTGAGCATCTGGGTACGGTCGCGCAATTGGCTGGTGGCCAGAGCGGCCTGTTCGCGAGTATAGAAATGTCCTCGTTGCATGAAGCCGGAAATAACTCCCGGGCGGACCGCTGTCACCTTGCCATCGTTGAGGCGGGTCGCGACCACATCGTCCGGAAGTCCGTCCAGTACATGCATGGGGGCTTCGTGGCCATTGGCAAATTTTGACGGGTAAACCACGCCACTTTCCATATCGTAAAAAGCGGGTTTGTAACCATAGGAACGGTTTTCTTCACTGATCCCGCCTCTACCCCGGTAGAAGTCATTTTCCTCCTGGAGTGCCTCCAGAGTTAAAGCCCCTTTTTTCGGGACTTTGTTGTCGGCTCCACCGGATTTGTTGATAGGCATCGATACCTCCCGGTATGACTACCATGATGTAATCTATCGGCAACTACTTGTTAGTATTAATTGACCGATCATTCTCCCGCTACGTCCGTTACCTAAAAGTATAGACACCTAAATGTCAATAACGTCACAAAAATAGCCAGTTTGTCGGGCCTTAGGACCACTCATATTCCAAGTGGCTTGTACTGATGATTTTAGTGCTCTGTTTGAGGTGATGTAGCTTCGCAAACATTGTTTGTTCTTGATGTGTGCAAGTTATACTTTACGGCCTCTTATTGGTTTTTGAGCCCATGGCCTATACCCCGGATCAGATCATTACCTTTCTGCCTCGACTGCAACAGGCAAGTCATTGCTATGTTGGCTACAGCGGGGGCCTCGACTCCCATGTATTGCTTCACAGTGTGGTGGAAATACTGGGTGAAGAGAACGTCATCGCGATCCATGTTAACCATCAGCTATCGCCAAACGCTGACGCCTGGCAGCAACATTGCCAACAGGTCTGTCGTGAGCAGGGTGTCACACTGATATCTGAAACGGTGCAGGTTGAAACGGCGGGTCAGGGGCTGGAAGCCGCCGCCCGTGATGCCCGCTACCAGGTGTTTGAACGCTACCTGGATGATGGTGGGTTGATCCTGTTGGCCCACCATGCCGATGATCAGGCGGAAACTGTCCTCTATCGTTTGCTGCGTGGGAGTGGGCCTTTGGGGCTGAGCGGTATTCCGATTAGTCGGCCTCTGGGCCATGGGGAATTACTGCGCCCGTTATTGAGGTTTACCCGTCAGGAATTACAGGATTATGCGCTCTCAACAGGCCTTTCTTGGATTGAGGATGAGAGCAATGAGCAGCTTGAATATGACCGCAATTACATTCGTCACCAGGTGATTCCAAACCTGGCTGACCGCTGGCCTGACTATACGTCCCGTATTGCGACAAGTGCAGCTCTGTGTCGAGACAATGAGCAGCTAGTGGATGAATTGGCCTCTCAGGATCTGATGACTGTGGGTGAGCGGTCCGAGCGGTTAGGTTGGAGCATTTGTATCGACTCGTTTCAGGGGTTTGATAGCCTGCGACAGGGAAACCTGTTGCGGTACTGGTTGGCACAACACGATATTCCGCGGCCAGGTCACCAGGTGATGACGGCGCTACGAGAAGAATTGTTACCTGCCAGAAATGATGGCTCTCCTCAGATCACCTGGGGAGGTGCGCAACTGCGTCGCTATCAACACAGGCTCTATCTGTTACCTATTCAGCCTGGGTTACCGGAAACTGATGAGCCATTCTTCTGGGATGTGAGTGAGCCGCTGGTTCTGCCAGATAAGAGCGCTCTTTTCAGTAGAGTAGCGACGGGGGAGGGGTTATCTCACCCGGACGATGCTTTGCTGGAAGTACGCTTTCGTCGGGGCGGGGAACGATGCCGGCCACAAGGTCGCCAGGGCTCGAACAACTTAAAAATTCTGTTTCAGGAGTATGGTCTTGAGCCGTGGCTGCGGGATCGTGTGCCACTGATTTATCTCCATGGTGAACTGGTGGCGGTGGCAGATCTTTGGGTTTGTGAGGGGTTTTCGGCAACGCCCGGGCAGGAAGGTGTGACGATAAATTGGTCTTATCCCGAGTAATTCGCATTGAGCGGGGAGCCCCTTTCTGGTAGTCTGGCATCCCATCTTGAAGCGGATGGGCGCCGGTCTTAAGTATTCCTTACCCGTAGCCAATTTTTCATGATTTATCAGTAACATGCCTTGATTTAAGGCGTGGGTTCGGCATTTTAAAAAGTAGTATTCAAAGTGTTCGGAAGGGTCTAGATGACACGTTATATTTTCGTTACGGGCGGTGTTGTATCTTCACTGGGTAAAGGCATCGCCTCGGCGTCACTTGGCTCCATTCTTGAAGCCCACGGTTTGAGTGTCACCATTCTCAAGCTCGATCCATATCTGAACGTTGATCCGGGGACCATGAGTCCTTTCCAGCACGGTGAGGTTTTTGTCACCGAAGACGGTGCTGAAACAGATCTGGATCTGGGTCACTATGAGCGCTTCCTCTCTTCCAAGATGAGAAAGCTCAACAACTTCACCAGTGGCAAAGTTTACGAAACCATTCTGCGTCGTGAGCGCCGCGGTGATTATCTGGGCGGTACCGTACAGGTGATCCCCCATGTGACCGACGAAATTAAGCGTCGGGTACTGGCTGGCGGAAAAGGTTACGATGTGGCCATTGTCGAAGTTGGCGGTACAGTGGGTGATATTGAGTCCCAGCCTTTTCTTGAGGCTATCCGGCAGTTAAAGCTGGAACTTGGGTCATCACGGTCTTTGCTGATTCACCTGACGCTTATTCCCTACATTGCCACTGCCGGGGAAACCAAGACAAAACCGACTCAACACTCGGTCAAAGAATTAAGATCCATCGGTCTGTTGCCTGACATTCTGCTTTGCCGCTCTGAAGTGGAGCTGGATGAAGGTCAGCGCAAGAAAATTGCCCTCTTTACCAATGTCGAGGAGCGCGCCGTCGTGCCCTTGCTCGATGCTCGAACCATCTACGCTATCCCCCGTGACCTGCAGAAACGTGGCCTCGACCGGATCGTGATGGAAAAGCTGCACCTGGAGTACAGAGAGGCTGATCTCAGTGCCTGGGACTGGGTAGTGGAGAACCAGCTGAACCCGCAACACCAGGTCACCATTGCTATGGTTGGCAAGTACATGGAGCTGCTGGACGCCTACAAATCGCTCAATGAAGCGCTGATGCATGCCGGTATTCGCCATCAGACTAAAGTTAATGTGCGCTACATTGATTCCGAGGATCTCGAAGCGGATATGTCACTGCTTTCGGGTGTTGATGGCATTCTGGTACCCGGAGGCTTCGGTGTACGCGGCGTTGAGGGGAAAATCAAAGCAGTCAAGCATGCTCGTGTTAACAACATCCCTTACCTGGGTATCTGTTTGGGTATGCAGGTGGCGATGATTGAATTTGCCCGCAATGTCTGCGGTATGGAAGCTGCCAACAGCACCGAGTTTGACCAGAAGACCCCGTACCCGGTGATCGGACTGATTACCGAGTGGGTTGATATCGATGGCAGCGTTGAAACCCGCACAGAGGAATCTGACCTCGGGGGCACCATGCGTCTGGGTGCACAGAACAGCTATCTTGTGGAAGGCACCATGGCCCATGACATCTATGGTTCTGATGTCATCCTGGAGCGTCACCGTCATCGTTATGAAGTCAATAATAAATATGTTCCCCAACTGGAACAGGGTGGTATGAGAGTCGGTGGCTGGTCCGAAAGCAAGACGCTGGTCGAGACCATTGAAATACCTGGGCACCCCTGGTTTTTTGCCTGTCAGTTCCACCCGGAATTCACGTCGACTCCGCGTAATGGACACCCGCTGTTCAGCAGTTTCGTCAAGGCAGCCCTGAAACATACAGCGGAGGACTGATCCGTGACCACCCCCAGCGTTGCTATTGATGTCAGCGGCATTGCTGTCGCCAATGACCGGCCTTTTGTCCTTTTTGGTGGGATGAATGTACTCGAATCCCGCGATATGGCGATGCGTGTGGCAGAGCATTATGTTGAAGTTACCTCGCGTCTGGGTATTCCCTATGTTTTCAAGGCTTCCTTTGACAAGGCCAATCGCTCCTCAATTCATTCCTACCGTGGCCCCGGGATGGAAGCCGGATTAAAAATCTTCGAAGAAATCAAAAAGACATTTGCCATTCCAGTGATCACGGATGTGCATGAGATCGAACAGGCTCAACCGGTTGCTGAAATCTGTGACGTGCTTCAGTTGCCGGCTTTTCTGGCCCGCCAGACAGACCTGGTCAAGGCGATGGCGGAAACCGGCGCGGTGATCAATGTCAAAAAACCCCAGTTTCTCAGCCCGTCCCAGATGGGGAATATTGTCGACAAGTTCCGTGAGTGTGGAAATGACCAGGTCATGCTGTGCGAGCGTGGTGCGAATTTCGGTTACGACAATCTGATCGTGGATATGCTGGGTTTCAGAACCATGAAAGAGATCAGTGGCGGCTTGCCCCTGATTTTCGATGTGACACATGCGCTACAGTGTCGTGACCCGATGGGCGCTGCGTCCGGAGGGCGTCGTCACCAGGTGGCGGAGCTGGCCCGGGCCGGAATGGCCGTAGGTTTGGCCGGTCTTTTCCTTGAGGCCCACCCGCAACCGGATCAGGCAAGATGTGATGGTCCCAGTGCCTTGCCTTTGGATGTGCTGGAACCGTTCCTGTCACAAATGAAGGCGATTGATGAACTGATTAAGTCTCAGCCAGAGTTGTCTATCTGCTGAGTAGTGGTCGAAATTTTAGAATGGCAGTGGCCTTTACTCTCGGCCGCTGCCGGTATTTGAGGGAGAACTAAATGTCCAACATTATCGACATCCGCGCTTATGAAGTGCTGGATTCCAGGGGTAACCCGACCGTAGAAGCAGACGTGATACTGGAAGATGGCAGTGTGGGTACTGCCTGTGCCCCATCCGGCGCATCTACCGGGTCCCGGGAAGCTCTGGAGTTGCGTGATGGCGATAAGTCACGGTATCTGGGTAAAGGCGTGCTAAAAGCCGTTGAGAATATCAATACCGAAATACGTTCATTGTTGTTGGGAAAAAATGCCCTTGAACAGCGTGATATCGATAACGCCATGATTGCTGCGGATGCGACTGAAAACAAATCAAAATATGGGGCCAACGCGATTCTGGCGGTTTCTCTGGCGACCGCTAAAGCTGCAGCAAAATCCCGGGGCGTTCCCCTCTATGCCCATATTGCCGATATCAATGGCACTTCGGGAAATTACAGCATGCCCGTTCCCATGATGAATATTCTCAATGGTGGTGAGCACGCTGATAACAACGTCGATATCCAGGAGTTCATGGTGCAGCCGGTATCGGCTAAATCTTTCGCCGAGGCTCTGCGTATGGGGGCGGAAATCTTCCACTCACTGAAAAAGGTGCTGAGTAGTCAAGGCCTGAATACAGCAGTGGGTGATGAAGGTGGTTTTGCTCCTAATCTTTCTTCTAATGCCGAGGCGCTGGCAGTGATTCAGAAAGCAGTTGAAGCTGCAGGTTATAAGCTGGGAGAGGATATTACCCTGGCTCTGGATTGCGCATCTTCCGAGTTTTACAAGGATGGCCAGTACGATCTGGCAGGCGAAGGCAAGGTCTACTCGTCCGAGGGCTTCAGTGATTTTCTGGCGGAGCTTTGCGACCAGTATCCGATTATTTCCATTGAGGATGGCCAGGACGAATCTGATTGGGATGGTTGGAAATACCAGACAGAAAAATTAGGTCACAGAGTTCAATTGGTGGGTGACGACCTGTTTGTCACCAACACAAAGATTCTCAAGAAGGGTATTGAGATGGGCGTGGCCAACTCCATTTTGATCAAGTTCAATCAGATTGGCTCGCTCTCTGAGACCCTTGATGCGATTAAAATGGCCAAGGACGCCGGTTACACCGCGGTGATTTCACACCGATCCGGAGAAACCGAAGATACCACCATTGCAGACCTGGCCGTGGCGACTGCAGCAGGCCAGATCAAAACCGGGTCGCTGTGCCGTTCAGACCGGGTTGCCAAGTACAACCGCCTGCTGCGCATTGAAGCTGAACTGGGGGGGCTGGCACCCTACCGGGGCAGGGCGGAGTTCAAGTCCTGATCAGACAAATTTTCAGCGGGGGCGGCCATTGGCCGCCCCCGATGGTTTTGGCTAGAGCATTGTTTTGTCCGCTGACGTTAGTAGGTGACTTCGGTAAAATCGCCCCATGCGCTGGTTGATGATTGGTCTTTTGCTGCTGTTGCTTTTCTTTCAGTACCAACTGTGGCTGGGAGAGGGTGGGCTTGCCAAAAAGTTGACCTTGGAGCGAGAAGTGGCCGAGCAGGAAGCGCAGAACGAAACACTGCGGCAACGCAACCAGACGCTGGTCAGTGAGGTGGTCGATCTCAAGGAAGGCGTTGAAAGTATCGAAGAGCGTGCAAGGACCGATTTGGGCATGATCAAGGAAGGAGAAACATTTTTTATGGTGGTGGAGCCTGAGGATCAATGAACCAACTGGCCGTGTTATGCCCCTCTACAGAATGCCTACCGTAACTTGCTGGAGCTTATGATATGACCGCCAGATGGATCATCGTGCCCGCTGCGGGTGTCGGCAGTCGTTTTGGAGCTCCAGTTCCAAAGCAGTACCAGTCTCTGGCGGGAAAGACCGTCGTTGAACACACTCTGGAGCGTTTGTTGGCAGTAAACGACGCGATTGTCGTGGTGGCGGTTCATCCCAATGATACCTATTGGCAACAACTGGCTGTATTCGATCACCCTCGTATTCGTACTGTCCACGGTGGTAAAGAGCGAGCAGATTCTGTGCGTCTTGCACTGGAGTGCCTGACCCGGGAAGCACACACTGATGACTGGATACTGGTTCACGATGTGGCAAGACCTTGTGTTCGTGTCGCGGAAGTCCAGCACCTGATGCAGTCTCTGGAGGATCATCGGGTAGGCGGTGTTCTGGCCGTACCTGTGAGCGACACTGTCAAGCGGGTCGAGCAGGGTGATGATATTGCGGGTACCGAAGATCGTAACAAACTTTGGTTGGCGCAGACGCCGCAGATGTTTCGATACGGGATGCTAAGCTGGAGCTTGAATACAGCGGTTCGCCAAGGGTGGCAACCGACGGATGAGTCTGCTGCTGTTGAGCGCCTGGGTCACACCCCCATGGTGGTCGAAGGTAGCCGTGACAATATCAAAATTACCCGGCAGGAAGATCTTGAAATTGCTGAGGCTATTCTGAAATATCAGCAGAAGACCGAAGTGGTGCAGTGCGACTAATAGGCAACTGAGCTGACTGCTGAGCAGAGGACCGAACAATGAGAATAGGCCAGGGTTATGATGTTCACGCCTTCGGCGAAGGCGACGCCATTGTTATTGGTGGCGTGACCATACCTTTTTCCCGCGGACTGGTGGCTCATTCCGATGGAGACGTGCTGATTCATGCGCTGTGTGATGCCTTGCTGGGTGCCGCTGCCCTGGGTGATATTGGTCAGCATTTTCCTGATACAGATTCGGCCTATCGTGGCATAGATAGCCGTGAGCTGCTGCGGCATGTCCAAGCCCTGATTGCCGACCAAGGGTTCACGCTGGTCAATGCTGACATGACGCTGATCGCCCAGGCCCCGAAAATGTCTCCCCACATATTGGCCATGCGCGAAAATCTCAGTGCTGACCTGAATTGCGGGACGGAGCAGCTGAATATCAAAGCGACCACCACGGAAAAACTGGGATTTGAAGGTCGTGGTGAAGGCATTGCTGCACAGGTAGTGGTGCTGCTGGATAAGGTTGCCTAGTCCAAAGCGGTCAGGCCCGGCTTAACGCCTCCAGAATTTCAGTCATCAACTGGTTAATGGTGTGAAACCGTTCCGGTTGCGAAAGCATGTCATCTGCCCCCTGAACGTAATGACTACCATCCAGTTCGTCACCACAGTGCTCGATGAGGTCGCTGGCTGACTTTGCGGTTGTCTCCAGGTGAAATTGCAGGCCGATGACTCGTTCTTGATAGATAAACCCCTGATTGTCACAGGCGTTGCTTCCCGCTAAGGGTATGGCCCCGCTGGGGATATCAAATCTGTCGCCGTGCCAGTGAAATGCCAGGGGATGAGTCTGAAGAATTCTGCCGATCACTGTTCGCCCAGCTTCCTCGTGAATCTGTAGGGGAAACCAGCCAATTTCGCGGTATGGGTTTTTCGCTATTTTTGCACCAAGAACCTGAGCAATTAATTGAGCGCCGAGGCAGATGCCAAGGACGATTTTTCCAGATGTGATGGCTTTTTTTATGAATGTTTTTTCATCTGCCAGCCAAGGGTAAAGGTGCTCATCATTAACCCCCATGGGCCCGCCCATGACGATCAGCCAGTCGATATCGCTCAGCTCAGGCAACGGCTCCCCTGCATAGAGCTGTGAGGCACTGATCTGAAAGTCATGGTCTATAAACCATTGCTGCATGCTGCCCAGTCCTTCAAAGGCAACATGTTGCAGGTAGTGAATTCGCATTTGGAAGTCCTGTCGGAAAGAAATGCCCAAGCTAAGGCTTTGAGAGCGGCGTAGCTGCTCGTACACTTGCACAGCATGCTAATGCTAAGGATTTTATGAACACTAGGCAATTTTCACTCACGTTTCCCTATGCCTTTGGTAGCCCGGATATCACTGCCCGCTTTCGGGAAAGCCCCGAAGACTTTCAAGTGGTGGAGGCTTTGGATTTTGACCTTTCAGGAGATGGCGAGCACCTGTGTCTTTATATAGAAAAGGAGGGGCAGAATACCCGTTGGGTTGCCCATTTGCTGGCCGAGGCCTTTGAGGTAGAGGATGTTGCGGTAGGTTATTGTGGACTGAAGGACCGTGGGGCTGTTACCCGCCAATGGTTCAGTGTGCATTTACCGGCAGGGCAGGATCAGCAATTGTCACGGCTTCCCCAGCTGGATGGATGTCAGATTCTGAAAATGGCGCGTCACCATAAAAAGTTGCGCCGTGGTATGCACGCAGGTAATCACTTCCGTATTCGTTTGCGTCAGCTGATGGGTGACAGACAGGTGCTGGCATCCCGCCTGGAAACCATTGCGCGCGAAGGCGTACCGAACTATTTCGGCGAGCAGCGCTTTGGCCGGGAAGCCGGAAACCTGCACGAGGCCGACAAGCTCCTGCAGCAGCGCTCTGCCGAGCGGTCACAGCGAAGGAAGAAAACCAGAAAAGGGGCGGGGATGGGGGGGCTTTACCTGTCTGCGGCAAGGTCCTACCTGTTTAACCTGGTTCTTGCGGAGCGTGTCGCTCGACACAACTGGAATATCCCCATGCCGGATGAAACGATCCCCAGTGGCCCCTTGTGGGGGCGGGGAAGAACCCAGGTTCCAGGCGATGTGCGTCAGCTGGAGTCCCAGGTCCTCGAGGAGTGGCAGGACTGGTGTCACGGGCTGGAATTCAGTGGGTTATCCCAGGAACGGCGTCCATTGGTTTTACATGCCGAGGGCTTTGAATGGTGTTGGCAAAGTAGTGTACAGGGTGATGATGTTGATCTTGAACTGGCCTTCTTTCTGCCCCCGGGTTGTTTTGCCACTTCCGTGTTGCGAGAAGTGGCAAACCTGCAGCAGTCTTGCTCTGTGGCGGAATAAGGGCGCTGTGGTATAGTTCGTTTTTCGATTGACATTAGGGGTTTGCAGGAGTGAATTCGATTGAGCTTGGTGGTATTGGCATGACCTCCCAGCGAACCCGTGAACGTCTCATCCAACGCCTAAAAGAACAGGGTATAACCAATCAGCGAGTACTGGATGTCATGCGTATGACACCCCGTCACCTGTTTCTGGATGAAGCCCTTTCTCACCGTGCCTACGAAGATACTGCGTTGCCCATTGGTTACGGGCAGACTCTGTCGCAGCCATATATCGTGGCCCTCATGACCGAAATTCTTTTATCCCTGGGGCCGCGGAAGAAAGTCCTGGAAATTGGTTCGGGGTCAGGTTACCAGTCTGTGGTTCTGGCTCAACTGGTGGATCAGGTCTACAGTGTTGAGCGTATCAAACCGTTGATTGATAAAGCCCGGGAGCGGTTGAGGCTTTTGGGTCTTCGCAATGTGCGTTTTTCCCACAGTGATGGTGGTTTCGGACTGCCGGAATATGCCCCCTATGATGCTATTCTCAGTGCTGCTGCGCCCAATGTAGTGCCAGAAGAATTATTGCATCAGCTAGGGCCAGACGGGATTCTGGTTATCCCCGTGGGCCCAGGCGATGTGCAGGAACTTCTCGTTATCACCCGGTTAGGGGATAGCAACAATTTCGAAGAACGTGTCGTAGAGAAGGTGCGTTTTGTGCCCTTGCTCGGCGGCACCACCCGGTAATCAGGCTGATATTGCTGTGCAGTTTGCGAAGCGTTGGATATTGCTATTCCTGAAAGGCATGGCCATGGGGGCCGCAGATGTGGTGCCCGGTGTTTCAGGCGGGACCATTGCCTTTATCAGCGGCATTTACGAAGAGCTTCTGGATTCCATTCGCAGCGTCAACTTAAGCGCGCTTAGAACACTTATCAAGGACGGACCAAAAGCTTTCTGGCTCAGCATCAATGGTAACTTCCTGTTGGTGCTTTTTTCCGGTGTCCTGTTAAGTATTGCATCGCTGGCGAAACTCGTGAGTCACCTGCTACTGACACAGCCCATTTTGATTTGGTCTTTCTTTTTCGGTTTGATTGTGGCGTCCATTATCTATATTTTCCGGCAGTTGCCCCACCTGAGGCTTCAGGAGTGGGTGGCACTGATTATCGGGTCACTGATTGCCACAGCCATCTCATTCGCGCCACCCGTGCAGGGTAACGATGGCTTGCTGGTGGTGTTCTTCTCGGGTGCTCTTGCCATCTGTGCCATGATATTGCCGGGGGTCTCCGGTAGTTTCATTCTCCTGTTGCTAGGTATGTATCCGGTAGTGATTGGTGCCGTGAGTGAGTTCAACGGGCAGATACTCCTTACATTCCTGCTGGGCTGTGTGTGTGGACTGATGGCCTTTGCCCGGGTGCTGTCATGGTTGTTGCACCGCTATCACTCCGTCACGATCGCCATTCTCACCGGCTTCCTGGTGGGTTCGCTGATGATTGTCTGGCCCTGGCGTGAAACCCTGGAAGTCATGATGGATAACCATGGTCGGGAAGTAGTACTTTCCTCGCGGCTGTTAACGCCAGCTGAGTTTGCGCGCCTTACTGGCCTGGATCCAAAGACAATTCTTGCGACAGGGTGCATGGTCTTTGGCTTGATTCTGGTGCTGGGACTGGAATATCTTGGTGGGCGACGCAGCAAACTCTGAAAATAGGGGTAACGCGCTAGGGGGAATGATTTTTGTCAGTGCAGAAGTGCCGGAAATTCGTCTTGCGAGCGCTTGCCCTGTGTGCCGGTGTTTTTCTGCTCTCTGCTTGCCATAGCCCGCCCCCGGCACCTATTAGCCAAAGACCCCCACCGCCCAGTGAAAAAATTGACTACCACCTGGTCTCGCAGGGTGAAACCCTGTTTGCTATTGCCTGGCGTTATGAAAAAGATGTGGACAAACTGGCCCGTGCCAACGGGTTGAGACCTCCGTATACCATTTACCGTGGACAGCGGTTGACCCTGGACACGACACGCATACCGCCACCTAGATATACTTCTGTGGCACCTAAACCTGCACCAGTTAGTTCCAGCAAAACATCCACCAAAACAAAGGTGGTGGAAGTCCCTCCGAAAACCCCCGTAAAAGTCACCCGGCCACCACCAAAATCCACGGCCTCGTTACCTTCAAACTGGAACTGGCAATGGCCCACAGAGGGGCGAGTAACTAAAACCTACAACAGCGACCCGTTGTTCAAAGGGATTGATATTCAAAGCCTTCCAGGGCAGGCCGTTATGGCAGCAGCGCCCGGTATCGTGGTTTACTCCGGGGAAGGGCTGCGGGGCTATGGCCGACTGGTGATTGTCAAACACAGTGAGGTTTACCTGAGTGCCTATGCTCATTGCCGGACTCTTCTGGTGCAGGAGGGACAGGTTCTGAAAACGGGACAGAAAATTGCGGAAGTGGGGGGTGATCCCGCCAACAATAAACGACTCTATTTCGAGATACGAAAAGATGGCAAGCCCGTGAATCCGCTAGCTTACTTACCGAAACGATGAAGCTGTCATACGACGGAGTTTGGTGATACATTCCTGACAGAGTTTGGGTGCTGACCTGTCTTGTGCTCTGTTTTTGGGCCTTTGACTTTAGATGTTTTGATGATTGCTAGGAAATAGTTTTTGTGTCCGACGATGATAACGAAAAAGAGGGTGGCTTTGAGCTGAGCGATGACGCTAGCGAAGAGGATGCTCAGCAGTCCTTCGAGTCATCGAAAGAGGAAAAGGTGTTGGATGCGGCCAGTCTTTATCTGAAAGAGATTGGTTATGCTCCGTTGCTTTCTGCCGAAGAAGAGGTTTTTTTCGCTCGCAAGATTGCCAAGGGCGACGAGGCCGCTCGCAAGCGCATGATTGAGAGCAATCTACGTCTGGTAGTTAAAATTGCGAGGCGTTATGTCAATCGTGGCCTGTCTCTTTTGGACCTGATCGAAGAGGGCAACCTCGGTCTGATGAGGGCGGTAGAAAAATTTGACCCAGAGCTTGGATACCGTTTTTCCACTTACGCCACCTGGTGGATTCGCCAATCAGTTGAGCGAGCCCTGATGAATCAGACGCGAACCATTCGTCTGCCCATTCATGTGGTAAAGGAACTCAATGTCTACCTCAAGGCATCCCGTCGTCTTGCGCAAGAGCTGGATCACGACCCGACCGCTGAAGAAATCGCACAGTCTCTGGACAAAACCGTTGATGATGTTTCACGGATGTTGCGTCTCAACGAACGCGTAACTTCCGTTGATGTGCCCATGGGCAAAGATGGTGATCGCATGCTGGTTGAAACCCTGGCAGACGAGCACCCCAGTGATCCTGAAGAGCTGGTCGAAGATCAGGATATGAATGACGCGGTTGAGCTTTGGTTGTCAGAGCTGACGGATAAGCAGCAGGAAGTGATTGTGCGTCGCTTCGGCTTACACGGACACGATGTGTGCACCCTAGAAGAAGTCGGCCACGAAATAGGGTTGACCCGAGAACGAGTCCGACAAATTCAGGTGGAAGCTTTACGCCGCCTGCGGTCAATCGTGAACAAGCAGGGCTTGGATGGACATACCTTGTTTGATGAAAACTGATCTTCTGTCAGTTTGAAGTCTCAATATGCCCCAGATGTTTTTGCACCACTTTGAGAGTAGGTTTAAACAGTTTTGGTGTGGCGCAGACAATATTCCCGCTATCCATATAGTTTTCACCGCCACTGAAGTCGCTGACCAGGCCACCGGCCTCTTTCACCAATAGCACACCGGCTGCAATGTCCCAGGGCTTCAGGTTCATTTCCCAGAATGCATCGACACGTCCCGCCGATAGATAAGCGAGGTCCAGTGAAGCAACACCGAGCCGACGTATACCAGACGATTGTGTCGCCAGTTCTGTAAGGCAGGACAGATAAGGCTCCATGTGGTCAATGGAGGGACTGTTAAAGGGGATGCCAGTGGCGACCAGAGATCCGGCGAGTCCAACTCTGCCTGACACGCGAATTCGCTTGCCGTTCAGAAAAGCACCGCGACCGCGGCTGGCTGTATATTCTTCCCGGCGCATGGGGTCAAACACCACGGCATGTTCCAGTTTGCCCTTATAGCGACAGCCAATGGACACTGCAAAGTGGGGGATACCATGAATAAAATTTGTGGTGCCATCCAGAGGGTCGATTATCCATTGATAGTCATCGTTTTCGCCCTGGAGGTGGCCTGACTCTTCGCCGATGATGCTGTGATCGGGATAGGCTTTACGCAGATGGTAAATAATTTCCTTTTCAGCGGCGCGGTCGATTTCTGTGACGTAATCGTTGCGGCCTTTTTCATCGATCTTGATCAAATCGCTGCGTTCAGTGGCGCGAGCAATCATATCCCCGGCTTTGCGGGCGGCACGAAGTGCGATATTAACCATCGGTTCCATTACTGCTATTCCACTGTGGCGAAAGCGCGGCATTGTAGCAGAGAGCTAGAGTTTGAGGGGAGTGGAAATCCATGATTTCACCTTTGCTTCCTGATAGAATTTGCGCCCTTCAAAAAGGCGGTTGTGCGTCGCTGTTTTCTTGAGAGCACAGGCGATCCCTGAGACTAACCATTAATGCAGGCCTAGTGTGTTTGAAAATGTTCGTATAGTGCTGGTGAATACCACACATCCTGGCAACATTGGTGGTGCCGCCAGGGCCATGAAGAATATGGGTCTGTCCCGCCTGTATCTCGTTTCCCCAAAAGAATATCCCGCTGATCGAGCCGTTTGGCGCGCCGCAAATGCACTGGATGTGCTGGATAATGCGGTTGTGGTAGACACGCTGGATGAAGCCGTTGGCAGTTGTGGCCTTGTTGTGGGTACTAGCGCCCGTGAGCGCCGCATTCCCTGGCCGCTCCTCAATCCTCGGGAGTGTGGTGAACGGGTCTGGCAAGAGTCCTCTGAGCATGAAGTGGCGATCGTATTTGGCCGGGAAGACCGGGGACTAACCAATGAAGAGTTGCATAAATGTACCTACCATGTGCACATACCCTCAAATCCTGAATACAGCTCGCTGAATCTTGCCGCAGCGGTGCAGGTGCTTTGTTATGAGGTACGAATGGCTTCTCTTGCAAACGCAGATGGTAAGTTGCCATCGCTGTGCGAGTGGGATGTACCCCCAGCCCGGGCGGAAGATTTGGAAATGTATTTTCAACATCTGGAGCAAGCGTTGGTGGATATAGGCTTCCACAGCCGCGATAACCCGCGCCAGACCATGCCACGACTTCGCAGGCTTTACAGCAGGATCCGACTAGATGAAATGGAGCTGTCGATTTTGCGCGGTGTGTTGACTGCTATGCAGAATCTCGCACACAAAATGCGGCAGCTTACAGGGGACAAGCAGAGCGACACCCGGACGTAATTCCGACTAAAAAACTATGTTATTTACTTGACTAAAATAGTGGGTTATTGGATAATTCCGGCATGTGTTTCATGAACTGAACGAGTGAGAGCATCTCTATGCGCCTGACAACTCGAGGTCGTTATGCTGTGACTGCCATGCTGGATTTGGCGCTGCATGGTGATAAAGGTCCCATAAGCCTGGCGGATATATCGCAGCGTCAGGAGATTTCACTGTCTTACCTGGAACAATTATTTGCCAAGTTGCGCCAGAAGGATCTGGTTAGCAGCGTCAGGGGCCCCGGTGGCGGCTATCGCCTCTCACGGGACTGCACAGCTATCAACGTTGCCGAGATCATTGATGCTGTCAATGAGTCTATCGATGCAACTAGTTGTAACGGTAAGGGTAACTGCCAAAATGGCGGAGTCTGCCTGACCCACTATCTTTGGGATGACCTCAGCCAGCAGATTCACCGCTTTCTTAGTGGAATTACACTGGACAGTCTGGTGCAGCAACAGGAAGTGCGTCCGGTGATGTTGAGTGGCGCAGAGTAAAGCAAGCGCCGTCAATTGTGAAAATCTATTAGGAGTGACTGAATGAAACTGCCGATCTATCTGGACTATTCTGCAACCACGCCGGTTGACCCTCGGGTAGCCGCGAAGATGGCGGAATGTCTGACTACAGAGGGCAACTTCGGTAATCCGGCCTCCCGTTCGCATGCCTTTGGTTGGCAAGCGGAGGCGGCTGTTGAAGATGCGAGAGAACAGGTGGCGTCACTGTTGAATGCCGATCCCAGGGAAATTGTCTGGACTTCAGGTGCCACGGAAGCCAATAACTTGGCGATCAAGGGCTGTGCCCACTTCAATCAGAAAAAAGGCAAGCACATTATTACCTCCAAAATCGAGCACAAAGCGGTGCTCGACACCTGCCGCCAGTTGGAGCGAGAGGGCTATGAGGTTACTTATCTTGTCCCGGACGCCGACGGCTTGATTCAGCCGAGCGCTGTTTCCGAGGCGATTCGTGAAGACACTACGCTGGTGTCGCTGATGCACGTGAATAACGAGATCGGAACCATTAATGACATCGCGGCGATTGGCGAAGTTTGTCGTGAGCACAAGGTTTATTTCCACGTGGATGCCGCACAGAGTGCTGGCAAGGTGGAAATAGACATGGAAACCATGAAAGTTGACATGATGTCTTTGTCAGCCCACAAAATATATGGTCCCAAGGGCATTGGCGCTCTGTATGTGCGTCGCAAACCACGGGTTCGCATCGAAGCACAGATGCATGGCGGTGGCCATGAGCGCGGCATGCGCTCCGGAACGCTGGCCACTCATCAAATTGTCGGTATGGGTGAAGCTTTCCGTATTGCCAGAGAAGAGATGTCCGATGAAAACCAGCGTGTATTGGCGCTGCGTAATCGGCTTTGGCACGGTATTTCCGATATGGAGGCTGTCCACCTGAACGGCTCTTTAGAGCAGCGTGTTTCGGGAAATCTGAATGTCAGTTTTGCCTATGTAGAAGGTGAGTCTCTGATCATGGCGCTCAAGGATCTCGCGGTCTCATCCGGCTCAGCCTGTACCTCGGCCAGCCTGGAACCTTCCTATGTGCTACGTGCGTTGGGTCTGGATGATGAGCTGGCACACAGCTCCATTCGTTTCTCCATAGGTCGCTTTACAACTGCTGAAGAAATTGATTACGCCATTGAGCGAGTGCGGGAAGCCGTTAATAAATTACGGGAGCTATCTCCGCTCTGGGATATGTACAAAGACGGCATCGATCTGAGTCAGGTCGAGTGGGCCGCCCACTAACGTTGAGGAGTTAAATTATGTCTTACAGTGACAAAGTACTGGATCACTACGAAAGTCCCCGCAACGTTGGCAAGTTGGATGATAAAGCCAGCAACGTTGGCACGGGAATGGTTGGTGCCCCGGCCTGTGGCGATGTCATGCGCCTTCAGATTCAGGTGAATGAGGACGGTGTTATTGAGGACGCCAAATTTAAAACCTATGGCTGCGGATCTGCGATTGCCTCGAGCTCTTTGCTGACTGAGTGGGTCAAGGGTAAAACCCTTGAGCAGGCCGCAGAGATCAAGAACACCCAGATAGCAGAAGAGCTGGCATTGCCACCGGTGAAAATCCACTGTTCTGTGTTGGCGGAAGACGCGATTAAGGCCGCCGTCAGAGATGTTCGCCATAAGCGTGGCGAACAGACCGACTGAACTGACAGACAACTTGAGATAGCAGGAGAGAAATAATGGCAATTACCATGACCCAGGCAGCTGAGCAGCACATCACCAGGCACCTTGCTCACCGGGGACACGGTATTGGTATTCGCCTCGGTGTTAAGACCACGGGTTGTTCCGGGTTGTCCTATGTCCTTGAATTTGTCGATGACCAGCAGCCCGAGGACACGGTTTTTGACTGTGGTGATGCAAAGTTGTTTGTGGATCCTAAAAGTCTCGCCTATCTGGACGGCACAGAGTTGGATTTCGTAAAGGAAGGGCTCAATGAAGGTTTTCAGTTCAACAACCCCAATGTCAAGGAAGAGTGCGGTTGTGGTGAGAGTTTCCACATCTAGGTGGTAGAGAGCCCGATAGGGTATAAGAGCCTTTTTTGATATCTCGGTCGGAGCTGTTCTCGTGGAAATTTCAGACAATTTTTTCGAAATTTTCGGACTGCCTGTCAGTTATGATATCGACATCAGCCAGCTCTCAGAACGCTACCGCACCATGCAGCGGCAATTTCACCCAGACAAATATGCCGGCAAGCCCGCCCGCGAACAGCGGTTGGCGGAGCAGTATGCGGCTGTTGTGAATCAGGCCTACAACGAACTGAAATCACCACTGCTGCGTGCACAGTACCTGTTGTCGTTACACGGAGTGGATGGGGCTAATGAGACTGCCATCACCCGTGATCCTGACTTTCTAATGGAGCAAATGACGCTGCGCGAAGCCTTGTCAGAGGTTCGGGATGCCAACGATTCTCACGCGTCGCTTGCGGAGATTAATGAACATGCCATTGGCGAGTATCGCTCACTGCAGAAACTCTTCAGCGAGTGCCTGGGTGCAGCAGATATGGATCATGCTGCTGAAGCGGTGGCCAAGATGCAGTTTTTCAGCAAGCTCATCAGTGAAATTCATGAGCTTGAACACGAACTAGACGAAGAATAGGCGGTTACATCAAGTGGTTTTGTTACAGATATCTGAGCCCGGTCAGTCCCCGGAACCGCATCAGCGCCGGAGAGCAGTGGGCATTGACCTGGGCACTACGAACTCGCTGGTGGCAACTGTTCGCAGTGGTACGCCGGAAACGTTGCCTGACAACGAAGACCGCCACCTGCTGCCTTCAGTGGTCCATTACGAGGCGGACCAGAATATCTCTATTGGTTACGAGGCCCTCGAGTGGGCGGGTCGTGATGCGCTCAACACTCTCATTTCCGTTAAGCGCTTTATGGGTCGTGGTACAACAGATATCAAAACCCTGGGAGACCAGTTGCCCTATCAGTTTGTGTCAGGTGAAAGTGGCATGCCCAGCTTTAGAACATCTGCTGGAGATATTAGCCCTGTGGCGGCTTCTGCCGAAATTCTGCGAGCCCTTGTAGAGCGTGCGGAATCAGCCCTGGATGGTCCTCTGGATGGTGCGGTGATAACTGTTCCCGCTTATTTCGATGAAGCACAGCGTCAGGCCACGAAAGATGCTGCAACCCTGGCAGGAGTCAAGGTGCTGCGCCTGTTGAGTGAGCCCACGGCTGCCGCCGTTGCCTACGGACTCGACCAGGGAGGGGAGGGGGTAATAGCCGTTTATGACCTTGGCGGTGGAACCTTCGATATTTCCCTGCTGAGGTTGTCTCGCGGTGTCTTTGAAGTTCTGGCCACTGGTGGTGATTCAGCCCTCGGTGGTGATGACTTTGATCGTGCCATCGCCCAATGGTGCTGCGAACAGGCCGGGCTGGGTTCCGATCTCGATCCGCAGCAACAAAGACAATTGATGTCTGCTGCGCGCCAAGCCAAGGAAGCTTTGGCTGAGCAGGAAAGCGTGGCGATGGATGTGCTTGGCTGGCAAGGTTCATTGGACAGACACACCCTGAACACCCTTGTTGATCCCCTGATCGATAAAACATTGCGAGCCTGTCGGAGAAGCCTGAGGGATGCAGAGCTTGATAGTGATGAAATCGATGCTGTCGTTATGGTCGGTGGGTCGACACGTATGTTGAGGGTTCGCGAGCGGGTTGAAGAGACATTCAAACGCGAGCCCCTGGTCAATATCGACCCCGACCGCGTGGTGGCCATCGGCGCCGCACTTCAGGCTGATGTGCTGGTCGGCAATAAGCCCGGCGATGAAATGTTGTTGCTGGATGTAATTCCATTGTCGCTGGGTCTCGAAACCATGGGTGGTCTGATGGAAAAAATCATCCATCGCAATACCACCATACCGGTTGCCAAGGCTCAGGATTTCACCACCTTTAAGGATGGGCAAACAGCCATGGCTATCCACGTGCTGCAGGGGGAGCGGGAGCTGGTCAGCGATTGTCGTTCCTTGGCACGTTTTGAACTGCGAGGCATCCCGCCTATGGTGGCCGGTGCAGCAAAGATTCGCGTCAAATTCCAGGTAGACGCGGATGGCTTACTGAATGTGTCCGCCAAGGAATTAACCAGTGGTGTTGAGGCGCATGTTGAGGTCAAACCCTCCTATGGCCTGAATGACAAAGAAGTGACCCGGATGTTGAGGGAGTCCTACACCCATGCCCGGGATGATATGCAGTTGAGGGCCCTGAGAGAGCAGCAGGTCGAAGCAGATCGTCTCTACGAAGACCTCAGTGCCGCATTGGCGCAGGATGGCAAAGTCCTGCTTAATGAGAAGGAATACCATTGCCTTGAAGTGGCGTTGGACGATTTGCGTAACGTCAGGGAGAGCAGCAACCACCGTGAAATTGCCCGCCATATTGAGACAGTGTCGAAAACCAGTGAGGATTTCGCGGCACGTCGCATGGATGCCAGTATTAAAAAGGCGTTGGCCGGTCACAGCCTCGACGAGATTGATAAGGGCCTTTGAAATGACCAAGGTTGTATTTCTCCCACACGAAACCATCTGCCCGGAAGGGGCGGTGATTGAGGTCGAGCCTGGCGAAAGCATCTGTGAAGCGGCACTGCGCAATGATATTGAGATAGAACATGCCTGTGAAATGTCCTGTGCCTGTACAACCTGTCATGTCTATGTACGGGAGGGCTTTGATTCCCTTGAGGAAGCGGACGAGCTGGAAGAGGATTACCTCGACAAGGCCTGGGGTGTGGATCCGGATTCGCGGCTCAGTTGCCAGGCGGTTGTTAAAGATCAGGATTTAATTGTCGAAATACCTAAATACACCATCAATATGGTGTCCGAAAAGCACTAGTCGGAGTATTGGTCATGACACTGAAGTGGACCGATGTAATGGATCTGGCAATCGAGTTGTCGGAATCACACCCGGATGTTGATCCGCGGTATGTCAATTTTGTGGATTTGAGAAACTGGGTTCTCTCCCTGGAAGATTTTGATGATGATCCTCAGCGTTGTGGCGAAAAGGTGCTAGAGGCGATCCAGATGGCATGGATTGATGAACTCGATTAGAATGGTCCGCAGAATTTGATGTTGGTTAAGGGGTATAGATGAGCTCTAAAGAAGAGCTTTATAAAGTACTGGTTGAATCGGTACCCTATGGCACCCTTTTCTTTGCCTACGGCGTCTGTGTCGACGCCAATCAGAATGCCCTGAGGTTGTTGGAGTGTGAGCTCAAGCAACTGATCGGTGCCTCCGTTGATAAAATCAACGGTGATGAATCTTCTGCACTGGTTGACCTGAAGTTACAACTCAAAAAAGCCCAAATGGGCAAACAGAAAACGCTATCCTGGACCTGTCCCGGTCAGGGAGCCCCCATTCATGTTGAAGTCGTGTACGTAACAGAAGACGGCAAAGAAATGGTCGTCATGCTGAAAAGCGAGCAGGACAAGGCGGCCGCTTCCGGAGCTGAGGGCTATCACAGCAAACCTACAAATAGTGGTCAATCTGGCCTTGACGCATTGTCAGATAGCTGGGAGCCAATGGACGAGTCGGCTGTCACTAGTGTGGGTAATCCCGAGCTGATTGTTGATGACAGTGGCAGAGTGGTTTCTGAGCGCCGAGTCGCCGAGCGACGTGCTGATGATGGGCAAAAGCACTATTTTGACGGCTTGACCAGTCTCCCGAATCGCCAAATGTTGGCCGAATCGCTGGCAGATTTTCTGGAAATCCATCAAGGCGGTCCAGTTTGCGCCGCTGTCATGATGCTGGATCTCGACCACTTCAAGGATATCAATGATTCCTGGGGGCACAACGTTGGAGACCAGGTCATCAAGAAAATTGGCCAGGCACTCGTCAGCCTGGTGTCCGGGGACAACATGCTTGCCAGGATGAGTGGCGATGAGTTCGTCCTTTTCATTCCCGAACTGGCGGACGACCCCTCGAAAGCAGCCTGGAGTGCCCAGGCGATTGCAGAAAAACTGGGCGAGGCCGTAGCCAGTCCGATATTTCTCGATGGTCACGAGGTTATTCTCACCGCGAGTATTGGTATTGCCTTATTGACCGATGCTGACCTGAGAGCAGACCGTGTGTTGCAGTATGCGGATACCGCCATGTATGAGGCGAAGCGAAAAGGCCGCAACAGTATTGCGTTTTTTGACCCCAGCATTACTCAAAAAGCCCAGCGCCAGATTGGTATGAACACGCGGTTACGAAAAGCCATGGATAACCATGAGTTTGTCCTGTACATCCAGCCACAAATATCTGTTGAAACCGGTGAATTGTTGGGTGGTGAGGCATTGCTGCGCTGGATGAACGCAGACAAAGTGACCAATATGCCTTCGGAGTTTATTCCGGTGCTGGAGTCATCGGGGCTGATCGTCGATGTCGGGCGCTGGGTGATTCGAACGTCCTGTGAATATTTGCGTAATTTTATCGACATGGGTATCTGGCAGGATCATATGCGTCTTGGTATCAATATCAGCCCGCGCCAGTTCCGTGATCCCCAGTTGCTCGATATTGTCCAGCACAGTATGAAGAGCTACAACATCGACCCGAGCTTCCTGAACTTCGAGGTGACTGAAAGCCTGGTGATCGAAGACGTCGATGATGCCATTAAAAAAATGGAAGCCATCAAGGCCTTGGGAGCGATGTTTTCCATCGACGATTTTGGTATCGGGTATTCATCGATGATCTACCTGAAGCGACTGCCCTTCGACCAGCTCAAGATTGATCGTGAGTTTATCCGCAATATCCATCGCGATTCGGAAAGCCGTGGCATCGTGGAAGCGATCATGGCAGTTTCCAAACAATATGGGCTAAAGGTCACAGCAGAAGGTGTGGAAAGTCAGGAAGCCTTGGACATCCTGCGTGAGCTGGGTTGTCATTCCTATCAGGGCTCGCATTTCAGTATGCCCGTGCCCTGTGATCGCTTTACAAAATTGTTAGCTGCCTGAACATGAGTGGTCAGGAAACGGCCTTGAGAATTCCTTGTAACCCCTTGTATCGAAGAGTAAAATGCCCCCCTTTTGAAGCGGCGGGCCGAGCTGGGTGCAGCAGGGCTCGCCAGGTTTTACAAATATCCCCCCTGGAGACCATTAATGGCTATTGAACGTACCCTTTCTATTATCAAACCCGATGCAGTGGCAAAGAATGTAATCGGCCAAATCTACAGCCGTTTTGAAAATGCGGGTTTGAAAATCGTCGCAGCAAAAATGCTGCACCTCTCCAAGGAGAAAGCGGGCGGTTTTTATGCTGAACACAAAGAACGTCCTTTCTTTGCCGACCTGGTTGGCTTCATGACATCCGGCCCGGTAGTCGTTCAGGTACTGGAAGGTGAAAATGCTGTTGCCCTGAATCGTGAATTGATGGGTGCAACCAACCCCAAGGAAGCCGATGCTGGCACTATTCGTGCAGATTTTGCGGAATCCATTGACGCCAACGCTGTCCATGGTTCTGACTCGACAACTTCCGCTGCTCGTGAAGTGGCTTACTTCTTTGCAGAAGATGAAATTTGTCCCAGATAATTGATGCCCAACCCTATGCCGAAAGGCAGGATAATTGATGACAGCATTGAACACTGACATCAACCAGACAGTAGAGCCCCAGGAGGAGAAAATAAACCTGCTGGGGCTTTCTGCTGAAAAACTGGTGGAATTTTTTGCCTCTCTGGGCGAAAAACCTTTTCGTGCCACACAGGTTTTGAAGTGGATTCACCAGCTTGGTGTTGATGACTTTGAGCAGATGACAAATCTTTCAAAGGCCCTTCGTGAACGCTTGAAAATTGTGGCTGAAATCCGCGCACCAGAGGTGGTCTCCCAGCATGATTCAGCGGATGGAACACGGAAATGGCTGATTCGTGTGGCGGGTGGTAGCTGTATTGAAACAGTATTTATTCCGGAAAAAGATCGCGGCACATTGTGTGTTTCCTCGCAGGTTGGCTGCTCCCTCGACTGCAGCTTCTGCGCCACGGGGAAGCAAGGGTTTAATCGTGACCTGACCGCGGCGGAGATCATTGGCCAGGTTTGGATTGCAGCAAAATCCTTTGACTCTCTGACCGTCGGAGCTGACCGCGTAGTCAGCAATGTAGTGATGATGGGCATGGGTGAGCCTCTACTGAACTTTGATAATGTGGTGGACGCCATGTCCCTGATGCTCCACGACTGTGCCTATGGTCTTTCCAAGCGCCGGGTGACCTTGAGCACGTCGGGGGTTGTCCCCGCCATTGACCGGCTGGGTGAGGTTTCAGACGTTTCTCTGGCCATTTCGCTGCATGCGCCAAATGACGAGTTGCGCAACGAGCTGGTGCCTATCAATCGCAAATACCCCATAGCCATGCTGCTGGATTCGGCGCGTCGGTATCTGGAAAAAATGCCTGATACCCACCGTAAAATTACGGTGGAGTACACGTTGATTGACCATGTTAATGATCGTGATGAGCACGCAAAACAGTTGGCCAAACTGCTCAAGGATTTACCTTGTAAGATCAACCTGATTCCATTCAACCCGTTTGCACAGTCTGATTACAAAAAAGTTACAAACACTGCCCTGAATCGCTTTCGGGACATCCTCTACAAGGAAGGGCATATCGTCACCGTGAGAACAACCCGTGGTGATGACATCGCGGCAGCCTGTGGTCAATTGGCGGGTACAGTGAATGACAAGACACGTCGCAGCGAGCGTTACCAGAACCAGGTGGTGGAGTCGCCAGTCAGGTTTGTGGGGTAATGGATAACAATGCAATCCAGGGGTGAAGGACGCATGAAGCTCAGAACCATAGTCACAGTCATCGTGGCCGTATTTTCGATGGCAATGATACAGGGCTGCACCACATCGTCCACGACGGTGAACGGTGCACCGAGTGTGAGCCCCGATACTGAAAAGGCCTTAGAGACACGCTTGCAACTGGCCCTGGGATACATGACCCAGGGTGATCGGGAACGCGCCCGAGAGCATCTTGAGAAAGCGATGCGAATCAACAGTCGTTCACCCGAGGTGCATGACGTATGGGCCCTGTTGTATCAGCAGGAAATGGAGCTGGCTGAGGCGGAATCCCACTATAAAAAAGCTCTAAGTTACGACCCAGGCTTTACCCGTAGCCGCAACAATTACGGCATGTTCCTGCTGCGCCAAGAGCGTTATGAGGAAGCATACCAACAGTTTGTTAAAGGCTCTGAAGATCTGGCCTACCCTAAACGCGGTGAAATTTTCTATAAGGCTGGTGTCACGGCAATCAAGCTCAACAAACTAACGGAAGGGGAAGAAGCTCTGCAAAAGGCCGTCGTGCTGGCGCCGCAGATGTCCCAACCCTATCTGGAGTTGGCAGAGATCGCTTATACGCGCGCGGATTATCAACGCGCCAAGCAACTGTTGGAAAAATATAATGATGCTCGGCGGAGACCGACGCCCAGGGGTTTGTGGTTGGGAGTAAAACTGGAAAATCGACTTGGAAATCGAGATGCGGAAGCGAGTCAGGGACTGGCACTGAAAAATCTGTTTCCCGATTCTCGGGAAAACCAGGAATACCTGAACTGGCTACAAAATGACAAACAAGACTGAAGCAAAAAAGCAGACAGACACAGCCCCGGCAATGGAGGTGTCTCCGGGCGAGCAGCTCCGTAGAGCCAGAAAGGAAAAAGGCCTAGGAATTGATGATCTTGTACCCCAGTTGGGGTTGCCGGCCAGAGTTTTGAACGCCATTGAAACGGACGACTACGAGCGCCTGCCCGGGCCGGTGTATGTCAGGGGTTATGTGCGTCGTTACTGTGCATTGCTTGAACTACCGGAAGAACCGGCGCTACAAGCCGTTGAGCAGCAGTTGGCCGCCCGGGGCATCAAGGATCATTCACCCTCACTTATACTTCCGGCTGCCCCGAGAAAGAAGTTTAAATTTCGTCTGAGTTTCTTGGTGGTACCGTTGATTCTGATTTTGTTGGTGGTTGCCGCTGTATTTGTGTGGGCGATGCAGACCGATGAAACCATCAACCTTCCACAAGTGGAAAAATCTGCTGTCACCATACAACCACAACTTGAAATGAAGCAGTTGCCGAATCTCAGCAGTAACAATGTGCAAACCTATGAGGAGCCGAATCCTACGGTCCGGGCGGTGGCAGAGGAGGGTGGTGATGATGGTATTCGCAATCTTTATATCCGTGTGGTTCAGCAAAGCTGGGTTGAAGTCTTTGATGCCGAAGGTGGCATGCTGGTTGCCGATTTGAAATCTTCGGGTACCGAACTGGATGTGAATGGCCTGGCGCCGTTTACCGTAATATTGGGCTATGCCCCAGGTATAGAAATTATGTATGCCGGTGAGCCGATCACCGTTGCCACCATTGCCAACGATAATACGACAACACTAAAGATCGGTGATGATTTGACCTCGGAGTAGTAGACAGTCCATGCATTTTGAATCCCCGATAGTCCGCAGGCAGTCCCGCCAGATCATGGTAGGCAACGTTCCTGTGGGTGGCGATGCGCCCATTTCCATACAGAGCATGACCAATACGGAAACGACCGATGTGGCCGCGACCGTCGCACAGATTTTACGCCTCGAAGCTGCAGGTGCGGATATTGTGCGCGTTTCTGTACCCAGTATGGAGGCCGCCGAAGCGTTTGGCCTGATTCGTCAGCAGGTGTCAGTGCCCCTGGTGGCAGACATTCATTTTGACTATCGAATTGCTTTGCGGGTCGCGGATCTGGGCGTTGATTGTCTGCGCATCAACCCGGGAAATATCGGCAGGGAAAAGCGTATCCAGGCCGTGGTTGATAAGGCCCGTGACCTCAATATTCCGATACGTATCGGGGTGAATGCCGGGTCACTGGAGAAAGATCTACAAAAGAAATACGGTGAGCCAACCCCGGACGCTCTGGTGGAATCCGCCATGCGACATGTGGAGATTCTCGACAGCCTGAATTTCAACAACTTTAAATTGAGTTTAAAAGCGTCGGATATTTTTATGGCCGTCGCAGCCTACCGCAAAATAGCCACCCAGATAGACAACCCGTTGCACTTGGGGATAACCGAAGCTGGGGGCTTGCGAGGTGGTACGGTAAAATCTTCCATCGGTCTCGGTTTACTGTTGATGGATGGCATTGGGGACACAATTCGCGTTTCCCTTGCCGCTGATCCCGTGGAAGAGGTTAAAGTCGGCTGGGATATGCTGAAGAGCCTCAAGCTGCGCAGCAAGGGAGTCAATTTTATCGCTTGTCCCAGTTGTTCCAGGCAGAATTTTGATGTCATTAAAACCATGAACGAGCTGGAAACCAGGTTGGAAGATATCACCACGCCGATAGATGTTGCTGTCATTGGCTGTATCGTCAATGGTCCTGGGGAAGCCAAGGAAGTGGATCTGGGCCTCACTGGTGGCACACCAAACAATCTGGTGTATATCGATGGTCAGCCCAGCCAGAAGCTGGGGCAGGAAAACCTGGTGGATGAACTCGAGCAATTGATTCGCACCAAAGCCAGCCAGAAAGCAGCACAACAAGAAAATCTGATAGCGAAGTCCTGATGAAAAAAATTCAATCCATCCGGGGGATGAATGATCTTCTGCCCGATGAGTCGCCCGTTTGGCAGTATCTGGAAAAAACCGTTTCGGAATTGTTAGCCAGGTATGGCTACCGGGAAATCCGTTTTCCCATTCTCGAGCCCACTGAGTTGTTCAAACGCTCTATCGGTGAAGTAACCGATATCGTTGAAAAAGAAATGTATACCTTTGACGACCGCAACGGCGACAGCGTTACCCTGCGACCGGAGGGTACAGCAGGTTGTGTCCGCGCCTGTGAACAGCATGGGCTGACCTTCAATCAAGTACAAAGACTTTGGTATCAGGGACCCATGTTCCGATATGAGCGCCCGCAAAAAGGTCGCCTGCGTCAGTTCCATCAAATTGGTATTGAGGTATTCGGGCTGGAAGGTCCGGATATCGACGCCGAGCAATTGGTCATGATCTGGCGGTTGTGGCAGCAGCTCGGTATTGATCAGGTGGTGACGTTGGAAGTGAATTCACTTGGCACCGTGGAATCCCGCGGTCGCTATCGGGATGCGTTGGTAGAGTTTCTGGAATCTCGCAAAGAGCTGCTCGATGAAGACAGTCAGAGGCGCTTGTATAGTAACCCCATGAGAATCCTCGATAGCAAAAATCCCGAGACTCAAAAACTGCTGGATGGTGCTCCACAGTTGGCGGATTTTCTCGAGGACGAATCGCGTCAACATTTTGAGCAGCTGCTGTGCCTACTGGATGGGGCCGGTGTTCCCTACCGGGTGAACCCGAGACTGGTCAGAGGACTGGACTATTACGGTAAGACGGTCTTCGAATGGGTAACCAATGCGCTGGGAGCTCAGGGTACAGTCTGTGCAGGTGGACGTTATGATGGTCTGGTAGAGCAGCTGGGTGGAAAACATACACCGGCGGTCGGTTTTGCCATGGGCGTTGAGCGTTTGGTATTGCTGCTTGACGCCGCTGGTGTGGTACCGGATAGTATCGCCCGGCAAGTTGACGTCTACCTGCTGGCAGCGGGTGATGTTCAGGTTCAGGCTTTGCAGCTGGGTGAAACCTTGCGAAGTCAGTGTCCGCAATTGCGCGTTCTAAACCACTGTGGTGGTGGCAGTTTCAAGAGCCAGATGAAAAAAGCAGACCGCTGTGGTGCACAGATAGCGCTGATTCTCGGCGAAGATGAAGCTGCCAGTGGCAAAGTGTCCGTGAAATTTTTGCGTGAAGATAAACCCCAACAAACAATGAGCATTACCGAGACACTGGCAATGCTGAATGAATACGATTTTGAAAAAGGTGAGGTCTAACAGTGGCAGAACATCTCAGCGAAGAGGAACAGCTGGAAAGTCTCAAACGCTGGTGGAAAGAGAACGGTCTGTCCACGGTGATTGTGGTTGTGCTCGCCGTGGGCGGGTATTTCGGTTGGGACTTATGGAAAGGTCACCGTCAGGCGCAGACGGAAGCGGCAGCCATTGTCTATCAGCAGATGATGGAAGTCTCGCAGGTACAGCCCGGACAGGCACTTGAAGCTGAGAAGCGGGAGCAGGCGGTAGCATTGGCAGAGCAGCTGAAAAGCGAGCATGCCAGTAGTCAGTATGCCCGCTACGCGGCGATGTTGCTGGCGCGCCTGGCTGTGGAAGCTGATGACCTGGAGGTTGCCAAAAGCCAGCTGCAGTGGGCGGAGAAAGGTGCAGATGATGGATTGTTACTGATTATTAAGTTGCGCCTGGCCCGACTGGAAGCCGCATCAGGTAATCTGGACAAAGCCATTGATATGCTGAAAGGTGTTGATGCCGGGGCCATGGGTTCGGCTTACGCTGAAGCAATTGGTGATTTTCAGGTAATTAAAGGTGATAAAGCGGCTGCCTATACTGCCTATCGTGATGCCCTGCAAAAGCTTGTGCTCAATGACAACCAGACACGTACCATTATAGAGCTGAAGCTCAATCATGTGGCACCCGAGGTTGAAACAACTGATCCGGTTGATCCAGCCTCCGAGGGAGATGCCTGATGAGACATTTAACCTGGCTATTGGCAGCTTGCCTATTGATCTCAGGGTGTAGCATTTCCTCTATCAAGGATAAGCTGGGCACACCTAAAGTTGACGATGCCGGCGAAAAGATTGCCCCTGCTGCCCTGCAGGAATTCATGCAGGAAGCCAAGTTTACAAAGCGTTGGTCCACTAATGCTGTGGGCAAATATCGCTCAGTTAATGGTGGCATTCGCCCGGCCATTTCGAATGGAATGATCTACGTGGCGGATAGTCAGGGTGAGGTGGCTGCCATTGATGCTGCTTCCGGCGAAAAACGCTGGAAAGTGGAGCTGGATGTTGATCTCGGCGGTGGTGTAGGCGTGGGCAATGATCTCGTCCTCGTGGGCAGTACCCTGGGTGATGTGTTCGCCCTGGATGCCAACACTGGTGAGCAGCGTTGGCATACTTATGTGACCAGCGAAATATTGGCAGCGCCTGGTACCAATGGCATCGTCGTGGCTGTGCAATCGCAGGATGGCCGTGTGGTTGGCTTGGATGCCGACGATGGCAAAAAACTCTGGGTTTTTGAAGCAGATGTTCCAGTGCTAACCCTGCGGGGCACAACATCGCCCCAGGTTGGCTACGACGCAGTTATCGTCACCTTTGCCAACGGCAAAGTGCACGCCCTGAACCCGAATTCCGGTGAGGAGATCTGGGAAAATCGGGTCGCGGTGCCCCAGGGGCGTACAGAACTTGAGCGTATGGTGGACATCGATGGTCAGCCTGTGCAGTCAGGTGAAATACTCTATGTGGCCAGCTACCAGGGTCGCATTGGCGCTATCGCCCGATCCACAGGCCGGGGTATCTGGTATCAGGATGCGTCAACCACGCGCGATCTCGCCTTCGGTCTGGAACAGATTTACCTGGTTCAAAAGAATGATGCCATTGAGGCCATGCGGGCCAGCAGCGGGCAACAATTGTGGCTTAACGCTCAATTGACTTACCGCAAGCTGAGCAGTCCGGTGGTGTTCAATGGTTACGTGGTGGTCGGTGATGCAGAGGGATTCCTGCATGCGCTGTCTCAGACGGATGGCCATTTTGTCGCTCGTGCCAAAGTGGGGAGTGGTGTCACAGCACCCATGCTGGTCGATGACGAAACACTCTATATCCTGGATAACAGTGGTAAATTGTCTGCTTTCAGTATTGAGTAAATGGCTGTAGAGAATGTGGATGCCGCCCTTTGCCTGAAGGGCGGCATTTTATATTTACAGGGAAAGAAAAAACTCAGTACAACATCCCCAGAGATTGGGAAATCGGGTGTGATACCCGGAGATTTTTTGAGTACGGTGAAATGGTCCCAGTAATCGCTTTAGTTGGCCGACCCAATGTCGGCAAATCGACCTTATTTAATCGCTTGACCAAAAGTCACGATGCGCTGGTGGCAAACTATCCAGGGCTGACCCGTGACAGGAAATACGGCGAGGGTGAATTTCAGGGTCGTCGTTACATGCTGATTGATACCGGCGGCATTACCGGTGAGGAAGAGGGCATTGATTCAGCTATGGCAATGCAGTCGATGCAGGCTATTGAAGAGGCTGATGCGGTTCTGCTGGTAGTCGACAGCCGGGATGGCCTCACGCCTGTCGACAGGCGTCTGGCGGAAGAGATGCGTAGTAACGGCCGAAAGGTATATCTGGTGGCCAATAAAATTGATGGCATAAATCCCGATGTCGCCATGGCCGAGTTCTTTGAACTGGGTATTCCCGAAGTCTATCCCACTACAGCAACCCATGGTCGCGGCGTACGCCAGCTCATGGAAGCGGTACTGAGCCCCTTCCCAGAAGAAGAATTGGTGGAGTCTGAAGAAGAAGCAGAGCGCGGTATTAAAATTGCGGTGATTGGACGGCCAAATGTCGGTAAGTCCACGCTGGTTAACCGTTTACTGGGTGAAGAGCGGGTGGTTGTTTTTGATATGCCGGGAACGACCAGAGACAGTGTCTACATTGATTACGAGCGAGATGGCAAGAACTACACACTGATCGATACCGCCGGAATACGGCGTCGCAAGAACATTAAGTTAGCGGTGGAAAAATTCTCCATCGTAAAAACCCTGCAGGCCATTGAAGATGCCAATGTGGTGGTATTGCTGATTGATGCTCGGGAAGGCCTGGTTGATCAGGATTTACACCTGATGGGTACAACCATTGAGTCCGGACGAGCATTGGTGCTGGCAGTGAATAAATGGGATGGGCTTGAGGCGGACAACAAAGCCTGGATCAAGACGGAGCTGGAAAGGCGCCTGCGATTTGTGGACTTCGCCGATGTACACTTCATCTCTGCACTGCATGGCACGGGAGTAGGTCACCTATACGAGTCCATTGAAAAAGCCTTTGCCGCCGCCACCGACAAACTGGGAACCAACCGGCTGACTCGTATCCTGCAGGATGCGGTGACTGAGCATCAGCCACCTATGGTCAGGGGGCGTCGTATCAAGCTGCGCTATGCCCACGCAGGGGGGCAAAACCCTCCGGTGATTGTTATTCACGGCAACCAGACGGAAGAGGTGCCCAGTCATTACACGCGTTACCTGGAAAAGCTTTTTCGCAAGGCGCTGGATCTGCATGGCACCCCGGTAAGAATTGAGTACCGCTCCAGTGAGAATCCCTATGCAGGGAAAAAGAATAAACTCACCGCACGTCAGGTCGCGAAAAAGCGGCGCTTAATGAAACACGTTAAAAAGAAATAAGTGTTTTGGCCTATCAGGCCGCGGCGAGGGTTTCATCTCTGATCAGCAACTGATAACTGGTGACAAAGTCCTTGGCAGACCCTTCCGGTCGAGAGCGAAAGTGACGGTGCCAGTATGTGCCCAGGGCACCGATATTAGCTGGATCGGGCAACGCCTGTTCAGCCCGCCGATAAATCATCCAGGCTATGGCTGTGGCATATTTGAGGTTGGTGGCCAGTTCGCCGTGAGGATCCTTGAGAAAACTGTGCTGTCCGGCTATGCCGCGGATATCACTGGCCAGTTCGGGATGCTGTATCAGGTAATTGTCCCAGACCGTCCTGTGCATGCTTGGCGTTATGCGGTAGAGGCCCACTCGACGCCCTTCGTGCCAGCCTCCCAGGCCAGATTCATGTGCCGCCGTCCCCAAAAGTAGATTTTCCGCAGCTTGTGACCAGTCGTTCAGATAGTTCAGTGTCTCCCGAATAACGAGATGACGTAAATCCCCAGCAGTAAAAATCATGACTTGGCTCCTGTGCTCTTATTGATGCAGTCGGGTTCACATTGTCTTCATGATCTTATAATTTTGTTCATTATTAGCATGTTATATTAAATAACTCAATTTAAAATTATAAATTATAGCTAACTTAAGTTATTTTCTGCTCCAATATTGACTATTATTTGACCAAATTTATTTGGGAATACAGGGTTCAGTGATGCAGTGGCGATCAAACTGATAAATAATGGATCCATAAGAAAAACCGGGAGCGGGTGGTTGGCCACGTTTAGCTTGTCGATAGCACTGACGTTCTGTGTCTATTTGGTGGTTGTGCTGGGTATAGGGATTCTCGCCTGGACGAAAACCCGTTCCGCTTCGGATTATTTTCTGGGTGGGCGCCGATTGTCTGCAGGTGTTGCTGCTCTCAGTGCCGGGGCTTCCGACATGAGTGGTTGGGTTTTGCTCGGGTTGCCGGGATATGCTTATTTGGCGGGCATGGAGGCAAGCTGGATTGCTCTCGGCCTCTGTATCGGTGTCGCGCTCAATTGGCTGCTGTCTGCCAAGCGCCTGCGTGTCTACAGTTATCAGCTGGATGATGCCGTCACACTTCCAGCGTATTTGCACCGTCGTTTTCAATGCCCGGTACCATGGCTTAAGCTTTCTTCAGGCCTGTTCATCCTGCTGTTCTTTTTGTTCTATGTCAGCTCCGGATTAATCGGGGCCGGGAAATTATTTGTTGCGGTTTTTGGGTTCGAATACCAACTGTCAGTATTGCTGGGGGCCGTGATTATCATTTTCTACACCCTGTTCGGGGGGTTTCTTGCGGTTTCCTGGACCGACGTATTTCAGGCAATCCTCATGACACTAGCCCTGGTGCTGGTGCCGTGGATGGCCATGGCCAATCTGGGTGGTTACAGCCAGCTTGTGGGTACGACTGAGGCAAACAATCCCGCCTTGTTGTCTATGGCCACCGACCGTGAGGGTAATCCGCTGGATGCGCTGGCCATCATCAGCCTGATGGGGTGGGGGCTGGCCTATTTTGGTCAACCGCACATCCTGGCACGTTTCAAGGCCATCCACTCGCATGTCCAATTACGTACCGCTTCGGCAATCGGTATCAGCTGGTCACTACTGGTGTATGCAATGTCCATAGCTGTTGGTATTACGGGATTGGCGCTGTTATCAGCACCACTGTCAGATGCCGAACACGTGTTTATGGCGATGGTCCAGATACTGTTTCATCCTCTGGTGGCCGGTTTTCTTCTGGCAGCCATTCTGGCCGCGATCATGAGTACCGTTGATTCCCAGTTGCTGGCGAGTTCTTCTGCGCTGGCCGAAGATCTCTATCCCATGCTCAGTGGTCATCAGTTATCCGAAAAGGGCCGCATCACTGCGGGGCGCTGGGCCGTTGCGGTGATTGCGACAGTGGCGACAGGCGTAGCAATGGACCCCGACAGCAAGGTACTTGATGTGGTGGCCTATGCCTGGGGAGGGCTCGGTGCCACATTGGGGCCTGTGACCTTGCTGAGCCTGTATTGGCCGCGCATGAATTGGCAGGGCGCTCTGGCCGGTGTTATTTCCGGAGGGGTGACGGTGGTGGTCTGGAAGCAGTTATCCGGTGGCATTTTTGAGGTCTACGAACTGGTGCCCGCATTTTTTGTATCCCTGGCGGCAATTCTTGTTACCAGCATGCTGACTCCCGCACCGGAAAATATGGTTAAACAAGGCTTTCTTGAAATGTCGCAGATGCTCAATAAACAGGAATAATCGGCCAGACTGGCTCCAGGTTTCACCGTACTTATAGGTAAGAGGGTATTTTAATGGAAAAAAATCAGACATTCAGTGAGACATTATCCACTTTGATGGTGGCGTACGGTGGCAAATTGTTACTGGCCCTGGTTGTGCTGGGCGTTGGCTGGTGGCTTATTGGCCGAATTCTCTATTTCCTGGATCGCGCACTAATGAAAAGTGATGCGGAAAAAACCCTGCGAACGTTTTTTCACAGTTTTACCAATATTCTTTTGAAAGGGGTGCTGTTGGTCATTGTGGCTTCCATGGTGGGGGTAGAGACGGCATCGCTGATCGCCTTGCTGGGTGCGGCCGGTTTGGCAGTGGGGTTGGCATTGCAGGGTAGCCTGGCTAACTTTGCTGGCGGTGTGCTGATCCTGTTTTTCAAGCCGTTCAAAGCCGGGGATGAGATTGAAGCTCAGGGTTACCGGGGACTGGTTGAAGAGATCCAGATCTTTAACACGATCTTGAAAACACGGGATAACGAAGTGGTGGTCATTCCCAACGGGATTCTTTCTAACGGCTGCCTGAAGAACATCTTCTGTGAACCGACACGCAGGGTCGATATGACCTTTGGTATCAGTTACCAGGATGACATTCTCAAGGCCAAGCAGGTGATCAGACAGGTGCTTGAGGCCAACCCCAAAGTGCTGAAAACACCTGCCCCGGATGTTTTTGTCAGCGCCCATGCCGACAGCTCAATCAACTTGCTGGTGCGCCCCTGGTGCGTTTCCAAGGATTATTTTGAAGTCTATTTTGGGACCATGGAAGACCTGAAACTGGCCTTCGACCGCGAGGGCATCACCATTCCGTTCCCGCAGCGGGATGTCCATATCAAAGGGGGCACTCCCCAGCTCTGATAGCTGTAGAGGTTTAAACCGTGGGTATGGAGGTGGTTGTTGGCGATATTACCCGTCTCAAGGTTGAGGTTGTGGTTAATGCCGCCAATCAGCAACTCGCCGGCGGTGGTGGCGTAGATGGGGCCATTCACCGCGCGGCAGGTTATGAGCAATTGCAGCAGGCCTGCCGGAAGCTAGGGGGCTGCCCCACAGGGCAGGTTGTTGTGACGCCGGCCTTCAATCTTTCTGCCCGATATATATTTCATGCAGTAGGACCTATCTGGCGTGGAGGGGGTAGCGGAGAACAAGCCCTGTTGGCCAGTTGCTATCGCCAGGCTATGGTCTTGGCGAATGAACTCGGAGTATCCAGTATTGCTTTTCCTGCCATCAGTTGTGGTGTCTATGGTTATCCCTCGGAGTTGGCCGCTCCTTTAGCGGTGTTTGAAGTACAGAAGCAACTCGATCAGGGCTCGTCGCTGCAGCACGTCATCTTTTGTTGCTTTGATGAGGTGATAGCAGGGTATTACCGGCCTTTGCTTGCTTGATATCGATAATTTGTGTAGTTAACCAGAAGCTATTAAGACAATATCAATAATTAATTTTTGCAATTAACCTGCTTTTACTAAGATATAAATAACAGGACGTCGAATGATGTTCCTTGATGATCAACAGACCTTGGTGTCACAAACGGAGAAACACTATGCAAAGCAGAGTTCCAAACGTCGTTTTCAAAACCCGTGTGCGCAATGAAGCATTGGGTGGGCCCAACCCCTTTGAGTGGAAGGACCTGCACACTGACGATATTTTCAAGGGCAAAAATGTCATCGTATTTTCTCTGCCCGGTGCATTCACACCCACCTGTTCTACCTCACACCTGCCTCGATATGAGGAACTGTATGATGAGTTTAAAGCGCTGGGTGTCGACGCTGTGGTCTGTGTCTCAGTGAACGATGCTTTTGTGATGTTCCAGTGGGGTAAAAGCCAGAATGCCAAGAATGTGTTCCTGTTGCCCGATGGTAATGGTGAATTTACGAGAAAAATGGGCATGCTCGTGGATAAAAATAACCTCGGCTTTGGCCAGCGGAGCTGGCGTTACTCCATGTATGTGGAAGACGGTGAGATCAAGCAGATGTTCTGCGAGCCAGGCTTCGAAGATAACTGCCAGACCGATCCCTTTGAGGTTTCCGATGCGGACACCATGTTGAATTACCTGAAAAACCGCTGAGCAGAAAAGGGAAGAGGGCAGACATCCTTCTTCCCTTTTTTATCGTTGTGATTTTCCTAACAGACACGACGATTGCCAACTCCGCAATATTTCAACGGGTACAAATCAGGTGGTGCAGACAATGAAATATCGCGACGAAAACGATTCTCTGGGCTCGGTCAGGGTCCCGGAAGCTGCCTTGTGGGGCGCACAAACCCAACGTGCCAAGGAAAACTTTCCTCACCATGGTGGTGCCATGCCATGGCTGGTCATAGAAGCATTGGCTGTTATCAAAAAAGCGGCTGCCATTGCCAATGAACAGCTTGACCAACTGGATGGTCAGCAGAAAGCGCTGATCGTTAAAGCCTGTGATGAAGTGTTGGCACGAGAGCACGATGGGCAGTTTCCCCTGTCTATCTGGCAGAGTGGCAGCGGTACACAGGGCAACATGAACATGAACGAGGTGATTGCCAATCGTGCCAACGAATTGGCAGGGGGAAGTCGTGGCAGCAAAAGCCCTGTGCACCCCAATGATCATGTGAACTGTTCCCAATCTTCGAACGACGTGTTCCCCACTGCTATGCACCTGTCGGCACTATGGGCGGTGGAGCGAATACTACTTCCATCGCTGGTGAACCTACGGGATGCTTTACAAGGTAAAGCTGTCGAGTTTGAGGGCCTCTGGAAAGTGGGTCGCACACACCTGATGGATGCAGCACCGATGACACTGGGACAGGAGTTCGGTGGTTATGTCGCCCAGATTGAGGGAGTCATCGCCCAGCTAGAACGAGCCCGAGATGGGTTGTATTCGCTGGCGATTGGAGGCACTGCGGTTGGTACCGGACTGAACACCCCAGAGGGTTGGCAGGAAGCCGTCATAGGGCAGTTAAGACAGCTCTCAGGCCTGACGGTGACATCGGGGGACAACAAATTTGCTGCTCTGTCCAGTCACGGTCCTCTGTTGACGTTAAGTTCAGCGTTGCGCCTGTTTGCCTCTGAATTACTGGTCATTGGTAACAATTTGAGAATGTTGGCCAGCGGCCCAAGAGCCGGGCTGGGAGAACTCCAGCTACCCGCCAATGAGCCGGGCAGTTCGATTATGCCGGGTAAGGTCAACCCAACCCAAATCGAGTCAATCACCATGGTCGCCGTTCAAGTGATGGGCCTCGACAGTGCCGTGAACCTGGCCTGTACCCAAGGTCATCTGCAGTTGAATGTGTTCAAGCCGCTGATCATTCACAATGTTCTGCAAGCGATTGAGTTGCTGGCGGCCAGTTCCGGACATTTTGTTCGTCACTGCCTGGATGGCTTGACCTGCCATGAGCAACAGCTGGCTAATAATGTCGAATATTCACTGATGATTGTCACGGCACTGACGCCGACACTGGGTTATGACAAGGCAGCGGAAATTGCCAAGTATGCGCAGGCAAACAATCTCACCATTCGACAAGTCCTTGAGGAGCAGAAAATTCTTAGTGGCGAAGAGTTCGACCGCTTAATCAAACAGCATGTGTTGGTGGGCTAGGGGTGACCGGATGTTATTGGCTGGCTTCTTTTCTGGCTTCTTTTCTGGCTTCTTTTCTGGCTTCGTTTTGACCAAACCAGTGATTCACTTTTTCTCTGGCCCGCACCTTAACATCCTCATCAATGTAGTTACTGATGGTTGAGACGGCTGCCAGAATGGCTGCCAAATCATCGGTATAACCGGTGCCTGGGATAAAATCCGGAATAGTGTCGGTGGGAAGAATAAAATACGCCAGCGCACTGTAAACAGCGGCTTTCGCCCAGGTGGGTGTCTCAGGTCGGTGTGAAGCGTAGTAAAGCCAAAGGCTCTTTTCTACCAGCTCTTTACCTGCTGCTTTGGCAGCATGCTTCAGCTTGATCCAGAAATCTGTTCCTGAGTAGTGGTGTTTGGCGCCGACCTTTTTTAGTGATGTGCCTGTTTTGATGTTCATGGCTACAGGATTAGTCATGTACCGGAAAGAGTCAAAACCCTTTGGCGAACAATTGCCCGCAGCCTGGTCAGGTCTACATCTGCTCCATGACCTCAATGCCCAGTAAATCCAGTCCTCTGCACATGATGTCAGCGGTCAGGTGAGCAATAGCCAAACGGCTTTCACGGGTAGCTTCAGCGACATCCTCTTTGAGGATCGGGCAGTGTTCGTAGAACGCCATAAAATGGCTGGCCAGTTCATACAGGTAGTTACATAACACATGGGGGTGTGCTTCGCGGGCCAATTGATCGAGCACCTGGCCAAACTGCAACAGCTGCATGGAGAGCAACTTTTCATGGGGTGCCGCGATGCTGATTTGGCTGTTGATGGCGGCCTGTTCCAGTCCGGCACGACGGAAAATACTGCGTATTCGGGTATAGGCATACTGCAGGTAGGGGGCGGTATTGCCCTCAAAGCTCAGCATCGCATCCCAGTCAAAAATATAATCATTGGTGCGGGTTTTGCTGAGATCAGCATATTTCACTGCACCGATGCCGACTTTGCGGCCAATTGGCGCGATTTCCACGTCGGACAGCTGCGGATTCTTTTCTTTCACCAGCTTGCACGCCCGCTCCACGGCTTCCTGTAACAGGTCGGTGAGCTTTACCGTGCCGCCGCTGCGGGTTTTAAACGGTTTGCCGTCCTTGCCCATCATGGTGCCAAAAGGGTGGTGTTCCAGCGATACCTCATCAGCGACGAAGCCGGCTTTTTTGGCCAGTGTGAAGACCTGCTTCATGTGCAGGGATTGCCGGGCATCAATAAAGTAGAGGATACGATCGGCGTGCAATTGACGACTGCGAAAGCGCAGGGCGGCCAGGTCCGTCGTGGCATAGAGGTAGCCGCCACCAGACTTCTGAATAATCACTGGGCTGGGGTTGCCTTTTTTATCCGCCAGCTCTTCCAGAAAAACCACTTGGGCTCCCTGGTCTTCTACCGCCAGTTGTAGTCTCTGCAAATCGGCGACAACATTGGCCAGGTCGTCGTTATAGGCGCTTTCCGGGCGAATATCCGTATGCTTCAGGGTGACATTCAGGCACTCGTAAACAGCTTCGCTGTGGGCCACAGAAATATCGATAAACTGCTGCCATAACGCACGGCAGTGCTCGTCTCCCGACTGTAGTTTCACCACGTAGTTACGAGCTTTTTCCGCGAAGGCCGGGTCGTCGTCAAAGTGTTTTTTGGCCTGCTGATAAAATACTTCCAGGTCACCCAGTGCCAGTTCGGGCCTTTCACCTTCACCGAGGTGCTCCTCAAGCTCAGCGATCAGCATGCCAAACTGTGTACCCCAATCGCCCATGTGGTTCTGGCGGATTACCTGGTGGCCAAGAAACTCCAGTGTGCGGGCCACAGCATCACCGATGATGGTGCTACGCAGGTGCCCCACATGCATTTCCTTGGCGAGGTTGGGGGAAGAGTAATCGACGACAATGGTCTGGGCTGGTGGAATTTCTACCCCCAAGTATTGATCGTTACGCAGCTGTTGAAGCTGTGCCGATACAAATTCATTGGAGAGGTGGATGTTGATAAATCCCGGGCCCGCGATTTCCACGTTACCGGCAATCCCTGACAGGTCGAGGTGTTCAATAATCTGTGAGGCCAGTTCTCGGGGATTGGATTTAAGCTGCTTGGCCGCCGCCATGGCGCCGTTGGCCTGAAAGTCACCGAATTCAGGGCGTGTGCTGACAGTGATGTTAGCGGGGCAGGTGCTCGGAATTCCGGCTGCAGACATAGCAGCCAGGACCCGTTGTTCAAGCAGGGCTTTGATAGTCATAAGCAGAACAGACGTGATATCGAAAGGGAAAGCGCGATTGTAGTCTCCCAAACGTAAAATGCCAGTGCAGTTGCTATTATTGATGCAACAGGGCGCCGCCAGTATAGTCAGTTGATTGGCATTCCCGGCATTTCAGTTGTGGGAAACTGCCGCCAGGATCAGGGGTAATGGATGAATGAGCCACTTTTGCAAGAAGGGTTGAGCCTGTTGCTCTACGGGATGGGAACAGTCATTGTTTTTTTGACCTTGCTGGTTGCTGTCACGGTCTTAATGTCGACGCTGATCAAACACTTTTCTCCAACCGTTGACGAGCCACAGGCTTTAACACAACAGAATGTCAGCGCAGTGGATGAACGGGTGCTGGCCATCATTCAGCAGGCCATTAATCAGCATCGTCGACACTGACACCATGTCAACATCTGAAAAACAGTATTACTGAGGGCCGGTTTTCATGTCAGAGCAATCGAAGCCGTTGGGCATCACAGAACTGGTATTAAGGGATGCACATCAGTCGTTATTTGCTACGCGTCTGCGTATTGACGATATGCTGCCTATTGCTGAAAAGCTTGATCGAGTTGGCTTCTGGTCACTGGAGACCTGGGGTGGGGCTACCTTTGATGCCTGTATACGCTACTTGGGGGAAGATCCCTGGGATCGACTTCGAGAGCTGAAACGGGCGATGCCCAATACCCCTCAACAGATGCTACTTCGTGGTCAGAATATTCTCGGTTATCGCCATTATGCTGATGATGTGGTGGAAAAATTTGTTGAGAGGGCAGCGTTCAACGGAATAGATGTGTTCCGTGTGTTTGATGCCATGAACGACTTGCGCAACCTGACAACCGCTGTCGGTGCTGTGAAGCAACAGGGCAAACACGCCCAGGGGACTATTTCCTACACGGTCAGTCCGGTGCATACACTAGATCACTGGGTCGATATGGGGCGGGCGATTGAAGATATGGGTGCAGATTCTATCTGTATCAAGGATATGGCCGGCTTGTTGAAGCCCTATGTGGGGCTTCAGTTGGTCACCCGACTCAAGCAAAGTTGCGATATCCCTATCCACCTGCACTGTCATGCCACCACCGGCCTGTCCACGGCGACCATTGTTAAATGCGTGGAAGCTGGGGTAGATAATGTCGACACAGCCATTTCCTCGATGTCGATGACCTATGGGCATTCACCCACAGAATCTATTGTTGAAATTTTTAACGGCACCATGAGGCAGACGGGCATCGATATTCGGGAGCTGGAAGAAATCGCAGCTTATTTCAGGCAGGTGCGAAAGAAATATGCGTCTTTTGAAGGATCCCTGCGTGGGGTGGATTCACGCATCCTGCTGGCCCAGGTACCTGGCGGCATGCTCACCAATATGGAGAGCCAGCTGCGCGAACAGGGTGCAGAGGATCGATTTGATGAGGTTTTACAGGAAATCCCCCGTGTCAGGGAGGACTTGGGATATATCCCACTGGTAACGCCTACGTCGCAGATTGTCGGCAGTCAGGCAGTGATTAACGTCCTCAGTGGTGAACGTTACAAAACCATATCCAAGGAAACCTGTGGTGTATTGCGGGGTGAATACGGGGCCACGCCAGCAGCCGTGAATGTGGAGTTACAGGCACGCGTTCTGGATGGCGATGACCCGATCACCTGCCGCCCGGCAGATCTGCTATCTCCAGAGCTAGACAATCTGACCAGTGAGTTACTAGTTGCAGTAGAAGAGAGCAACACAGAGATTGTTGAGGGTGAACGCCGGGTGGAAGATGTGCTGATCTATGCCCTGTTTCCCCAGGCAGGCCTGCGGTTTTTACAAAACAGGGGGGATCCCGAAGCCTTTGAACTAGAGCTGACCGAAGCTACCGGAAAGCAAAAAGCCTGTGAGGGCGAAGCCACCTATACCGTCACTCTGGAAGGTGTGAGTTATACCGTGGTTGTTGCTGAGGGTGGCGATATATCGGGCATTGTACCTGTCGGCCATGCTGGCGATATGTCTGGTGGTGGACAGACCGCCGATCTGGTCAAGGCTCCATTGGCTGGTGCCATCATTCGGGTACTGGTTTCTCCGGGGCAGCAGGTTGCGAGCGGGGAAGCATTACTGGTGCTGGAAGCAATGAAAATGGAGACTACGGTCAGTGCCACCCGGGATGGCGTGGTTGCCGAAGTGTTGGTAAAAGCTGGTGACTCCGTGGCTGTCGGTGACTGTCTTGTTACCCTCGCGTGAATGGTGTTGCGTGTTAAGCGTTGTTGAGTTGCAACCTCTGGTTTCCGGGAAACATTGAGATGGAACGATTAAACAACTTGTGGCTGGATTCTGGGGTTGGCCAACTGTCCCCGGGGCAGGGCATCATGATACTGGTGGGGCTGTTATTGCTTTACTTGGCCATTCGGCGGGGGTTTGAGCCACTGTTACTGGTGCCAATCGGTTTTGGTACAGTGCTGGTCAATATTCCCGGAGCGGGCTTTGATACAGCGCCTGTTTATGATGCCCTCGGGCATATGCAACAACCCGGTGGATTGTTGTACTACATCTACGAAGCGGGTATTGCCACCGGTATTTTTCCATTACTGATTTTCATGGGCGTGGGGGCGATGACGGACTTCGGTCCCATGTTGGCTAACCCAAAAACGTTGTTTTTGGGGGCGGCAGCCCAGGTTGGTATTTTTGCCACGGTATTGGGTGCCATCGGCCTCAGTCACTTTGGGGTTCTCGAGTTTAGCCTGAGGGATGCGGCATCCATCGGCATTATCGGCGGGGCGGACGGACCGACGGCCATTTACGTAACGAGCCTGTTATCGCCAGATTTATTGGGAGCCATCGCTGTGGCGGCCTATTCCTACATGGCGCTGGTACCCATCATTCAACCGCCCATTATGAAACTGCTCACTACGAAAAAAGAACGCGCCATCCGCATGGAGCAGCTCCGTCCCGTTTCCCAGCGTGAAAAAATCATTTTTCCGCTGATCCTACTGATCCTGGTAGCCCTGCTGCTACCCAGCGCCGCGCCGCTGTTGGGTATGTTCTGTCTGGGGAACCTGATGCGGGAGTGTGGTGTGGTGGCACGCCTCAGTGATACTGCCCAGAATGCCCTGATCAACACGGTGACGATCTTTCTGGGGTTGGGGGTAGGCTCGAAGATGAGTGCTGAAAAATTCCTCAATGCGGAAACCCTGGGGATTCTGCTGTTGGGAATTGTTGCTTTTGCCATTGGTACGGCAGCGGGTGTGCTTATGGCCAAGGTGATGAATCTGTTGAGCAAACATCCCATCAACCCCCTGATCGGTTCAGCAGGTGTGTCAGCCGTACCCATGGCTGCGCGGGTTTCCAATAAAATGGGATTGCAATCAGATCCGCACAATTACCTGCTGATGCATGCCATGGGTCCTAATGTGGCAGGGGTTATCGGCTCTGCAGTAGCCGCCGGTGTTATGATCACGCTAGTAGGCGGTTAAGGTTGTACAAAAGAGGTAACGATGAGCGTTAAGCAAACGATTGAAGACAAAATACAGCGGGCACTTAGCCCGGATCATCTTGAGGTGATCAATGAGAGCCATATGCATTCCGTGCCACCCAATTCCGAAACCCATTTCAAGCTGGTGATTGTCACCAGTGCTTTTGAGGGACAGAGACAAGTGCAGCGTCACCAACAGGTCTATCGCCTGCTGGGTGATGAGTTGGACGCGGGGGTTCACGCTCTGGCATTGCATACTTACTTACCTGGTGAATGGGCTGCACGTGCCCAGGCGCCTGATTCACCCCAGTGCCTGGGGGGTGGCAAGTCAGGCTGATATGCCTTTTCCCTGACAAGCTGATCAGGCGAAAATTCTTGTGTAAAGTAGTGAGCAATAATCAATACAACAATCTGAGGAAAACCATGAAATTTGTCAAAACACTCATGATAACTGCGGCAATTGCCGTATCTCCGCTGCTGATGGCCGGTGAAACTCCCGCGCCTGAGGCTGCCAAGGCTTATATTATTTCACCAGCCGACGGGGCAACGGTCACCAGTCCGGTTACCGTGCAATTTGGTCTCAGTGGCATTGGTGTGGCACCAGCGGGCGTTGAAAAAGCTAAAACCGGTCACCACCACCTATTGATTGATGTGGCAGAGCTGCCGGCAATGGATAGCCCGATACCGGCCGATGATCATCACAAGCATTTTGGGGGTGGGCAGACCGAGGTGACTATTGAGTTGGCTCCGGGTAAACATACACTGCAGCTGCTTCTTGGAGACCATCACCATATCCCCCACAACCCCCCAGTGTTGTCGGAACTGGTGACAATCACTGTCAATTGATCTAGCTCAATTGGGTGGCCTCATTTACTTAATCCAGATCAAGTTCGGTAAGTACCCAAGCTGATTTACTACTCCCATGTTTTAGGTGTTACCCCACGGGAGAAAGTAAATGAAAAAGCAAAAAGTATTATCACTGGCCATTAATACAGTTTTGGCGGGCTCTTTGTTGATGGGAGCAACAGCGGCCATGGCTTATGAGCCGGGCGATTTTATTGTGCGTGCTGGTGCAGCTAACGTTGATCCAAATGATGATAGCGATGCTCTCAAGCTTGACGGTGCAACATTACCTGGCACAGAGGTTGAAGTTGATGATGATACTCAGCTGGGTATTACCTTCACTTATATGCTTACCGATCATTTGGGTCTTGGCCTCTTGGCGGCTACCCCCTTTGAGCACGACATCAAAGCTGACCTCACAGGCATAGGTGCCGGCAAAGTGGATGCGGGCTCAACTAAGCACCTGCCACCAACATTGACCCTGCAGTACTTCCCGATGGCGTCTGATTCTAAATTCCAGCCCTACATCGGTGCCGGTATCAACTACACCAATTTCTTTGATGAAGAAGTGGATAGTGAACTCGAAACTCTTTTGGGCCACGGAAGCATGGAATTGGATGCTTCCTGGGGGTTAGCTTTCCAAGCAGGTATGGATTATATGATTAATGAACATTGGTTGATTAACGCCAGTGTTTGGTATCTTGATATCGATACTGATGCCAAAATCGATACTGCTGCTGGTGTAGTTAAGACCGAGGTGGATATCGATCCTTGGGTTTATATGATTGGTGTTGGTTACAAATTTTAAGTCAGTCTTGTAGACAAAAAAAGCCGGGCAGATGCCCGGCTTTTTTGTTGAAGTATTCAGTTGGCAAGCTGCCTCAGTTTTTCCAGATCAAGTACTTCAATTTCTTTCTTGTCCACCAGTAGCATGTCCTGTTTCTGGAAACGGCCAAACACCCGGCTAACCGTTTCGACGGTCAGGCCAAGGTAGTTACCGATGTCCGCTCGCGACATAGGGAGACGGAAGCGTGTAGGGGATAGCTTGCGACGCAGATTGCGGTTGGAAATACTAATCAACAGCGTTGCCACACGCTCTTCGGCGCTGTTTTTGCTGAGCAGGGTGATCAGGTGCTGGTCGTTGGTGATTTCCATGCTCATTAGTTGGAAAAAATGTCGTTGCAGGGTAGGAATGGCGATACTCAACTCTTGCAGCCGATTAAAGGGAATCTCACAGACAGATGATGTTTCCATGGCGGTGGCAGAGTTGGTATAGCGATTTTGACCGATGCCGTCCATACCGAAAATTTCACCAGGAAGATGGAAGCCGGTGACTTGTTCAACACCATCATTGCTAACGGTATAGCTTTTGATAGAGCCGCTGCGCACTGCATAAACAGAGCGGAACTCTTCGCCAGCCCTGTATATGTGATTGTCGCGTTGAAGTGGACGGCCGCGCTGAACAATTTCATCGAGGCGCTCTACTTCCTTTGCTTGAAGGGCTAATGGCAAACAGAGAGCATTCATGCGGCAATCGCCACAATTTACTTCACTATTGTGTGGGCACTTTGCATCCATGGAAATGATCACGTGTGGTATTAGCCAGGGATTATATAGCTGATTACCCTATAGGTCATCTGGATGAAAGTTTGAGGGGTTGTCTCAGAGGCTCTGTAGTTCCTGGCAGAATTGTGTCAGATGGTTCAGGCCGTTTTCCGCCAGTATCAGGGCATTTTTATGCCGGTTTAACCAAGCCAGTTTCTCCGCTTTTGCTATTACCTCGTGGATGTTTTCAGAAATCCTGGCTGTAGCCGTGATGGATTGTTCGGGCAGACAGTGATAGCAAAGGAGCTGGTCAACCAGTTTCCAAGCTAGGGTCTTTTCATGGCCTTCAGCGTAGGAGGCGCTGAAACTGATGGGGAGCTGATTGTTGCGAATGGCATCGCGGTATTGGTGTGATGACAAGTGGTTCTGATAATAACCACTACCCAGTTTTCCTAAAGCATCAACCCCGACACCCAGCCAGTCGCCCAATTGACGTTGGCATAAACCCCAAGGTGTATATTGCAGGTCTGATTGTTTCTTAAGCGATAACAGCATGTGATCAGCAGGAACAAAAAAACGGTCCCCCAATAGGTGATATCCCTGAACACTGAAATGATCTGCAAGTGATGCCAGTGTTACAGAACCGTCCATCTCATCGAGGCCCTGTATTTCAATCATGCGTGGAAGATGGGTTATCAGCGTATCGAGCCAGCAGATGAGAGTATCCGGGTCAGTATTTGCGATATCGATTCGGTAACGACACTCCTGGAAATCATATTCATCGATGAGTGACAGAATCTGTGAGATTTTCTGCTTTTTGGGTGGCAGGGATGTATTCAGGGAAAAGGTCAGATGGTTGAAACGCAGACCCTTCATCAAGGCAAGATTGCCCGGAGTAATATCGCTTGGCTGGCACTCAAACCCATATTCTTCTGAGCCGCCTGGCTCTCTGGAAAAAAGCTGGTGAGTATAAAAAGCCAGTTCGGCTAGTTCGCCAGCTTTCATGGTCAACAGCGGTTTGCCGCGAAACCATATTTTTGTCAGACGTCGATGCTGGAAATGTTTTGCGTAAAAACCAATCTCACGAGTGAGCAAGTCGACATAGTCAGGATAGGGCTCATTGGGGAAAAATAGATTCAGGGCAATAGGGCTGGCAAAGGGGTGGTCATCAAACAACTTTCCTTGGGCGCAGGTAAGCAATGGCTTAAATACCTCTGCTTCCATTGGCGAGTGAGCGTGGAAGGCGCCAGTTGAGTTTTCATTGCTGTACATGTTCCCTTGCCCGTGATGTTTCTGCGGGGATTGGGTAACACTAACCCCAGCTCGCGGATTGACAGTTGATATGCGTCAAACCGGTGTGGAATTTCAGCCCTGGCTAATTCGGCAGGTGCCAGTTTTTTATACAAGCCTGTCTTCAGGGAAATAGGCAAAGCGTCATTAATTGGATGAAAATGGAAGCGTTGCTCCTTTCCATAATTGCTTAAGACGAACATCGCGACCACAGCCATTCCTGTAGTAGTGGTATTTCAGCGGGTTCTTCATGTAGTAATCCTGATGGTAACTTTCCGCAGGGAAAAACGTTTTCACGGGTAGTATTCGGGTAACGATGTCCTTGTTGAACAGGTAGCTATCGGTCAGTGCCTGTTTGGATGCTCTTGCGGCCTTTTCTTGCGCTTCGTTGAGATAAAAGATAGCGCTTAAATACTGGCTGCCGCGGTCACAGAACTGACCTTTGCTATTCAGCGGATCAATATTCGTCCAGAAGGTTACCAATAACTGCTGGTAAGTGATCATTTCTGGATCGTAAGTGACTTCTACTGCTTCAAAATGGCCGCTTTGACCGGAGGATACTTCACGGTAGGTGGGGTTTTCCTTGCTGCCACCGGTATATCCGGAGACCGTGGTAATGACACCCTCCAGCTTGTCAAAAGGCGGCTCCATGCACCAGAAACAACCACCGGCAAAGATGGCTTTTTCGGTGGCTGAAAAGGCCAGAGAAGAGTGGACGATAATAGCTAATATGAGTACGGCACGAACGCGCATAATTCCTAACCATGGATGTTGATGATCTGTAAGTCTGTTTGACCCGAATCGAGGAACAGGGTTCAACGGCTTCGCTGGGTGCTAAAGGCATTTGACCACTTACGGGTTAACCGTTTTGCCGCTATGATCGCGATATCGTTCAGGGTGCTGGTATGTCGTACATCAGTTTGTTGCAGGCGTTCTCCGAGGATATTTTCCCGAAGGATTACCGCCAGGCCTGTGATTTATGGCAAGAAGCCCTCCACAGACTATCCGCCACTCACCACCAGAATGATTTCACCCTGGACCATGTTCAGGAGCTGCGATGCCAAACGGCTTGGGTTGGCCCTGACGCTGCTCCCAAAGTTCTGGTGCTGATCAGTGGTACACATGGTGTGGAGGGGTATGCGGGCAGTGCCGTGGAGCTGGATTGTCTTCGCCAGCTGGATACCGGTCTGTTGCATTTGCCCCCCGATACGGCTCTGCTACTGATTCATGCACTTAATCCCTGGGGTTACGCCAATTACCGCCGCTGTGACGACCAGGGTATTGACGTTAACAGAAACTTTATCGATTTCACCCAACCTCTACCCGAGAACCCTGGGTACCTGGAGCTTCAACCCTTGTTGGGGATTGTTGATAGCGCAGTACGGGAACGTGCTATCCACAGCTTTCGTAATAGAGTGGGGCAGCGGGAGTATGAAATTGCCTATAGTGGCGGTCAGTACGCCGACCCCGATGGACCGTTTTATGGTGGTTCAGGCCCCAGCTTCAGTCGCGAAGTGATTGAGGGTTTGATCAATGGGTTCAGACTGTCAGAAAGGCAGTTGGCGGTCATTGACGTTCATACGGGTCTGGGACCTTATGGATACGGTGAGGTGATCTGTGATCATCCCGCGGATAGCGGTTCCGTTCGCACCGCCAGGCAATGGTTTGGTCCGGGTTGTGGGCTACCGGATCGGGGAACATCCTGCTCGGTCCCCAAGCTCGGTTTGTTGGATTACGGATGGCATAAGGTGATGGGGAGCGAGAGCTGTTTTGTAACACTGGAATTTGGCACCTTGGGCACAGATTCACTATTTGCCGTGTTACATGATGAGGCTTGTGCCTGGCGCGGAGGAGTTCCAGATGCCTTGTCCAAAGATGAAGCCGGGGCGCGAATGGAGGCTCATTTTAATCCTCAGGATATTGGCTGGCGTGAGGCTGTGATTTTCAGAGCACGACAGGTCATACAGCAGGCCTTTCAGGGTCTTTCGGGAAACTCGGGAGCAGCGAAATGAATTCAGATGTAAAGTTCCGGCCTGCAGCAGGGTCGGATCTGGCTGCCTTGTTGCGTCTGGAAAAAATCTGCTTTACCAGCGATCGACTCAGTCGACGCAGCTTTCGGCACTGGATTCAGGTGGATCACTGCGCGTTCATCGTGGCGGAAGCCGATTCCCAGCTGGTGGGGTACAGCCTGATCATTTTCTTTCGAGGTACAGCGCTGGCCCGGCTGTATTCCATCGCCATTGACCCGTCGTTCAGGAGCTTTGGCATTGGCAGAAAACTGATGGAGGAGGGCGAAAAGCTGAGCAAAGCAGCAGGCAGAGTATTTTTGCGACTGGAAGTGAATGTCGACAATGCTGCGGCCATCGCTCTTTATAATTCCCTGGGTTATCAGCCCTTTGGTATTTACCGCAACTATTACGAGGACAGCCATGATGCGCTTCGCATGCAGAAGTGCATACGCACGGTGCCGCCCGTAGCAGAAAACCGGGCGATACCCTGGATACCCCAGACAACCAATTTTACCTGTGGCCCTGCAGCATTGATGATGGCCATGCGAGGCCTGTCCAAATCCTATAGCCCGAATCAGCATGAGGAGTTACAGATCTGGCGTGAAGCAACCACGATATTTATGACGTCCGGGCATGGAGGCTGTCATCCGGTGGGCCTTGCTCTGGCAGCCAAGCAGCGGGGTTACGGTGTAAAGGTGTGGCTCAATCGTGATACCACACTGTTTGTGGACAGTGTCCGGGATGAAAACAAAAAGCGGGTGATTGAACTGGTACACCAAGAGTTTGTGTCCCAGGCAAAAAAGCAGTCCATCAAGATCCGCTACCGGGATTTCCGCCATACTGACCTGATCAATGAATTCAGGAAGGGCAATATCCCAATTATCCTCATCAGCACCTACCGCATGGACGGGCGCAAGGCCCCACACTGGGTGACCATGAGTGGTTTTGATGAAGATTGTATCTATGTCCATGACCCCGATCCAAACCCGGACGAGCAGAGTGCCAGTGGCATTGATAATCAGCACCTGCCAATTGCCAATGAAGATTTTTTGAAAATGTCACGATTTGGGCGAAACCCGATTCGAACAGCGTTGATACTCAATAAACCCTAAAAGCCCTCCGTCTCGCGATAATCTCCTGCCGAAACCAGCATTAGGTGCTAAAAATAAGGGTGTATTCTGTGGGGACTTTGCCATTGCCGCCTCTTAGTCTCGTGGTGAAAAAGTGGTTATTGTCCTGTCACCCCAGGTGATAGGACTATCATCCCGATTCCGAATCAGCGATATTGGGAATCATTCACAGCCAAGAGTGCTCTGCTAAGCTGAAAGGCATAATCATTAACCAGGTTAAAAGGTGGTAGGCAATGGATAGTAGCCCCCATTCAAAATTGTTTACAAAAGTGGCCAGCTTGGAGCCTATCAGTGCTGCAGCTGTACTCGGTGGTCAGCCTCAGCACACGATCCATCAGGTATTAACAGAACTTCCATCCGAAAAAGCATTGCTGATTGCTTCTCATTTACCGGGTACGGCTTCCCAGAGCATTGCAGAAACCTCTGAACTCGTTAGCGGTATCAAAGGCACGGTTGAAACCCTGATGTCAGCCCCGATCGGGGTTTTACCCCAGACGACTACTGTGGCCGGCGCACTAGACTACATCGTTCATCTTCATGAAGTCTCGAGCATCACCTATATCTACGTGGTAGATGACAGTTCTCACCTGATGGGTGTGGTTGCGATGCGTGATCTGTTACTGGCCAGCCCAGCGCAAACCCTAGGCGAGATCATGACGGAAAACCCCTTTGCATTCTCTGCCGATACGGATATGTCGCAGGCTGTCAACGAGGCCTTGAAACGCCATTATCGGCTCTACCCGGTGGTTGGCGACAATAATCGCCTGATTGGCCTGGTTTTCAGCTGGAAACTGTTTGAATACATAGCGACAGAGATCAGTGCCCAGTCGGGATCCATGGTGGGCTTGGATAAGGAAGAACGGGTGACCACGAATATTCTAGAGGCTTTCCGGATGCGACATCCCTGGCTTCAAGTAAACCTGATCACGGTATTTGCCGCTGCATTTGTGGTAGGCATGTTTGAGGATACTATCGCTCGTATCGTCGCACTGGCAGTGTTCCTGCCGGTATTAGCCGGGCAGAGTGGTAACACCGGTTGTCAGGCGCTTGCCATTACTCTGAGGGGGATTACCCTAGGAGAGTTAGGCGGCTATCCGGTAAGCAAGCTGCTGCGCAAGGAAATTGTGTTAGGTGCGATGAATGGTCTGTTTGTCGGTGTGGTGGCAGCTATTGCTATGTGGCTTTATGCAGGCGTCAGCGGTGCAGAACAGCCGATGATGCTGGCACTTGTCATTCTCATTGCCATGATAGGCGCCTGTACGGGGAGCGGTATTTTCGGGGTGCTAGTGCCCCTTACTTTACGGCGCTTTGGTGCGGATCCAGCGATGGCCAGCAGTATTTTTCTCACCACATTTACCGATATTCTGGGCATGGGGTTAATGTTGTTTCTGGCCACTGCACTTTTATTATAAAGACTGCCGCCGATATGCATCGGCCGCATATGGGGGGGGGTTGGGTACCCTTTGTTACATTTGAGTCGAACAAAGGTCCCAAATCCAGGAAATTGAGTAAATAGGCTCATTTCTCGTTTGAGTGTGCTGGTGGTTATGTATTACTGTTGCTCCTCTTCACCATGCGATAAAAATACTGCTATGAATGATGTAAAACTGAAAGACTACGATACCAAATTAGAAGAAACGAATGCTGTGCCTTGGGAAGAATGGTTCGCCGAAATGGCGGCTTTCCGTGAGGAACACAACAACTGCCTGGTTCCCCATGGTTACAAGACTTCAAACGGCCACTCTCTCTGGCATTGGGTGGAAAAAGTTCGCCGGGATTATGCAGAAGGGAAAGTTTCCGAGGAACAATTCCAGCGTCTGGATAAGCTGCATTTTATCTGGGATATGGAGGACCTGCGTTGGGAAACTGGGTTCTCTGAATTGCAGAATTTTCATGACGAGCACGGTCATTGCATCGTTCCAAAGGGCTATCGAGGTAAAGATAAAAAGTTCCCTTTATGGCTTTGGGTTGCAACGCAGCGTGATTACGATGGTGTATACCCACGCGATAAGTTTCACCGCCTGGATGCTATCAACTTTGTATGGAACATTCGTGAGTATGAGTGGGAAAGGGCTTTTGGCCAACTCGAAGCCTACAAAGCCGAAAATGGCGATTGCCTGGTTCCGGAAAAGTATATGGTTGATGGTGATCTGGACTTGGGTGCCTGGGTCGTAAAACAGCGTGCTGACCTGCATTTCAATTTTCTCTCGCAGGATAAAATGCAACGCCTGAATGATATAGGCTTCTCCTGGGCTGCAACTGAAGGTAGTCCCCTGATAGTCATGATGCCTAACGATAATACCGAAAGCCCGAAATCGTCACTGTAAAACAGCTTATTAGCTTTGGCTTCAACCCAAACAAAAAACACCGCGTTTATCGCGGTGTTTTTTTGTTTGGGTGCACACCAGCCTGAAGGCGGGTTGCCGGGCGGCTAAGGCCTAGTCAATCACTTTCCAAAAGGTGTCAGCCCAGATAGCCTTGGCCTTCATGGTTTTAAAGCTGCCCATGTGGTAACCCACGAACAGGGTGCCGTCTTCGTGGACATTGTAGACACGGGCTTCCACACTTTCTTGCTCTTCACATGCCTTCAGCATGATCCAGTCTCCACGTTCTACATGTGGTCTATCCATTGTTCAAACCTCTTTTTCATCGTCGGCAGTTTCACTGCCTGTCGTTATTTATACTCAAAAAAAAACCCCTGCATGACAAGGGTTTTTAAAATATGGCGGAGGGGCAGGGATTCGAACCCTGGGTACCTCTCGATACGCCGGTTTTCAAGACCGGTGCTTTCGACCACTCAGCCACCCCTCCTGTAACTTTTTTTAATGTGGCTTCGTATTCAGGAAATAGCGAAGTTCACGTTCGGTTTATCCGCAATGGATCCGCCCCGAAAAGTGCGGCAGATTATACAGTGGATTACCCTCTGTTCAAGGGTGAATCCACTGACATTTCTGATGTTAGGCGCCCTGGCTGCCGCTTTGGGATAGGTCATCCCCATTAGTATTATCAGTCTCAGCTGGCTCCCTTGATTGAGCCGGTGCAGATTTGGCTCTAGGGTCGTTGGCAGCTCTCGGGTGCTGGCTGACAGGTAGCGCAACTGGGGACGGTTTTGACGTATCCAAAGGCTGTGACGATGGCTTGGTGCTGATGTCGGTGACAATCTTGACAGCTTGCACTGGTTGCGGACGAATTCTTGGGTCATTGCCAGCACGTTTCAATCCCGATGCTGGTTGGGGCTCAGGTTCGTTTGTCGCCACAGTGGTGTCGGTTTTAGCTTCATCTGAGGGCTCAGTAGTCTCGGCTAGATTGTCTTGTACTCCAACCGCAGCTACTGATTCCGCTATGGGCCTTTCCTCTACATCAACAATAGGCGTTTCTTCTGCTTGCGTCTCTGTTTCCAATTGAACATTTGCAGATTCAGTTGTTTCCAGCGCATGTTCGGAGGCGATATCTTCTTCTGATACAGGGCTGTCGACAGTATTGGTTTCTACTTCTGATTCGTCCGTTATGGCCTCTGCTTCTATGGCTGGGACTATCTCGGCTGATGTCTGTGCACTTGTGGAAGGTTGTTCAGAAGCAGTTGCTTCTTCAGTTGCAGGCGTTGGCTGTAATTCCTGTGACACCGGTGTTGTCTCAGGAGTTTCTTCCGCCGTTGAGGGCGCGTCCTCAGCAACGACTACAGGCTCTTCGGCAATGCTTGAAGGCTCTTTTTCTGTTGATAGCTCCACATTCGCTGAAGGTGCCTTATTTGCTGAAGGCTCCACCTTCGAGGAAAGAGCTTCTTGCGCCGATGACTCTTCAGATGTCGCAGGCTTTGTAGCTTTGGCTTTGTCCGTTTCTACCACGTCAGCGTCAGTATCAACATTGGCAATGGTGAAAACTTCTGTCTGGGTTTCCTGGGGCTTGGGAGATTCAGTTTCAGCCTGCTTCCTGGGCGAAACTGCCTCAACGGCCGCTGGATCTGCTTCTGTAGCCTGGTTATCGATTCCGGCTGCGCTCAGCAGTTCAGCAGGCACTTCCCGTCTGGGCCTACGTTGGCGCGGGTTGCGGCGTTTGTCACCTTCGCGGCGAGGAGGGCGATTGTCCGTGGTAGTTTCAGCGGCTGAAGTCTCGATAGTCTCGGGAACTGCTTCCTGTTCGGGACGAGGTTTCCGTGGTTGTTGCTCGCGGCGATTTTTTTGCTCTTCACGGTTTTGCTGGCTGTCACGTTGGTCCCCTTTCGCATTAGAGCGATTGCGGCTGCGTCCGTTGCGGCGGTCATCCTGCCGACGGCTGCGGCCCTGGGGTCTTCTATCGTCCCGGCCACCATCACGACCACGGCGGGATTGGTCGGTCTTCTTCGCTGGAGCTTTTTGCTCTTCACTGCCAAACAATAGGGCAATCAGACGCTTCAGAAGTCCCGGTTTTTCCTTGTTCTGTGGTTTGCGCTTGGCAACCGGTTTTTCTGTTGGCATGGGCGCTGGTTGAGACGGCGTTGGCGTCTTGACTGCCGGTTGCAGAGCCGGTGGGACAGGTTGCACGAGCTCTTGCTCGTGGCTGTGTAGTTCTTCGTTGTGAGCGCTGGCCAGACGGTAGCTATACTCAGTAGTTACGCCATCCTGTTCGCGAATACGCTGAACTTCAAAGTGGGGTGTTTCCAGCTGCTCGCTGGGGAGTACTACAATTTTTGCGCTATGGCGTTTTTCAATCTCGAAGATTTCCTTGCGCTTCTCATTAAGCAGAAACGTCGCTACTGAAACTGGCGTTATGGCACGTATCTCTGCACTGAATTCCTTTTGTGCCTCTTCTTCCACCAGGCGCAGGATCGATAGTGCCAGTGAGCGTGTACCTCGGATGGTACCCTGACCAAGACACCGGGGGCAGAGTTTGGAAGTTGTTTCTTCCAGAGAGGGCCTAAGGCGTTGGCGGGACATTTCCAGCAGGCCAAAACGGGAAATACGACCTACCTGAACCCGTGCGCGGTCTAGTTCCAGGGCATCGCGCATGCGATTTTCCACTTCCCGCTGATTTTTGGTGGAAGTCATGTCGATAAAATCAATCACGACCAGTCCGCCCATGTCTCTCAGGCGTAGTTGCCTGGCAACTTCATCGGCGGCTTCCAGGTTGGTTCTCAGGGCAGTTTCTTCAATATCACCACCACGGGTTGCCCTGGAAGAGTTGATATCAATGGATACCAGTGCCTCAGTTACATCGATCACAATGGAACCGCCAGATGGCAGCTTCACTTCCCGCTCAAAAGCCGTCTCGATTTGGTTTTCAATCTGATAGCGGTTAAACAGGGGCAGGGAGTCTTCGTAAAATTTGACCCGGCTTTCAAAGTTGGGCATCACCTGTTTGATAAAGGCCGATGCAAGCTCGAAGGCTTCGCGGTTGTCGACGATGACCTCGCCGACATCCTGGCGCAGGTAGTCCCGAACCGCGCGAATGATGACATTGCTTTCCTGAAACAGAAAATGGGGCGCTTTGGCATTGTTGGCTTCTTCATAGATGGTTCCCCACAGTTGCAACAGGTAATCGAGATCCCATTGCAGTTCTTCAGAAGAGCGACCGATACCGGCAGTGCGTACAATAACACCCATGCCCTGTGGTGTTTTCAGGTCTCGCATGGCGGCTTTCAATTCTGAACGCTCATCACCCTCAATACGGCGTGAGATACCGCCAGCACGGGGGTTGTTTGGCATTAGCACCATGTATCGACCGGCCAGGCTGATAAAGGTTGTTAAGGCGGCCCCTTTGTTACCACGCTCTTCCTTGTCGACCTGAACCACAACTTCAGTGCCTTCCTTGACCACATCCTGAATTTTGATGCGGCCTTCTACGTCGGACGGCTTTTTGGTGAAGTATTCGCGGGAGATTTCTTTCAGGGGAAGGAAGCCGTGGCGTTCAGCGCCGTAATCGACAAAAGCGGCTTCGAGGCTGGGTTCTACTCGGGTGATTTTACCTTTGTAGATATTGGCCTTGCGTTGTTCTCTGGTGCGGTTTTCCAGATCGAGGTCGTAGAGGCGTTGTCCGTCGACCAGTGCCACCCTCAGCTCTTCAGGCTGGGAGGCGTTTATCAGCATACGTTTCATTCAGTTTTCCTAATGTCTTGCGCATCACAAGCAACAGGAGTACCGCTGAAACATGAACAGCACACGTACAAAAGCTAGGCAAAAGGTATCGAAATTAGTTAAATAACTAATTAATTTAGTTGTATAACTTATTGATTCTAAAAGTATTGCCTTTATCAGTCACTAAATCTGTCCGGGGTTGCCTTCAAGGGTTGGTTCTGATCGTTTTGTCGCCAAGTGTCCAGGGAAGGCAAGACTATATCCAATCAAGTCTAGAGCTGTCGTTCTACTTATCCGTGCCTCTTTTGTGTGTTGGGCTGGGATGCGACAGCTTGTCTTGCGCTACCATTTGAACAGAACTTTCGTTCAAGTTTCTTTGTTCGGTTACTGCTGCGCTATCAGCGCGGGTTTCTCAGTGACAGCTGCAATCATCTGTCAGCAGCCGTCGGAATTAATCCAATTAATAAGTAGGGGGCTTTCGCCGCGTTAAATCGGGGGGTAATAAAACCTTTCCCAACCGGGTGAGGCCACTTGTTTCCTAGCGTGCCCGGTGATACCGAAATTAACGAAGGGCGAATATAACAGGTATGCGTAGTGTCATCAATTTATGTCCATGAAATGTGAACATAATCTTATGATTCTGGGTATGTTTTCAGGTTTTATCCGATGTTGGTGTACCCAATAAGCTGTGCTGATAGAATAGCGGGTCTTATGTTAATGCCGCCCTCTTATGCCTGAAGTTAATAGCAAACCTGTTGCCGTACAAATGCTTGAAATCACCGAGCATCATGCGGGGCAGCGTGTCGACAATTTCTTGCTGACTTATCTCAAAGGGGTTCCGAAATCCAGGGTATACCGTATTTTGCGCAAAGGGGAGGTGCGAGTTAATCGCTCCAGGATCAAGGCGGATTATCGCCTTCAGGTGGGTGATCAGGTACGAATTCCGCCAATCCGGGTTGCAGAACGCGAGGCTCCACCCGGGCCAAGCCCTCGGTTACAGCAATTGTTGGAGGGCAGTATCCTTTTTGAAGATGACAGCATGCTGGTCATTAATAAGCCCGCGGGACTGGCTGTTCACGGTGGTAGTGGGGTCAGTCTTGGCCTCATCGAGTCATTGCGAGCCGCACGGCCTGATCAGCCATTTCTGGAATTGGTGCATCGTCTCGACAGAGAAACCTCCGGTTGTCTGATGGTTGCCAAAAAACGCTCGGCGCTTCGACACTTGCAGGATGAAATGCGGGATGGGCGTGTCAAAAAGGTGTATCAGGCGCTGGTATGTGGCCGCTGGCCCAAAGGTATGAAGCGCGTTGACGTTCCTCTTCGAAAAAATGAGCTTAAATCTGGTGAGCGGGTCGTCAGAGTCGATGGTGAAGGCAAAGCGTCTGTAACGCACTTTGCGGTGTTGGAGCGATTTGATCGCCACACTCTGATGGAGGCGACGCTGGAGACCGGTAGAACCCATCAGATCAGGGTTCACAGCCAATTTGCCGGTTGTCCGCTGGCCGGGGATGACAAGTATGGTGATGAGGAGTGTAACCGGCAGCTGCGACAGTCGGGCCTGAAACGCATGTTTTTACACGCCGTGAAATTGCAGTTTAAGGGCCCGGATGGACAAAAGCTCAGTATCGAGGCTCCACTACCGGAAGAGCTTAGTCATGTGTTGGTGCGGTTGAGGTAGTTCATGGCGAAATTGCTGGTATTTGACTGGGATGGAACGCTGTGTGACTCCCTGTCTCGAATTGTGACTTGTATCTGTCTCGCCGCTGAAGAGACAGGTTTGCCGGCTCCGCACCATGATGCGGCACGGGACATTGTCGGCCTCGGTCTGGTGGATGCTTTGGAAACGCTTTTTCCAGGGATTGACCGTGAACATATTCTTACTATGAGAGACAGCTATTCTCGCCATTTTGCTGAACAGGACAGAGAGCCATCTCCCTTTTTTGATGGGGTGATGGAGACGCTGGAGTTATTGCTCGAGCAGGGTTACGTACTCACTGTGGCTACCGGGAAGAGTCGCCGGGGACTGGACCGCGTGTTGAAGGCCAGAGGATTGAATGACTTTTTTCATGGCAGTCGCTGTGCTGACGAAACTGCCGGCAAGCCCGACCCAAAGATGTTGCTGGAGCTGATGAGTGAATTCCAGACTCCGCCCGAGCAAACGATCATGGTTGGTGATACGGAGTTTGACCTTGCTATGGCTGTCAGTGCCGGTGTGCCGCGGATTGCTGTGAGCTACGGTGCTCATCACCCTGATCGGTTGCAGAAATACCAGCCGTTGGCCTGTATTGACCAGTTTTCGCTAATCGATGATGTTGTAAATATATATAAAAAACAAATTTATAAAATATAAATCTAAAGTAATTTATAGTTTTCGTTGCGTAGCATCTGGCAGAGCCGAATCAGCGGTAGCCCAATTAAAGCGGTGGGGTCGCTGCTATGGATTGCGTCAAAAAGGGTGATCCCCAGCCCCTCACTGCGAAAACTGCCAGCGCAGCTGTAAGGCTCATCACGTTCCAGATAGGCACAGATTTCTTCCTCTTTAAGCATCCTGAACACCACATCGGTGGTGATGATGTCGACTTGGCTGCTACCGTTGGCACTATTAAGCAGTGCCAGACCGGTAAGGAAACGTACCTTTTGTCCGGATTGTCTCCGCAGTTGTTGTTGAGCAGCGGCGAAGTTTCCGGGCTTGGTAAGTATGTAGTCATCAATGATGGCAACTTGGTCGGAGCCAATAATCAGGTTGTCTGGATATAGGGTGCTGATAGCGCGCGCCTTGCTCTCCGACAGTCTGCGCACCATGGTGTCAGGTGTTTCTCCGGGTAGCCGTCGTTCGTCGATATCCGGAGCATGTGCAGTATAGGGTAGGCACAGGCGGTCAAGCAGGCTTTTACGGTAGCTTGAAGAGGACGCAAGAATTAGTTGTTGCAAGGGGGCTCCTGTCTCTAGTGGTAACTTTTTTGGCATTCCCTTAGGGATGCTTTTTGAAGGTTTTTGCCGGGTTCTATAAATGATCTCTGACACCCCTGATCTGAAGGAATTTTTCTTTGACAGATCAAAGTGATATCACTATTATGGCGCGCCTATGACGACACCCCCTCAGAGAAGTCAATTGCCTAGGATTCTGGATCCCAGACGCTTGGCCAATCAGGGCGAAGTCTTGTCGGGGCAGGTATCTGCCGCGCATTGTGAAAGATTACGGGATGCCGTGCTGGCTATCAACGTTCCCATTCAAGCTGAGCTCGTGTTTGAGCTGGCTGAGCAGGGACGAAAAGTGGTAGCAGGGCATGTGGATGCGACAGTAGAAGTGGCTTGTCAGCGCTGCCTACAGCCGATGACGCTTCCTCTTACTGTCGATTTCCGGCTCGGTATTGTGTGGTCCGAAGAGGAAGCGAAATCACTTCCCAAGGATCTGGACCCGTGGGTGGTAGAGCAAGAGACTGCGGATTTGTCCGCGATGGTTGAGGATGAGCTGTTACTGGCATTGCCCTTTGTAACGTACCATCCACAAGATACCTGCCAGGCTGAAACACATGTTTCAGCTATGGAAGAACCGGGGGCTTCCGAGAAAGAAAACCCTTTTAGTATTCTGGAGCAACTGAAGAACAGTGGCCCCGACAATTAACAGATAACAGATAACAGACAGTTTTTATCAGGAGTATAAAATGGCCGTTCAACAGAACCGTAAAACCCGTTCCAAGCGTGGCATGCGTCGTTCACATGATGCGTTGACTGGACCCACTTTGTCCGTTGATCCGGTCAGTGGTGAAAAGCACCGTCGTCACCACGTTTCAGCTGATGGTTTCTACCGCGGTAAGAAAGTCGTAGCTTCTGCCGAAGACTAATCCCCGCTGACCTGAACGTATTTTTTTGGCTGACTCTCGCTGTCTCGCCATTGACGCCATGGGCGGGGATTTCGGTCCCCGCATCACGGTCCCCGCATCTCTCGATATACTTCGCCAGCACCCTTATCTGAAGGTTGTTCTCTGTGGCGATCAAAAACACATCCAGCCCTTTTTAAACGCCGACAAAGAAAGTTTTGCCGGGCGACTGAGTGTGCTCCATTGCGAACAGTCTGTTGCCATGGATGAAAAGCCGGGCAGCGCCCTGCGCAATAAACGCGAATCCTCCATGTGGAAAGCGGTAGCGTTGGTCAAAGATGGCACGGCTCAGGCCTGTGTGAGCGCCGGAAATACCGGTGCGCTGATGGCAATCTCGCTGTTTCAACTGGGAACCTTGTCTGGCATCAGTCGTCCAGCAATCTGTACACGGGTGCCGACCAGCCGTGGTTATACCTATTTGCTCGACCTGGGGGCTAATCTTGAGTGTACCTCCCGCCAATTGTACGAATTTGCGTTGATGTCGTCTCTGGCTGCGATCTCGCCTTCAACAAACGCTCCCTCGGTGGGTTTATTGAACATCGGTGTTGAAGCCATAAAAGGTCGGCAGGAAATACTCGATGCTGCCGAATTGTTGCAGGCGGACCCCAGTATCAACTACATCGGTTTTGTTGAAGGTGATGCCTTGTTCTCCGGTGTTGCAGATATCGTGGTCTGTGACGGCTTCAGTGGCAATGTGGCACTAAAAACCGGTGAAGGTGTGGCGAAAATGATACAGGGTCTGTTGCGTCAGACACTGTCTGAGAGCCTGCTGGCTAGACTGGGGGCTCTGCTGATGAAACCGGCACTGAAACGCCTGATTAATCAGGTGGACCCAGCCCAATATAATGGTGCAAGTCTGTTGGGCTTGCGCGGAGTGGTGGTTAAAAGTCATGGCGGGGCTTCTGTTGAGGGCTTTGCCAAGGCTGTGGAAGTGGCTGTAGTCGAAGTTGAAAAAGACCTGCCGATTCTGATTGAGAGTCGGTTGGCTGATAAGAGTAATCAATCAGAGGTATTCGATGAAAAATAATCTCGCATTTGTCTTTCCCGGACAGGGATCCCAAAAACTGGGCATGTTGGCAGAGCTTGCCGACAAATACCCCGTTGTCGGTGAAACCTTTGCCGAAGCATCTGAAGTGCTTGGCTACGATCTCTGGGACCTGGTGCAAAACGGCACCCAGGAAGAGATAACCCTGACCGAGCGCACCCAGCCACTGTTGCTGACCGCCAGTGTTGCGGTATGGCGTATCTGGCAACAGGAGAAGGGAGCCCAGCCCGCCCTGATGGCCGGCCACAGCCTTGGTGAGTGGTCTGCGCTGGTTTGCTCCGGCGTAGTGGCTTTCCCAGACGCTGTACGTCTGGTGCGCAATCGTGGTGCTTATATGCAGGATGCCGTGGCACCAGGTGAAGGTGCGATGGCAGCCATCATTGGTCTGGACGATGACAAGATCAAAGCGGTCTGCGAGGAGGCCTGCCAGGGAGAAGAAGTTGCTGCAGTCAACTTTAACTCTCCCGGTCAGGTCGTGATTGCGGGGAATGCTGCGGCTGTTGAGCGCGCCATCGAAGGCTGTAAATCGGCGGGAGCCAAAAGGGCGATGCCTTTGCCGGTTAGTGCACCTTTCCATACCAATCTGATGAAGCCTGCTGCAGATCGTCTGGCCAGTGAAATTCTTGCCACCGAGTTTTCTGCTCCGCAGGTGCTGGTTGTACACAATGTCCACGCCCAAACAGAGAGCGACCCGGAAAAGATTAAGCAGCTGATGATTGAGCAAATTACCGCCCCAGTGCTCTGGGTGGACTGTGTCAACACCCTCACTGCAAGTGGTATTGATACCCTGGTGGAATGTGGGGCCGGCAAGGTTCTCAGTGGCCTTGCTAAAAGGATTGAACGTTCATTAAACAGCTATGCTACAGAAGACTGTGGTTGTCTCGAAGAGGCATTGGCCGCAGTTTAACTGCGGTGGTGTTTAGAAAAAGGAGAGGAAGATGAGTTTGCAGGACAAAATTGCGTTGGTCACAGGGGCCAGTCGTGGTATCGGGGCAGCAATTTCCGACAGTCTGGGAGCCCAGGGGGCTATTGTGATAGGAACAGCAACCTCCGAATCGGGCGCAGAAAAGATTTCGGCGCGCTTTGCGGAGAAAGGTATTAAAGGTGCCGGTATGGTGCTTGACGTGGCCAGTCAGGAGTCGGTAGATAACCTGATCAACACGATTACCGAGACTTACGGTGCGCCGTTGATTCTAGTGAACAATGCCGGTATCACCAAGGATAATCTGCTGATGCGCATGAAAGATGATGAGTGGTTTGATGTCATCGACACAAACCTCAACTCCATCTATCGCTTGAGCAAGGCCTGTCTGAGGGGTATGACCAAGGCCCGCTGGGGTCGAATAGTCAATATCAGCTCTGTGGTGGGCGCGATGGGCAATGTGGGTCAAACCAATTACTGTGCCACCAAAGCCGGTGTGGGCGGATTTACCCGCTCTCTGGCCAAGGAGCTGGGGCCACGCAACATTACTGTAAATGCCGTATCCCCGGGGTTTATTGACACGGATATGACCAAAGAGCTCGCAGAAGCTCAACGGGAGGCCATCCTCTCCCAGGTACCCCTGAATCGCCTGGGCGAGCCGGAAGAAATTGCGGCCGTGGTGGACTTTCTGGTGGGAGAGGGTGGGGCCTATGTCACCGGCGAGAATATCCACGTCAATGGTGGGTTGTATATGGCCTAATTCACTGTATTTGCAGTGAATATCAGGATTTTATTGAAAGCGGTTACAGCGTGCAGTATTTGAGGTAAAATGCGCGCCTGACATGCCGTCAATAACAGATTTCTTGTTGTGGGGTGGTTTTTAAAGGGCCGGGCAACAGAATACTTTCTTAATACAGGAGAGAATAAATATCATGAGCAGCATTGAAGAACGCGTAGCCAAAATGGTTGCAGAACAACTGGGCGTTAAAGAAGAAGACGTTAAGCCGGAGTCTTCTTTTGTTGAAGATTTGGGCGCGGACTCTTTGGATACCGTTGAACTGATCATGGCTTTGGAAGAGGAATTCGATACTGAAATTCCCGATGAAGAAGCTGAGAAGATTGCCACAGTCCAAAACGCGATTGATTACATCAACGCCAACCTTGGCTAATGCTGCTGGGTTGTTGACTGATAAAAGCCGCTCCATCGCGAGCGGCTTTTTTATTTCTAATATTTTTTGACTGGTCGAACTGATTCATACCATGAGTGCAGTTGAAGGCTTTTGCCTGGTTAACGGTCAATGGTCGGATGTTATTCCGGCAAGGGATCGTGGGCTGGCCTACGGCCATGGCATTTTTGAGACCATTCGACTCAGTGACGGTAAGCTGCTGATGTCAGAATTGCATCTCGAACGCCTAAAACGTGGTGCAGAACGACTTTCCATACCGGTTGATTCAACCATAGTCCAGTCCTACCTCGAGATGCTGCTCAGTCGCTGCCCAGATCATGGCGTGGTGAAAGTGATATGCACCGCAGGCGAGGGAGCGAGAGGCTACCGAACGTATCCCCAAACCCCACCAAATTTCATTGTGCACTGGGGGCCTCCGCCCGACTATCCCAATCATTGGGTTACGGAAGGGATTTCAGCGATGGTCTGCGAACAGCGCCTGGCCAGTTTCCCGAGGTTAGCAGGTATTAAACACCTCAACCGCCTGGAACAGGTGCTGGCCCGCATGGAGTGGCAGGATCAGTTTCAGGAGGGTCTGATGCGGGATAATGAGGGCCATATTATCGAGGGAACAATGACCAACCTGTTCTGTTTTCGTGATGGTGGCTGGTTAACCCCAAGTCTGAAAAGCTGCGGTGTGGCAGGGGTGATGCGTCAGTACCTTATGGATAAGCTGATGCCAGCCATGAATTGTCCTGTACGCGAATCACAGTTAAGCCTGGAAAGTCTTTCTGGTATGGAAGAGTTGTTTGTCTGTAACTCTATAGCCGGTATCTGGCCAGTACGGCATATCGCTGATGTGGGTCAATGGAAGCCGGGTAAGGCTACCAAAGCCGTTTCCAGTGCTTTATCAGAGAACTTTGCATGTTTCAGCGCTTAAGTAAGGTCCTCGTTGTTTTTTTCTGTGTCTCGGCGGCTATTCTGTTAGCAGCCAACTGGTGGCTGACGGATTATCTGGAAAGCCCACTCAAGCTCAACCGCTCGTTGTCCATCAAAGTCCCTGCAGGAACGTCGTTGACGGTGCAGGCGAAACAGATGGAAAAAGAGGGGCTGCTTAAATGGCCCGAGGTGTTAACACTCTACGGGCGCCTCAGTGGTCAGACGGGAATCAAGGCGGGGGAATACCTCTTACAGCCCGGAGTCACTCCCCGCGATCTGCTGGCAAAGTGGGTTGCTGGGGACGTCATACAGTACAGTCTTACCTTTCCTGAAGGGTTAAAGTTTTCTGACTGGCTGTCATTGCTGGGCAATATCGAAAAGCTGGATCATGTGCTCACACCAGGTAATCAGCAGCAAATACTGGAACAGCTGGGCCTGGAGATCAGTCACCCGGAAGGATGGTTCTTTCCGGATACCTACAGTTACAGCGAGGGAGAGACCGACCGGGATATCCTGCTGCGGGCATACCGGCGTATGCAGGACGTGTTGGCAGAGGAGTGGAACAATCGATCGCCTGATCTTCCTTACGATGCCCCCTATGAAGCGCTGATAATGGCATCCATTATCGAAAAAGAAACGGGTGTGCCTGAAGAACGGGGCCAAATTGCGGGGGTATTTACGCGACGTTTGCAGAAAGGCATGCGCCTGCAAACAGATCCGACTGTGATTTACGGACTGGGTGATGCCTACAAAGGGAATATCCGTCGCAAACACCTGCGTCAGCACAGCGACTATAACACTTACCTGATTAAGGGGCTGCCACCAACGCCCATTGCCATGCCGGGCCGTGGGGCAATTCACGCGGCCCTGCATCCCGAAGATGGCGATAGCCTGTTTTTTGTGGCCAAGGGTGATGGCAGCCATTATTTTTCTGCTACCCTCAAGGAACATCAGGAAGCGGTGCGCGAGTACCAGTTACAGCGTCGCTCAGACTATCGTTCACAACCCAAATAAGGAAACTGCGGCCTCCGTATGCGTGCTCTAAAACCACAATTTATCACCGTAGAGGGTGGTGAGGGTGTCGGTAAAACCACCAATATTGCGTTTATTCGGAAATGGCTGGAACAGCAGGGCCTCGATTACGTCGCGACACGAGAACCGGGTGGTACGCCACTGGCAGAGGAAATTCGTGGTTTACTGGTTAATCCTCGGGAAGAAGTCGTTGATGAAAATACGGAGTTGCTGCTGATGTTTGCTGCGCGTGCACAGCACCTATCCCAGGTCATCAGACCAGCCATGAATGCTGGGAAGTGGGTACTTTGCGACCGTTTTACCGATGCGACGTACGCCTATCAGGGTGGCGGGCGTGGAATGGCCGTAGAAAAAATTGCGCAGCTGGAAACCCTGGTACAGGGCAGTCTGCGACCAGATTTGACCTTGTTGCTGGATATCGGCGTTGAGCAGGGCATGGCCAGAGCCAGTGAGAGGGGAGCGCCAGATCGTTTTGAGCAGGAGAAGCTGGCATTTTTTCATGCGGTCAGGGATTGCTATCTTGCCAGAGCAGCTGCAGAGCCGCGCCGGTACCGAATTATTGATGCCTCCCAACCGTTGTCTCAGGTTCAGAGCGCGATTGGGGAAGCACTGGAAGCATTTGTAGACGCTATTCATGACTGACAACGCGATAACTCCATCGTTAATGCACTATCCCTGGCAGAAAGCTCAATGGCAGATGCTGGACGATCTGGCAGAGCGCGAGCGGTTACCACATGCGCTGCTTCTGGCCGGCCCGGAGTTTGTGGGCAAACAGCAGTTTGCCACTGCGTTATCGGCGAGACTGATCTGTGATTTCCCCCTGGCGGGATTTGCCTGTGGCAATTGCAAACAATGCCTGTTGTTCAAGGCGGGGAGTCACCCGGATTTTTTGCGGGTAGAGCCTGAGGACTCTGGCAAGGCCATCCGTATTGATCCGGTGAGGGAGCTTGGTCAGTTTCTGGGTAAAACAGCGATGCAGGGTGGCCGCAAGGTGGTGGTCATCAACCCTGCTGAAGCCATGAATCAGAGTGCGGCAAATGCCTTGCTCAAGAATCTGGAAGAGCCAGCCCGCGATACCTATATTCTTCTCGTCAGCCATGAACTGTCCCGGTTGCCGGCTACGGTGAGAAGTCGCTGTCGCAAAGTGACTTTTCCCCTGCCTTCCCATGATGAATCAAGCCGCTGGTTAGCACAGGTGACGGCCAAATCAGAAGGGCTTGCTGAGTTGATGGAGTATGCGGCCGACCGACCACTTTTAGCGTTGCGGTTTCTGGAGTCGGACCTGCTCCAGCAACGCCAGGCATTTGAGCAGCTGCTCGACAAGGTTAGCTCCGGAGCTATTAAGCCTCTGTCAGCGGCAGAGCAATGCGTGAACACTCCGTCAGTGATGGCTGTGGACTGGCTATATAACCGGGTCTCGATGGCCATCAAGTCAGGTCAGCTGGGGTCAGAGCAGGTGATGTCCTTTCGCTTTCTCGATAAGCTGGTACAGGTCAAAAAGCGACTTTTCAGCACGGCCAACCCCAATATCAATCTACTCTGGGAGGAGTTAATGCTCGATTGGCAGCATCTTTCCAGATAATGGTGTTGAATATCCACATGTTTTGAACTTGCGACGTTTTTAACAAACTGGAACGCCCGGTTCAGCATATAGTACACTAAGCAAAATTCGGCTCGGGTCTGTTATGAATATGGAAGCATTTGGCGGCAGTGTCAGAAATGGTATTCTGAATTTAGCCATCAAAGATGAACATGCTCTTTACTCGTGTTATATGCCATTTGTCAAAAATGGCGGTCTGTTTATTTCAACTCGGAAAAACTATTCATTGGGTGATGAGGTTTTTATTCTGCTGGACCTGATGGATGAGCCGGAACGTATTCCTTTGGCCGGGCGGGTGGTTTGGATAACACCAAAAGGTATGGGCGCGAGTCGTAAGGAAGGTGTTGGCATCCAACTGAATGAGCGCCATAGCGCGATTATCGATAAATTCGAGACCTATCTGGCGGGGCTGCTTGAGTCAGGTAAACCCACCAATACCATGTAATACGACTTAAATTGCTGTCCTGCTGTGCTCGTTGACTCCCATTGTCATCTGGATCATCTCGATCTTTCCGATTATCAGAACTCTCTGGACCGGTTACTTGATACCGCCAGGCAGCGTGGTGTAACACAATTTCTTTCCGTAGGTGTCGACTTGCCAAGTTCATCTCGCCTGGTAGAGCTCGCACAAACCCGTGACGATATGCTGGTCTCCGTTGGAGTTCACCCTTTACAAAGGGAGTCGCCGCCGTTGCCAGAGGTTACCGAGTTGCTGTCGCTGGGCAGTCAGCCGGGTGTTGTGGCCATCGGTGAAACCGGGCTCGATAATTATTACGATAAAGATAATGCGGAGTGGCAGGAGCAAAGTTTTATCAGTCACCTGCAGGCAGGCGCTCAGCTCAGAAAACCGGTAATCGTCCATACCCGTGAGGCCAGAGCGCAGACCATGGCCATTTTGCGTGATTATGCCAGCACCTCGTCGGGTGGTGTTATCCACTGCTTCACAGAAAACTGGGACATGGCGAAGGCCGCCATGGACCTGAACTTTATGATCTCATTCTCTGGAATTATTACGTTTCGCAACGCCTCAGCATTGCGCGAAGTGGTGAAAAAAGTCCCTCTTGAGAACATGTTGGTGGAAACCGATGCGCCATGGCTGGCGCCGGTTCCTTACCGGGGCAAGCAGAATGAGCCCAAGTACGTGGTTGAGGTGGCTAAGGCCGTGGCCGAGATTAAAGGTGTTGGGTGGCAGCAGGTTGCAGAGGTGACAACCGCCAACTTCCAGCGACTGTTTTTGCCTTGAATGTATAAAGGCCGTTCAGGATGACTGAACGGCCTTTATTATCAGCTTTGCTCGTTACTGTTATCTTCTTGCGAGCTTTCTTGGTTGGCGGCAGGTTGCACCGTTAACTTTGCTGCATCCATGGCGGCGATCTTTTCATAATCTCCCCAATCGATGGTAAACATGGCGTCGTAATCGTTACGGGTGACGTAGCAGTTTTCCTTGGTCATGTAGAACTGATAGATGAGCGGTTTTTCACTCTGATCAGTCTCTACACTCAGCTGAGCGTAACCACTGCCAGCCAGATCGGGCATATCAGTAACCAGCTTGCGCACTCTCAGGTCTTTCAAAGCGTAGAGCATGTCGCCCACCTTGCCGCTGTCGAGTTCCAGGCCTTGTACATTGTTCTGGCCCTGCAGTACCCAATCCTCACCCTGTTTTTGCAATCGGTAATCGGCGCCCTGGATGGACACCAGTTCGTCCAGCTTAAGCAGGGAGTTGTCGAGCCAAGCCTGGCTGGCGGTGATCATGTCCACCAGTTCCAGGTCCACAGAGTAGACGTTATCCTGGCCGTCCATACGTACATGCAGTTTTTTCAGCCCGGGGGATGAACCGACAATCAGTTTACCCAGCAACTCATCGCCATGGTAAAAAGCGACAAATCGCTGGAGTTTGTCTTCGGTGACATCAAAGCGCGCATGGCTTGCCTGGGTCGATGCCACTGGCCAGCTGGTTTGCAATGCTTGTAGCTTTTCAAGCAGTTGCTCGGCGTTGCCATCTACCGTTGGCAACATGCCCAGGTCGCTGAGCAGCCAGCTGTCTTTGGCGTAACTAAGGGCCACCTGCTGGTTGCCATCGCCAACTACAAAGCGGTCAACTTTTTTCCAGCTGATATCTACCAATGGCTTTGGCAGGCTTTTTTGCAGTTCCTGTTGGGTATTCCAGTAAAAGCCAATTGCGAGTGCCAGTTGTGCCACAAGCAGGGCGCTTAACCAGGTTTTCATCTTAGTCATCAGTCGCTCCCGGGATTAATTGGCCAAAACGTTCAGGTAGTGTTGATGACGGGATTTTTTCCGTCTTTTCTGTACGCCAGCAATGATTGCCAGTGCCAGAACCGCCAGGGCGTAATTGAGATATTCCCAGAACACCTGGCTATCGCGTTCCATGGGCGGAAGTGTGCGGTTGAAATGGCCACGGGAACGAATGCTCAGCAGGCCAGCATCTTCCAGGGCAAAGTCCACCGTATTCGCCATTAGCTGCATGGGGTTTAGGTACTCACTGCCCGCAGCAGAGTTGGCCATTGTCATGGTCTGATCGCGCAGAAAATCATTTGAGCTGTACAACACGATGCGAGCCGATTGCGGAGAGTGTTCAATGACACTGGTGACCGCCGGCTGACTATTGCTTGTAGCTTCACTCTCTGTGTCAGCATCTTCAGCCGTATCGCCGGCCTCCGGGGTTTCAGCCTTTTTCACTGACAGCAGCGGCGATTCCTTGCCGGCGAAGTAGGAGGTAAAGCGGCCTTCACTCATGACTCCTAGCAGTTGTGATCCACTCTCCGTGGCGGCAGGGAAAGCCGCCATGCCGTTGGCATCGATGTCTGGCATGATTTCCATGTCATCGGATACCCAGGCGTTATCCGAGCTCCTGATGAGCTGGGTAATTTTTCGTTCACCCTGTTTCTCTGGGTCAAGCTGGATGGGAGATGCCCACGCCATGGTGACCTGGGGAACATTGGCAGAGATGGGGTTATCCTGATTGAGGCCGCTTTCTCGAACATCCACAAAATAGGGGTATTCGATAACACGGATTTCCTGCATTTGATAACCCCCGACATTGCGCACCACCGGCATGGGGAACGCGGTATTCTGCGTATCCAGTACCAGTTTCTTGTCGACGGTCAGGCCGTGATGGCTGAGCCAGTCCTGAAATGATCCCTGTAGGCTTGCCAGCCCCAGTCCCTGCTGACTCAGCGTGGTCGTGAACGGCGAGGCTGATGCGATAACGGTGCCGCCTTTCATGAGGAACTGGTCAATGGCAAACAGCTCCTTGTCTTTCAGGTTATTGGGAGCCGCCACGATGAGGATATCGGCCTCGGGGGAAACACTGCCGTCGCTGAGGTCTTCATCGACCACGTTCATGTCGGCTGCCAGTGTGTCTCCAAGCAGTGTAAAGCGAGGCACCGTGATGCCGTACTGTTCCATTTTGGGGTCAACTTTGGGTGTTACCAGGGCGATGGTTTTGGTGATGCCGGAAGCAAAACGTTTGATACTGCTTTTCAGGTTGCGCTCAAAGGTTTCTTTGGAGGCATCCTCGATCGGAACCTGTACAACCTGGTCGCCTTGTTCCAGCGTCATGTAGAAATAGAAATGATCCTCGGACCACATGCTGCTGGCCATGGGTTGGAAACCGTATTTCTGGCCAATCATGCGAGCGATAGCGCCCTTGTTGGCATCGGGATCATAATAATGAACACTTAAGCGGTCCACGGCCTCCTGTTTGAGGCCGTCAATCACTTCCTCTACTCCCTGGCGGTATGACACCAGCTGTTCGGGCAGTAACTCATCTTTTGAGACGTAGGCATTGAAGGTAATGGGGCCGTCGATAAGCTCAAAGATGTCGCTGCCCCCGCGGTAGCTGTTGAGAACTTTCTTGATGCTTCTTGTGAGGTCGTATTCGGGGTTGCGCAACTGAATTTCTAGGCTGTTATCGCCCTGTGATTTCACCTCAATGAGGTCCTGGAAACCCAGTGCCTGGAATTCGTTCCCATAGTTAATCAGGATGCTGAAGTAGGAGTTAACAATAGCCGTCTGGTAACGGTCAGCCACCTGTAACGGAGTGGGGCGAATACCGTATTTCTTGTTGGCTTCCTCTTCCACTTCCGGGTCTGTGACCGGGTCAATGAATTCAACCCTGACTTTTCCGCGCCCGGCAATTTCGTATTCGCGAATCATGTCTTTCATCTGGGGAACCAGTGGCGCCAGCAGCGGGTGGGTTTTGCTACTGAAATAGCCGCGTATCAGCAGGGGCTCCTGTAACTGACCCAGGTAATTCAACGTCGCCTCAGAGATAGAGTACTGATTGCCCTCGGTGGTATCGATACGCAGCATGGTGACCTGGCCCAGCCACAGGTTGGCACAGATGGCATTGGCCAAAAGCAGACCAGTAACGGCCCTCCAGGACTGATGGCGCGGTGTATTTTTGCGGGTTGCCCAACGTTCCTTTTCCAGAACAAAAGTGTTCAGGGTCAGGAAAGCGATCATGATGCTCAGGTAGTAATACAGATCACGAACGTCTACCACACCTCGGGTAATGGAATCAAAGCGGGAGCCAGTGCCCAGGGTTCGCAACCATTCCCCGGTCACATTGCCAAAGAAATCCGTGATGGCGGGTGTGCCCACCAGATAAAAAATACCGGACAGTGCCACGGCACAGATAAGGCTGATGATCTGATTGTCACTGCGGGCGGAGACAAAAAGACCAATGGACAGATAAGCAGCACCTAACAGGAATGTGGCCAGGTAGCCGGCCCAGACGGGGCCCCAGTCCAGTCTGCCAATTTGTGAGACTGTTAGAGGCAGTGGCAGGGTGATCACCAGAGCAATGGCCAGCAGCACCAGACAGCCCAGGAACTTGCCGATCACAAAATGCCATAGGGGTAGGGGCTGTGTCAGGACATGCTCAAGGGTCCCAGTACGACGTTCCTCACTCCACAGCCTCATGGTCAGCGTGCTGGTGAGGAAGATTAGCAGTACCGGCATCCATTCAAACAGCGGGCGCACATCGGCAATGTTGCGCGAAAAATAGGACTCGCCCCAGAAGAAGATAAACAGGCTGATGCCCGCAAAAGTGGCCAAAAACAGATAGGCAATTGGCGAGGCAAAAAACAGTGAGACCTCTTTTGCGGCAATGCGGCGAATATGTGGTATGTGTTTGTTATCAGGCTGCATTTTTGGCCTCCTCTGCGGCACCACTCAGTGGGGCTGAGTTGACTTCACGGAACAGGGTTTCCAGATTGCGACGTTCTTCGCCAATACCGTAAACCTCCGCCCCTTGAGAAATAAGTTCTTTATTGATATGCGCGCCGAGCGCCAGGTGATCTGTATCTTCTGCAACCGTTATGCGGTAGCGACAGATGGACGGGTTGTTTTCTTCCGCCTGTATCGAATCAATCGTGACAATGCCGGCAGTATTGGCAATCTGTTGTGCCAGTTCGTCAGCATTCATGGACGTGGTGAGCAGCAGGTGGTTACTTCTGCGCAATTCGTTGAGGCTTGCGTCCACGGCCAGCTGCCCGTGGCGCACAATCAGCGCCCTGTCACAGATGGCTTCCACTTCCTGCATGATGTGTGTGGATAGAATTACCGTGGCACTGCTGGATAGCTCGCGAATCAACTTGCGCATTTGTTCGGTCTGCGTTGGATCGAGTCCATTGGTGGGCTCGTCAAGAATGAGCAGTCCGGGTTTGCCGAGAATGGCCTGCGCAACGCCCACTCGCTGTTTATAACCTCGGGACAGGGTGGAGATGGGTGACAGCAACTTGTCCATCAGGTCCGTTTCGTGAATCACGCGTTTGATTTCGTCAATTTTTTCCTGGCTGGCGAGTCCTTTGATGTCTCCTACATAGTCCAGGTATTCGGCAACCGTCATTTCTGGGTAGATGGGAAGGTTTTCAGGCAGATAACCAATACAGCGCTGGGCGCGCTTCAGCTCCAGCTGCAAATCAATCCCGTCAATTTTAATGGAACCTTCATTGGGCTCCAGGTAGCCGCTGATCATTTTCATGATGGTTGTTTTGCCTGCGCCATTGTGACCTAACAGGCCGACAATCTCGCCCTGAGCAATGTTGAAACTGACATTGTCAACGGCTTTGAACTCATCATAAAAACGAGTTAACTGGCTGACTTCCAGCATGATGTTCTCCTGCTATGGGTTAATTCTTGTCCGCTTTTATTGAGGTGCAAATGATGCGTTTCAGACTCTGGGAGGAGGGCGAGCCTTACGAGATCGTAACTGCAAGTCAATCTTTTTTAACATGGCCTGACGTTCTTTTATTCTTCTGCCGGTAGTGCATTTCGGCATGTAACTTACTGTCATTCTCGTTATTTGGGGTAAGGCCCTAAAATTCAAGTGGGCGATCATAACAGAGGGGGTATACGGGTAAAAGTTCCCCGTTGGTTTACTCGCTCTGGCTGGGCAGTCCAGCTACAGCCTGTAACAGAGGTAGGCAGCCTGTGCTCTGCAATGTCTCGAGCTGCTGTTGATCCTTGACGAGCAGTGTGCCGGCGTAACCCAGAGCGTTCACTGCAAGCCCGGTGTGGCGCTCACGGCACCTTGGAACTACCCAGAGATGACGGCGGGTCATCAGCAGGTTGTGGGGTAGAGGGTATTCGCCTTCCTCCGAACCCAGGCCCAGCTGTGATGCCATTTGCCGGTAACACGCCCAATTGTGTGTGGCGCGTGTTTCGATGTCGACATGCTGGCTGGCCGCAGCCACAAGGTGGGTAAAGGGCAGTTTCGATTGAACTGCTTTCCCGGTCTCTGTCGACGTTGTATCGAAAAGCGGCTGGAACGGAAATGACTCCGGGCAAAGTGGTAGCGGCACCATCTGAAGGTGTTTGTGGGTAATGCTCGCTCCTGCCTCGGTGCCTCCGTTATAAAATACCAGCCCATCCCGAGCTTCAAGGCACAGTTGGGCCGCCAGAAAGTCTTCCCGGCTCAAGGGTTCGAGTTGCGGGACAAACTCCGTGGTCACCATCAGTATGTGGTGATCCATGACATTGAACTTGTTAAGCAGGCAGCGGTAGTGCGCGGTAAGTTCACCGACATACAACTGTGGGTCGTAGGGTAAAAACGGATTAAAGTCTTTTGCCTGTGGTGCCTGGTTAGCGCGACGTTTCATTTCTGCGGATTTTCTCGCCAGATTTTTCACCACGCGTATCTGGAAGTTAACCGGCACGCCCTCAACCAACTCTGTTTTGATATGGCTGTCGGTGGGAATGGAATGCAACGCCCCGCTAGCGTAGGCGGATGAACTGGCGTGGATAACGCTATCCCAAAGCTGTTTGCCGCTTAAATACTCCAATCCTGCCCCCAGTGCTTTCATTGTCGGTGATGCTCAGATTCTGCGTTTCTCTTCAGGTGGCTGCAAGGGTGTTGTCCGTGATTTCAAACACTATACTCAGTGAGAAATACCTTGTGGCAGGAGAGCGCAATGGACAACAGGAAACTACCTGGTCGTTATGCCAGTCTCTCGGAACAGTATCCGGAGTTTGCACAAGCCGTTGAAGCTATGGGCAGCACGGCTAAGGAACTGGGTCCGCTGGGCGAGAAAACGGCACAACTGATCCAGTTGGCAGCAGCGGCAAGTATTCGCTCCGAGGGGGCGGTTCACAGCCATACCCGTCGAGCCCTGGCGGCCGGTGCCAGCCCTGCTGAAATTCACCATGCATTATTATTGCTGGTCAGTACGATAGGCTTTCCTTCTGTGATGGCTGCCCTGAGTTGGGCGGATGATATTCTTGATCCCTCCTAAAACGACCCTGCCTCCATAGGTTGACACATTGCAGGTGGCTGTCTCGAACCCACTTTGGCCTATAATGGCGCGATGACTCCCGATCGTTACCAGAAAATTGTCGATGTCCTCAATCGTCGTCAACCCGACCTGACGGTGATCACCGACCAGGTCCACAAGGGCCAAAATCTGTCAGCCATTATTCGTACCTGTGATGCCGTGGGCATTCACCGCGTACACGCGGTTTACGATAAAGGCGGATTTCGTGCCCACACGGGTACCGCGATGGGGTCCCATAAGTGGGTGAAAACGCAAGTCCACCGAGATATAGAAGACCCGATCAGCGAGCTCCAGAGCAAGGGGTTTCAGGTGCTCGCGGCGCACTTTGACGACCGTGCCGTGGATTACCGGGAGGTGGATTACACCCGGCCTACCGCCTTGTTGCTGGGTGCGGAAAAGATTGGTGTCAGTGCCGAGGCGTCAGCCATGGTTGACGGTTGTGTCATTGTTCCAATGAAGGGGATGGCTGAATCCTTCAATGTGTCGGTTGCCTGCGCCATTATTCTGGCTGAGGCCCAGCGGCAACGACAGGTCGCTGGTTTGTACGATCAGTGTCGCATTGATCAGGAAGAGTACCGCGAGGTGCTTTTCGAATGGTGTCAGCCTATCATCGCCAAATATTGCCGACAGCGAAATTTGCCCTATCCCCCTCTGGATGACACCGGCCATCTGCTCGAACCCCAGGTTTTTTCCCAGCTCACTCGGCTCGATCCAGCATTGTAGTCGCAGCCTCTTCCGGTATTTTTCCTGAAACCCGTGAGTCACAGAACGTCATGGGTTTTTGGCGATAAAGACATAGAATCCTTTCCGCTAGCCGCTATCTTTATATCAAAACAAACAGATTAAATGACACCGATAGAGGGGTGGAGAATGACCGTATACAAGGCTCCCGTTGATGAGATGAGTTTCCTGATAAACCAGGTTCTCGGCATGGACAAAATCGCTCAATTGCCGGGCTATGAAGAGGCGACCCCGGATATGGTGGATGCCATTCTTAGTGAGGCCGCCCGCTTTTTTGGTGAAGTGGTCGCGCCTACCAATCAAGCCGCTGATCAGCAGGGATCCCATCTGGATGGCACCACCGTCATTACCGCGCCGGTACTGGATGGCATTTATCAGCAATTGACCGAGTCAGGCTGGACAAGCCTGACGGGTGATGTGGAATACGGTGGTCAGGGTTTACCGATGTTGCTATCTGTTGCCGTGGATGAAATGAGCCAGTCGGCCAATATGTCCTTTGGTCTTTGTCCAATGCTCACCAAGGGGGTAGTTACCGCCCTGGATATGTACGGCAGCGATGAACAGAAAGCGCTGTATCTGCCAAAGCTGGTATCCGGCGAGTGGGCTGGCACCATGAACCTCACAGAGCCTCAAGCGGGCTCCGATCTCGCCGCAGTGCGTACCAAGGCGGTGCCCGAAGGTGATCATTACCGACTTTCCGGTCAGAAGATCTTTATTACCTGGGGCGACCACGAGTACACCGATAACATCATCCATCTGGTGCTGGCTCGTACCCCGGATGCTCCGGAAGGGGTGAAGGGTATTTCCCTGTTTGTGGTGCCGAAATTCCTAATTAATGAGGATGGCAGTCGCGGGGAACGCAATGATGTTTATTGTGTAGGGCTGGAACACAAAATGGGTATTCACGCGAGTCCTACCTGTTCTCTGTCCTTTGGCGATAACGATGGTGCTGTTGGCTATCTGGTGGGCGAAGAGAACCAGGGGCTGGTGTATATGTTCGCCATGATGAACGAAGCCCGCCTGGCAGTTGGCTTGCAAGGGGTGTCCATCAGTGAGCGCGCATACCAGCAGGCCGTGGCCTACGCCAAGGATCGGGTTCAGGGCAGTGCGCCGGGGGTGTCGAAAGCAACCATTATTCACCATCCGGACGTGCGTCGCATGCTCATGCAGATGCGTGCCTTGACAGAAGGTGCTCGCGCATTGGCCTACAGTGCACTGGCTCATGAAGATCATGCCTTCAAAGAAACAGATGAGGCAGAGAGTGCTTACCATCAGCGTCGCGTAGATCTACTCACGCCCCTGGTGAAAGGTTGGTGCACGGAGATTGGCATGGAGGTGACATCCCTCGGCGTCCAGGTGCACGGGGGTATGGGGTTTGTAGAAGAGACAGGTGCAGCCCAACATATGCGCGATGCCCGCATTCTGCCTATCTACGAAGGTACCAATGGTATCCAGTCCATGGACTTGGTGGGACGCAAAATTGCCCGCGACAAGGGTGTGGCTGCGGGTGAGTTGATGAAAGTTCTGCTGCCGGTGGTGGCCGAGGCTCGCACTGCTGGCTTGGTGGAGATGGCAGATGCACTCGAATATTCGTTGGCTGCATGCCAGCAGGCAGTGGAATCCCTGTTTGCACAGGCGACAGGTGACTGGGCAGCCCCCGGTTCTGCTGCCTACAACCTGATGATGTTGATGGGAACTACCGTGGCCGGTGCCCTGATGGCAAAGAGCGCTATTGTGGCTGTGAGCTTGAATGCCTCGGGTGAGGGTAATGGCGTGTTTAACAATAGTAAAATTACCACGACACGGTTCTTTGCGGAGCAGATCATGCCCCGCAATCAGGCCTACCTGGCTACTATTAAAGCGGGTTCGGCGTCTGTGATGGCGCTGGATATTGAGGCGTTCTAGGTTTTCTGGAATACGAATGCTATAGGGAAAAAACGCCGCAACTGCGGCGTTTTTTTATGGGTTTTCGCTGTTGAGCAATTGAATAAACGCGCGTGCGGCATTGGAAAGACTTTTTTCCCGGTGATGGATGTAGCCCAGCTGTCGTTCAATATGTATATCGGGAATACAGATAATCTGTAAGCCGTCATCCAACATACTTTCTGGCAGTAGGCTCCAGCCGAGACCGATGCTGACCATCATCTTGATGGTTTCGAGATAATTGGTGGCCATGGTGGCGGGTAGTGGAACCCTCTGCTCCTCAAACACGGTCCGGGCCATGCGTCCGGTGTAGGTGCCCAACCCGGGAAGAATGGCCGGAAATTCGCAGAGTATTTGCAGGGTTGGCTGGGGTTCAGAACACAATGCGTGATCATCGGCGACCATAAACACTAGCGGGTCCGGCCAGATGACCTGTGTTTCAACTTTTGGGTGTGGTTGCGGTGCCAAGGTAATAACGGCTACTTCAAAACGCCCCTGCAGGATGCCCTCGTAAGCCTTTTCTGAATCCATAAAGTCCACATCAATTTTCACCGACGGATGCCGCTGTGCAAATTGTTTGAGGATTGGGGGCAACCGGTGCAGGCCGATATGGTGGCTGATCGCCAAACGTAGGTGGCCACTGATGTCGCCTGACAGGTCGCTGATGGCCTGCCGGGTATCTGCAAACTCCTGAAGAATGCGGTGTGCGCGGGGCAGGAGTGCTTCTCCTGCCTCGGTCAGGGTGACGGTGCGGGCGATACGATCAAACAGCCGGCAGTCCAGAATGTCTTCCAGTAGTGCAATCCGCTTGCTGACTGCGGGTTGGGTGACATGGATGCGTTCAGCGGCCAACGAAAAAGAACCGCTATCTGCCACGGCGATAAAGGCTTCCAATAATTGCGTGTCCATGGGGGGAGGATATCAATTCCAAATAAGAATCGAAACGATGAAAAATATGAATTTGTGTTATTTGATGTGCCGATTAAAATAACACCATCAGAAATGGCTGGAATTGATAATGGCTGGAAAAACCCTTTACGACAAACTGTGGGACGCACACCTGGTGAAGCAGCGTGATGATGGTTCCGCATTGATCTACATTGATCGGCACATTTTGCACGAAGTAACCTCACCTCAGGCTTTTGAGGGGCTGCGTATCGCTGGACGTAAGCCCTGGCGTCTGGATGTGAATGTGGCGACCCCGGACCATAATATTTCCACTGATCCGGTTGAACGTGCTGCCGGTGTGGATGCTATACCCGACGAAACTTCCCGAATTCAGGTGAAAACGTTGGACGAGAACTGTGAATATTTCGGCATCCGTGAATTCAAGATGAATGAAATGGGGCAGGGCATCGTTCACGTGATGGGCCCGGAGCTGGGAGCTTCTCTTCCAGGTATGACCGTGGTCTGCGGTGATTCCCATACCGCCACCCACGGCGCCTTTGCCTGTCTGGCCCACGGTATTGGTACGTCAGAAGTGGAGCACGTGCTGGCCACCCAGTGCCTAGTGACCAAGAAGATGAAGAATATGCTGATCCGCGTAGATGGAACCCTGGGTCCCGGCGTCACCGCCAAGGACGTGGTGCTGGCCATTATCGGCAAAATCGGTACCGCTGGTGGTACAGGCTATGCCATCGAGTTTGCCGGCCAAGTATTCCGTGAAATGTCCATTGAGGGCCGCATGACGGTTTGCAATATGGCTATTGAGGCCGGTGCCCGGGTGGGCATGGTCGCCGTGGATGAGAAAACCATTGAATACTTCAAGGGCCGCCGTTTTGCACCGACAGGAGAACTGTGGGATCAGGCGGCGGCATACTGGCGAACCCTGCACAGTGACGATAATGCGGAATTCGATACCGTTGTCGAACTGGATGGCAGTGCCATCGAGCCGCAAGTGAGCTGGGGAACATCCCCGGAAATGGTTGCTCCAGTTAGTGGCACCATTCCCAGTCCCGAGAATGAGTCTGACCCAGTGAAGCGGCAGGGTATTGAAAGAGCACTGAAATACATGGGCCTCCAGGGTGGTTCCGCCATTAGTGATATCCCCGTGGATCGAGTGTTTATCGGCTCCTGCACCAATTCACGTATTGAGGACCTGCGTGCTGCGGCCGATGTGGCTCGTGGCCGCAAAGTCGCCAGTACAGTCAAGCAGGTACTGGTGGTGCCCGGTTCCCAGATGGTCAAAGCCCAAGCGGAATCTGAAGGGTTGGACAAGATATTCATTGAGGCTGGAATGGACTGGCGTGAGCCAGGCTGTTCTATGTGTCTGGCAATGAATGCAGACCGCCTGGGGGCGGGGGAGCATTGTGCCTCTACCTCCAACCGCAACTTTGAAGGTCGTCAGGGCAATGGTGGTCGTACCCATCTGGTGAGTCCTGCCATGGCTGCTGCTGCGGCGATTGCCGGTCATATTACCGACGTACGCGCGCTGGATTGAGGAGATTACCGTGAAAGCATTTACCGTACACAAAGGGCTGGTGGCGCCCATGGATCGCGCCAATGTCGACACCGATATGATCATTCCCAAGCAGTTCCTTAAGTCCATTAAGCGCAGCGGTTTCGGCCCGAATCTGTTTGATGAGCTGCGTTACCTGGATGAAGGTAGCCCCGGTCAGGATTGCACTGCGCGCCCGTTGAACCCGGATTTTCCACTCAACTGGCCTCGCTATGCTGGCGCTTCGGTGCTGCTGGCGAGGGAAAATTTCGGTTGTGGTTCCAGCCGCGAGCATGCTCCCTGGGCCCTGGATGACTACGGCTTCCGCGCCGTGATCGCTCCCAGCTTTGCCGACATTTTCTTTAATAACTGCTTTAAGAATGGGTTGCTTCCTATTGTTTTTGAAGAAAAAATAGTCGACAAGTTGTTTGAAGAGGCAGAGGCTGCTGAGGGTTATGAGCTGACTGTCGATCTGCCTCGTCAGGTGGTCGTCAAGCCGGATGGAGAAGAACTCCCCTTTGAAGTTGATGCGTTCCGCAAGCACTGCCTGCTGGAAGGTCTGGATGAAATCGGCCTGACCCTTAAGGAAGCTGATGCCATTCGCGCTTTTGAAGCGGGTCACGGTAAAGCCAACCCCTGGCTTTACCATGCCATTAAGTAGGGAATAAAAAATTATGAGTAAGCAAGTACTGATACTTAAAGGCGATCACATTGGGCCGGAAATTGTCGATGAGTCGCTCAAGGTACTACGTAAAGTGGATGAGCAGTTTGGTCTGGAGCTGGTCTTTGAAGAGGGCCTGCTGGGCGGCGCTGCCTGTGATGCTGTGGGTGAACCTTGTCCCGATGAAACTCTGGAAAAAGCCCGTCGCAGCGATGCGATTCTGATGGGTTCCGTGGGTGGACCCGAGTGGGACGGCCTGGAACGCCACCTTCGTCCGGAAAAAGGGTTGTTGAAGCTGCGCTCCGGGTTGGAATTATTCGGCAACCTGCGTCCAGCCATTCTTTACCCGCAGTTGGCTGAGGCATCGTCTCTTAAGCCCGAGATTGTTGCCGGCCTGGACATTCTGATCGTGCGTGAATTGACCGGTGGCATCTATTTTGGTGAGCCTCGGGGTATTCGCGTTCTGGAGAATGGTGAGCGCGAGGGCTATAACACCTACAAGTATTCCGAATCGGAAATTCGTCGCATAGGCAAGGTGGCTTTTGAGGCCGCCATGGTGCGGGACCGCCGGGTCTGCTCGGTTGACAAGGCCAATGTGCTGGAAGCCACCGTATTGTGGCGGGAGATCATGGAAGAGGTGGCCAAAGATTACCCCGAGGTCGAGCTGAGCCACATGTATGTGGACAACGCCGCTATGCAGCTTGTGAAAGCGCCGAAGCAATTTGATGTGATGGTCACCGGTAATATGTTTGGTGACATCCTGTCAGATGCCGCTGCCATGCTCACTGGGTCTATCGGCATGCTGCCTTCAGCGGCGCTGGACAAGAATGGCAAGGGGCTTTACGAACCCTGCCATGGCTCTGCCCCGGACATTTCCGGCCAGGGTCTCGCGAACCCGCTGGCGACGATCCTGTCAGCGGCGATGATGCTACGCTATTCCCTGAATGCACCGGATGCGGCAGTTGCCATTGAGGAGGCTGTGAGCCGGGTGCTGGATCAGGGACTGCGTACCCCGGATATCCATACAGAGGGAACCCGCAAGGTCAGTACTTCTGAAATGGGCGATGCCGTGTTGGCTGCGCTTTGATCGCAATACAAGATAGTCTTTAAACAGGTTTTTAATAGGTCAAATTTCATGAAAAAAGTAGGTTTTGTCGGTTGGCGCGGTATGGTTGGCTCTGTCTTGATGGAGCGCATGCAGCAGGAAAAGGACTTTGCAGATATCGAGCCCATCTTTTTCACTACCTCGCAGATGGGGCAGCCAGGCCCGGATGTGGGTGTTGAAGTTCCGCCGTTGCTGGATGCCAGGGATATCGCATCTCTGTCTCAAATGGACATTATTGTTACTTGTCAGGGTGGCGACTACACCAAGGCGGTTTACCCGGAATTGAGAAACTCTGGCTGGGATGGCTACTGGATAGATGCGGCTTCGGCTTTGCGTATGGCCGATGATGCTCTGATCGTGCTCGACCCGGTGAATCTCAATGTCATCAAAGATGGCATAGCCAGCGGGGTTAAAAATTATATCGGCGGTAACTGCACGGTCAGCCTGATGTTGATGGCCATGGGCGGCCTTTTTAATAAGGGGTTGGTGGAGTGGACCTCCGCTATGACCTATCAGGCGGCATCGGGTGCGGGTGCACAGAATATGCGCGAACTGATTGCCCAGATGGGAGCTATTGAAAAATCCGTGGCTGCCGAATTGGCCGACCCCGCCTCTGCGATACTGGACATCGATCGCAAGGTGGTTGCAGCCATGCGTGGTGACAGTTTCCCCACCGAGAACTTTGGCGCGCCCTTGGGTGGCAGCCTCTTGCCCTGGATTGATGTGCAGCTGGAAAGCGGCCAGAGCAAGGAAGAATGGAAAGGGCAGGCCGAGACCAACAAGATCCTTGGTCGAAGCGGTGATACGCTGATTCCCGTGGACGGTATCTGTGTGCGCATTGGCGCCATGCGCTGTCACAGCCAGGCGTTGACCGTCAAACTGACGCAGGATGTTCCCCTGGATGAAATCGAGTGCATGCTTGCTGAGTCCAACGACTGGGTAAGGGTGGTTCCCAATGACCGCGCCGTTACCCTCAAGGAGTTGACCCCCGCGGCAGTGACCGGTCATCTGCATGTGCCGATAGGTCGCTTGCGCAAGATGAACATGGGAAATCAATATCTGTCTGCTTTCACCGTGGGTGATCAACTGCTGTGGGGTGCGGCGGAACCTTTGCGGCGGATGCTGAGAATACTCCTGGAAAGCTAGCGGGCCCGATTTCCATCAAAAATGCCACTTCACGTTATGCGTAGTCGTGGCATTTTTGTGCGACTGGTCATAAATCCTTATGAAGGTCCGGTCATTTTGTTTGTTTTTAACGATACTAGCGGTTGAACAATTCTGTTGACTCATAAATACTTGCAGCAACAACCTCAGATCATGTAAATGGTTTTTTGTGTGGCGATGATGCTGACTGCAGGTCATTAGTTCACAGCAAAACAGGGAATATCGTATGAAGTTTCGTCACTTGACCTTGGCTGCCGGATTTCTCGGTGCGGTTATCACCAATCATGCGTTCGCAGTGGGGTTGGGAGAAATTACCCTTAACTCCGCCCTCAATGAGCCGCTGGATGCAGAAATTGAGCTTCTCAATATCGGTGAGTTGACCGAACTGGAAATGCTTGCAGGTCTCGGCTCACAGACGGACTTTGACTCTGCCGGTGTTGAACGACTTTTCCTTCTGACTGATTTGCGTTTTGAGGTCAATATCTCTGACAAGGGCAACCCGGTCATTCAGGTGTCATCAAAAAGGCCTATCCGTGAGCCCTATCTGGACTTCCTGGTGGAGCTGGATTGGCCGGCAGGACGCTTGTTGCGAGAGTACACACTGTTACTGGATATGCCGCTATACGCGACGGAGAAGCCTGTAGCAAAAAAGATTGAGGCTGCGAGCTCAGGCGCGCAGCCTACGGCAACATCACCTGCCGGGCCCAGTACCCCGGTACCTGCTAGTGCGACGGCCTCCCCGGCACTGGCCATTAGTGACGATGAATACCAGGTTGCCAGTGGCGACACGGTATGGGCTATAGCCTCAAAAATCCGGCCTCAGGGTGCGACCATGTCGCAAACCATGGCTGCAATCAAACAAGCAAATCCCGATGCGTTTATCGGTGGCAATATCAATCTGCTGAAAAAAGGCGCAGTACTTCGCCTTCCTGAAGGCAGTGATATTCAGGCGTTATCCGCAGCAGACAGCGCTACTGAGCTAGCGACTGTTGAATCTGCAGCTGAAGCTACACAGGCACCGGTGCTGGACGCAACCCCTTCTACTCAGAGCAGAGATGTAGACGAAACCTCCGGTGAAGGACGCCTGAAACTGGCTGCCTTGGGTGCAGACGAAGCATTATCTGCCGCAAGTGCCGGAGAAGATGCGGAGGATGGCTCGGAAGGCACCTCTGTTGGTGCAGGAGCTGATCTGGACGTTGCTCGTGAAGAGCTTGATAGAGCGACTCGTGAAAATGCGGAGCTGAGAGAACGCATTGCCATGCTCGAAGAGCAGCTTTCCACCAATGAGCGCCTGCTGGAAATTCAGGACGATTCCATGCGGGCAAGTCAGGTGGCAACGCTGGTTGAGCCTGATGGGATAGAGCCCGAGAGTGACACAGCCGAGCAGGCCACCGCTTCTGAAGCTACCGAAGAAGAAACACCTGCATCTGCTGTTGCGGCAAAAGCTGATACTGCTTCCAGTGAAGAGGTTGCTGCAGAAGCTGAGAAGAGCAAACCAGCAAAACAGGATAAAGGCTTCGATATTTCTGCGTGGATGGACTACCTGCTCTATCCCGCGATTGCTCTATTAGCGTTGCTGCTAGCTGTGTTGATGTTGTTCAGAAACCGTAAGTCGGACGACGAAACTACTGACGAGCTATCCCTGCAAACGCTGGCTAATAAAGACGAGCCGTTGGTTGCGGAAGAAATAGATGATGAGACGCAGCTCAGCGATAGCGATAAAGAGTACATTGCAGAGTTAGCTGAAGACCTTGATGAAGAAGGTCTGCAGGATCTGGAAGACATTGAAGAACTCGATGAGCTGTGGCTGGAGGATGGCGAAGGCGTCGATCCCAAAGGTGAAGCCGACATCTACATGTCACTAGGCAATTACACCCAGGCAGAGAATATTCTCAAGGGTGCCATTGAGCAGGATCCACAGGACACGGCCTTGCGCTTGAAATTGCTGGAAGTCCACGTCAATGCTAATGATCCTGATGCCTTTGCTGAACAGTACCAGCAGTTGCTGGCACTGAATGACCCTGAGGCTGAAGCCAAGGCGGTAGCTTTAAGGGCTGAGTTGATCCCCGAAACAAGCTTTGAAGAACCCGAGAACGTTTCCGAATCCCCCGAAGTGGCTGAACTTTCTGCCGTTCAGGAAGAAGAGAGTGATTTTGTAGAGCCATCCCTGGACTTCGATCTGGGCGATGTGTCACCGGATTCCATCCCTGAAGCTCTGGAAGAGCCAGCGGCAGAAGCTGAGCCAGCCGTAGCGTCGGGAGAAGAACCTAAACTGGAGATGCCGGAAGAATTTGACCTCGGAGCAGAAACACTCGAAGAAAGCCGTGAAGAGATCCTCGAGGAAGCCCCCGAAGCGCTTGAAGAAACCGCAGATTCGGACTTTGATCTCGACCTTGATCTGGAAGACGTCGACCTGGATTCACTGTCCACTGAAATCGACGAGGAGATGCTTGATGTCGATTTGGGTGAAGTGGAAGCTGAACCCGAAGCGCCTGTGGTTGCAGCTGAAGAAAGCTTTGTAGCACCAGATGTACTGGAAGAACAAACACTCGAAGAGCTGGAAGATTCTATTTTATCTGGCGCTGATGATGAGGAGAACGCCCAGAGTCTGGATGATGAGCTCAAAGCGTTTGGTGACGAAGATGAGTGCGACACCAAGCTGGTTCTGGCAGAGACTTATATGGACATGGGTGACCCTGAAAACGCTCGTGATCTGCTAAATGAAGTGATTGCAGAGGGTACTGATGAGCAGATACAAAAGGCTCGCAATCTGCTTGAAACAGTGACCTGACAATTATGACCCAGGGGAAACCCTGGGAGTATTTGCCCAACGGCCTGGTGCCTGAGGGTGAAGTACTTCCAGAAGGTGTAAAACGCATCGCTGCTGCCGTCGAATACGACGGCAGCGCTTTTTGTGGCTGGCAACGTCAGACCCATAGTCCCAGTGTTCAGTTTCATGTTGAGGCGGCGTTGACCCAGGTGGCCAACGAACGTATCACTGTGGCTTGCGCCGGCCGAACAGATACGGGTGTGCACGCGACTAACCAAGTGATTCATTTTGATACCCGGGCTGATCGTAATCCAAGAAACTGGGTGTTGGGCGTCAATGCCAATCTTCCGTTTGGTATTCGTTTGCACTGGGCAGAGGAGAGATCTCCACTGTTCCACGCCCGCTTTGCAGCCAGAGCCAGAACCTATCGCTACCTGATTGTTAACCAACCACAGCGTTCAGCGCTTTTTTACCACTGGTTGACTTGGGAAAAGCGACCACTCGATGAAGTGCAGATGCATCGTGCAGCCCAACTCTTACTGGGTGAGCGAGACTTCAGCTCATTCAGGGCCGCGGGTTGCCAGTCCAATACGCCAAACCGGAATGTCCACGCCGCAAAGGTCTGGCGTCAAGGTGACCTGGTTATTCTGGAAATTACGGCAAACGCTTTTCTACATCACATGGTCAGAAATATTGTTGGGGCACTACTTTGTGTAGGGAGAGGCGATTACGCATATACATGGCCTGGAGAGCTATTGGCTCTCTGCGATCGCACCGAGGCACCACCAACAGCCGCTCCCAATGGTTTATATCTGGTTGGTGTGAACTATCCAGATGAATTTGACGTACCAGTATTTAAGCCTGGGCCTCAGTTTATCAATCAAGAATAGGCGGGTAAGGCAATAGGCGGAATGACCCCTTTTTGCTACAATCCGCACCCTCGCTACTGGAAGCTGCTGTGAAACGAACACGCGTAAAAATCTGCGGTATTACAAGGCATGAGGATGCCATTGTAGCTGCAGAGGCCGGTGCTGATGCCATTGGCCTGGTGTTCTATTCAAAAAGCCCCCGTTTTGTGGACTATACAAGAGCGGCGTTGATTGCCAGCGCAGTGGGTCCGTTTGTGACGACGGTGGGTCTATTTGTCAATGCTGCGGCTGAAGAGGTTGATAGGGCGATACGTGCTGTTGACCTGCAATTGTTGCAGTTTCACGGGGATGAGGATGATGCCTATTGCCGCCAGTTTGGCAGGCCTTATATCAAGGCAATCCGCATGGCGCCGGGAATTGACTTGCCGGCAATCGTGGCTAGTTTTCCCGGTGCGTGCGGCTTTCTGGTAGATGCCTGGCACAAAGATAAATATGGCGGTACCGGTGAACGTTTTGAATGGCAAAGGTTGCCCAAAACGGTGCACTTTCCACTGATTCTGGCTGGCGGCCTGGGACCGGAGAATGTTGCTGATGCCGTGGCGCAGGTTAACCCTTATGGTGTGGATGTCAGCGGAGGTGTGGAAGATGCACCTGGGGTGAAATCCTCACAACGTATTCAACAGTTTATTGCCCGGGCTAATGCCGGGTGAGTTTGGGAGAGCCCAGTGAACGAGAAAATCAAAGTGGATTTTAATCATATGCCAGACGCCCGGGGGCACTTTGGCCCCTATGGTGGGCGTTTTGTCTCCGAGACGCTGATTTATGCTCTGGATGAGCTGGAAAAAATTTATCGCAACCTCAAGGATGACCCCGAGTTCCAAGCGCAGTTTGATTACGATTTGGCGCACTATGTTGGCAGGCCCTCACCTCTGTATCTCGCTGAACGCTGGACCCGTGAGACGGGTGGGGCGCAGCTGTACCTGAAGCGAGAAGATCTAAATCACACTGGAGCCCACAAGATAAATAACACCATTGGTCAGGCGCTGTTGGCCAAGCACACAGGAAAAAAACGTGTGATCGCGGAAACTGGTGCCGGCCAGCACGGAGTTGCCACGGCAACTGTTGCGGCTCGGCTGGGCCTTGAGTGCCACGTTTTTATGGGCGAAGAGGATGTTCACCGCCAGTCCCTGAACGTTTACCGTATGAAGCTGCTGGGTGCGACGGTTATTCCCGTGACATCCGGTTCAAAAACGCTGAAAGATGCGATGAACGAGGCCATGCGCGATTGGGTAACCAATGTGGACAACACCTTCTACATTATTGGCACCTGTGCGGGCCCTCATCCATACCCCGAACTGGTTCGTAACTTCCAGTCCGTCATCGGTCGGGAAGCGCGTCAGCAGTCGCTGGATCAGGCAGGGAAGTTGCCCGATGCCCTGGTGGCTTGTGTTGGTGGCGGCTCCAATGCGATTGGTCTGTTCCACCCCTTCCTTGAGGACGAGTCGGTCAGAATGTACGGCGTCGAGGCGGGCGGCTTTGGCGTGGCGACAGGTAAGCATGCTGCACCGTTAAATGATGGCATACCGGGCGTACTACACGGTAACCGTACGTATCTGATGGAAGATGAGAATGGTCAGATTATTGAAACCCATTCCATCTCCGCCGGGTTGGATTACCCTGGCGTGGGTCCAGAGCATGCCTGGCTAAAAGATATTGGCCGGGTTAATTACGTTGCCATTGATGACGATGAAGCCATGGATGCGTTCCGTCGCCTGACCAAGGTGGAGGGCATCATGCCTGCCCTGGAATCCAGTCATGCCGTGGCCTATGCAGAAAAGCTGGCCCGCCAGATGGATCCTGACCAGATGATCGTGGTTAACCTGTCCGGTCGCGGTGACAAGGATATCCTCACCGTGGCAGAAATCGATGGCATCACGGTTTGATACTCGCGGCAATCACAAGAATTATTGGAAGTAACTGAGTGAACAGAATAAGTAAACGCTTTGAGAGTCTTAGAAAACAGGGCCGCAAGGCACTGGTACCCTATGTGGTTTCGGGTGATCCGGCAAAAGGAGTTACGTTGCCGGTAATGCATGCACTGGTGGAGAGCGGGGCGGACATCATTGAGCTTGGCGTGCCGTTTTCTGACCCCAATGCTGAAGGCCCGGTAATTCAGAGGGCACACGAACGTGCCCTGGCCCACGGCAGCAGCCTTCGTGATGCGCTGGCCCAGGTTAAACAATTCCGCGAAACTGACACAGAAACCCCGGTGTTGCTGATGGGCTATGCGAATCCCATTGAGCGTATGGGCTACGAAACCTTTATCGCTGCTGCACTTGATGCAGGTGTGGACGGGGTGCTGACGGTGGACCTGCCGCCAGAAGAAGCTCAGGAGTTCAATCAGCATCTCAGTGAAGCCGGTATTGAGAATATCTTTTTGTTGGCACCTACCAGCAGTCACGAACGTCAGAAAATGGTGACCTCGATGGCGGGCGGGTTTATCTATTATGTGTCACTGAAAGGAGTGACGGGGGCCGGACATCTGGATGTGGTTTCGGTGCAGGAGCACGTCGACCATATCCGTTCATTGACTGAGCTGCCGGTATGTGTAGGATTTGGCATCAAAGACGGCGCTTCGGCACGTGCTGTTGCGGACCTCTCCGATGGAGCTGTGGTCGGCAGTGTGCTGGTTAACCGAATGGCTGAACTTGCTGAGTCTGGCGAAGTTGACCCGTTAGTTTATGCTAAAGGGGTATCAGCGTTGATTGCAGAGATGCGTCAGGCTCTGGATAACTAACGGAATTGACTATGAGCTGGTTGGAAAAAATTCGTCCGAAAGGACCTGCAACCCAGAAGAAAGATCGCACCCAGAGTGTTCCTGAAGGGCTGTGGAAAAAATGTCCAAAGTGCAGTGCGCCACTCTATCGCCCTGAGCTGGAAAAAAACCTCGATGTCTGCCCTAAGTGTGATCACCATCTGCGTATTGGTGCCCGCCGCCGTCTCGACTTTTTTCTCGATGAAGACGGTCGCGAGGAGCTGGCAACAGAGGTAAAACCCATTGATCGTCTGAAGTTCAAGGATGTCCGCAAGTATAAGGATCGACTCGCCGATGCCCAGAAAGCGACTGGTGAAGACGACGCGCTGGTTGCCATGAAAGGGACCCTCAAGGGGATGCCGGTTGTTGCGGTGGCCTTTGAATTCGCCTTCCATGGCGGCTCCATGGGGTACGTGGTGGGTGAGCGTTTTACCCGCGCAGCTCAGGTTGCCCTGGAGGAAAATGCCCCGCTGGTATGTTTCTCTGCAACCGGTGGTGCACGTATGCAGGAAGCGCTGATTTCTCTGATGCAAATGGCCAAAACCAGTGCCATCATCGAAAAGCTGAAAGCTCAGGGAACACCTTACATCTCGGTAATGACTGACCCCGTTTATGGTGGCGTGTCTGCCAGCCTTGCTTTACTGGGTGACATTAATGCGGCCGAACCTGGTTCGCGTGCCGGTTTCGCCGGGCCTAATATTATCGAACAGACAATCCGCCAGCGCTTGCCAAAAGGGTTTCAGCGTGCCGAGTTCCTATTGGAGCATGGTGCCATCGACCTGATTATTCCGCGTCCGCAAATGCGCGATACCATCGCCTCGTTATTGTCCAAATTTACCAATACCCCGGAACCCGTCAGCATAGATGCTCCCTCGTTCACTGAGTGAATGGCTGGGCTTGCTGCAACAGCGACACCCCACTGAAATAGAGCTTGGGTTGTCGCGTGTCGGGCGAGTTGCCCGTGATTTACAGTGTCTGTCCCCTGCAAAAAACACCGTGACCATCACCGGTACCAATGGCAAGGGCTCCTGTGTCGCTGCGTTACAGGCCCTGTTGATGGATCAGGGCTATCGAGTGGGTTGTTACACCTCTCCCCACCTTATTGATTACAACGAACGCATAGTCATTCAAGGTGAACAGGCTTCGGATGAGGCAATCTGTCAGGCTTTTCAGCGTATAGAAGAGGCGCGTGGTGACACAAGCCTAACCTACTTTGAATTCGGTACTCTCGCGGCGCTGATACTGATGTCCGAAGCCGAGCTGGATGTGGCCATTCTTGAAGTGGGGCTGGGTGGCAGGCTTGATGCGGTCAATATTGTTGATGCCGGCATCGCGATTGTGACCAGTATTGCTCTCGACCATCAGGACTGGCTGGGCGATGACCTTGATAGGATAGGGGCAGAGAAGGCCGCCATTGCCCGACCCGGACGCCCCTTGTTGTGTGGGGATGACTTTCCGGTTGAAGGTATCGTTCGCACAGCCGCTGATATTGGTGCGACACTTCTCGTCAATGACCGCGATTTTTCACTCGGCCAATTTCAATCGGTCCCCGATCATCGCTTGCCCGCCAACAGTGTGGCCTGTGCCCTGCAGGCCACCCATATGATTACCGGATTGCCGGCGAGTGATATCAGCACCCAGCCTTTGTCCCTGGTGCAGGTCCCGGGCCGTTTTCAGGAAGCAAGTGTTGCAGGGGTGCCGGTTATTCTCGATGTGGCACACAACCCTCAGGCTGCCGGGTTGCTTGCTGAGCGATTAGTGCCCCAGAAGGGGCGCCTGCTCGCTGTGGTTGGCATGATGGCCGACAAGGATATTATTGGGACACTGCAGCCGATGATTCCACTGGTCAGAGCATGGTTTCCCTGCAGCATCCCTGAACAGTTACGAGCCGCCACGGAGGGAAACATAGAAGCATTGTTGTACAATGCCGGAGCTGCTGCCAATGGCGAGGTATACTGTTGTTCTTCGCCGCTGTCTGCGTTTGAAAAGGCGTTGCAGCACGCTGGAGAAGGTGACAGGGTAGTGGTGTTTGGCTCCTTTTTTACTGTGGGCCCGATACTGGAACACATACAATCTTCCTGAGAAGGAATGGCTTGTGCTGACAGAAAATGTAAAACAGAGAATTGTCGGTGGTTTTGTCCTGTTGGCATTGCTGCTTATTTTATTTGCCGTGCTGTTCGACTTCTCCGATTCGCCCCAAGTCGACACCACCAGCCGTATTCCACCCAAGCCGGCGATCGCGCCAGTTACCGTTCCAGAACCCCAGCGCCCGGTTGATATTGATCCAGCTCCCGCTCCCGAAGAGGCCTTTCAGCTGGGCGTGGAGAGTGCCGAACAGGCCGAGCCCATCACTATTTCACCCCCCACTCTGACAGAGAAAGGTCTGCCCGAATCATGGGTTTTACAAGTGGGAAGTTTCCGTGATTCCGATCGGGCACAGACTCTTGTCAAGCAGTTGCAAGCCGATGGCTATGACGCGTTTGTCCAGCAGCAGCGTCATAACGACAGTCAGCTAAACAGGGTTTTTGTTGGCCCCAACGTATTGAAAGAAAAACTCCTGCAGGAAAAGGCTGTGATTGATAAAAAATACAGCCTCAATGCGCTGCTGGTGCATTTTGAACCCTGACCTCAAAGTGGAGCTCTGTTACACTTTGTCGCTGTTTTCGTGAGGTTTGATCATGAATTGGGCTGACTGGGCCATCATCGCAATCCTGAGTTTATCGGCGATCATCAGTTTGGTGCGCGGATTTGTGAAAGAGGCCATGTCGCTACTGATCTGGTTAGCGGCGGCGGTGATCGCATCGATTTTTCATGATGAACTCGCCAGTTGGATGGAACAGCTCATTACCACGCCATCTTTGCGTATGCTGGCTGCCTGGGTAACGCTGTTTATTGCCGTGTTGATTGTCGGTGGTATCTGTAATTATCTGCTGGGCAAACTTGTAGAAGCGACAGGACTCAGCGGCACAGACCGCCTGATGGGATTGTTGTTTGGTGTGACCCGCGGAGTCGTCATTGTCATGGCGGTGTTGATTATTCTGACGGAAATGTTGCCGGTCAAACAGGATTTGTGGTGGCAACAGTCCGTGATGATTTCGTTTTTTATGCAATTTGAAGACTGGGCCAGGGATACCGGCGCGGCGGTACTGAACTTTTTAAAGAATTTGCTCTGAACGCAATAAAAACAGCTTGGTAAACGACGGTTATAGAGGTTGCCTGACCCATGTGTGGTGTAGTCGGAATTTTTGGTAGAAGTGATGTCAAACTGCAGCTCTATGATGCATTGACCATGTTGCAACATCGTGGACAGGATGCCGCAGGCATCATGACTTGTGTGGGTGGACGCCTTAACCAGCGTAAAGGCGTTGGACTTGTTAAGGATGTGTTTCACACGCGCCATATGGCCGAGTTGGAAGGCAATATGGGCATCGGGCATGTGCGTTACCCGACGGCAGGGAGTTCGGGCCCGGCTTTGGCGCAGCCTTTTTATGTGAATTCTCCCTACGGAATCTGCATGGCCCACAACGGCAACCTGACCAATACAGAAGAGTTGCTGGAGCACTTGTTCAAGTCGGACTTGCGCCACATCAATACGGATTCCGACTCAGAGGCACTGCTCAATGTGTTTGCCCACGAGTTGCATTTGCTGGGCAAACTTAAGCCGACCCCGGACGATATTTTCGAGTCCGTTAGGCGCGTGCATCGCCGCTGTCGAGGCGCCTACGCTGTGGTGGGTATGATTGCCAATTACGGTATAGTTGCATTCCGTGATCCCTTCGGTATTCGCCCGCTGGTTTTTGGCAAGCGCCAGACAGACAACGGTACTGAATACATGGTTGCGTCTGAAAGTGTTGCGCTGGATGTGCTGGGCTTTCAGGTGGAGCGCGATCTTGCTCCGGGAGAGGCGTTATACGTGGATGAGAGCGGTGAGCTGCACTTGCATCAGTGTGTGGAAAACCCCCGCCTGACCCCGTGCATTTTTGAGCATGTGTACTTTGCACGCCCGGATTCAATTATCGATAGTATCTCGGTTTACAAATGCCGGTTGCGCATGGGTGAGCACCTGGCTGAAAAAATCCTGAGATGTTACCCGGACCACGACATTGATGTGGTGATCCCCATTCCCGATACCAGTCGTGTGGCGGCCCAGTCGATTGCGGAACATCTGAACGTCAAATTCCGGGAAGGCTTTATGAAGAACCGCTATATCGGGCGGACTTTTATTATGCCTGGCCAGAAAGAACGCAAGAAATCTGTGCGCCAGAAACTGAACGCGGTGAAGTTGGAATTCAAGGGCAAAAACGTGCTGCTGGTGGATGATTCCATTGTCAGAGGCACCACATCCCGGGAAATTATTCAGATGGCCAGAGACGCTGGTGCGAGCAAAGTGTATATGGCGTCTGCCGCTCCAGCGGTGCGCTACCCGAATGTTTACGGCATCGATATGCCGTCTGCTGGCGAGCTCATTGCCCACAACCGCACCGAGAAAGAGATTGCTGAGCTGATCGGTGCCGATTGCCTGATTTACCAGGATCTAGAAGATCTTGTGGCCAGTGCCTCCGAGGGTAACGCCAGCATCGAGAAGTTCGACTGCGCGGTATTTGATGGTAATTATGTGACAGGCGATGTCGATGGCCTCTATCTCACCAAGCTCGATGCGCAGCGTAATGACCAGGCGAAAAGTAATAATAAACGCTCTACCAGTCCCGGCAATGGTGAAGTGATTGGGTTACACAACCCCGGTGGTGAGGCAGAGTACCGGCAATGACAGAACAATACGATGACGACCCACTTTTTGGTGCAGCGCTGGATACGCTGGCTATCAGGGCGGGACATTTGCGCACAGCCGAAGGTGAACACGGCGAACCACTGTTCCTCACCTCGAGTTATGTCTTCGCCAATGCAGCCGAGGCGGCGGCTCGGTTTTCCGGCGAGCAAAGTGGCAACGTCTATTCACGTTACACCAACCCGACGGTGCGTAATTTTGAGGTTCGTATCGCCGCCCTGGAAGGGGCGGAACAGGCAGTGGCTACATCATCCGGTATGGCCGCCATTCTCAGTACCTGTATTGCCCTGCTAAAAGCCGGGGACCACGTACTGTGTTCCAGAGATGTGTTTGGTACCACAACGGTATTGATGGAAAAGTATTTGGGTAAATTCGGCGTGCAGAGCTCGTTTCTCCCTGTCACCGATCTTGAGCAATGGCGAGAGGCATTGCGCCCGGAAACAAAATTGCTGTTTCTGGAAACCCCGTCAAACCCCCTGTGTGAAATTGCCGATATCAAAAAGCTGGCGGCGCTGGCTCATGAGCATGGTGCGCTGCTGGTGGTAGATAACTGTTTATGTACCCCGGCGTTGCAACAGCCATTGGCGCTGGGTGCCGACCTGGTGGTCCACTCTGCCACCAAATATCTCGACGGCCAGGGCCGCTGTCTGGGTGGTGTGGTGTGTGGCCGCAGTGAACTGGTCAATGAAGTGCTGGCATTTATTCGTAGCGCTGGTCCCACCATGAGCGCCTTCAATGCCTGGGTATTTCTAAAAGGCCTGGAAACACTGCGCTTGCGTATGGATGCCCATTCAGCGAATGCCATGTCTCTGGCGCTCTGGCTACAACAACAGCCGGCAGTAGAAAAGGTATTTTATGCCGGACTGCCTGATCACCCGGGTCATGAGCTTGCTACAGAACAACAGCGCAGTTTTGGCGGTGTACTGTCATTTCGAGTTAAAGGTGGTCGTGAGCAGGCTTGGCGGGTGATCGACAGCACAAGAATTCTGTCACTTACCGCCAACCTAGGTGATGCCAAGACCACTATCGTTCACCCTGCGACGACCACCCACGGTCGCCTTAGCGACGAGCAGAAAGCAGCGTCGGGAATTACTGAAAATCTGATCCGTATCGCAGTCGGTCTCGAGGATATAGAGGATATTAAAGCCGACTTGAAGCGCGGCCTAGATTCTCTCTGAACAAGAGAGGCTAACAAACGGCCCGCAGTGATTTTCACAGGGGATGAGGCCTCTATGCAAAAGGTAGTAGACAGACTCGTCGCGGATATTGGTACCGTGCTGATCGGCAAGGAAGAACAGATCAGACTGGCTCTGGCCTGCCTGTTTGCCCGGGGCCATCTACTGATCGAAGACCTGCCGGGAATGGGTAAAACCACCCTGGCACAGGCTTTAGCCAGAGTTCTTGGCCTCTCCTACAACCGCATTCAATTCACCAGCGATCTGTTGCCGGCGGATATTCTCGGTGTGTCGGTCTATGATCGCGAGCGCAGCTTGTTTGAATTCCACCCGGGCCCGGTGTTTAACCAGTTATTGCTGGCGGATGAGATCAATCGCACCACGCCTAAAACCCAGAGCGCGCTACTTGAGGCTATGGCGGAAGGGCAGGTTACCGTCGAAGGCGAGACCAGGCCGTTGCCGACACCTTTTTTCGTGATCGCTACCCAGAACCCGGTAAGCCAGTCGGGTACCTATCCGTTACCCGAGTCGCAACTGGACCGATTTTTAATGCGTATTGAGCTGGGTTACCCGGACCCGGCCTCAGAAAGGCTGTTGCTGAGCGGGACAGATCCACGTCTGCGGCTGGTGGATATGAAGCCCTTACTTAATCCCGATCAGCTGCTGAAGATCCAGCAGCAGGTCAATCTCGTTAAAGCCTCCGAAAGTCTGGTGGATTATCTTCAGCGGTTGGCGCAATACACTCGTGATGAAGCCGTGTTTCAGAGCGGGCTTTCCCCGCGGGGAACCCTGGCAACACTGCAATGTGCACGCGCCTGGGCGCTGATTCAGGCACGTCAGTACGTGATTCCGGAGGATGTGCAGGCAGTATTCCCGACTGTTGCTGGGCACCGTTTACGCGGTGCCGGTGAATTTTCGGGGCATGACAGTGGTCTGCTGGTGCAACGGGTGCTTAACGCGGTAGATATTTTGTAAGTCCCGCACTTACGGCACGACCCCATAGAGACAAAAGGGTTATGAAAACAGTGATCCGTAATCTCTACCAACAGCGTTTTTCCCGGTGGCTTGAACGGCGTTTGCCGGCGGCACCGGAAGTGACGCTAAACCGCCGCAGCCTGTTTATTTTTCCTTCGTCTACCGGGTTCGCCTTCTTCCTACTCATCATTCTTTGCTGGCTGGCGGCCACCAACTACGAAAATAATCTGGTATTTGCAGTCACCTGCTTGCTGGTGTCTCTATTTGTGGTCTCCATTCTGCAGTGCTTTGCCAACCTTTCGGAAATTACCATCAGTTGCCTGAAGGTGACACCGGGTTTTGCCGGGCAGGGCATTACCCTGGAATTATTGTTGCGGCAACGGGGCAATCGCTACCGTGGTGCCATCCAGTGTCGCTTTCCCAAAGGTGAGATGACGACGGTATCCCTGGGAGATAGCAGCCAGTGCCGTTTCAAGCTAACCGTCCCGGCTGGACACCGTGGCCTATACAACCCAGGGCGCCTGAGGATTGAAAGCGTTTATCCGGTGGGTTTGCTCAGGGCCTGGAGCCACGTTGATCTGAATATATCGGCACTGGTCTATCCGGCACCAATATTTACGGAGCAGGTGCCGGTGGGTGTGCGCTCCAGTGATGATGGTGCCATGCAAGGTGCTGAAGGTGGGGACGATTTCCTGGCTCTAAAGACCTACCGCCCCGGTGATTCCCTCAAACATGTGGCCTGGAAACACTATGCCCGGGAGCAGGGATTACATACCAAGCACTATGGTGACAACTTCGACCAACAGTTGTGGCTGGACTGGGATCAATTCCCCGGCCTTGATCGCGAGGCCCGGCTCTCCCGTCTGTGTGGCATGCTGTTACGCGTCGCCACCACCGATCAACCCTACGGCTTGCGATTGCCGGGTATCGTGATTGAACCAGATCTAGGTGAGTCGCACCGTCAATACCTGCTGGCCGAGTTGGCCCTGTTTGATGTCCCTCAACGGGAGCGCCAGCAATGATTCCAGTCTGGCAAATCAGTCGGCAAGGGCTGTTCTGGCTGCTGTTGGCATTTGTTGCCGTAATTATGATGCACGCCGATCACCTGCCTCGTTGGGTGTTGGCGGCCTCGGTAGTAGCCGTCGTATGGCGTATCCAATGTTACCGAGGCGCATGGTCGGTTCCTGGCCGATGGCTGAAAATGACCTTGCTGGCCGTTTGCGTCGGGGGCCTGCTGCTGGAATACGGCCAGCCCATTGGCCTTGAACCTATGCTTGCATTGCTGGTGACAGCCTACATGCTGAAACTGCTGGAGATGTCCCACCGCAGAGATGCCTATCTCGTGGTGCTGCTGGCATTTTTTGTGGCCGCGTTGACGGCACTGTTTGATCAATCGATGGTATCTGCAGGCTATCTTCTGGGCTGTCTGCTGCTGGTGTTGGCGGCACTGGTAGGACTGCACCATGGGGATCAGCCTGGAGGCACTTTGCGCCCGTTGAAAGTGGCTATTTCCCTCCTGTGTCAGGCATTGCCCTTGATGGTGGTGTTGTTTCTGCTGATGCCGCGAATCGGCGCACTTTGGTCCGTGCCGATTCCTACCCATAAAGCAAAAACCGGTGTGACCGACAGTATGTCACCGGGTGATTTCAGCCAATTGGGTCGCTCGGCTGAACTCGCCTTCCGGGTCAGTTTTGATGGACCCATTCCTCCACAGCGGGTGTTGTACTGGCGTGGGTTAGTGCTATCTGATTTTGGTGGTCGCACGTGGAAGCGTACTCGCCGCACCAGTATGGACGATGGCGCACTACTGCAGTGGTATGGCCAGTCGGATAAGAGCTGGGATCAATTGATCGACCGTCGAGGTCAGCCTCTGAACTATTCCGTGGTGATCGAACCAACACAGCAACTTTGGTTATATGCCCTGGATACGCCGTTGCCTCGCAGTCGTGGGGTGGCGTTAACTCGGGATTACCGCCTGCTGGCAAACCAGCCATTGAGCAGTAAGCGCCAGTATCAGGTGCAAAGCTGGCTGGATCACAGTATTGAAGTTGGAGGGCTTTCCCGTGACCGTCGTGCTATCGAATTGCAATTGCCCGAAGGATACAACCCCAGAACGTTGGATCTGGCTCGTGAATGGCGCGACAAAGCATCCAGTGACAGAGCTTTCATCCAGAGAGTGCTGGGTCTCTTCAACAGTGAATTTATCTACACGTTACAGCCGCCGCTTTTGGGCCAACACAGCGTGGACGAATTTCTGTTTGAGTCAAAACAGGGTTTCTGCGAACACTTTGCCGGCAGTTTCGTGTTCCTGATGCGCGCTGCGGGTATTCCCGCCAGGGTGTTGGCGGGGTATCAGGGCGGGGAGCGCCATCCGGATGGTTATTTGCTGGTCAGGCAGTACGATGCACATGCTTGGACGGAAGTCTGGTTGGAGAATGAAGGTTGGGTCAGTATAGATCCCACAGCTTCCGTGGCGCCGGAGCGTATTGAGGGGGATGTGCAGTCCCTATTGGGTAGTGAGGAGGGTTTTCTGGCGGATTCTCCTGCCTCTCTGGTGCGGTTTCGCCATATCGGCTGGATTAATCGCCTGAGGCTTGAAATGGAAGCACTCAACTATCACTGGGCGCTGTGGGTGTTGGGTTACGACCAAATGCAGTCGTCGGTGCTGACGCGGTTACTGGGAAAGATTTCCGTGTGGCGAATTGCGATTGCGCTGCTTGGAACTGGCGGAGCAGTTCTGTTGCTGATTGCTTTGTGGCAGTGGATTCCATCAAGAAGATCGACAACCAACCCCATCGACCGCCAGTTTATTTTTCTCTGTGAACATCTGGAAAAACAGGGCATTGAGCGCAAACCGGGGGAGGGTGTCAGGGCCTTCACCCAACGTGCTGCCTCCTTGCGGCCAGAAATGGCTGAGTTGCTCAGATCATTCTGCGAACAGTTTGAATCCATGCGTTACGGCGGCGAGACACCACAAGACATACTGCTTGAGGAGAAGCTGCGGGCCCTGCGTAGGGCAAAATAGCGCTGGCTACTTGGTGAGCATATTGCGCGCGCCTTTCACAAAGTTTTTCGCCTTGTTGTCCTGCTCATAGTCGGCAGCTGGCATGTTGATACCTTTTTGGAAAGCGGGTCGCTCGTTCAGTCTTTCAATCCAGGCCTGCAGATGGGGGAAAGGCTCAATATCCACCCCGGACCAGTTATGGATACGTACCCAGGCCCAGTTGGCGATATCGGCAATACTCAACTCATTAGTGAGGTATTCACGGCCTTCCAGATGACCGTTCATCACGCCGAAAAGTCGTTTGACCTCGTTTTGGTAGCGGTCAATGGCCGGTTGGTAGGTTTCTTCCCAGTAGCGGTACCAGACATTGGCTTGCCCCATCATCGGTCCGATGCCGCCCATCTGGAACATCAACCATTGCAGGGCGCGGGAACGTTCTTTCGGGTCTTTTGGGAGTAATTGCCCGGTTTTTTCCGCCAGGTAAATCAGGATAGCGCCGGATTCAAACACGACAAAATCATCATTTGCCCTGTCGACAATGGTGGGAATTCTGCCGTTGGGATTGAGTTTCACGTACCAGGGTTCTTTTTGTTCATTATCGCTGAGGCTGAGATGATGCATCTGGTAAGGAAGATCGAGCTCCTCCAGTGCAATGCTTACCTTGTGGCCGTTGGGTGTGGCGGCTGTATATAAATCAATCACGAAACATTACCTCCCAATAGTGGTCAACAAAGAGTAGGGTTGAGACTTGCAGTTGGCAAGTAGAATGTTCGGTCAAGAATAGGAGAGTCCCGATGTTTGGCTATGCCCAGAAAACCCAGATGATTACACCGGAACTGGCTCTGCCGGGGCGGGATGAGGCTATCGAGATCAGTGGCCGTCACCTGGTTAACGGTCACAGCATGATGCCGCCATTCCCTGAAGATTCCGAACAGCTCGTGTTAGGGCTCGGTTGTTTCTGGGGTGCAGAACGGCGTTTCTGGACCCAGTCGGGTGTGATTGTTACAGCCGCGGGGTATGCCGGCGGCTACACCAAGAATCCCACCTACGAAGAAGTCTGCACAGGGCTTACTGGCCACACCGAAGTGGTGCTGGTGGTTTACCAGCCACAGCAGGTCAGCCTCGATACTCTGCTGAAAGTGTTCTGGGAGTCCCACGATCCTACTCAGGGTATGCGCCAGGGTAACGACGTTGGCACCCAGTACCGTTCGGCGATCTACTGTAGCGATACAGAGCAGCTTGAAAATGTAGAATCAACAAGAGATAAATATGACAACCTGCTGATTAATAAAGGATATGATGCTGTAACAACGGAGGTTAAACTACTGGATCAGTTTTACTATGCCGAGGATTACCACCAGCAATACCTAGCCAGAAACCCCAATGGCTACTGCGGTCTGCGCGGCACCGGGGTTAGCTGTGAGCTGTAACTTGGCCACTGAATCGCCATTCCCATTGGCTATCGTCAGCTTTTAAAAGGTTCAATATCCCCCGGTTTGCGCAACATCTTGTCGACTTCTGCCGCGTGCATTTCCTCTGCGGCAATCATGCGGCGGGCATACTCTTCCAGTAGTACGGAGTCATCCTTCACCATATCGAGCAGTTCGTAATACAGTTTTCTGGCCTTGCCCTCGTGATCCAGGGATTCCCGCAAAATATCGCCTATATCGTGTTTGTGGGTTTCCAGCAGGGGGCCGATACCCAGCGAGGGGTGCCCGCCCATTGCGGTAATCAATTCACCGGCTTCCTGCGCGTGGGTCAGACTGTTGTTCGCCTCTGAGCGCAGCCAGCTGACGATGGGAATACGGCCGTAGCCGAACACCATCAGTGCATAGTGGTTGTAACGGACCACCCCAGCCAGTTCGAACTCCATAATGTTGTTGAGCAGTGCAATAATCTTTTCCTGATTTTTCATGGCCATGTCTCCTCTCTATCATGCCCTTGAACACGGGCGCCAAGGGTTCCTTTTCAGGATAGTAGAGGGAACAAATCGCGGCCAACAGGCTGCTAGGTAAAGGCTTCGACAAGCATCAGAACACCACACAGGGGCATCAGGATGAGGGTATAGGTCCGGAAACGGGCAACATTGATCGCCAGCAGGTGGCGGTGAGCAAGCAACGCGCCCACGGCACCGCCAAGGCCTAGACACAGGCCAAGTGTGAGAATTTCCTGGCTCATCACCCCGAAACCGGTGTAAGCAAGCAGTTTGGTGAGTTGTAGCACCAGCGAATTGATGGCCTTGGTGGCGATGAGCTGTTCTTTTTCTAGCCCGTAATTGAGCATGAACGGGTTTTGTACCGGCCCGGTTCCCCCAACCAGAGCAGACAATCCAGCAATAACCAGTCCCAGGGGGAAAAACCAGCGAAGCCGCATGGGAAAAGAGCGGGTGGACTTACCGAAACGGAACTGAAATACCGTGGAAACCAGAAAGCTGCCCAGCAACAGCTGAATCCAGAATACCGGAAACTGGCTGAAGGCCCAGGCGCCCAGAATGGCACCGCAGACACTGCCTGGCACCAGCCAGGCACATACCTGCCAGTTCACATCCTTGCGAAACAGCCATACTCTGGATGGGTTGGCGACAAAGGCGCCGACACTGATGGCAGGGGCAACCACTTGTGGACCCACCAGCCAGGTAAGCACCGGAATCATCAGTAGAGCAGCACCACCGGCGGCCACGGTACTGATAAACCAGGCCATACAGCCCGTGATCGCTAAGACCAGGAAAGTGACTCCCATCAGGCAATCAGTCCGGTGGCAACAGGGTTATCCGGGTAACTGCACCAGTCGCTCCAGCTGCCGCTGTAAAGGCGGGCATCGGGCACCCCCGTCAGTGTTAGGGACAACAAATCCACACAGGCGGTGACCCCGGAGCCACAGTAAACCACCGGGCTGTCAAGCGGGCCGAGGGTTGCCCACTGTTGCTGTTGCTGTTCCGGGGCGAGAAAACGGCCCTGGTCGCTGGTGAGACTCTGCCACGGCATATTGATTGCCCCGGGAATATGTCCGGCGACCGGATCAATGGGTTCTTCCTGGCCCAGGTAGCGGGCTTTTTCCCGTGCATCTATCAGTGTCAGCCTGTCGCCATTTCGTTTCAGCTCTTCCATTTCCGCTACCATGGCCGGGTTGGGCGAAGCGGAAAAATTGCCGTGCTGTGTCTCAGGAATATCGGTGTTGAGATTTCCGCCTTGCTGAACCCATGCCTTGATGCCACCGTTAAGCACCTGAACACTGCTGTGGCCAAAATAATTCATCAGCCACCAAAGGCGTGATGCTCCCGCCATGCGGTTATCGTCATAGGCAATCACCAGGGTATCGGTATTAACGCCACACTCACGCATTCGGGTAGTGAACAGCACCGGGTTAGGCAGCGGGTGACGACCCCCGTAGCTCCCCTTGGAGCCAGAAAGGTCAGATTCCATATCAAGGTGGTAGGCACCGGGAATATGGCCCTGCAGGTACTGGTTCCTGCCCTGGGTAAAATCCGCCAGAGAAAACCGGCAATCAAAAATGACCGCGGACCCGGATTCAAGTAGAGGTTGTAGATCTTCTGCCTTAAGAAGGGGGTATGTCATGCCTTACTCCTGGAAATCCCGGTAGCACTCAATAGGGGAAATATAACAGTCTTCTGTGACAGGTGATTTATCCCGCACAGAAATTTGCAAGTTACGCCTGCCATCCATACCCTGTGTTTTCTCGAGTGTTTTAACGGATTTTTCATGCTGACATTGATCGTTCCTATTTGTGCCCTGTTAATCGGTATTGGTCTGCTGCTGCTTGGCACCGGCCTGTTGAATACCTTGCTGGCGTTGCGCGGTGGGCTGGAAGGCTACAGCGATAGCGTGATGGGCTTGATCATGTCCGGCTATTTTGTCGGTTTTATCGTGGGTACCTTTTTGGCGTTGCCCCTGATCAAGCGCATTGGCCACATTCGCGCCTTTGCATTCTGTGCGGCGTTTACCTCCTGTTTTGCGTTATTGCATCTGGTATACATCCACCCGGTCATGTGGTTTCTGCTGCGGGTGGCAACTGGTACGACGCTGGTGATTCTCTACACAGTGGTGGAGAGCTGGCTCAATGGCCAGACCGCTGCTTCCCAGCGGGGCAAGGTGTTTGCCGTGTATATGATCGTCAATCTGGTGGCGTTGGCCGCTACCCAGCAGTTTCTGAGGCTGGCCGGTGCGGATTCGTTCCTTCTGTTCGCGTTAGCGGCCATTTTTATCAGTACCAGCGTGGCGTCTGTCACCTGGACACGCATGCTGCAGCCAGAGGTGAACAATGTTGCGCGCATGAAACTTTCCCGTCTCTGGCAACTTGCGCCTGTCGCGGTGGCTGGGGGCATTTTTTCTGGCCTGGCGATGGGAGCGTTCTGGGGTTTGAGTGCCGTGTTTGCCAGTCGTGTCGGCCTGGACAGTACGGGTGTGGCAACCTTCATCACGGTAGCTATTCTGGGTGGTGCGGTCTTCCAGTATCCATTCGGGCGTTATTCTGACAGTCACGATCGGCGCAAGGTATTACTGGCGATCAGTGCGGCGGGCGCCGTGGCTGCGATGCTGTTGGCGGCCATGTCCTTTGCCGGTGGCTGGCTGCTGGTGGCGGGGCTACTGTTTGGCGGACTGGCCTTTGCCATTTATCCCGTGGCGGTTGCTCACCTTGTGGATCACCTGGAAGGGGATGAAATTCTGCCGGGCGGCAGCACACTGTTATTAATACATGGTACCGGTGCCGCTATTGGTCCTGCATTGGCGGGCTTTCTCATGGAGATGCTGGGGCCACAGGCGCTGCCATTGTATTTTTTCACCATGTTGCTGGCGTTGGCGCTGTTTACCTGGCGCAAACTGGCGGTAAAAGTGGTAGACGAGGCCGAAAATCCGACCCAGTTTGTGGCCATGGTTCGCACCACGCCCACGGCACTGGAAATGCACCCGGACGAGCATATACAGGACGAGACGGTCCCATCCGAGGCGCCAGACTCGGCACGAACAGAATAAGTCGGGTCCGGTGGCCTTTTTTAAGGGGATATCATGGGTGTAGTGCTGTGGATGCTCGGCGCGCTGCTGTCCTTGTCGCTGATGGCGGTGGGCGCGCGTGAGCTGGCCGGGGAGATCAATACCTTCCAGACGCTGTTTATTCGCAGTGTGATTGGCCTGCTGATCATCTCGGCGCTTATTGCCAGGGTAGGTGGTCGCTCGCTGTTCGCTACCTCCCGGCCCGGCATGCACATTATTCGAAACCTGTTTCACTTCGGCGGTCAGTACGGCTGGTTTGTGGGCATTGGCCTGTTGCCGCTGGCAGAGGTGTTTGCTCTGGAATTCACCGTGCCGTTCTGGGTCGCCCTGATTGCCGCGCTCTGTCTCGGGGAGCGACTTACGATTCGAAAATCCCTGGCAATCGCGCTGGGCGTGGCCGGTGTGCTGGTCATTCTCAGGCCCGGCGTGGAAATCCTCGAGCCTGCGTCACTTATCGTGCTGGCGGCGGCGCTGAGCTTTTCCTGTGCCTACGTGGGTACCAAGTCCCTGGCTCATACCGAAGATCCGCTCACCGTGTTGTTTTATATGTGCCTGGTGCAGATGCCGGTCAGCCTGGTGCTGGCGCTGCCCCACTGGCAGTTGCCCGAAGAACCACGGCTGTGGTTCTGGCTGGTGATCGTCGGTGTCACTGCCCTGAGCGCGCACTTCTGCATTACCAATGCCATGAAACGCGCTGAAGCGGGCATTGTGGTCACTCTGGATTTTCTGCGCCTGCCGTTGATCGGTCTGGTGGGCATTGTGTTTTACCAGGAACCGTTTGAAATGGCGCTGCTGGCGGGAGCCCTGTTGATGCTGGGGGGCAACCTCATCAATGTCTACCGACCCCGATACCAGCGCGAGTTGCTGGCTGTCGTTCGCGATAAAGAGCGGGATAAAGACAGTCATTGATCGAATCCGCGGTTTTGCTGTCTCAACATTGCTGCCACGTTTACATCGAAAAGGAGATTGCTGATGTCGGGTAAGAACGGCATGAACTCACTCATTCTCAGTCTGGGAATTCTGCTGGGTCTGGCGCTGCTGGGACACCAACTGGCGGATGCCACCATCCGCTTCAAGGAATATGAGCGCACGGTGAATGTGAAGGGCCTCTCGGAACGGGAATACCCCGCCGACGTGGTGATCTGGCCTATCCAGTTCGCGGTGGCGAGTAATAACCTGGAAGAACTCTACGGCAGCATTGACCAGGGCACGGATAAGATACGCCAGTTCCTGCTGGCCCAGGGTTTGAGTGCCGATGAAATTTCCACCTCCATGCCCGCCATTACCGACAAGTCTGCCCGAGATTTCGATAACGGTGTGCGCGCCCAGTTTCGCTATACCGCCCAGCAGACCGTCACCGTGTATTCTCCGCGGGTGGACGAGGTGCGCGGGGTGATGGGTTCGCTATCGCAACTGGGCAAACAGGGCATCGTACTCACCGGCAACAGTTACCAGAGTCAGCCCCAATACCTGTTTACCCGCCTCAACGAGGTCAAGCCGGACATGATTGAGGAAGCGACCCGCAAGGCCCGTGAGGTGGCGGAGAAATTTGCCGAGGATTCCGAGAGCCGTCTGGGTAAGATCAAGCGCGCTTCACAGGGGCAGTTCAGTATCAGCCCCCGGGATGCCAACAACCCTCACCGTATGAAGGTGCGGGTGGTTTCTACGGTTGAATACTACCTGGCCGACTGACAGGCGAATTGAATGTCGACGGGTTCAGTTGGCTGGTGCCGGTGCCGGTGTCGGTCCATCTAATAGAGGAATCGCACTGAGCAGGCGGCGGGTGTAGTCGTGGTGGGGTTGGGCGAACAGGGGTTCGGTTTCCCCGGTTTCCACCAGCTTGCCGTGGTGCATTACGGCGATGCGATCTGACATATAGCGCACCACCGACAGGTCGTGGGAAATAAACAGCATGGTCAGGTTGTGCTTGTCCACCAACTCCAGAATCAGCTTTAGTATCTGCGCCTGAATGGTCACGTCCAGGGCTGATACCGGCTCGTCAGCGATCACCAGTTCCGGCTTGGTGGCGATGGCGCGGCCCACGGCAATGCGCTGGCGCTGGCCGCCGGAGAATTCGTGGAGATACTTGCGAATAGCGGCGCGGGCTAGCCCCACATCGTCCATCAGTGCCAGCACTTCCTTGGTCACCGTCTTGCGAGTGGCAAGTTTGTGGTAGAGCAGCGGTTCCGCCAGGGTATCAAATACCGTCATACGTGGATTCAGGGAGGCGTAGGGGTCCTGGAAGATCATCTGCATGCGGCGGCGCATGGGCGTCATCTGCTTGGCAGATAATTTTGTCAGGTCAACGCTGTCAAACACCACGCTGCCACCGGAGGTGGGCACCAGTCCCAGAATGGAGCGGCCCAGAGTGGACTTGCCGGAGCCGGATTCCCCCACCAGCCCGAGAATTTCCCCGTGCTGTATGTCCAGTGAGACATCATCCACCGCCCGCACCAGCTTTGGTTGTTTTTGCCAGAAACCGCCGCTGTGATCCCGGAAGGTGGTGGTGAGGCCGTGAATACTGAGCAGTGGCTGGTTTTCAATACGGGCGGGGATGGGCTTGGCGCCCTTGGGAATGGAGGCCAGCAGTTTTTTGGTGTAATCGTGTTGGGTGTGATTGAAGATGGCATCCACCGAGCCCTGTTCGACAATCCTGCCTGCCTTCATCACCGCCACGCTGTCGGCGATATCCGCCACCACCGCCAGATCGTGGGTGATGAAAATCACCGCGATATTGCGGCGCTGTTGTAACTCGCGAATCAGTTTCAGAATTTGCGCCTGAATGGTGACATCCAGCGCCGTGGTTGGCTCGTCGCAGATCAGCAGCTTCGGCTCGGCGATCAATGCCATGGCGATCATTACCCGCTGGCGCATGCCGCCGGAAAATTCGTGGGGGTAACTGTCGACGCGCTTCTCCGGCTCGACAATGCCCACTTCGCCGAGTATTTCCACCGCGCGCTGCAATGCTTTTTTGCGGTCCATATCCCGGTGGTAGAGCAGGGGTTCGATTAACTGTTCGCCCACGGTGAGGTAAGGGTTTAGGGACGTCATCGGGTCCTGAAAAATAATGGCGATATCGTTGCCGCGCACCTTGCGCAGCTGCTTCTCGCTGAGGCTCAGCAGATCGCGGCCGTCGAACAGCGCCGTGCCGGACTCAATCTTGCCGGGCGGCTGCGGAATCAGCTTCAGCAGGCTGTAACAGGCCACTGATTTGCCGGAACCGGACTCGCCGACAATGGCCAGGGTCTGCCCCTGATCCACGGAAAAACTGACGCCGTCCACGGCCTTCACCACACCGGCGCGGGTATGGAAGTGGGTGGTGAGGTTGTCGACGGTCAGTAGAGGCATTTTGTTTTCCAAGGGAAGTTTGAGATCGTTTTAGCACATACTCAAAGTGACACTATGATTAGGAGTCATCTTCACTTTGCTCGTCAGTTGTTTCGTGTAACTTTTCAGGGAACTTAGCCTTACCTTTCTTGATGAATTCCGCAGTTTTTTTCATTCTTCTATAGTGAGCAAGCAGTAATTTTGAAGTTTCTTCTGTGTCTCTCGTATGTTTGTCCAGCTCTGGGAGAGATTCAAAACCTAACCCCTTCGCTAGTTCGTTATTTAACTTTTGCACAATGATGGCTTCCTCAGCTTCAAGCTTGAGAAGTTCATTCCTTTGTTTCTTCCTTTTTCTGCCAAGATCTAAGTAGATATCATGTAATTTTTTATACGTAGCTGCAGTGCCGGCTATAGAAGCTAGAAACGTACCCATAACCTTGGCGAACTGGACTGCAGCTTCAGGGTTGAGGGCTAGGTCTATCCAACCTGGAGAAGCATATTGAATTGATTTTATTGCGGGCCGATCTTGCTTAGGTACTGAAGATCTAAATCTGTCATAGATATTTACGTAACTTAAACCATCCCTTAGCTCGGATTGATTTAATACAGACTCTATTCTGCTAGCTGCAACTCCGACGGCTTCCGTTTCAAGGCAGTAGAGAAACGAATAGTTTTGAAAATAAACTCTTGAAAAATTTGTCAAATCTTCAAGAGTCCACTCACCATCAAGTAAGATTCTATAAGTCCGATTTTTTTCCATTTTGGCATCCTTTCTGGCCATTTTATTGGGCAACTAGATCTGTATCTTGCGAATAAGCCATTTCCTAATCAGAGGTTGGCTTTTATAAATAATCCATTTGATTTGCTCAATCCTTCGAAGCCTTGGGGTCCAGTGCATCCCTTAAACCATCCCCGAGGAAATTCAGAGCAAATAATGTGATGGACAGGGCCAGCCCCGGGAAGATCAATAGCCAGGGGTATTCCTCCATGGTTTCCACCCCGTAGGAAATCAGCAGTCCCCAGGAGCTCTGGGGCGGCTGGATGCCGAGTCCCAGAAAGCTGAGAAAGGCCTCCAGCAGCATCACGCTGGGGATGGTGAGGGTGGTGTAGACGATTACCGGCCCCAAGGTGTTGGGGATCAGGTGGCGGCGGATAATGGTCCAGCGGGACAGTCCCAGTGAAATGGCCGCCTCGACAAATTCCTGGCGGCGCAGGGACTGTACCTGACCGCGCACGATGCGCGCCATGGTCAGCCATTCCACCGCGCCGATGGCCAGAAACAGCAGCAGGATATTGCGGCCGAACACCACCATCAGCAGCACGATAAAGATCATAAAGGGCAGGGCGTAGAGAATGTCGACGAGGCGCATCATCACCGCGTCCACCCGGCCGCCGGCGTAGCCGGCCACGGTGCCGTAGAGCACGCCGATCAGCAGCGCCACACCGGTGGCGATAAAGCCCACCGCCAGCGATACCCGGCTGCCGTACATGATGCGGGTGAGCATGTCGCGGCCAAAGATGTCGGTGCCGAGCCAGTGCTCCCAGGAAGGCGGCGCGGCGCCCAATTGCAGGTTCTGGGTTTCGTAGCCATAGGGAGCGATCCAGGGGGTCAGCAGGGCGATGGTGCAGAGAAACAGCATCACGCCGAGGCCGAACAGTGCCAGGTGATTCTTGCGCAGCCGTATCCAGGCGTCTTTCCACAGGGAGGTGCCTTCCTCGGCTTCATTCAGATCGGTAATCACCGTTGAATCGCTCATCATGGTGCCATTAAAAATAGTGATTTTTTCGTGAGTACAAGGAAGCGCCGCGCGGAGAACTGAAGTGTATATCTCATACATGAGGCTTCGAGCACGGCGATGACGCTGTAATCGCGGAAAAAGTGCATTTTTAGAGGTGCCATTTAGCGGCCCTCCCGCAACTGGTGGCGCAACTTCGGGTTGATCCACACCGCGATGATGTCTGACAGCAGGTTAAACAGCACGATCAGCGCGGCAAAGAACACCGTGGTGCCGAGAATCATGGTGTAGTCGCGGTTAAACGCCGCCTGTACGTAAAAGCGGCCGAGGCCGGGAATCTGGAAGATGGTTTCCACCACGAAGGAGCCACTCAACAGCCCGGCGAAGGCGGGGCCGAGAAACGCTACCACCGGAATCAGTCCACCGCGCAGGCCGTGTTTCAGCACCACCACCCATTCCGGCAGGCCCTTGGCGCGGGCAGTGCGAATGTAGTCCTGGGACATCACCTCCAGCATGCCGCCGCGACTTAGGCGAGCAATGTACGCAGCATAGCCAGTGCCGAGGGTGATGGCGGGCAGAATTTTGTCGCCGGGCAGGTCGCCCCAGCCGGATACCGGCAGCCACTCAAACCAGATGCCAAAGATCAGTACCAATAACGGCCCCATCAGGAATGACGGCATACAGATACCGAGCATGGCGGCGGACATGGGGACGTAGTCCTGTGGCGTGTTGGGCTTTAGCGCTGCCATCACCCCGGCGCAGACACCGATGAAGATCGCCACCAGCATGGCGTAGAAAGCCAGTTCGGCGGTGGTGGGCAGGCCGCCGAGAATCAATTCATTGACGGAGCGGCCGGGATAGCGGAACGAGGGGCCAAACTCCCCGTGCACCAGATCGTCCAGGTAGCTGAGGTATTGCTGCCACATGGGCTGGTCCAGCTTGTAGCGGGCCTCCAGTGCCTTGACCACCTCCGGCGGTACAGCTTTTTCGGCGCTGAACGGACCACCGGGGGCGGTGCGCACCAGAAAGAAGGTGGCGGTAATCACCACCAGCAGCACCGGGATGGCCTGTAACAGACGGCTGAGAATAAAGCGGCCCATCAGTGCATGACCTCGGCGGGGACGCTGGCGTCCAGTGACAGTTGTTTGTACAGGGTGTAATTCAGCAGGTTGGGTTTGAGGCCCTTGAGACTGGGGTGCACCAGGCTCTTGCTGGTGTAGATGTAAATGGGGATCACCGGCATATCCTTTAACAGCAGGGCTTCCGCTTCTCGCATCAGCCGATAGCGTTCTTCGCGGTCGCTGGCCTCGGGCGCCAGCTTGATGATCAGCTCGTCGTAGCGGGGGTTGGACCAGCCGGTGCGGTTATTGCCGCCATCGGTGAGCCACATATCGAGAAAGGTGTTGGGGTCCACGTAGTCGCCAATCCAGCCAGCCCGTGCGATGGCGTAGTCGCCGGTGTCGACGGAGTTCAGATAAACCTTCCAGTCCTGGTTGTTGAGCACGATCTTGATGCCCAGCTCCTTGTTCCACATTTGCTGGATGGCCACGGCGATTTTGCGATGGCCCTCGGAGGTGTTGTAGAGCAGTTCGGTAACGGGGAAGCCCTCACCACCGGGATAGCCCGCTTCTGCCATTAGCTCCCGGGCTTTTTCCGGGTCGTAGCGGAAGGCATCCGGGGCGGTATAGCCGAGGGTGTCCGGCGGGGTGAAGGTGTAGGCGGGCAGCTCATCGCCCTTGGTGACCTGTTTAACGATGGCATCGCGGTCGATGGTCATGGCCAGGGCCTGGCGCACACGCTTGTCGCTGAGTTGTGGCACCTTGGTGTTAAAACGGTAGAAATAGTTGCCCAGATAGGCCTGGGTGTAGAGCAGTTCCGGGTGATTTTTGCGGTAGGTGGCCACTTTGTCGATGGGGATGCTGCCGGTACGGTGCAACTGCCCGGAGCGGAACATGCGCTCTTCGGTGGTGACGTTTTCCGTGGGGTGAAAGTGGATGGCGTTGATGCTGACGGTGTCGGCATCCCAGTAATAGGGGTTTTTGCTCACAACCACCCGTTTGAATAGCCGCCATTCACTGAGATTGTAGGGGCCGTTGCCGACAAAGTTGCCGGGGCGGGTCCACTGGCTGCCGCGCTCGTCGGGGGCGCCAAATTTTTCGATGGTGGCGCGGTGTACCGGGTAGTAACTGTAGTGATCCAGCAGTTGCAGGAAATAGGGCGTGGGGTTGGTCAGGGTGACATCCAGGGTGTAGTCATCAATGATTTTCACGCCCACCTGGTCGAAGTCTGTCAGTTCGCCCTTGTAGTAGGCCTCGGCGCCCTTAATGGCAAACAGCATGTAGGCGTACTGGTTGCCCAGCGCCGGTTGCAGGGCTCGCCACCAGGACCAGGCAAAGTCATTGGCGGTCAACGGGTCGCCGTTGGACCAGCGGGCATTGTGGCGCAGGTGGAAGCGGTAGTTTTTGCCGTCCTCACTCACGTCCCAACGTTCGGCGACAGCGGGGATGGGTTCCAGTGTGGCGGGGTCTTTAGCGACCAGCCCTTCCAGCAGGGCAGTGAGAATATTGTGTTCGGGGATGCCGGTGACGATGTGGGGGTCCAGCTCCTGGGGATCGGTGCCGTTGCCCAGATGTAAGATGCCCTCCCGGTTGCCGGTGGCGACATTGCTTTCTCCACCGCTGCAGGCCAACAACAGGCAACAGAGCAGGGCGAGGGTGACGGCATTCCCAATTGCTTTGCCAGTGGCTTTCGTAGTGGCTTTCACAGAGGCTTTCACAGTGGCGTTAAAAGTCGCGATCATGCACGGGCCAGTTTAGTAAAGAAGCTCCCTATGTTAGGGAAGGACAGCACCTGATACTAGCCCGGATTGCGGTTGAAATGCATCATTGAAGCGACCATAATGCCCACCCTCGCTGGTTAGACCAGCACGGCTGTTAAAGCCATTCTTTATGGTGACCCCTGTTGGTCCCCTCGCAACGATCAGCTGCGAACCCCGCCAGGCCCGGAAGGGAGCAACGGTAGCAGTGACATCGTGTGCCGGGGTGTGGCTGGCAGGGGAAGCCACCAGATTCCCAACCCTTTTTCCCCTGAGTGATACGCGCGCTTGTATGCCATCGGCTGTGCTTATGCCGAGTAAACTTGTTTGTTCGGGGCTGCGTGAGCGGACTCAGAAATGCACAAAAAAACCCTCGTGCAACCTGACCATAGGGAGAAGCGGCCATGGCCAGGTTGCACTTGGGTACGACAAGTGCCACAGGTTCTTGTTCTTTAACCCTGTTGTCGCGAAGCCCATTGAAAAACTATCTGTGTGGCTTCTGCATCGTTCAAAAGACTGTTATGCGGCGTCGATTTTCAGGGTCTGGTTTACCAAGTGGTTAAGTTCCGGTAGACAGGAGCCGCAGTTGGTGCCGCATTTCAGTTGTTCGCCCAGATGTTTTACCGAGCAGGCGCCATCGACGATGGCTTGAATAATCTGTTTTTCACCCACTTCGAAACAGGAGCAGATCAGTCTGCCCTTATCACTCTTGGCCATGTCCCGGCCTGCTAAAAGTAGCCAGGGTGAGCCTTCAATGGGTTTGTTGATGATGTCTTTTAACCAGTCGGGGGAAGGCAAGGCTTTCTGATCCCTGTGGGTGAAAATACCCAGGGTCAATTGCGATTGCCGGTAACAGATAAAGCGTTCATCTCCCATTGCCGGATCGCTGTAGTGGGCGCATCCGTCGCTTTCCTGAACCCGGTTCAGGTAGCTCTGCCAGTCAAAATTTTCTGCCGTGGCGACTCGGTAGCAGTAGCCCTGGCCGTCGGCCACGGGGGCCATGCTCCAGTAGATGAAATCGCTGCAATCCAGGGGCTCGGCGCAAATCAGCGCAGCCCACTGTGGTGTTTCCACTTTTTTAATGGCAGCCGGGTTGTATTTGAATTCAGGCTGGCCCGATACCGGGTCGGTTAGCGGTGCCACCAGGCTGTCGACCCGGGCTCTGCTGGCGTACTGATCGTTCCAGTGAATGGGCACGAAGATTTGACGTTCTGCCAAGCCTTCATCCAGGGTGACCTGTACCTGTATGCAACCGTAGCGGGTGGAAATTTCAGCCAGGTCACCTTCGGCCAGGTTGTTATCAGCAGCGGTGCTGGGGTTGATCAGTACAAACGGCGCATCAATGTGATTGAGCAGCCGTTGGGAACGTCCGGTTCGGGTCATGGTGTGCCACTGGTCGCGAATGCGACCGGTGTTGAGAATGAGTGGATAGGTGGCGGATGGCTCCTGCCGCGGGCCCTGTGGCTGCAACGGGATAAATTGCGCTCTGCCGCTGGACGTGACGAAGCGACCATCACCGAACAGGCGCTTGGTGCCCTCAGGATTGGTGGCATTCACGGGCCATTGCACGGGTTTCAGATCATCGTATTGTTGCTGGGTGAGGGTACTCAAGGCGCTGATATCGAAGGCCCGCTTGCCCCCGTTGCGGAAACCACTGAGAGCTGCGTGCTCGACAAATACATCCCGGGGGGATTCATAAGCGAAGGCGTGGGTAAAGCCGAGTTTGTGCGCTACCAGGGTGAGTATCCACCAGTCGTGACGGGCTTCTCCCGGTGGCGTTGTGAGGGAGCGTTGGCGTGATATTCGCCGTTCCGAGTTGGTCACCGTGCCGGATTTTTCGCCCCAGCTGGTGGCCGGCAGCAGAATGTTGGCCGTGGCGGTGGTGTCGGTTTCGGCAATACAGTCCGAGACGATCACCGTGTCGCAAGCCTGCAGTGCCGCCTTGACCTTGTCCGCGTTGGGCAGGCTCACCACCGGGTTGGTGCCCATGATCCAGATAGCCTTGATTTTACCTTCAGCCACGGCATCAAACAGATCCACGGCTTTCAGCCCCGGCTGCTGACACAGGTTGTCGGTTTGCCAGAACGCGGCGACCGTCTCTAAAGCCTCCGGCGTGTAATCCATATGTGCGGCCAGCTGATTGGCTAGGCCACCCACTTCGCGACCGCCCATGGCATTAGGCTGTCCGGTGATAGAGAAGGGGCCCGCACCTACTTTGCCGATTCGACCGGTTGCCAGGTGGCAGTTGATGATGGCGTTGCCCTTATCCGTGCCCGAAGAGGACTGGTTGATGCCCTGGGAGTAGAAGGTGATGGTTTTCTCCGTATCGGCAAACCATTGGTAGAACGTTGTCAGGGTGTCCTGTTCTAGACCCGCCCGGGAAGCAATTTCATCCATGGAATATTGCTGCGCGATAGCCAGTGTTTCGGCAAAACCCTCGGTGTGGGCTTCTATGTAATCGAGGTCGGTGGCTCTGTGCTGGTGCAGCCAGGCAAGCAAGCCCATAAACAGGAAACTGTCAGAACCAGGTGTGATGGCGAGGTGTACGTCTGCAATGTCGCAGGTGGCGGTTCGGCGGGGATCAATCACCACCACCCGCATATCGGGGTTGTTGTTTTTGGCTGCCACCATGCGACGATACAGCACCGGGTGAGTCCAGGCGGCATTAGAGCCGACCAGTACCAGCAGATCGCAGCTTTCCAGGTCTTCATAGCTGCAGGGTACGGCATCGCCGCCAAAGGCGCGTTTGTAGCTGGCCACTGCCGACGACATACAGAGCCGGGAATTGGTATCGACATGTCCGGTGCCGATAAAGCCCTTGGCCAGTTTGTTGGCGACGTAATAGTCTTCGGTAAGCAGTTGCCCGGACAGGTAGAAGGCGATGGCTTCAGGGCCGTGGGTTTCCCGTATGGTCCTCAGGCGATCTGCCACCGTATCGAGGGCAGTCTCCCAGTCTGTCTGTTGTCCGTTAATACTCGGGTGTAACAGGCGTCCATGGCTGCCCATGGTTTCGTGCAGGGCAGAGCCTTTGACACAGAGAGCACCAAGGTTGGCCGGATGGGTTTCTGAGCCGGACACGGCGATAATCTGATCATCACGCACCTTGGCGGACACACCACAGCCAACACCACAGTAGGGGCAGGTTGTATCCTTTGTGTTTGTTCGCTCGGTCATGTCATTCCATCGATGTCTTACAGACAGGGCCATTCACAGTCCGGTCTGGTGAAACGTTGTTATGGTAAATACTCGCGCGACTGTTCAAGGGGGCGCGGTAAACATTAATTGTTGTTCGTGGTCTCCCAGTGTCTTGTGGGAGGAAATAAGGGCTTCGTAATCGCTGCAAAGGCTTTTGTCGCCAAACAGCAAGGCGGCCTGCAGCCGGTTATCTCGAATGACCAGACGCCGATAAATTCCGGCCTTGGGATCATTGATAACAATATCGCGACTGTCTTCACCTGCGGTGAGGTTGCCAGCTGAAAACACATCAATTCCCGACACCTTCAATTGCGTGGAGTGTTCCCGGGGCTCGTATCGGGCGGACCTGCCGAGCAGTGTTTCGGTGAGGACCTTGGCCTGGTCCCAGATGGGGGCAACAATGCCGACGGTGACGCCGTTGTGTTCGGCGCATTCGCCGAGCGCATAGATATTGGGAAGACTGGTGCGCATCTGGTCATCAACAACAATGCCATGTTTTATGGCCATGCCGCTGCTTTGAAAGACTTCCACATTGGGTGTGATCCCGGCGGCAAACACCACCAGTTCGGCTTCGAGGTGGCGGCCATCTTCCAGAGTAATGCCGGTGACCTGCTCGGTGCCGGTCACGGTTGCCGTTCTGGCATTGGTCAAAATATTTACGCCGCTGCCTTCCATACTTGCTTTAAGCATGTTGGCGGAGTGTTGGTCCAGCTGCCGGTTCATCAGGGTATCGCTGTGGTGTAGCACCGTGACATCCAGTCCGAGTTTGTTCAGGCCATAGGCTGCTTCAAGGCCCAACAGGCCGCCCCCGACCACCAGAACCTTCTCCCCCTGTTCGGCAAAGCTCTGCATGATGGCGATATCGTCCAGGGTGCGGAAGGCCATGACCCCGGGCAGATTGTTGCCGGGAATGTGTGGGATAAAGGGGCGTGAGCCGGTGGCAATGACAATGCTGTCGAAGGTTTGCTGCCAGCCGGACGCGGTGGTTATCGTCCGGCTTTCGCCGTCCAGACGCATGACCGGATCACCGCTGCGCAGCTGTATGTTGTGTAACTGATACCAGTTGTCATCCAGCAGGGGCAGGCCATCGATAGCTTTGTCTCCGGCGAGCACAGTGGATAACTGAATACGGTTGTAGGGTTTAATGCGCTCCTCGCCCAGCATGGTGATGTCACCCTGGTAACCTTCGTTAATCAGGGCTTCAACTATCCGGGCACCGGCCATACCGGTGCCAATGATGGCGAGGCGATGTGTCATGTTCAGGCAGCCTCGGGTTTCTCGCTGTCATTGTGCGCATCGGTGGCGGCTTCAGGGGTTGCCGGTGCCGCCTCTGCAGATTTTTCCTCGGTTTTGACCGCAGGGTTTTTCTGTTTTTCGTACAGGAAGCGCAGCACCTGTTGCCGGTAATGAATAAATTCAGCGTCTTCTGCCAGTGCCAGGCGATCTCTGGGACGCGCCAGTTTGACGTCGAGAATTTCACCGATGGTGGCGGCGGGGCCGTTGGTCATCATGACGATGCGGTCAGAGAGCAATACCGCCTCGTCCACATCGTGGGTGATCATGATCACGGTGTTGCCCAGTCGGGACTGGATTTCCATGAGTGAATCCTGCAGGTGCGCACGGGTCAGGGCATCCAGCGCGCCAAAGGGTTCGTCCATAAGAAGAACCTTGGGTTGCATGGCCAGGCAGCGGGCAATACCGACACGTTGTTTCATGCCACCGGAGATTTCTCCCGGCAATTTGTGCATGGCGTGCTCCATGTGCACCAGCTGGAGGTTGTGTTCAATCCAGTCGTGCATTTCTGCCTTGGTTTTGGTTTTCCTGAACACCCGTTTTACCGCCAGCTCAACATTCTGGTAAACGCTGAGCCAGGGCAGTAAAGCGTGGTTCTGGAAAACCACGGCGCGGTCGGGACCGGGTTTGTCCACTTCCTTGCCTTCGAGAATGACGCCGCCTTCGGTTGCTTCGTAAAGTCCGGCGACTATGTTCAAGACGGTTGATTTGCCACAGCCGGAGTGCCCGATCAGGGAAATAAATTCACCTTGGTCAATGCTGAGATCAACTCCCTGCAACGCTCTGAACGGTTTGTCATCGGTGGGGAATTCAATGCCCACATGGCTGATTTCAAGATAACTGTTTTTCATTACCTGCTCCTTGACGAAATGCCTTGGGGTTAACGAAGAATGGCTTGTTTGTCCCAGCTAATGCGGCGCTGAATTGCCAGCATCAGGCGGTCAAGAATAAAACCGATAAGGCCGATGGTGAGTACGGCCACCATGATGCGACCCAGTGATTCCGAAGAACCGTTCTGGAATTCATCCCAGATAAATTTTCCCAATCCCGGGTTTTGCGCCAGCATTTCGGCGGCAATCAGCACCATCCAGCCGGTGGCCAGGGATAACCTCAGGCCGGTGAAAATCATTGGAATGGCGGAAGGGATCACAATGGTGCGCACATGCACCAATGGCGGTAACTGTAATACCCGGCTGACATTCACCAGATCGCGGTCGATACTGGTAACACCAACGGTGGTGTTGATCACGGTGGGCCACAGACAGCACAGGGTTACGGTAAAGGCAGAGGTCAGGAAAGCCTTTTCAAACATGGGCTCTTCTGTCACGTAGAGGGCCGATACCACCATAGTGACTAATGGCAGCCAGGCCAGTGGTGAGACTGGTTTGAATGTCTGGATAATCGGGTTTACCGCTTGGTAGACCTTTTCGCTGAGACCGCAAACGATACCTAGGGGAATCGCAATGATGGATGCGATAAAAAAGCCGAACGAGACGGTATAAAGGCTGGTGATGATCTGGTCGAAGAAGGTCGCTTTTCCGGGGTAGTCACGGATTTTTACTTCTGCATCGGGGTTTTTTGCCAGCTTTTTGGCATTGCGTTCTTCCTGACGTTTGTAGAAATCAGCTTCTTTCTGACGGGCGCGATTGTGTTCATCCACGAGGTTTTTGGATTGCTCCCAAACCTGGACCGGGCCGGGAAAGTGTCCCAGCGAGGTGATGATGCTGTTGGCAACGCCTTGCCACAGCATGAGAAAGATAACGATACCAGCCAAGGGAAGAATGAGGGATTTTCCCATGTGGCGAAGTAGAAGTAGCAGTTTGCCTGGAGAGATTGAAAAACTCCCTTGTTCATTTCTGAATATGGCCGCTATTTCAGTCATGACATTAATCCTGGGGTGTTGTATCCGGCAGGTTTCCCTGCCGGATGTATGGCTTTAATGGATATCCTGCAACTATTACGCCATTACAGGGTTTCGTCTTTTAAGCCGATGGTCAGTTTTTCCAGATAAGCATTGGGTTGCTTTCCGTCGTAGGTCACATCATCGAGGAACTCGGTTTGTGGTGGGCGGAAGCCGCTCTCGGAGGTGAAGTCGGGGAAGTCCGACGCATCCATGATGCCGTCAGCGATCAATTCTTTCGCTGCAGTGGCGTAAATGTCGGGGCGATAGACTTTTTTCGCCGTTTCAAAATACCAGTCATCGGATTTTTTCTCGGAGATCTGACCCCAGCGACGCATTTGCGTCAGGTACCAGACGGCATCCGAGTAGTAGGGGTAGGTGGCAAAGTAACGGAAGAACACGTTGAAATCGGGGACTTCACGCTTGTCACCTTTTTCGTATTCGAAGGTGCCGGTCATGCTGTTGGCGATGACGTCGTAGTCGCCGCCTACATATTCAGGCTGTGAGAGAATTTTTACGGCTTCCGGACGGTTGGCGTTGTTGTTCTCATCGAGCCACTTGGCGGCACGCAGCAGTGCCTTAACCACGCGAATGGTGGTATTCGGGTATTTTTCGGTGAACCCCTTGGTCATGCCGAATACTTTTTCCGGGTTGTTTTTCCAGATTTCGTAGTCGGTAATCACGGGAACACCTATACCCTTAAACACTGCCTGCTGGTTCCAGGGTTCACCCACGCAGTAACCGTAGATGGTACCGGCTTCAAGTGTGGCGGGCATTTGGGGTGGGGGCGTTACAGAAAGCTGTGCTTCGGCATCGATCAGGCCGCTGGTATGACCCTTGTGCGGTGCGTAGTAGCCCGGGTGAATACCGCCTGCTGCCAGCCAGTAACGCAGTTCATAGTTGTGTGTGGAAACAGGGAATACCATACCCATCTTGAAGGGCTTGCCCTCAGAGCGGAATTTGTCGACGACGGGTTTCAGATAGTCGGCCTTGATTGGGTGAACAGGTTTTCCACCTTCCATGGGAATGTGTTCTTTCATCATTTCCCAGATTTCATTGGAGACGGTGATGCCGTTACCGTTCAGGTCCATGCTGAAGGGGGTCACGATATGGGCTTCGGTACCGAAACCAATGGTGGCAGCCAGGGGCTGGCCAGCCAGCATGTGTGCGCCATCGAGCTTGCCGTCAATGACACCGTCCAGTAGAACTTTCCAGTTGGCCTGGGCCTCGACAGTGACGTATAGGCCTTCATCTTCAAAGTAGCCTTTTTCATAGGCTACGGCGATGGGTGCCATATCGGTCAGTTTGATAAACCCGAATCTCAGCTCATCCTTTTCGGGTTCGCCAACCTCGGCATGTGTCATGGCGGCAGCCGCTATACCGCAGATCGCCAATAAATGTTTCACAAGTGATGGCTTTTTACGGCCGGTAGAGTATCCCTTGTCGACTTTCATAAGAACTGCTTCCTCTTTGTTAACCATGATGCATAAAAAAAGCCCACCTACAGTGTGTAGGGGGCTTCTTTACCCGTAAAGTCAGCTTTGACAGCTAACACGACGATGACGTTGCTCTGTTGTCTTTTAATTATACAAATAACATGCCAATTAACGGTGCACCGAAAATAAAGGGCTTCGGGCCGGGTCGAGAGTTATTCGCTCAAAATTGCCATGGAGCAGTGCATAGTATGTGCGCGTCGCGCACCAAGGTGGTGCGACAGCGAGGGGTGATTGTCAGGACGAGAGCATCAGGTCGCTGCCAACCTCGATTCCCTCGCTGAAGAAATAGGGTTGATCATGGGTGCCTTCAGATTTGTAGTCTTTATCCGGTGCCGGCATATCCAGCAGGCGTGCTGATTCGCGGTAAAGGTCAGTACGGAAGCACTGTTGTGTGATGGAGGCGATACGGTTGGCATCAAAGATCTTGCCCAACATGGGCTCGCATTGATGCAGAATCAGCTCGGCCTGTGAACGCCAAGGGAAACCGGCGTTATAGCGTGAAAATACATGAAAGTTCTGTTGCTGCCGTGGTGTATCTGTGCGGTCCTGGGGGATATGGCCGGTCAGGGATGGGCGCAGGTAATGAGCTGGCAGGTCCAGATATTCCGGCCGGGAAAGCAGCTCGATAATCGGCTCCCGATTGTTCATGTCAGCCAGCCATTGACATGCCTCCATCAGGGCAAGCCGGAGTCGGAGGTGTGTGCCGGGATTGTGGGTGTGCCAGTCTTCCAGCACGCCCAGGACTTTTTCTGGTGCATTGTTCCAGACATCAAAGCCGGTGCTGCTGAGTACGCCAACACCATAGGCGACGGCAATGCTGTTCCAGGGTTCGCCGACACAGAAACCATCGATAACGCCCTGTGCAAGGCTATCTACCATCTGTTCTGGCGGTAGAACAATAATGCGTACATCGTGATCCGGGTCCAGACCTCCGGCCTTCAGCCACATGCGCAGCTGGATCGTATGGGTGGAGAACAGGTGGACCGTGGCCAGTGTCAGTGGCTGTTTTTCACCGCGTTCACGCTGCGCCATGGCAAATGCACTGGCGGTGGCCTGTGCATCACGGGTTTGCAGGGGTTGGTCAGACAGCTCGTTCATGCGCTCCCAGAGTGGGGGAGCCAGAGTAATGCCATTACCGTTCAGGGACAGCACCAGCCCGGTTACAATGGGCGCACGGATGCCGGTGGCGCCCAGAGTAATAACCAAAGGCATTGGCGCCAGCATCTGTGCAGCGTCAAAAGTTCGGGCGATAAGCTTGTCACGGATGTTTGCCCAGGAAACCTCGCGGTGCAGGGTGACATCAAGACCGTATTTGGCAAAGAGGCCGAGTTCCTGAGCTACTATCAGCGGTGCGCTGTCACTGAGCCGCATATAACCCAGGTTCAGATGCTGTTTTTCCGCCACCGGAAGCGATTTGGGATTAATCTTCTGCATTGTCCTTACCCTTGCCACGGGTTCCCCCGAGAATTTTTATCACCGAGCGCGCTGCTTCGGGAAGACTCATATTTGAATCCATCGACAGGGTGCGCAAGGTCTTATGGGCTTTGTCTTCGTTGATGCCGTGCTGGGCCATCAGAAGTTGTTTGGCCTCTTCAATAACGGAGTGGCTTGCCAACTTGGTCCTTGCGTCGTCCAGGGCTTGGCGCAGGGACTGATAGGATTTGAACTGAGCGATGGCCAGGTCAATCACGGGTTTGACCCGTTGTGGATTGAGCTCTTCCATCATGTAGGCGGTTACCCCGGCATCCACCGCTTCCTCGATAAAATCCGGGTCGTCTTCACTGGAAAACATGACTACCGGCTTGGGGTTGTAACTGTTCACTACGGAGAGGCTTTCCAGCACGTCCCGACCGGGGGACTGCAGATCAATCAATACAAGATCAGGCTGTAATTGTTCAATCTGAAACAACAGGCCGGCAGCGGAAGGTAAGCGTGAGATCACCTCAAAACCCGAGGCTTTGAGTTTTTCTTCAACACTGGCAGAACGTTCGGGATGATCGTCCACCAGCATGATACGAATGGGGTCTTTGCTGGTCGTCATGATCAGGTACGCCAGCTGTAAAAGGAATTTGACATGGGAAACATAACTACACAGAGATAACCCAGGATCGTAAATCATACTCCGACCCTGGGTCATGCTCCAGTGCGGCATACTGCTCAGACTGACAGCCGATCAGAAGTTCAGCATAACGCTGAACCAGACTTTCTCTGTATCAACAAATAGCTGATCAGCGTTGTAGTTAGCATATTTGAGTTGGACGGAAAGGTTTTTGTTAACCGCATAGGTGGCCACGGCATCAAATTCTTCACCGTAGTCGTCGTTGGGGCCGCTCTCATCTGCCTCAAAATCGTGATAGAAGGCTGCCAATGCAACGCCGGCCACTTTACCTGTAACCTTGAAGTACATGTCTTCAATACCACCGGCAGGGGTAGCCAGGAACATATCTGCCCAGCCCTGGAACTTGTGAAGAGTGGCAAGCGGGGTGACAAAACCCTTGACGCCGTCATCACTGCCCAGCTCTTCGTAGCCCACGCCCAGCCCTACACCCTTGACGGTGGTGCCGAGTTCTAACATGTAGTATTCGGTGTCGTAGTCAACCGCGTTGTCACCATAGTCGGTTTGAGATGCTGCCGCAGCGGCAACCGTGATTGGGCCAAATTTACCGCTATATTCCACACCATAGGTTTGCGATGAAAGCGCGTTATCTATAGTTTCCATAGAGTGGGCGTTATCAAAGTCGAGGAGGTAGGCGTATGCCCCCAGCTTATGCCCTTCTGCGGGTGAATAAGAAACGTATAAAGCATGTGAGTCTGAATCAAAACGGCGAGGTTGGGCGTGTCCGTTGGTGTCTGGACCAAAGATGCGGTCTACGTCCCAGATATAGCTGTAGTCTACGTTAACTGGCCCAATTGGCAGCTCGACGCGGAATGAGTCGTAGGTCTGCTCATTCTGGCGCCAGCCAACGCCGCCGACAAAACGTTGTCCGGAGTGCAGAATACGCTGGCGACCAGCGGTGCCGGTGAAGTACTTGTTGGTGTATTTCAGCAAAGCCTGGTTGATGGTGGTCCCATCAGGGTCAGCGACAATCGAGTACTGACCACCTTTGCCATTGGATGGTGTGCCATATCGCTCATTGCCAATCTGGCTGACGTCATCCACCTCGAGAAGAGCGGAAAAACCTTCATAAGCAGCAGTAGACAGGGTGACCCTGGATTTCAAAGTCGATGCCTTGGCAATCTCTTGCGGGTTATCTTGATCTACATACTCATAGCGATAGCGGAAGCTAAACTTCGCATCGCCTTTGGTAAACATTTCGGTAAAGCTTGTCGCTTCATCCGCGGTCGCAGCTACAAAAGGATGCGCGCCCAGCAAAACAGCCAATGCAGAATATTTTAAAAATTGCTGCTTCATAACAAGTCCTCGAGTTAAAAAATCCCCAAACTAAAAAAACAAAAAGCCCGCACGCCGGATGGAGGCGTGCGGGCTTCGTTGCCCAACAGAATACAATGTCAATTCCCAAATAGCACAAAATGTGCCAAATCAATAACCTTTTGATTATTAAAAGTTTAATTGTTTTTTTGGGGTCAAAAGTTTTCGGAATTGACTTAGAATAGTGCGCAAAAAACAGTTAAAGAATTATTTTAGGGCACGAAATAATAGAGTTGAGTCAGTAACTTTTTTTCGTTTGCGCAATAAAAAAAGTAACAACGACATACCGCAAAGGTATGCCGTTGGTCATTGGGTTACTGATTGGGGCAGTTCTCTTTTTGCTGGCGTTTTTCCTGGACCCGCTCTTTCATTTCAGCCTTTGCGGCCATGGCTTCCGCTTTGCTTACCAGGCCATTGCCATCTTTATCCATCGTGGCAAAGTGGGCGCGACGTTTCGCCAGCATCCGTTCCAGCCCCTGTTCATGCTCTTCCATAGTGATGTTGCCATCGTTATCCGTATCCATACGATCAAACATGAAATGGCCCCGGTGGTGTTCGCCTTTGGCCTTCGGTTGGGATGGCGACTCGGCGAGAGCAGTATAGGAAGCGAGCAGGGCGCACAGGGTAAATAACAGGTATTTGCGCATAAGAAATCCTCTTCTGTGATGATTGCGTCACCTGTATAACGCGCGCCCAGTCAATTGGTTGACGCGCGTCTGAAAAAAGTTTCTGTTGGTGTGAGCCGAGGTCTATTTGTCGAGGATTCTCTCGGCTTCATCCATGAGGCGGTTCATACGCTCTATAACTGCGAGGTAGACATCCTTAGACGCCATATCGACACCCGCCGCAAGAAGAATTTCGTAAGGGTAATCAGACCCACCTGCACGGAGAATATCGAGGTATTGTTGCTGTGCCTCTTCACCATCATTGAGTACACGGTCCATCAGGTAGTAGGCGGCGGAAATGGACGTGGCGTATTGGTACACATAAAAGTTGCGGTAAAAATGCGGAATATAGGCCCACTCGGCGGTATAGGCATCGTCAATAATCATGACGCCTTTGTCATGGCCAAAATAACGTTTCAGCAGGTCGCCATACATCGTGTTCAGTTTGTCGCCGGAAAGTGCGCCGCCGTTTTCCACATGTTCATGAATGGCGAGCTCAAACTCTGCAAATTGAGTCTGGCGGAAGAAGGTGCCTCGCAATTGATTCAGCTCCTTAAACAGGTAGTGAAGGCGCTCCTGGTCGGTTTTTGCGTTGTTGCGCAGATATTCAAACAGCAGGACTTCGTTGGCTGTTGACGCGATTTCTGCGGTGAACGTGGCGTAATCCGCCTTGGTAAACGGCTGGTTGCGATTTGCCAGCAGAGAGTGCATGGCATGGCCCCATTCGTGGGCAAAGGTGCTGACAGATTCGATGGTGTCATCAAAGTTCAGCAGCATATAGGGGTGAGCGTCATAGGCGGCTCCCATCACGTAGGCGCCACTGCGTTTGCCAGGGCTGGGATAAACATGCATCCAGTTCTGGTTGACGGCATCTGTAAAGGTTTTTATGTAGTCTTCACCTAGGGGTTGCAGGGCTGCGATGGTCAACGCCTTGGTTTCTTCCAGGCTGTAGGTGCGATCCAGAGGAACTACCGCGGGATAAATATCGTAGTAGTGGGATTCTTTAAGCCCAAGTACCCGCTGACGCAATTTCACCAGTCGATGCAGGCTGTCGAGGTGTTCATTCACCGTATCTACTAGGGCGTGGTAGACGGTCTGGGGGATATTGTCCTCTGCCTGTGCGCGTTGCAGGGCCGAGTCAAAACCCCTCAGGCGGGCCATCAATACATCGTTTTTAACTTGTCCCTCAAGGGTTAATCCCAGTGTCTGCCGGTACTTCTGGTAGGTCTCCCAGAATTGATCGAACACCAGTTTGCGATCATCGCGGTTATCCACCGCCCGGTATTGTGAGTAACCCGCCGGAGTCAGCACCACTTCATTGCCATCGGAAAGTGTCACCGTTGGCATCGGCATTTCAGCATTGGTCAACACATCGTAGACACTGGAAGGTGTCTGCATGGTGTCGAAGGTTGCGGCCAGAATTTTTTCTTCTGCATCACTGAGTGTGTAGGGTGCCATGTGCAGGGTTTTTCGGATAAAAAAATCGTGGTCTGCCAGCTTGTCGGTTTGCTTCTGGAAGCGACTGAGTTTTTCCTCGCCAATGGCGATTAATTCGGGGCTGACGAAGCTGGTGGCTTCGATCATTTGCGTAACGAGCATCTGGGCAACCGAGGCACGTTCAAGGTACTGGGCATTGCTGAAATCGGTGTCTCTGGCAAGAAATGAATACACATACAGGTGTAGTAGGTCTTTGTAGGTCTCACTGATGTCGTTGAGGCAGCTGGCGAGTTTGTCAGCACTGTCACCAAGCTTACCCTTGCACTCTGTCAGGGTTTCGATTCGAGCGGCAATGTTTTCTCGGTCTTTATCCCAGCTGGCAATGTCCGGGTACAAGTCTCCCAGGTCCCAGACTGTATCGGTGGCAAGAGGATCGCTGGAGCCCTTGTCGTTAACATCGGCGGCTTGGCTGCTGGCGCAGAAAAACAGGACGATAAAGAGAGAAAGAAAACTTGTCAGGGCGTTTGTGGAATAATTTTTTTGACAGTGCATTGCAGGGATCCGTTAGATAGCTTTGCGGTAATAGTGTTTCCTGGGACGGTGTCCGAGGCGCGGCGCAGAATATGCTGCTGTTCGTCTATGACGATAGCATACCCTCTGTCCAGTGTTTGCAGGGGACTGACAGCCTGTAGCAGGGTTGAAGCATTGACCCATTGCTGGCGCTTGAGTTCCAGCTGTTTTTCCATGATGCGGTGTAACCGGTCAGACAACTGCATGTGTCGCTGTTGCAGTTGTTTAAGGGCGGCCCCAGGGTGGCGTTGCTGGAGTCGGGCGCCTAGGTGTTGCACCCTGGTTTTCTGGCGTTCGAGCTGAAGTGCCAGCTGTTTCACAAGACGATGGGAGAGAGACTCCAGTCTGTGGTGTTGGTGTTTTAGCTGCTCGCCAGGATGGCGCAGTCGTCGCTGCAGCCCATCAATACGTTGTTCTAAGGCGCGCAGGCGGCGATAGGCACTTTCTTTTAACAGTCGTTCCCGATCAACAAAGCTGCTCAATAGTTTGCTGCCGTCGGGGGTTAGCACTTCAGCGGCTGCAGAAGGCGTGGGGGCCCGGTAGTCGGCAACAAAATCTGCAATGCTGAAATCCACTTCATGCCCCACGGCACTGACCACAGGAATTCGGCTCGCAAAAATGGCTCTTGCGACAATTTCCTCATTAAAGGGCCAGAGATCTTCCAGTGAGCCGCCTCCACGACCAACGATCAGGGCATCACACTGGTTGTCTTCATTGGCGAGGGCAATGGCATCGACAATGGCTGCAGCGGCTGTATCTCCCTGAACCGTGGTGGGGTATATGCGCACCGGAATGGCGGGGAAGCGTCGAGACATCACCGACAGGATGTCGTGCAAGGCAGCCCCGCTGGGGGAGGTGATTACCCCGATCCGTTTGGGGAGGGTGGGCAGGGATTTTTTATGGCTGTTGTCAAATAACCCTTCTTCCGCCAGCCGCTGTTTCAACGCTTCATACTGGCGCTGCAGGGCACCGTGACCGGCCTCTTCAAGATGTTCGACGATCAGCTGGTATTCGCCTCGTCCTTCATAAAGACTGAGTCGGCAGCGGGCCAGTACCTGATGCCCATTTTCGGGGCGGAAGCGGGTCAGGCTGTTGCGGTTGCGGAACATGGCACAGCGAACCTGAGCCTGATCATCTTTGAGGGTAAAGTACCAATGACCGGATGCCGGGCGCGCCAGGTTGGAGATTTCACCCTCGACCCAGACCAGCGGGAACTGGGTCTCCAGTAATTGCCGGACTCGGCGATTGAGCTGCGAAACCGTGTATGTCACAACTGATGTTTCCATGCAGCTATTGTCCACCGGTGGCGTTTAGAGTCAACGTGAATCCACCTTTTTCAGGTCTATTAACGGCGGTGAAAAGAGGTGTGTTTTCAAGGGTAACGGCTTATAATGCCGTGCTTACTTTTTATGGAACACTTGATGCCAAGCCAGCAGGTTGGCAGTGGTTTCCATCATCCATTATCAATGAGGTAAGCCATCCCGATGTTGCGAATCGCAGAAGAAGCACTCACCTTTGATGACGTGTTGTTGGTGCCCGGTTATTCCGAGATCACAGCCAAAGATGTGTCGCTAAAAACCCGCCTTACCCGCCGAATCGAAATGAATATCCCACTGTTGTCTGCGGCCATGGACACAGTTACAGAAGCTCGCCTGGCCATAGCTCTCGCCCAGGAAGGCGGTGTTGGTATTGTTCACAAGAGCATGACTATTGAAAAACAGGCCCTGGAAGTGAGGGCAGTGAAAAAATTCGAGAGTGGTGTCGTTAAAGACCCTATTACCATCAATGCGGACGAATCGGTCAGCGCGTTGCTGGCCCTCACCAGAGAAAACAATATTTCTGGCGTTCCTGTGATCAGTAACGGTGAACTGGTGGGTATTGTCACCCGGCGAGATGTGCGCTTTGAACCCAGCCTGGATCTGCCAGTATCGGCGATCATGACCCCGAAAGAGCGATTGGTAACGGTCAAGGAAGGGGCCAGTGCCGATGAAGTGAAGTCGCTACTGCACAAGCACCGTATCGAAAAAGTGTTGGTGGTCAATGACGATTTTGAATTGCGTGGCCTGATCACGGTAAAAGATATCGACAAGGCCGAGAAATACCCCAGTGCTTGTAAAGACGATCAGGGTCGTCTCCGGGTCGGCGCTTCCGTGGGTACCAGCCTTGATACCGATGACCGTGTCGAGGCGCTAATTCGCGAAGGCGTGGATGTGCTAGTCGTGGACACGGCTCACGGTCACTCTCTCAACGTGATCAGCAGGGTACGCCGCATCAAGGAAATGTACCCCGACGTTGATGTGATCGGCGGTAATATTGCTACGGCTGAAGCAGCCCTGGCACTCGCCGAAGCCGGTGCCGATGGTATCAAGGTAGGCATTGGCCCCGGTTCCATCTGTACCACCCGCATTGTCACTGGTATCGGTGTTCCGCAGATATCTGCGGTAGCCAATGTGGTGGCTGCACTGAGCAAGCACAATATTCCCGTTATTGCCGATGGCGGCATTCGCTTTTCAGGTGACGTGGCCAAGGCGCTCGCGGCAGGAGCACATTCGGTGATGATGGGTTCCATGTTTGCCGGCACCGAAGAGGCGCCGGGTGAAATTGAGCTGTATCAGGGCCGCACCTACAAATCCTATCGTGGTATGGGTTCCATGGGAGCTATGGCGCAGACAGTGGGTTCCAGTGATCGTTACTTCCAGGATGCCAGCCAGGGCGTTGAAAAGCTGGTGCCCGAGGGTATTGAAGGGCGTGTTCCCTATAAAGGACCGGTTGCTGGCATCATTCATCAGATGATGGGCGGTGTACGCTCGGCTATGGGCTACACCGGCAGCATCGATATTGAGACGCTGCGTAGTAAGCCCAATTTTGTCCGGGTGACATCCGCTGGCATGGGAGAAAGCCACGTGCATGATGTGGCGATTACCAAGGAAGCGCCCAATTACCCCCGTTAACGGGTGCGAATGGGTTAAACAGAACAAACAGGGCTGCATGGTGCAGCCCTTTTAAATTGGCTTTTAACTGGCAATGGCAGGGTTATGACAGACATTCATTCACACAGGATCCTGATTCTCGATTTTGGCTCCCAATATACGCAGTTGATTGCGCGCAGGGTCAGGGAAATTGGTGTGTATTCGGAAATTCATCCATGGGATATGGATGAAACGGCCATTCGCGAATTCAATCCCAAGGGCATTATTCTTGCCGGGGGCCCCGAGTCTGTCACGGCCGGATTTTCGCCGCGAGCTCCTCAGATAGTGTTTGAAATGGGCATTCCCGTTCTGGGCATCTGCTACGGGATGCAGACCATGGCGGAACAGCTGGGTGGTGCTGTGCAGGGCTCCAATCTACAGGAGTTTGGTTATGCCCAGGTCAAGGTGCACGGTAGCAGCCGCCTGTTACGGGATGTTGTCGATCACGTGGACCAAGAAGGCGGCCCGTTACTCGATGTCTGGATGAGTCACGGGGACAAGGTGACCACCTTGCCTGAAAGATTCGAAGTGATGGCCTCTACCGAGTCTTGTCCGATTGCAGGTATGTATTGCCCTCAGCGGGATTTCTACGGTGTGCAGTTCCACCCCGAGGTGACCCACACACTGCAGGGCATGCGTATTTTTGAGCACTTTGTGTTGACCATTTGTGAGTGTGAGGCTCTTTGGACCCCCGCGCATATTATTGAAGACAGTATCGCCCGCATTCGTTGCCAGGTGGGGAATGATCCCGTCTTGCTAGGCCTTTCCGGCGGCGTTGATTCCTCTGTGGTTGCGGCTCTGCTTCACAAGGCTATTGGTGATCACCTCACCTGTGTATTTGTGGACAATGGACTGCTGCGCAAGAACGAAGGTGACCAGGTGATGGAAATGTTCGCCAAGAATATGGGCGTCAAGCTGATTCGCGTCGATGCCGAGGAACGCTTCCTCAGCAAGCTTGCCGGGGTGGATGACCCTGAAAAGAAACGCAAGATCATCGGCAATACCTTTATCGAAGTCTTTGACGAGGAATCCGCCAAGCTTTCTGATATCAAGTGGCTGGCCCAGGGTACCATCTATCCGGATGTGATCGAATCCGCTGCGGCCAAGACTGGCAAGGCCCACGTGATCAAGTCACACCATAACGTTGGCGGCCTGCCGGACGATATGAAAATGGAATTGGTGGAACCGCTGCGCGAGCTGTTCAAGGATGAAGTGCGCAAAATCGGCCTTGAACTGGGGCTGCCCTATGACATGGTCTACCGCCACCCGTTCCCGGGCCCTGGCCTTGGCGTGCGTATTCTCGGCGAGGTTAAAAAGGATTATGCGGATCTGCTGCGCGAGGCTGATGCCATCTTTATCGAGGAACTTCACAAAGCCGATTGGTACCACAAAACCAGCCAGGCGTTCGTTGTATTTCTGCCGGTGAAATCCGTCGGCGTAGTGGGGGATGCCCGTCGCTACGAATATGTCGTGTCGCTGCGAGCTGTCGAAACGGTGGACTTTATGACCGCCCGCTGGGCTCATCTGCCTTACGAGCTGCTGGAAAAAGTCTCCAATCGCATCATCAATGAGATTTCCGGTATCTCCCGGGTTGCCTATGATGTTTCCAGTAAGCCGCCGGCAACGATTGAGTGGGAGTAGATATTTAAGTGTAAGTACTTGATTTAATTAACTTTATTACTTACACATTACTTTCACACTTAGAAATCAATCGTTGATTTCCTTAGTCTTTTTTCATACAGTTACACAAAATGTTGCACAAACGTGTGACTACTGAAACTCGTAGTAACTCAGAGACTAAGATTTGGCACTGAAGAAACAGCACTTTGCTGAAGGCGAAATACCAATATTTGACGAGGCTTGTATCTACAAGCGAGGTGACTATTGGCAGTTTCGTATGTGGTTGCCAAAAGAAAACAAGTACGCACGTAAAAGCCTTCGTACACGCAGTGAAGCTACTGCAATCGAAAAGGGAAAAGCTGCGTACTTAGAGATTTACGCTAATCTACAGCAAGGCAAAACCTACTTCTCTATAACCACAAAAGAAGGTGTGGAGAAGTATCTTAGCTTTCGTCAGCGAGATGTTGAACTTGGACACATAGTCAAAGGACGACACACAACAATCGCAACTCATCTACAGCACTTTCTTAGCTTCATTGGCAAAGACACTAAGCTGAAAGAACTAGAACGCACTGACTGCGAAAACTACTTCTACCATCGTCACAAAGCTACCAACGGCAACGTCAAACAAGTCACAGTTCAAAACGAACAAAGCACAATTAATGCGCTTATGAAATGGCTACATAAGAATGGCGAAACACACATAGATGGCTTTGACTTTAAGAAGCTGCCACGCTTAGACAAAGGCAATGAAGCTATTCGTCGTGCAACACTGACTAACGATGAATACGAAGCACTGTATCGTGCTATGCGCACCTACACTGCCAAACACAACAAGCTAGATGATGTAGAACTAAGAGTGCGAAAAATCGTGCAGCACTACGTTCTTATCGCAGCTAACAGTGGGTTGCGTGTTGGTGAGCAGCGACAGCTACGTTGGAGTGATGTGCAGATTGAACGTCACAAAGTGAATGGCGAAGAACAAAAGCTAGCACGTATCCATGTTCGCGCAGAGACAAGTAAAGTGCGTACAAGTCGCACCTTCTTGTGTCGTAATGGACAATACTTTGAACGTTTACGTGAAATATCTAATCCTAAAACAGCTGACGAGTTAATCTTTACAGTTGATAACGAAAACGAACTAAGCAAGCGAACGCTGCTATACCACTTCCATAAGATGATTGAGTTAGCAGATATTGCAGATAGGGAAGTGCGTGACTTAGTACCCTACAGCTTGCGTCACTTTATGATTACGCAGCGTATTATGAGTGGATTAACGTTTAGGCAGATAGCAGATATGTGTGGCACTAGCGTGGCACAGATTGAAAAGACGTATTACCACTTGAATGACGAAATACGTTTAACCAACGCTGTAGCTGACTACAGACGTAGAGAAGATGGCACTATTGAAGTGCTTTAGAAAGGAGAAAAGATGAATATTTACACAAGAAGACATGATGAAGATGTTAACTATTCGATTGTACTTGTAGTTGAATTTCAGCCCATATCGCTAGATGAGGGTGAGAAAATGTTACCCTTTTTGCGTCAGAAAAATGGTGAATATGGTTATACCGATTTGAGGGAATTAGATGGCATGTATGATGCTGCGCTTATTAACATCCAAAAGAAAAAGTATAAGATGAAAAGCAAGCTACAAGAAATTAGAAACGATGTAGGAAAAAACATTAATGAAGCATACGCACAGATGAAAGGATGAGATGATGTTTGATGAATTTATGATGACTACTGGAAACGATGAAGCAGCATCTCGCATGGCTATATCTATTGTTACTAACTATATTGAAGAAGATATTCGCTATGCGAATGCCAAGCGATTTAGTGAAAATGCCAAAGACTTCGTCAGAGAAATTGAAGCATTCATAGAAGGCGTTACATTTGCAATACCTTCAGTTGAAATAATTGATGATACTGTGGTGAGAAATCAGATAATTAACTGCATCATTGATGACTTGAAAAAGGTTGAGCTAGATTAACTCAGCAGCGTTACGCTTCATCTCATCATTAACTGTTACGTAACGCTGTGTCGTTTGAATGCTTCTATGTCCAGCCATATCAGCTAGCACAAATACACTCACACCTTTCTGACTAAGCGTTGTTAACCAAGTACGTCTGCCACTGTGTGACGTAGCGCCAGCAATTCCAGCACGTGCATACAAGCGTTGTAGATGCTGTGTGGCAGTGTTTGCACTAAATCGCGCACTCTTTTGCGTAGAGAACAAATAACCATGCTGTGGACGCTTATCAACGCTTCTAACGTAGGATTGTAGCTGACGCTGCATTTGCTTTGGTAGAAATATCTTACGTGCTCGTTTTGACTTGGTACGTGCTGCATCTAGTGTCATTTCGTCTCGTACTGTGTCGTTTGCATCTAATACATCATCGAAGCGCAGTGCAGCAACTTCTCCAACACGTAAACCACACAAATGCGTAAACAGCAGCATGGTGCTGTCACGCAGTGGATAACGACTGCACGAATTTGTTACGTCTAGCAGCTGCTTTAATTCTGTTTTGTTAAGTGTCTTTGCTTGCGCCATATGTCACCACCTAAATGTAATGTTTTCGTGCATATAGCGTATTTTCTGAGGTTCTATTTGAGCAACCAATAAGTGCTCATATAATTCCTTCCATACATCAAAGACTTACGTAGAAATGTAAGATAATGTTTGTTTTCTTACTTTTAATTTGTGTTGTTTCTAGTGTGATTAGTTTGAGTTGTTTGTTTAGTCATAACGATAACAAGCCACCTCGTCCAAACGTGCAGCAGTTACATCCAAGCAGACAAACCAAGTATAAGCATCGCCTTTGTTAGGTTTGAGTATTGCTAAGAATTAGATAAGTGACAGCACTCAGTCAGCAGAACGTCACGTTGATAAGATTTAATCTCCTTCCAACAGTATTCGCTACGAGTGTCATCAAGTCCAATGTTGTCTTTAAGTAGTAGGTTGTGTGCCTTTGAAATGCGTTCTTGCCAAATTATTGGTGCATATTTTGCAATTGCCTTGTATTGACTTAGATGTGTGCCTTTGATGAAAAAGTGAATGTGAGTATTTGCGCCTAATCGTCCATGTTCTAAGAAAACAAGTCTATCAAGTCGTTTGCCTTGCATTGTTTCTTTGCGTTTAAGAATTTGTCTATCAAGTATGTTGAAGAAGTGCTTAGCGTCATTCGTAGCATCGCTGTCTGTTAAACGACTACCATCTTTGAACGTAGCAGTACCAAATAGCCAAAAGTTCTGACTACGTACCCACTCTGCGCCTTCTAGTTTTAGTCTTTCTACATATTGCACGTTTTTCCAATCCTTAATCTTCTATTGGTAAATACACAGTAGCTAGCTGTGCATGTAGTTATTTATCAACGGAGGAATGATTGATGCAGAAAACGGTTCTAAACGAAGTATTTGAGTTATTGCAGCAGATTGGTGCTGTCAGCAGCGAAAGCGAATTCAGTAAAGATTGGTTATGCAGAAGCGAGTGTTACATGCGTACGCTGCGTTTTAAGCGTGTTAAACCAAGCGTGGGTACATTGGCTATATGCGCAAGCAAATTACAGCACTACGGACGCTGTATGACGGCGACAGAACGCCATACGCAACTTGGTAAGCGATTTATCGAACTCAGCGAACAGTGCCACAAGCAGATTAATAGTGATGCTGTGGGGTGGTGGAAAGACGAGGCGAGGGTTTGACAAATAGCACTGTAGCTTCAATCCAACAACCTCGTCATCCGAAATTGGGTTTTAAGCAATAAATTTTCGTGCTGCGGTTTTCTGCGGTGGAGTACTTACAGAAGTGAGGTGGTGATTTTACATTACCCCATTCTGCTAGTTGCTAAATAACAGTATGAACAAAAGTGCATTACAAGACATACAGCAAGCATTGAACGCTATACGCAGCGAAATTGAACGTGTAGACGATGAGACAAAGTGGGCAGCACTTGAGTTAATGCTAGGCACAAGCAGCAGTGTTGTGGCGCTTGCTAAGAAGATGGCAAAACCAGAAACAAAGACTGTTACACGTACTGTCGCTGCTCCAAAGACAAAGATAATCAAACAAGAACCACCACAGCAGACGACGCCAAAAGACATAGAACGAACAGACTTCACACCTATTCGTCCACAACCACCGTTACCAAATCAACAAGACGACAGAGACAAACGTTAGAAAACCAGTCATAAGTGCATGGTTTGTAGCTATTTGACTGCGTGGTTGACACTATGACTGACTGGCATAGTGAGACGCTGTGCAAATACTTTCCCTTAAAATCATTGCTATACAGCAGACGTAGAAAAAACGTGCTTTTCAACTGATGAACTAATCTATAAGATAAGACTGACACTTAACTAATGGAGGTGTGAGATGAAATCTTATGACGAATTGAAAGCTGAAATGGAAACAATTCAGCAGCAGATGGTTGAAGCTAAGAAGAACGAACGTGCTAACGCACTGAAGGAAGTAAAGCGTCTTTGCAAAGAGTTTGGCTTTACTGCTGGCATGCTGAAAGGCTCGCTTGCAGAAGGCAGAAAACCCAAATCTTAATAGGCACGAGGATAAGCACCTATGTACGAAGCAGCGTTTAGAAACATTGACGATACACTTTGGAAAGACGCTGGTTGCAGCAGCGAACTTGACTACATTGAACAGACAAGTTGGGTGCTTTTCCTTAAATACTTAGACGACTTTGAAGCGGATAAAGAAACAGCAGCTATTCTTAATGGCGAGGCATATACACGCATAATTGATGGCGAGTTTCGTTGGCAAGAATGGGCAGCACCACGTCGTTCTGACGGAACACTAGATTACAACGCAGCACTTACTGGCGATGACTTGCGCGATTTCGTCAATCATAAGCTGTTTCCTTATCTTGCTAGCTTCAAACAAACTACGGATAACCCTCGCAGCATCAACTACAAGATTGGTGAAATATTCAGTGAGTTACGTAACAAGCTGCAAAGTGGTTACGCACTGCGTGATGTTATCAATAAAGTAGACGAACTTAAGTTCTTAAGTAACGCAGACAAGCACGAGTTAAGCAGCTTGTATGAAGATAAAATTAAGAACATGGGTAACGCTGGACGTAACGGAGGCGAGTACTACACTCCGCGTCCTCTTATCAAAAGCATCGTTAAAGTAGTAAATCCACAAATTGGTGAAACTGTTTACGATGGTGCTGTTGGTAGTGCTGGATTCTTGTGTGAAGCATACGATTGGATGCGAAACAGCAAAGAGTTAAGTGCTGCTGAATATGAAACACTTCAAACAAATACGTTCTTCGGAAAAGAGAAGAAAAGCCTAGCCTACGTCATCGGTATTATGAACATGATACTGCATGGTGTTGAAGCGCCTAACATCATCCACAGTAATACGCTTGCTGAAAACATTGCGGACATACAGCAGAAAGATAGGGTTGATGTAGTACTTGCTAACCCACCTTTTGGCGGCAAAGAACGTGCTGAGATACAACAAAACTTTCCAATCAAAACAAGCGAAACAGCGTACCTATTCCTACAGCACTTTATCAAAATACTTAAGACACGCGGACGTTGTGGCGTAGTCATTAAGAATACATTTCTAAGTAACACAGACAACGCAAGCGTTGCACTTAGAAAGCAACTACTTGAAGAATGTAATTTGTTTGCTGTACTTGATTTGCCTGGCGGTGCGTTCTTAGGCACTGGCGTAAAGACAGTTGTACTGTTCTTTGAAAAAGGTAAGCCAACAGAAAACGTGTGGTACTACCAACTGAATGTTGGTAGAAACATGGGTAAAACAAATCCACTAAACGAACGTGACTTGGCTGAGTTCGTTGATATGGCGAAGTCACAAAAGCTAAGTGACAACAGTTGGCTAGTAAGCTTAGACGACATCAATAAAGATACTTGGGATTTGACTGTAAACAATCCTAATCGTGTTGAAGAAGTGGATAACCGAACTCCACAAGAAATCATTGCTGAGATTGAACTGCTAGATGCACAAGCTGCAGACGCACTGCAAGCAATAAAGGAGTTGTTGTGATGTGGAACACAGTGAAGCTTGGAGATGTCTGCAGTGTGTTCACTGATGGTGATTGGATTGAGACAAAGGATCAATCTAGTGAGGGCATACGACTAATTCAAACTGGAAACGTGAAGACTGGAGCTTTTGCAGAAAGAAAAGACAAAGCTCGTTACATCTCAGAGAAAACATTTATGCGACTGAATTGTACGGAGGTAAAAGAGGGTGACATCCTCGTGTCACGTTTGCCAGAACCAGTTGGCAGAGCGTGCGTAATACCTAAGCTAAAAGAGAAAGCTATCACAGCCGTTGACTGTACTGTAATTCGAACAAAAGAAAGTGTTTTACCCACTTACCTCAACTACTACATGCAGTCCCCTCAATACTTTTCTGCCGTGCAAGAAAAGGTTACTGGGGCAACTAGACAGCGAATATCACGAAAAAATCTTGGCGAGGTTTTGGTAACACTGCCCCCACTCGCAAAACAACAACGCATCGTTGCTAAGCTTGATGCAGCGTTTGCTAAGATTGATAGTGCTATTAAGCTAGTTGAAGCGAAGCAAGCTAACGCTGAAAAACTGAAAGCATCGTTATTAGCCGCATCGCTTACAAGCAATGATGCTTTGTGCAAAACAGTAAAGCTTGGTGATGTATGTAAGATTGTGAATGGCGGCACTCCCAAGTCAAATGTCAAAATGTACTGGGAAGGGGATATCCAATGGCTTACGCCAAAGGATATGGGAAAGATAGATGGCAAGTACGTAGATTTAACGGAACGTCAAATTACAAAGGATGGATTAAATAATTCGTCAGCTAAATTAGTCCCAGAAAATTCAGTTATTCTTTCTTGTCGTGCGCCTATAGGACATGTGTTCATAAACACTATCGATATGTCTTTCAACCAAGGTTGCAAAGGGTTAGTTCCAACTGCAGAAATAATTACAGAGTATCTGTACTACTTTCTGTTTTCATCTAAACAGCTATTAAACGACTTAGGAACTGGAACAACATTTAAGGAAATATCTGGAAAAACTCTGGCGAACGTTGAATTACTGCTTCCTCCACTCGCAGAACAACAATGCATTGTCGCAAAGTTAAATGACGCATTTGCAGAAATAGATACTGTGTTTGCAACAACCGCCTTAGCTAAAGAAAACTACATAGCACTTAAATCAATAATACTTGCACAAGAACTCAATTCAAGTGAGGCAGCATGAACGAAGCTGATACACGAGCAGAGTTAATCGACAAGCAGTTAGAGGCTAGTGGTTGGAAAACTAGTTTAGACACTGGCGTACGTGTAAGGCGTGAGTTCAACATTAACGCTGGCGAAATTCGTGCCAGTGGGATGCGTACTGGACAGCTGAAGGCTGACTACGTGCTTGAGTACAAGAATATTAAACTTGCTGTTGTAGAAGCTAAGAGTAACGAACTAGATGTAAGCGAAGGTGTTGCACAAGCTAAGTTATACGCACAGAAACTTCGTTTACAGACTGGCTTTGCAACTAACGGCAAAGAAATCTACGAGATTAACCACAAAGACAGTACCGAAGGCAAAGTTGAAAGGTTTCCTACACCACAGCAATTATGGGAACGTACTTTCGGTGAAAGCAATGAGTGGTTAGAACGCTTTAACGCTATTCCGTTTGAAGATATGAACGGAATGAAACAAGCACGTTACTATCAAGAACTAGCTGTAAATCGTGCTGTTGAAGCTGTAGCAAAAGATAAGCAGAGAGTATTGCTAACGCTTGCTACTGGCACTGGAAAAACATTTATAGCGTTTCAAATAGCTTGGAAGCTATTCAAAAGTCGTTGGACACAGCAGAAGGATGCTAAACGTCAACCTCGTATCCTTTTTCTTGCTGACAGAAACATACTAGCTAATCAAGCATACTTAGACTTTGGTGCTTTTGACGCAGCAGCACTTGTTCGCATCAATCCAAACGACATCGCTAAACGCGGCGAAGTACCAAAGAACGGAAGCGTGTTCTTTACAATCTTCCAAACCTTTATGAGTGGCGAAGAAGGAAAGCCTTACTTTGGCGACTACGAAAGAGATTTCTTCGATTTAGTAATCATTGACGAGTGTCATAGAGGTGGTGCTAACGATGAAAGTAGTTGGCGAGGCATACTTGATTACTTCGACAGTGCTGTACACTTAGGCTTAACAGCAACGCCAAAGCGCACAGACAACGCTGACACGTACGATTATTTCGGTGAACCAGTGTTTACGTATAGTCTGAAAGAAGGCATACAAGATGGTTTCCTTACCCCCTTCAAAGTAAAGCGTATACAAACAACGATTGATGAGTACGTTTACACATCTGATGATGAAGTTATTGAAGGTGAAGTAGACGAAGGACACGTATACAAAGAGAGTGATTTCAACAAACGTATTGTCATTGAACAACGTGAAAGAAAGCGTGTGCAAGACATGCTTGCTGCCATCAATGAAACTGAAAAAACAATCGTATTCTGTGCTAACCAAGCACATGCTGGACTTGTACGCGATTTAGTAAATCAAGAAGCAAGCAGTAAAAGTGTAGATTACTGTGTACGTGTTACGGCAAATGATGGTGCGCTAGGCGATACCTATCTAAAGCAGTTTCAAGACAACGATAAATCAATTCCCACCATACTTACCACAAGCCAAAAGCTAACCACTGGCGTTGACGCACGTAACGTACGCAATATTGTTCTGCTACGTCCAGTAAACAGCATGATTGAATTCAAGCAGATTATTGGTAGAGGCACACGTCTGTTTGAAGGCAAGCACTTCTTCACTATCGTAGACTTTGTCAACGCATATCACTTGTTCAATGATGCTGAATGGGACGGTGAACCAGTAGAACCAGAAGGCGGTAATACTGGCTCAAAAGGTGGCAAAGGCGAAGAAGGGAATAGCGGTGGTAATGGTGGCGACGATGGCGAAGATACACCTTCTAAGCCAAAGCTACGCATTAAGCTAAGTGACGGAAAAGTGCGTGAATTACAAAGTATGAGTAGCACGTATTTCTACGTTGATGGCAAACCTATCAGCGCAGAAGAATTCCTTAAGCGTCTATTCGATACACTTAAGTTGCCAGAACTGTTAGGAAGTGAAGAAAAGCTTCGCAGTCTATGGGCAAATCCAATGACGCGAAGGGAGTTGCTTAAGAAACTCGAAAATGCTGGATGTCACAAAGACGACTTAGAAAAGCTGCAAGAATTAATTAACGCTAAAGACAGCGACTTGTTCGATGTACTTGAATATATCGCATATGCAAAATCGCCAGTAACACGTGCAGCACGTGTGGAAACGAACAAAGACAATATCTATAACTTGCTTAATTCGAAGCAAAGAGAGTTCGTTGAGTACGTCTTACGAAACTACGTAAACATTGGTGTAGACGAATTGGATGTAGGGAAGTTGAGTACGGTGCTTACAGCCAAATACGGAAGCATACATGCTGCACAACAAGAGTTGGGAAGCGTACAAGATATTCAGCGCACTTTTGTGGAATTCCAAAGAGAGTTATACAAGGAAGCAGTTTGATGAACGCATCTGAAAGCAAAAAACTTGAAACCATCAAGAAAAAACTTAATTGCGATTTGGTTGATTGCAGAGAATGTCTACAGTTTGAAGTGCTCGATGCTGAGCTCAAGCACCTTGAAAAAGAAAAGGTAAGATACAGAGGTAAATGTACAAAGTGTAACTCATCTGTTGTTTTGAATAATAAGCAAATTGAGTTATTGGAAAAGGCGATTGGTAAAATACACATTGCTGAACGAAAATTGAATTTCGATAGTCTGTTTGATACTGATGAGTGAGTGGCTAGACAATCAAAAGAAACCAAATGGTAACCATCATAAGCTGCTGCAAAAGAGAATTGAAAAAACTAATCCACGTCGTAAGCTTACAAGTGAAGAAACTAAGCGCCTTAGCAAGTTAGAAGGGATAGCTGACAAACTTAGACGTGGCGAAAACGTGCAAAACCGTCAGCTTCAAACGTGGTTACGCGAAGAAGAATACGAACAACTAGAGTGTGAGTGGAAAGAACAGCTTGAACTGCGTAACGAGCTTAAAGACAAACCAAGTGACTTAAAGCGATACGAAGAGAAGCTGAAACAAGCTACCTTCTACTACAATCGTGCAGAAGGCTACAGCAGTAAAGGTAAGCACTCTACTGCTAAGAAGTTCTACGACAAGAGTGAAAGTCTTTGTGAAGATGCGTTAGCGATGCTGCAAGAAATTCTGCACTATGACAGTAGCCTTCGCGTTTGGTTTGATAGAGATATTAGCTTTGAAGTGGGTAGTGACTTGAGCGCAGATATTGTATCCCTTCCACGCTTGGTTACCTCGCGCAGCAATGAAAAGCTGAGTGATGACAGCAGACTTACAAGCAAGCAGAGTGTTAAGTTAGCTGTGATTGAACGTGCAATGCACAACATTGGTAGAGACGCAGCGCCAGCATCTAAGCCAACAGCTTCAAAGCTAGATAAGTTTCTGAACGCAGACGACTAATCTTCGGATGACAGCCTTCGAACTCTGAAAGCACAATGCTTTTAGCTAATAAGGAGGCTGATATGACTGTACTTGATACACTGAATTTCGTTGCTTTTAATCCACTTCAAAACAACAACCCTATCGCAGTTCGTCGTCGCAAGCTGATTGCAAAGATAGATGAACAAATCCAACTTGCAGCAAATAAAGACTACACACCTACGCAACACAAGTGGGTTACTGACGAACATGGTAACCAACGCAAAGTTGAAGTTGCTAGGCGAGTTAAGCGTTGGTGGACTGCTAGTGTTGATGGAAAGATAAATCTTGTAGTGCGCTATGGAAGCAAGCCTTTAGAGTTTGCTAAAGGCAAGAATGCTATCGAACTAGCTACTGAAGCAGAAGTTGCTGATGTGCTAGCTAAGCTGCGTGAAGCTGCAGAGAATGGTGAGTTAGATGCGCTGATAGAGAAGCAAGCGCAGTTTGGCAGACGAGTGACACAAAAGAACAAGTGAACAAAACGAACAGAAGAACGTGTTTGGTTAAAGCACGTTCTTCGTCTTACAATGTGCAACAAGGGATTGCGTAAACTATTGAATTGCAATAGTTGCACAAGCGTAAATAAAGCGTGCAAAGTAGTGTTGGAGTTACACATTACTTACACACTAACTATTGTGAGGTAGTAAATAATTGATAATAAACAGGAAATTATCAACGTTGCTACTGAGTGGGAGTAGTTTTTATAGTGTAAGTCATTGAATCTATTGCATTAATGACTTACACATTACTTTCACAGTTAGAAATCAATCTTTGATTTCCTTAGTCTTTTTTCATACAGTTGGGTTCTACCCCGAATTTACGGACACTTTAAAGAAGGCCATAATCATGGCTAAGGAGTGTTTGTTATGTCTAAACGTAGAAAATATAGCCCTGAGTTTAAGCGGGGCGCAGTCGAGCAGCTAAATCAACCTGGTGTCACTTGCGCTCAGGTGGCTAGAGAACTGGGTATAGCCCAAAACATGCTTTCTAGATGGCGTAGTCAGATAGAAGAAGCTGGTTCAGAAGCTTTCAGTGGAACTGGTAGTCCTCGAGATCAAGAAATGGCAGCTCTCAAGAGAGAGCTATCTCGCGTTAAAAAGGAGCGGGATTTTTTACGCGAAGCGGCGACGTACTTTGCCAGGGAATCGAGCTGAAGTATCAGGCGATTCGACGTTGCTGCGGACAATATCCTGTCAGGCTTATGTGCCGCTGTTTAGGTGTTTCACCTAGTGGATATTACGACTGGTCTAAAAGACCCTTGTGTAAGACTAAGCTTGAAAATAAGCGCCTACTAAGCAAGATCGAAGATATTCATGAAGATAGTCGAGGCATTATTGGTGCGCCTAGAATGCATGAAGATTTATTGGATGATGGAGAGTCTGTTAGCTTAAATCGAGTGGCTAGAATCATGGCCACAAATGGACTGCAAGGCTGGCCTAGAAGAAAGAAGCGCAGCATGCGTGGCAAGGTGCAGATGTACTCCCCTGCAGTTGCAAATCATCTTAACCGTGATTTTTCAGCACTAGAACCAGAGACCAAATGGGTCACTGACATTACTGAGATGAAAACGGATGAGGGCAAATTGTACTTATGTGTCGTCATGGATTTATATCACAAGATAATTGTTGGTTGGTCTATGCACCATAGGCAGGACCGTCACATGGTACTCAAGGCTGTTGAGATGGCGCATTGGCAGAGACAGTCCAGCGATAAAGTCATATTGCATTCAGATCGTGGAAGTCAGTTTAGAAGCTACGTCTATCAACGATTCTTGAAGGAGAAGAATATAGTCAGTTCAATGAGCGCAGTTGGACATTGTGGTGATAATGCGGCTTGTGAGGGCTTTTTTGGAATGATCAAACGTGAACGATTAAATCATACACGTTATCCAACTCGAGATGCTGCTAAGGCAGATGTTTTTAATTACATAGAATTGTTTCATAATCCGAGGATGCGACGCCGAGTGGCTAAGCAAGATTTAAGGATTCAATCTTTATTAAACCGTCCGTAAAAACGGGGTAGAACCC